>CBDUSO010000001.1:0-165857 GCA_965370295.1 uncultured bacterium
AGGGTAAAGGGGAAAGTTGTATTTGAAGACGACTTTGAAGTCAAAACCAAATGTACACTAAACCCTGATGATGAAGATACAGCATTGACAGGGATGTGGGAGATCGGAAATCCGGACGAAACCAAAAAAGACAAAAAAAGAATTTGAGATAAATGGTCTAGAGCATGCATTCAGCTATCCAGGACTTCTTGATAAGGTGACATTTGAGAATGCAAAGATGATTGCAAATGACGTAAAAAAACTCTACATCGAAGACAGAGTTCAATCCGTAAACTTTGCATACATGGAATTTCAGTCAGTACTCAAACAGGTATCAGTTGTCAGGCAGATGCTACCGCTTGCAAAGATAACAAAGGGCAAGAAAAAAAGGTTTGAAGACTTCATCTTTAAACCCGATCCCGCAAAGATTATCGACTCACTGACCAGCACATACATCGACTTGTTTGTCTACAAAGTTTTACTGGAAGCAAGTGCATCCGAGCAGGCGATGAGAAGAATGAGCATGCATCGTGCAACCGAAAATGCAGACGAACTCTCACAGAAATTAACAATAAAATACCAGAGAACAAGACAGGCAACAATCACCAAAGAACTCACAGAGATAACCTCCAGTGCAGAAGCACTCAAGGAGACGGCATAAAATGGAAGAAAAAAAAGGAAAACTCGTTCGAGCAGAGGGTCCGGTCATTGATTTTGAATTTCCAACCGGGCAACTTCCCTCGCTCTACCATGCGGTTGAAATCCATGACGACAGGTTGTCTGAAAAACTTGTCTGCGAGGTTTCACAGATCGTAAACGAAACCACAGTTCGTTGTATCGCTCTTGGTTCAACCGAGGGCTTGCGAAGAGGCATGATGTGTACGGACACCGGCAAAACCATCCATGTTCCAGTTGGCAAGGGAGTGTTGAGTCGGGTTTTTAATGTCTTCGGAGAACCAATCGACAAAAAAGGTCCCGTTGTCGCAGAAGAATATCGACCAATTTTCCACGACCCACCACCATTTTCAAAGGTTCAGCCAGTCGATACAGTCTTTGAAACTGGCATAAAGGTAATCGACCTTCTCGCACCATTCCCAAAGGGTGGGAAAATCGGACTCTTTGGGGGAGCCGGAGTTGGAAAAACTGTTCTTCTTCAGGAACTCATCAGGAATGTCGCCTACGAGCATCAAGGATTCTCAGTTTTCGCAGGCGTTGGCGAAAGAACCAGAGAGGGAAATGACCTGATTCTTGAGATGCAGGAATCCGGAGTAATTGATTCAACCGCTCTCGTTTTTGGTCAGATGAACGAACCACCAGGTGTAAGAATGCGTGTTCCCTTCACCGCCCTCACCATGTGCGAATATTTCCGTGATGACCTTGGGCAGGATGTGTTGCTCTTCATCGACAATATCTTCAGATATGTCCAAGCAGGCTCAGAAGTTTCAGCCCTGCTTGGTCGAATCCCCTCCGCCGTTGGATACCAGTCAACTCTTGCAACCGAAGTTGGACAACTTGAGGAACGAATCCTCTCCACAAAAAAGGGTTCAATCACATCAGTGCAGGCAATCTTTGTCCCGGCTGATGACTACACAGACCCCGCCCCTGCAAATATTTTCACCCATCTTGACGCAACAATTACACTGGACCGTGGACTCGTTGAACTCGGAATATATCCAGCCGCCAGTCCACTACTCTCAGGCTCAAAAATGCTTGACCCAAACATTATCACCAAAGATCATTATGATGTTGCTCAAGAGGTCAAGAGGATACTCCAGCACTACGAGAATCTAAAAGACATCATCGCAATTCTCGGAATGTCGGAACTTTCAGAAGAAGATCGACAACTCGTTTACAGAGCAAGAAAAATTCAAAAATTCCTCTCACAACCAATGCACGTTGCCGAACAATTTACCGGTCAACCGGGAGCCTCGATTCCCCTCGCAGAAACTGTTCAAGGATTCAAGGAATTGATTGAAGGAAAATGTGACGACATGCCAGAAGATGCCTTCTACATGGTCGGGAATCTTGACTCAGCCAGAGAAAAAGCAGAACGAATTCTTGGTGAAGAAAAGAAATCCACCACAAAAGAAGTGGAAGTTAAAAAGGAAGAGTACGTCTAACCCTTATGGCAGAACTCACAGTCACAATCATAACACCTGAGGCTAAGCAGGAGGATTTCAAAGCCAGCTCCATAGTTGTTCCTTTGGAGGACGGCTACTGGGGAATCCTGCCAAACCACTCAAACATGGTTGCAGTTTTGGCAAGTGGTAAGATTAAGATAAAAACCTCAAAGGGAGAAATCATATACGATATTCCCGATGGATGGATTGAAATATTTCACAACAGAGTGATAATTCTGACACCAAGTTTTGAGCTGGCAAATTCGTGATGAAACGAATAGTATCTATACTTTCTGCACTTCTTCTGCTGGTGCCGTCAATTATTGTTGCCGGTGAAAAACCAGGTTCTCCAAACCACACGAAGCCGGTTGGACAGAGACTTGTCTCTTTTCATGAAGACAACCAGAGAAACAACTTTGTCCAAGTGGAGCATAGAGTTATTTTCGACAAAAATGATAATCAATTTATCCTCCAGCTCTACGGTGAAATGACACCTGATATCTCGCAGGTCCACATGGAAGTCTACTGGACATTCCACAAGATTGGAGAACTGGTTTCAAAAATATTACCAGCCTATGGAATTGAGTTTTATTCTGAATGGATTGAAGTAACTGGAGAGAGTCGAAGTGCAATTTTTGAAGGGGGAAGAATAGACGCACCAATCACAATCCTTCAGGATTTTACCCCGTTCAACCGAGATATTCGATTGCTCGACATCATAGATTACCGCATGGAAAATATTCTGGATTTACCAGCTCATATTCAACCCTGGATCATCAGGGATGTTGACGATGACGGTTTCAAAGAGCTTATCTGTGTAGACCACGGGATTGAAGACTTATTCGAACTTGAAAACAAGCCACACTGTCTGGTTATTTTCAAAAGCGTAGATAGTGAATGGGTAAAAATTGATAACGAGTTACTCTCCGTTTGGGACACCGAACTTGAAAAATTTGCTCGTTTGCAAAAAAATGAAAAGAGAATATCAGCCTGTATATCGCTTGCATACTCACTTTATTCTCATGGTGAAACTGAAATACTTGATGTTGTGGAGCATATACTGCTTGATGAAAGTGGATATTCTGACTCAAATTATGCCGTGTTAGCCAAAGATTCTTTAGAAAAACTGAAACTATTCCTGAAGCTTCCATGACTCCAGAGCAAATCGCAAAATTACTTGTTTCGTCTGAAACTCTAACAGAAATTCCGAGGACTGGTTATGTTCTTGAGGGAGTTGCCGACCCGGAAAAAGTTTCCTCTCACTGCTTTGGTGTTGTGATGTTGACAATGTTGCTGGCTGAAAATATTGATGAAATAGACCAGCTCAAAGCGATAAAGATGGCAATTATCCATGATTTACCAGAGGCTGTCATCGGAGACTTCACACCAGCCACCAGCAAGTTTATTGATAAACTATCTATTGAAAAAAATATCGCATTGTCCATGTTCTCTGATAATCAAGAATTGCAATCTCTTTTTTTGGAACACCTTGAGGGAAACTCACTTGAAGCAAAATTGGTTCATGATGCGGACAAGTTGCAGATGTTTGCAAGAGTCAGCATATATAAACGTCAAAGAAAAGGTGATATGAGCAGATTCAAAGAAGTGAAATTTCATTTTAAGGTAACAAAAAAAATATTAACCTGCTTCAAGCATCTTGACGGTGAAACAAACATAAAATAGAATTCAATCATGTTCTCATGTGTAGAAAGTGTAACTCTCGAGGGATTGATTCCGTTGCCTCTGTCCGTTGAACTCGACATAACAGGTCACGCACTGCCTTCTTTCACAGTGGTCGGACTCCCGGATGCCGCAGTTTCAGAGGCTCGTGAGAGGGTTCGGTCGGCAATAAAAAATAGTGGTTTTTCTTTTCCAATAAAAAGAATCACTGCAAATCTTGCTCCCGCCGATTTAAAAAAAGAAGGCTCGGGTTTTGATTTGCCGATTGCTCTCGGAATTTTAGCTGCGACAGAACAGATTCCAAAAAAATCGCTTGAAGGATTGGTGGTTTTGGGTGAACTGGCGCTTGATGGAAAGATTAGAAGTGTTCCTGGGGTACTCCCGATTGCAATCGCATTAGCAGGAACCGGGAAAACACTTGTAATCCCAAAGGTTAACCTTGCTGAAGCGGAAATGTTTGACCTTGATGTAATCGGTGTTTCCAATCTTCGAGAGCTGGTTGAACATCTTCGTGAAGAGGTGATAATAAAGCCTGTCCGAAACCGACCGGTAAAAATTGAAGACTCAATAGATAGAAACATCTTGAATATGTCTGATGTTAAGGGGAATTCTCAAGCAAAAAGAGCTCTTGAAATATCTGCTTGTGGTGGACACAACGTTTTGATGGTTGGCCCACCTGGCTCTGGAAAAACCATGCTGGCAAAGAGGCTTCCAACAATTCTCCCACCCCTTACATTGGGTGAAGCGATGGAGATTAGCCAGATTTATTCAATTTCGGGGCTTCTTTCTGGTGAAGAGGGACTGGTCAAAACACGACCCTTTCGGTCGCCTCATCACACCGCTTCACCAACTTCAATAATTGGCGGCGGACAGACTCCAAAACCCGGTGAAATAAGCCTCTCTCATGGTGGTGTATTTTTTCTGGATGAACTTCCCGAATTTAGACGTGATGTTCTTGAGGTTTTAAGACAACCAATGGAGGATGGCGAGGTAACGATCGCAAGGGTCAGAAAAACTCTCACATTCCCATCAAGATTTTTACTCGTTGGGGCAATGAACCCATGTCCTTGCGGCTTTTATGGTGACAGAACAAAACCTTGTGTTTGCAGTCAATCAATTATCAGGCGTTACCAATCCAGAATTTCTGGTCCTTTGCTCGACCGTTTTGATATTTATTTGAGTGTTACCAGGCTGACACCAAGTGAACTCGCAAATGCAAGACCCACTGAAGACAGTGAGTCAATTCGCAAGCGAGTAATTGAGGGCAGAACGATTCAACTGAATCGATACAAATCTGACAACATCTACTCAAATGCCCAGTTGTCATCAAAACAGATTCGAAAATATTGCTCACTCGAGATAGATGAATCAAATTTCCTAAAACTTGCCTCTGAAAGAATGTCGCTTACAGCAAGGGGTTACGACAGGGTTTTAAGGGTTTCCAGAACGATCGCCGATCTTGATAAATCTGAAAATATTTCGTCAGCACACATTGCTGAAGCGGTTCAATACAGAGAGAATTTGCTGATATGAAGCTGGTATTTATCGGCTCCGGTGATTTTTCTGCACCCATCATCAGGTCTCTCTCAAAAGAATTTGATATACCCCTTTGTATAACAAGACCGGACAAAAAACGAGGACGCGGAAAAAAGATTCAACGATCAATTGTCGGTGAAACTTGTGATAATCTTGGAATAGAAACCTATTCACCAGAAACAATTAACAGTGCTGAATCAATTAAAAGAATCAGGAATCTTGGAATAGATATTGCGGTGCTTGCATCATACTCTGAGATATTATCAGCAGAAATAATTTCCTGCTTCAAGAATGGAATTGTAAATGTTCATCCATCCTTGTTGCCAAAATATCGTGGAGCAGAACCAATCCGTTGGGCTATCAGAAAAGGTGAAAAAGAAACCGGGGTGAGCTTGATGATGGTTTCAGAGGAACTTGATCGAGGAAATATTTTATCACAAAAAAAGGTTGAAATTCAACCAGATGACGACAACGAATCGTTGCAGTCAAAATTGATAGAGCTTTCGATAAGCATGTTGCCCGATATGGTGAAAAAGGTTAGCAATGGCTTCAAGGGCGTTTCGCAGCCTCAAACCAAAATGTTTTATGCAAGAAGAATGAAAAAAAGCGATGAAGCGATCAACTGGGAATGGTCAGCAGAAAGAATATTCAACCTGATAAATTCCATGTCTCCAAGTCCAGGTTGCTACACATATTTTAAGGGGATAAGATTGAAATTATTTGAACCAGAAGTTATTTTCTCTGAAAAAAGTGATCATAAACCCGGAGAAATAATCCAAACTGATGAGAAATTATATATTGCTTGTGGAGCAAACATATTGATATTCAACTCTATTCAAAGAGAAGGAAAAAGAAGATTACCTATGAAGGAATTTTTACTATCCGGATTTTTTCAAACCGGGGATATATTAAATTTCAGTTGACATTATCAAATTGAGAGTTTAGAATATTTGACAATGAAATACGGAATTATGTCTGACATACATGCAAATCAGGTTGCGTTTGAGGTTGTTCTTGAGTGTCTGGATTCTGCTGGAGTTGATGAAATGATCTCCTGCGGGGATACTGTTGGGTACAATGCAGATCCTGATGAATGCCTCGATACCATGATAAATCTTGGTATAAGATCCGTGATGGGCAATCACGACAAAGCACTCATCGATCCCACTGAAGAGAGATATTTTAATCAGTATGGTTTGGCAGCCATCAGATGGCAGAGATCCCAAATCAAACCATCGAACCAAAAATTCCTTGCCAGTCTCCCTTCAACGCTGACCATTCCCGGTGCCAACTCCCATTCAAATTTCCAGGTAGCACACGGCAGTCTTGACCCAGCCGCACCCTTTGAATATATATCTTCACCAATTGAAGCACTCAGAATGTCCGAACTGATGACAGGAAATCTCTGTTTCATTGGACATTCACATATCGCGGGAATTTTTATTATCGATAATGAAGGTGATGTCGAATACCTGCGTGCCTCTCATGGACTGGAAATCACTCTTGAGCCTGGATACAAATACATTGTAAATGTTGGTTCGGTTGGTCAACCAAGAGACAGAAACCCACAATCAGCCTATGCAATCTATGATTCAGAAAAAAACACTGTCCAGATTCACCGTGTTGATTATGATATAAAATCTGCCGTGAAACGAATCACAGAAGTTGGGCTTCCTCTCTTCCTTGCAGACAGACTCCGAATTGGTTGGTAGTTTTTTTTAACAAACTGCTTGTAACCTATTGACTATTTGAATGATCCAATATATGATAGCATCACTATGAAAAAGTTGTGGGCGATCTCGCTATCAATTGTACTTGTGTTCGGCACGGCAACAGCACTGTGGGCTGTCAATGAATCGATCAATATTGTTTTAACAGTTGGTTCTGATACAGCACTCGTTAATGGTGAAGAGATAAAGCTCGATGTTGCACCTGCGATTATTTCTGGGAGAGCTATGGTTCCTTTAAGATTTGTCCAGGAGCAACTGATGCCTGATTGTTCAAGCCTTGAGTGGAACGGAAAAACCAAAGAAGTAACGATCAACAACATCCCTCTTGCCCAGCTAGATTGTAACTATGTGTCTTCGCTTCAAGAAGAAAATGAGAATCTTATTGAAGAAAATAAACGTCTCAACGAAAAAATAGATGAACTCGAAAGAGAAAATGATCCACTGCCAGAAGAAGACACGATTCCACCAATTGAATACAGTAAAAATGGAATTATTTTTACACTAAAATCTGTCACAAAAGAACGAGGTCCAATCGTTGACGGTGACCATACTTATCACCTCAGGCTTAATGTAAAAATTCGTAATCTAACTGAGAGCAGTTGCAGATTCCCTGCCGATAGAACAAAAATGTTCTTTGATGGAACCACATACAACCAGGTAGGATACGACAAAACATTTATCAACAGCATCCCAGGCGGAGCTGAGCGATCAGGCTGGATACGCTTCCCTCTTAAAACCTCCAAAAAAACTGTCAAATTTGAATTTGTTATATGGCCTTCAGATGCAATCAATCATTTCGATTTTTTCCTAAAGGTCAACCTTGACGAGGCCATACCAAACTCAACACGTCCTTCACTGAGATAACTTTTACAATTTCTGCTTTTTCAAGATTTATTCCAGTTGTGTTTTGTTTCGGTATGATTATTGTTTCCTGACCAAGATTTGCGAGTTCTTTTATTCTGACTCCAAGATTTGTAACTGGTCTAATTTCACCGGTTAATCCAATTTCTCCAACAAAAGAAACCCCTTCAGGAACACTCTTTTCAATAAACGAGGATGCCATTGCAATTGCAATTGGCAAGTCTAGAGAGGGTTCTTCAGAGCTTATCCCACCAACAATATTCACGAAAACATCGAGCTTCCCGA
The DNA here is from genome assembly GCA_965370295.1 of uncultured bacterium. Taxonomy (GTDB): domain Bacteria; phylum Caldisericota; class Caldisericia; order JAAYUI01; family JAAYUI01; genus JAXGMQ01. Next base: position 8,192 of record CBDUSO010000001.1, read on the forward strand.
TTGCCAACCCGCATCTTTTTTCTAAAACCGCCATTATCATCATCGTTCTGCTCATGCTACAACCCGTCACAACTCGTCTTGGGTTTGGGAAATATGTTGGGGAAAGCAAAGCCTGGACTTCAAGTGCAATCGGTCTGTTGCCCATCGATACAGCAGTTATTGCAACACCTGGTTCCAAACTTGCACTCAAAAGTTTGTGATGATCAGCAGGGATCAACCCCTTATCTGTCATCTCCATTATTCCAACTTCATTCGTTGGTCCAAATCTATTCTTCACCCCACTAAAAATTCTGAGGGTCGAGTATTTATCTCCATCCAGATATGAAACTGCATCAACGAGATGTTCAAGAGTCTTTGGTCCGGCAATTGTTCCTTCCTTGGTCACATGTCCTATCAAAAATATGGTGATGTTGTTTGTTTTTGCAAATTCAACCAATCTTCTGGTTGCCTCTCGAACAACTGATGGACTCCCGGGAATTCCTCCTTCAATTGTTAATATCTGGACCGAATCCACAAAGAGAACATCGGGTTTGCACTCACGTGCCATCTCAAGAATAAGTTCTAAGTCAACTTCAAAGGCAAGTTCCATTCGTTCATCGCTCGCACCAATTCTGTTTGCTCTCATGGAAACCTGACTGGGGGATTCTTCGCCGGAAACATAGAGGGATTTTTTCCCAACTTTTGAATACGCACTTGCCACTTCCAACATCAAAGTTGATTTGCCAATTCCAGGTTCTCCCCCGATCAGATTCACTGAACCTCGAACAATCCCACCACCAAAGACTCTATCGACCTCAGGTATTCCCAGTTTTATTCTTTCACTTCCGTCGATGCTGATATTTTTGATGTTTTGAGCTTCAGTGGCTGGTTTATTTTTTGGAACAGAACTTGTGCTGTGAACCTCTTCAAGGGTGTTCCACTCAAGGCAGTTTGGACATTTGCCAAGAAATTGGGTGCTTTGATATCCGCAATTATTGCAGATGAAACTTGTTTTTTTCTTTGCCATGTTCAATCATTTTAGAGTCTTTAATCAGGATTGACAAGATGTCGTTGATGGTGTAAAACTCTATTATTGCAGGCATGAGGGAAATCGGTGAAAATCCGATGCGGTCCCGCCACTGTAAACGGCTAGCAGGAAAAAACCACTGGGCAACTGGGAAGGTTTTTTCTAGAGAATGCAATGATCCGTGAGCCAGGATACCTACTGCAAACAATCAATCCCGAGGAGGATGAAATGAAGAAATTTGGCTTATTTGTATCTGTGTTTATTGTGATATTAATGGTTTTTGTGTCGTGTGGAAATCCAGTTGTGGTAGATGATCTTGGTTATGATATAACCACTGAAAAAGCCCCTCAGAGAATAGTTTCTTTGACACCAAATATCACAGAAATCCTATTTTATCTTGGTGTTGGAGACAGAGTTGTGGCAAGAACTTCTTTCTGTAATTATCCACCAGAAGTTTCAGAAATTCCGGCAATTGGCGACATGATGAACCTTTCGGTTGAAACCATTCTTGATTTTGAGCCGGACCTTGTGATTGCAAATCGAATGGTGCCAATGGAAATAATCGAACAGCTTCGTCAAATTTCCTCGAAGAAAATCATTGTGTCTGCTTTTGATCCAGACAGCATTGAAGGGGTCATCTCAACAATTGACCGAATTGCAACACTATGTCATGTCCCATCAAAATCAAAAGAATTACTCAACCAGATGAACAAGTTGAAAACTGAAAAATCTGACAAACTGGTTTATGTTGAAATTTGGGGCGACCCGCCAATGACATTTGGCAAGAATACATTTGGTTCTGATCTGATCAAATGGGCAGGTTGCACAAATCTTGGAGATAAGGTTGCTGGTGATTTCCCAACAACAACTCATGAATCGATTATTGATTTGAGTCCTGATGTCATCATTATTCCTGACCCTTATGGTGAGACAGTTGAAAATATTTCAAGCAGACCTGGTTACTCAGAAATTACAGCAGTCAAAAATGGAAAAGTATTCTCAGTGGATGCCGATATTATCATGCGACCTGGACCAAGAATGATATTGGCACTTTCTGAGCTAGTCAGAATAATCTCAGATTGAACAAAAAAAAACTATACATCCTACTTGGAATATCATTATTCCTGACTTTCATTCTTGGGTTGCTTTTCGGCACTTCAAGTTTGGGAATAGTTTCATCAATCAAGGCAATCAGTGCTGGTCTTGGAATCGGCTCTGCACCAAGCAGTGATATTGCGATTGTATTATCCCTGAGACTTCCTGGAATTCTGGTTGCAATCCTTGCAGGTTGTGCTTTGGGTTTAGCGGGATGGTTATCCCAAACATTATTCAGAAATGATCTAGCTGATCCATATATCGCAGGAATTGGTTCAGGTGCAGTTCTTGGTGTTAATCTCACGTTGCTGTTTGGTCTTCAGATTGGTTTATTTGGGTTGTCTGCAATTTCAGTTTCAGCATTTGTCGGTTCATGGTTGGCTTGTTTGGTTATCTGGTCAATCTCAGGGAGAACAGGTAGCACAGGTACTTCACTGGTGCTTGCCGGTGTTGCCCTCTCATTCGTCCTTGGCGGCGTGAATTTTCTGATTGTGATGTACGGACGTGATATTCTCTCAAAGGTCGTTTTCTGGAGCTGGAACGGTCTAGCGGGTGCCAGTTTCAATGATGTAATTTTGTTAATCGTTGTGATAGTCGCTTCTGTTTTCTTGCTACCAACTTTCATCAAAGGGATTGATGCCTACATGCTTGGTGATGAAAGGTCAACCTATCTTGGGATTGATCCAAAAAAAATCAGGCGGATGCTTTTCCTTCTGGTTTCATTGCTGACTGGAACTGCGGTTGCAACCGCTGGATTGATGGGGTTTGTTGGACTCATCATTCCTCATATTTCCAGAAAATTGCTTGGGGCTGACTCAAAAAATATGTTGCCTGGAAGTCTTCTTTTGGGTGGAATCATTCTAGGTTTGGCATACACACTTGGAAAAATCATCATTCCGCATCAGCAGATTCCAGCATCTGTCATCATGAGTATCGCCGGTGGTGGATTCTTCCTCTGGCTCGTAATCAGGAGACCAAAATGGTGAGAGTCAAAAATCTCTCTGCCGGTTATGGAAAAGAGATTGTTCTAAAAAATGTTTCATTTGAAGTTCCAGACGGAAAGCTGTATGGTTTGATTGGCCCAAACGGCTCCGGGAAATCCACTTTGATTCGATCATTTTTCAAAATTTCAGACGTGAAAAGTGGAGAGATATTTGTTGATGACGTTGATATATTGAAACTGAGAATTGACGAGGTGTCTTCGCTTGTTTCAGTTCAGCGTCCGATGAAAACAGAGAATATTCAGCTATCGGTTTCAACCTATATCACAGCAGGTGTACTGGAAATAGATAAGGACAAACTTAGTGAGATTCTTGAAGAATTCCAGTTAATCGAACTTGCCAAAAAAAATATTTCTGAGTTATCTGATGGTCAGTTTCAACGAGTATCTCTTGCTCAAGCGGTTGTCAGAAATCCAAAAGTATATCTGCTTGACGAGCCAACCTCGCATCTTGATCTTCGCTTCAGAATCCAGCTTCTCTCGGGAATAAAAAAGAGATTGTTGAATAATTCATGCGGGATTGCAATCGTTCATGATCTCAATCTTGCAAAGCAATTCTGTGATAGAGTGATTCTTTTGAAGGATGGAGAAGTCATAAAAATTGACGATGTTCGGGTGCTGGATGACAAAGAAGTAATTGCAGAACTTTTTGGGCTTGAAACAGAATATTAGTTAGATATAATCGTTATCAGCCTTCGGGGTTGGGTGAAATTCCCTACCGGCAGTTAGAGTCTGCGAGCGTCTGAAATCTTATCGGATGCTGATCAGGTGAAATTCCTGAACCGACGGTACATAGTCCGGATGATAGAAGGTATGTGTTGTGTCGCAAAGATACAACCTCTTTCCGTGTTCCCGTTGGCGGAAAGGAAGTGTAGCATGGGTGCTACAAAACAGATTAAGAGCATGGTCATCATTGCTCTTCTTTCAGCTCTCTCGTTCGTGGGGATGTATATTCAAGTCAGTTTTTGGCTTGCTCCATGGTTAAAATTTGACCTGTCAGAGATTTTCTGTCTGCTTGGAGGAATCATCTTTGGCCCCTGGATTGGTTTGCTGATTGTCGGAATGAAAAATGTCCTGCATTATCTCCTAGGCTCGGGACAGCTAATTGGAGTCTCAATGAATTTTATTGCTGTTGGGACAATGACACTTATTGTTGGTTTCGTCTGGAAGCGAGCAAAAAATGAAAAGAACGCCAGGACACGTTACAACAAGCTGATTATTGGGCTTATAATCGCAGTCATTATTAGAATAGTCATCATGATTCCCACAAATTGGTTAATTCTATTGTTTACGTTCTACGGAGATAATTTTATCATAGCAGGAACAAGGAGTCTCAATGGAGCTGGGATTGTGTATCTGTACATCCATAATCCGGTTTTTAATGTGATACAAGGCATTTTAAGCTCTATCTTGTTGATGCCACTATTTTACACATGGGAACGTATTCTTCGACCAAGTTTATCACCCTCTGAAAAATAATTACTAGAAATTCCCTGAGAGGGTATCAACACCCTCTCAGGAGTACTGTTTTATTAAGATTGTTCTGTCTTCTTTTCTTTCTTATTTTTTCTTCTGCTACTCAAATATTTGTTAATGTCATTAACTTTTCTAGATTTATTTTTGTTGGTGTCTGCTCCCTGTTCAGTTCTGATGCTATCATTTTTTGATTCTTGAGATTTTGGTTTGAATTTCTGTCTTCGATTTTGATTATTTCTGTTGTCTTTGTTTTGATTCTGTTTGTTTGGGTCATGCGATTTTTCTTTGGAATCACGGCGAAAACGATTCTGTTTTGGTTGAGATTCTCTATGCTTTTTATCTTTATTTTCCGAAGTTTCAATCTTTTTTGGTCTATTATCGGAGACGCTGGGAGGGGGAACATTTTTAGTTTCTCTGATCTCTTGTACTTCCATTGAATTATTTTTTATTGAGATACCAAGAAGAGGCTCAATCTTCTCTTCTTCTTTTTTCTTGGTTTCGTGTTCGCACTGAACCCACTCACCACCGAGTTTCCTTTTGATTTCACTTGCGTGGAATGATTGAACACTCCAGTCATCAAATGCAACAACGATAGTTTCAACGAACGGATTCACCTTTTGAACACGTCCCTCTCTGTCTCCAGTCCTGACTGTTTCACCATTTGCTGGAAGTGTCTTCAATTTTTCCTTGTACTCTTTTACTTCAAACTTTAAACAGCACATCAATTTTCCACACATGCCAGTTATTTTTTGAGGATTTATATCCAGCCCCTGTTCTTTGGCATCACGAACGGTTACGGATTCTCTGCTGGAATAGAACATGGAACAGCATAACTCACGGTTACATGGTCCAATTCCACCAAAGAGACGTGTTTCATCACGAGCCCCGATCTGCCAGAGCTCAACTCGCAAATGAAGTTTAGTTGCAAGATTTTTTACAAGATCTCTGAAATCGACTCTCTTTTCTGAGGTAAAGTAGAGGGTTGCACGTTTTTTATCCAAGCTGTACTTACAAACCTGAAAAGTCATTTTCAGTTTCAGGCTGGTTGCCTCCTCCTGAGCGGTTTTCCTTGCTTTTATCTCAAGTTCCAGATTTTCCTTCAGTTTTTGGAGGTCTTCATCGTTTGCTTTTCTGAGAATTTTTTTCAGATCTTTTGGATTTTCTGGTTGGGTGGATGTAAAACTGACATATCCAAGATCGATTCCTTTTTCAGTTGATGCAATAACTGCCTGTCCATGCTGGACACTTATCCCGCCCGTTCTGAAGTGGTAATACTGCTGATTACCCTTAAACCGAACAGCAATTATGTCATTAACGGTATCAATGTTTTCTGTAGTAGCGTCGTTTTTTTTATCCCGGTGTTCCATAGTTTTTCCGCCTTCGTAAGCTCTATTCGTATGTTGAATAACTTTTCTGTATCCAAGCTTGCAATATGATTTGCTGCTGTTTTAAGTATATTTGAACTGGATACAAAACCATTTTTTTTCAACATGGCTCTCGATATTATTTGTGGCAAGAGATATTTCAATCCTTCGTGATAATCGGTATCTCCGGCAATCTCTAAAATATCTACAATGTTATTGTTTTTTTGAGCGATTGATGAAATTATTCTCTCACCAATATCCCTGTTTTTTAGCAACCATATCAGCCAATCAATGTTTCCGCCTGATTCATCGAATTCAATTTCAGCGATTGATTTTTCCAGGTTGTTTTCAGTCAAAATTTCGATCACCCGTGATTTTGTGAGTGGTGGCAAATGCAAAAGATTACTTCTTGAATGTATCGTCGGCAAAATCGCACTGTCTGAATCTGTCAGCAAGATGGTAACACAGCTGGAAACACTGTCTTCGAGAGTTTTCAGCAGAGCATTTTGTGCCTGCACCGTCATTTTATGTGCATCAACGATTATATTAACCCGCATTTTTGCACGATAATTTGTCTGAGCTGAATCCTGTTGAATTGTTCTCACTATGCTGATTCCAAATTTTGTTTTTTCTGATTCATAGATTTGAACATCGAGATGTGTCCCGCTGGCAATCATTCTGCAGTTTTTACAATTTCCACAGAAATCGCCTTCCACCACCTCACAGTTCACCGATTTTGCAAAAGCAATCGCAACCTCCATGCCCATTCGGCTCTTTGCCCCTGACATAATGTAACTCTTGCTCAACCTGTCTGACTTTATATGTGTTTGTAGTTGGTTAATGAAAGGCTGGTTGATACCAATTTCTGAAAATCCCATAAACTTAATGCCTATCAAAGAACGTGGAATTCATCCACATTGATTACAAATATTTTTGCACCACCAACATTTACCTTGATTGGGAATGATAATGGTGGCATCCCTTCGAGCGGAGTGAATGGGAGTGTGTTGATGTATCTATCTCGTGAAACACAACTCTTTTTGAAGTGTTGGATTACCTTTGTTATATGGGTATCTTCAACACCCATCATTAATACAACATTCCCTTCCTCTAAGAATCCACCAACGCCACGAAGTTTTGTCACCTTATATCCATCTTGTAACAATTCAGCCATGATGTCGGATGAATCTTCCTGTTGTATAACCGCTATAACAAGCTTCATTTATGTAATCCTCCAAACGGTAGCAATCTCCAAATTCGCTCAGCAACTCCGTTTATTCCAGTATTTGCATCTACTACTTTAATTTTTTCAGGATTGAGTTCGACTTCTTTCAAAAAGCCATTTCTAACCTTTTTTTGAAGTTCCATCTGCTCAAACCTGTTAGCATTCTGCACTCTTTTTAGTGCAATGTCAACGGGCATATCCAAAATAATTGTCAAATCCGGCAACAATCCATCTGTTGCAGGTTCGTTAACTCGAATAATAAAATCTCGTCCAAGCCCTTTCCCAACCCCCTGATAAACAATCGAGGAAAGAATATATCTATCAGAAATAACAATCATATCTTTTTCAAGTGATGGAAGAATCACTTGCTTCAAATGATTGCTTCGGTCTGCGGCAAAAAGAAATGCTTCCGTAACAGGATCAATTTCAGTTGTGAAGAGCATCTCACGAATTTTTCTCCCCACTGCTGTTGCACCTGGCTCACGGGTGAGAATTACTTTTTTCTCGAAACTTTTTAGTTTTTTTTCAAGCAAACTTGCCTGTGTGCTTTTCCCGCAACCATCAATTCCTTCAAACGCAATAAAATAGCCACTCATGGATAAACCGTATACCTTATTGAATATTCTGAAAGTCTGTTACCTGACTTGTTGTAGAGAACAAACAGCAGATTGAAATTTCCCTTATTTGTCGGACGCCATTTTATTGACCACGGGGAACGCGTTGTAGAACCAATCATTACGCCATTTGCAAACATTCTGACCGAACCAACATTTGAATACCCGGAGATGGTAGAATTACACGCAACAACATCTCCGATTCTGCATGATTTTGAGGGAGGGGACAGGTTTACAAAAAATGCGGTGTGAACGGGTTTTGGTTTGGGCTCAGGGTCTGGAGTTGGCTTTGGAATTGGTTTGGGGTCTGGAGTAGGTGTTGGTGTTGGCTTGGGCGTAGGGGTAGGTGTAGGATTTGGGGCGGGTTGAGGGTCTTCACCAGGCTTTGGTTTGGGCTTGGGTTTTGGAGTTGGCTTTGGTTTATTTTGATTATCCTGATTGTTGTCTTCTGTCTCTGGAGGTTTCTTGTGAAGCTGGCAAACCTGTGTTGGTTGTTTCCCTTTAATAAATTTTTTCACTTCAACCTCTGGGCAGAATTCATTTGCAAGCAATCCAGTTCCTAAGCATATCCTCACCTCAACATACTGAGGATGATTCTTTGGGCATTTTTCCTTTGGCTCGAAACCTTTTCTAAAAGTTTCAACGTATGAGGTGCAGGTTTTATTTGCAAGCAAACGGGTTTCTTTGCAAATTCTTTTCTTGATGATGTCTCTTGGTCCGGGGTCTCTCCAGTTTGCAATCTTTCTTCCGGCTGAAACTCTTCTTATAAATTCCTTCCAGATAACAGCAGAATATTTTGAACCATAATTTCTGACATAGGAGAGATCAACATCCCTTGAATCCGACCCAACATACACTGCAGCAGATATTTCTGGAGTAAACCCGACAAACCATCCATCCCTGTAGTCTGCGGTGGTACCAGTTTTTCCAGCACAGGGAACACCGGGAACTCGAGCTGTTCGACCGGTACCTCGACTGACAACACCCTTAAGCATTGATGTCATATCGTAGGCGATTCCAGGGTTGAGTGGTTGAGTGACCACTTTGCTTTGTTCAATATTGAAAATATCTTTCTGTGTTTTTCTATTTCTCACTCTTTTGATTGCCCAGGGGTCAATGTGTGTGCCGTAATTTGAAATTGTTTGTCCGGCAGATGCCATCTCAAGAGGTTTCATTTCAACAGAGCCAAGAGCCATCGATGGAACTGCCAGTATTTCTCGATTATGAATCCCGCACATTCTCTCTGCATAAATCGAAACATTTCCAAGCCCGGCAATGAGTGCTGCACGGATTGCACAGATATTACTTGATTGCTCAAGTGCTTTTTTCACAGTGATTGTCCCAAAATATCCTCTGAACCATTCAGTAGGCTTCCAACCATTAAGCCTGAACGGACCAGAATGCAGGCGACTGCTTGGAGATAGTCTTCCCATGTTCAATGCCGCTGAATATACAATCATCTTGAATGACGAACCGGGAGCCCTTAGAGCAGTTGTTCGGTTGTATTGAGTGTTTTTGTAATCCCTGCCACCAACCATGGCAACGATTGCTCCGGTTTTTACATCAATCGCAGATAAACAGGTCTGGGGTTGAAGGACACCGAGTCTGTCATACTTTGCTCTTCCAAAATCCCCTCTCTTTTGAGCGGTATCCAAAATTGCACTTATTGCATAATCAGCATGCTGTTGGTATTCCTGGTTTATTGTTGTGTAAATATCCAATCCACCCCTCTGAATATCCTCAAAGGTTAGATCGCACTTCAATATCATCTCTTCTTTTATGTAGTCCAAAAAATAATTTATTGAGGTTCCAGATTCCAGCTGGATTGAGTATGGCTCCAGATTAACTGGCGTGTTTGCAATTTCGTCAGCTCTAATCTGTGTTAGGTATCCTGATCCGACCATTTTAGATAGAACAAGTTTTCTCTGACTCAGGGCTTTTTCCATGTTCACGTAGGGATTAAAATTGCTTGGCGAGGAGATGAGTCCCGCAAGAAGTGTGGACTCATCGATCGTTAAGTCAGAAATATCTTCTTTGGCAAAGTATTTTTTGGCGGCAGACTGAATGCCATATGCACCAGCTCCAAAATACACAACATTCAAATAATATTCGAGAATTTGATCCTTTGTGTGAATTCTTTCAAGCTCGGTTGCCAGAATTATTTCATCAATTTTTCTGAGGAATGATCGTTGCGTGGGGTCGTGGATATAAACATTCCTTGCAAGCTGCTGGGTAATTGTTGAGCCACCCTCTTCAATTTTTCCGGCAGACAAATTTTTTACTGCGGCTCTGATTATTGCTTTTATATCATATCCCGGATGATGATAAAATCTTTCATCTTCAGCGGAAATTATTGCCTGTTTTGTGTGTTCTGGAATTTCATCAAGCGTTACATAAATCCTGTCTTCACCAAAGTGGAATTCGTGAATCAGGTTGCCTTGATAATCAAACACACGGTTAATCTCTTTTGCAAGACTTCTTGGATTTTTGACAATTGAGCCAAGTACCTCAACCTGGTGAATACCTGCAATAATCGAAAAGTAAGCACCAACTGTTGTGATTGAGAGCAACAGCACCAGGAAGATAGAGATCAAGAACGCATGACTCTTGCCTCTCTTCCTTTTGTATCTAGGGATTGATGATGGTAGCCACATATCTCTTTGGTGTATAATAGTTTCTTGGTCCGTTTAGCTCAAATATAATTTTAATTTCAGATCGATCACCCTCGGGCGGAAGTGAGTAACGAATGTTTGAGTAGCTCAATCCATTGATGAAATTTTCTTTTGTTATTTCACCACCAATATCATAATCCCATCCACCAATTTTCCATTTGTAAATTTGCATATTGCCAAACGTAAGAGTGACAGAATTAACTGAATCAATAATTTCTTCAGGCACCTTAAAGCTGATTGATGCCCTGATTACTCCATCTTCGGAGATAAATAATAATTCATTGCCATCACCAAATTGAATTTCAGATCCTTCAACACCCGGTTGTTCCCAACAAATATCTTCAAGCAGAGGCAGACAAGAAGAGGAGTCATATTCAGGCAAGGCTTCATACTCTCTCTGGGTCATTCTTATGTGTTTCTTCGGACACCATTCGTTATCTGTTCTGAAATATTCACCACTCTCAACAACAACACCAAATAGCCTCATTGGTTCTGCATGGAATTGGCAATAGTTTGTGGGGACTGTTCCCTCCAAGAAATAATTTGTAGCTCTCTCACCCTCAGGACAATACTCAGTTACAAGGTGTCCTGATTTTTTGCAAACAGTGGCAGAAACAACACCCTTTGGTTTCGCGGAAAATTTGCTTTTCGGAATTGGATAATCCGGGTCATCCTTGCACTTGAACAAGAATTTTTTTGCGAGCGGTACTCCAACAGATGAACCCCAAGGGGTACCAATAAATGCTCTCTTCAAAGTTTTATCATCAACCCCAGTATAAGCAATCGTCACAATATCTGGTGAAAAACAGCAGTACCAACCTGCAACCTTTTCACCTGAGGTTCCTGTTTTTCCCGCAAGATCAAATCCAAGACTCCCCCAACCTTTTTGAAAATGAACAGATTGAAGCAGGTTGGTCATTATCCAGGATGTTTCTTCTGAAACGACTCTTACCGGATGGACTTGATGCCTGTAAATTTCTCTACCGTCAGGTGTTTCAATAAACTCAACAGCATAGGAATCATTGCGATACCCATTTGTTGCAAGGCATCCATAGGCTGTTGCCATATCTATTGCTCTAACATCCATACTACCAACTGTCATTGAGGGATAGGGATCAACTTGGGTTGTTATTCCCATTTTGTTCGCAGTGTAGGCAACCTTATAAAGCCCCGGACGTAATGCCGTTCTCAAGGCACATATATTGGATGAATCAATCAACGCCCGCCTGACAAGCTCCTCCTCGAATCTTCCAGTTCCTCTGTTCCACTCACCAGGTGTATACCCATCAATCGTGAAATCATCCGACATCAGGAGCGAACCACCTGTTAGTGAGCGATTTTCGATTGCACAGGTATAGTCAAATATTTTGAATGAGGAACCTGGCGGTTGTGGAGATATGGCTCTGTTGAACTCGGATTCGTTGTAATCTCTTCCACCCATCATAGCGAGTATCGCACCAGTCTTTGGATCCACTGCGACAAGGCTTGATTGAGGCTGACGAACACCTGCTTCCGATACATAGTTTTTTCTAAATGATCCGGCTTTAAGTTTTGATTCGTAAAATTCCTCAATCGATGCTTCTGCGTGTTGCTGGTAATTCCAGTTCAGACTTGTGTAAATCTTCAGTCCACCCTCTTCAAGAATTGTTGGGTCACTAACCAGCTTTAAGACTTCTGATTTCACAAAATCAATAAAAAAATTGATATTGTCTCGATACCCAATATCAGTGTATCTCTTGTATTCAAGCTCGAATTCAGAGAATTCGAGCTTTTCTTCATCTGTAATAAATCCGTTATCCTTGAGTTTTCTGAGGACATTTATCTGACTTTTTTTGGCAAGTTCTAGATACTCTAAGGGGTTTCTTGCACTGGGAGCTGGCAACAACCCACACAACATTGCAGATTCAGGATAGTTTAGATCTTTTGCATTTTTTCCAAAATATCTTCTTGAGGCCGATTCAACACCATATGAGTTGTGACCAAAATACACCTGGTTACAGTATGCTTCCAATATTTGTTCTTTTGTGAACTTTTTTTCAAGTTGATACGCCAGGAATATTTCAATAATTTTTCTTTTTACAGTTCTTTGAGACTGATCCAGATACAACTCGGATCTTGCAACTTGTTGAGTGATTGTTGATGCACCAGCTGGTCTTCCAGGCTTTGTGACAACATACCACATAACCCTCATGAGTCCTTTAACATCAAACCCTTTATGCATATAAAAACGTTCATCTTCCGCTGATACTAAAGAATTTTGGAACTCTTGGCTTATCTCCGACAAAGGTTTGTAGTATCTCTCTTCAGTAAAAAAAGTACCGATTAACTTGTTGTCTCTATCATAAACCTCTGACGCTGTGGCTTGTTTTTTTTCTTTTGTAATGTCCACAAGCCCGATTTCAATATCGCTAACAATTTTGTATATAAAAAGAACACCGGCCATGCCAACAATGATAACAAGCATCAAGCCAATTCTCGTTATCGACCAGAAACCCTTAGCTACTTTTTTTCTTTGTGACCTTCTTTTTTGTAGTTTTTGATTTGGTTGTTCCTTTTTTAGCTTTTGTGGTCTTTCCTTTTCTTGGTTCAAATTCAAAGCCCACCTTTCCATCATCTTTTAGTACCAGATATGCTGAGAACGGATACCCTCTCCTGCTGGTAAAACCACTTATCAAAGAAGTTTTACCATTTTTCAGCAATTCAATAACATCTTCCCGTTCAATTCTCTTCCCTAAAATTACCCTACCAACCGACAATTTGCAAGACTCTTTGAAACCACTACACTCAAACGCACGCTTGGTCTCATTCACTTCACCTTTACATACAGGGCAGGTTCCTAGTGGTTCAGGATTTATCTCTACGTCTGGCTCTTCCTGTTCCTTCTTGTCGACAAATTCAAACTCAATTTTTCCCTCATCTGTAAGATTCAAGATGGCGGAGAATGTTCGACCAGTTCGACCTCTGAGACCAGTCAGTGGTCCAATTTTTTTCTTCTCAAGTAATTCTCTTGCCATTGATTCGTCGATGTATCTTCCTGCTATAGTTTTCCAGATTGCAAATTTGCATCCCTCATCCTCTTCAGATTCTTCAACATCATCCTTTTTCTTCTTACCCTTTTTCTTTGGTTTGTAGTTGCTGCATCCAAATGCTCTGAAGTTTTCTGTAATATTTCCACCACAGAGCGGGCAAACTCCGATGGGTTCTTTGTCACCGTTGGTGATTGAACCGGCATCACCTTCTTTGACTCGTCTCACAAAATCACTTGTAAAATCAGTAATTCTTTTCATGAACGTGTCAACTTTCAGCTTACCGTTTTCTACCTTCGTCAAGCTGTATTCCCACTCACCCGTCATTTCTGGAGAAACCAGTTCCGGAAGAGGGAAACCAGTTAAAACATCATAAAGCTGGATTCCTTTGCCGGTTGGTGCAAGATCCCTGCCAACCCTGTCGACATATCCAACCGATATCAATCGTTCGATTATCGATGAACGAGTTGCGGGAGTTCCAAGCCCCTTGCCCCTCATTGCCTCTTTAACGGTTTCATCATCAAGAAGTTTTCCGGCACCTTCCATTGCACCAAGCAAAGTTGCGTCATTGAATCTTGGTGGTGCTTTGGTTTCTTTTGCTTCTTTGTCGGCGGCAAGACATATAACATTCTCACCTTTTTTGACCTCTGGTAAAGTATCTTTATCAGCTTTGGTTCTTCCGTGAACCTTTAAAAATCCTGGTTCTAACAATACTTTTGCTGTTGTCCGGAAGGTATGTTTCTCAACTTCTGTGACTCGTTCAATATTTTTCCAAAGTGCAGGTGGATAAAAGACTGAAATAAATCGTCTGACTATCAGGTCGTAGATTTTCTGCTGGGCTTCATCCAAAGAAACTGATTCAGGAGATTTTGTCGTTGGAATGATTGCAAAGTGATCAGAAACCTTTTTGTCATCGAATATTTTTTTGGATTTCGTGATACCATCTTTGAGCAATGGTTTTGTGTGGGGGGAATAGATTGTATTGTCAAATTTTTCAAGAATCTCAGGAACAATATTGACGTAATCTTCTGGTAAAAATTTGCTGTCGGTTCTTGGGTAGGTTACCAGCTTCTTTTCATCGTAAAGTGATTGAGTGATTTTCAGGGTGTGTGATGCTCTCAGACCAAATCTTTGGTTTGCCTCTCGTTGAAGGTCGTTGAGATTGAATAGTGGAGGGGGGCTCTGGTTTGTGTTTTTATGTGTTTCTTTGGTTACAGTTCCTTCTTTTCCCTTGACCTGATCTATAATTTTCTGAGCAATATCTTCTGACGACACCCTCTCTAAGCGGTCACCATGCCTTACATCAAGGTATGAATCCCATGCAGATTTTGCAAACCCTGGATGTTGTTTTTCAAGTTCCTTCAGCACATCACTATCCGCAAGCGATTGTTTTTTTTCTCCAACTTTTCTGGGAACATCAATAAACCATTTGCCGACATATTCACCAGTTTTTGCTTCCAGCGACGCAGTAAGTTCAAAATATGGAATTGGCCTGAAATCAAGAATTATCTTTTCACGTGCTACAAGAATTGAAAGTGTTGGAGTCTGAACTCGACCAATCGACAAGAGAGTTCCAAGTCTCCTCGTGAATGCACGAGTTGCATTTATTCCAATCAACCAGTCAGACTGAGAACGAGCTTTAGCCGAGAGTGCGAGATTGTCGACCTCATCTCTCTCTTTTAACTCTCTAAATCCTTTTCTGATTGCATCGGGGGTCATTGACTGCAACCAGAGTCTTCTAAAGTCTTTCTTCAGCTCAAGATAATCATAGATATATCTGAAAATAAGCTCGCCTTCACGACCGGCATCACAAGCGTTGATAATCTCCGTAACTTCTTTTTTATTTGCCAGTTTTTTTATTACAGTCAATCTCTCCTTGTTCCCCTTGATTGGTTTTAAGGTGAATTCTTCAGGAATTATCGGAAGAGTTGAGAGTGCCCAGAACTTATACTTTTTATCATAATCATCAGGTTCGGCAAGCGTGATAAGATGACCAATTGCCCATGTAATATAGGTTGAATCGGATTCATAGTACTCTTTTTGTTTGGTGAATCCACCCAATGCAGTTGCAATATCACTAGCTACAGATGGCTTCTCGGTAATTATGAGTGTATTTTTCATGAGTAAAGTATTTAGAGAAGTGGGAGCAGTATGTCAAGTATTATAAGTTGACCACGCGTTATGAGTATGTTAACATTCTCAAACGGAAAACCTATGACAAATATAAGAAATTTCAGCATTATTGCACACATTGACCACGGCAAGTCAACACTTGCCGACCGCATTCTTGAACTGACTGATGTGATTCACACCAAGAATAATGAACAGGTTCTTGATTCAATGGACCTTGAGCGTGAACGTGGAATAACCATAAAAGCTACACCCGTCCGAATTCCATACACAGCTCCAGATGGAACGGAGTACATTTTCAACCTGATCGATACTCCCGGTCATGTTGACTTCAACTACGAGGTTTCAAGATCTCTCTACGCCTGTGAAGCCGCACTTCTTCTGGTTGATGTCAGCCAGGGAGTTGAGGCTCAGACTGTGGCAAACGCATATCTTGCAATCGATGCAGACTTGGAAATAATCCCTGTCCTCAACAAAATTGATTTGCCTCACGCTCAAACTGATGACACCAGACTACAAATTGAGGATATGTTGGGAATTCCAGCAGACAACGCCCTCAAGATTTCTGCCAAGGATGGAACTGGAGTTGCGGAGTTGCTTGCAGCAATTCCAGATTTGGTTCCCCCGCCAACAACTTTCACAGAAAAACCTTTGAGATGTTTAATCTTCGATTCTCATTATGACATATATCGAGGAACAATCTGCCATATCCGTGTTTTCTCGGGAACACTAAAATCTGGGGACAAAATCCAAATCAAATCAACCGGCAAACAATTTGAGGTGGAAGAGGTCGGATACTTCAAGATTAAAATGGAAAAAACTGAAATTCTTTCCGCTGGTGAAGTTGGATATGTGAGTGCTGTAATCCGAGAAGTAAAAGATATTTTTGTTGGAGATACAATAATCTCTGCAGAATTTCCCGACACCGAAGCAGTACCGGGTTTCAAAAAAATGAAACCGATGGTTTTTTGTGGAATATACCCGATCAACACAAACGATTATGAAAAATTATTTAAAGCTCTCAACAAACTTGAACTCAACGATTCATCAATCACTTTTGAAAAAGAGAGTTCAGCAGCCCTCGGTCATGGTTTCCGTGTTGGTTTCCTTGGAATGCTTCACATGGAAATTTTTCTTGAACGGGCAAGACGGGAGTTTGACCAGGAATTGATTGCGACCATGCCATCAGTTGTTTACAAGATCACGAAGACAAATGGTGATGTTCTCACGATTGACAACCCATCAAAATTTCCAACGATTCAACAGATTGACCACATCGAAGAACCGATCGTAACCACTCGAATCATGGTTCCGTCCGAATACGTCGGGTCATGTATGGAGCTTGCGAATTCCAAACGTGGCAGCCTTGTTGAGATGGAATATCCGGATACAAAACGAACAATTCTCGTTTACGATCTTCCACTTGCCGAGATGATTATTGACTTTTACGACAAGCTGAAAACTGTCAGCCGTGGTTACGCCAGTCTTGACTATGATTTCAAGGGTTTTCGAAGGGGTGATTTGGTCAAGGTTGATATTCTTGTGAATTCTGAACAGGTTGATGCTCTCTCCTATATTTCCGAAAAAGACAGTGCGGTTTCCAAAGCCAGGAGACTTGTTCACAGCCTCCTGAAATTGATCCCAAGACAGCAGTTCAAGGTTCCTCTTCAGGGAGCAATCAACGGAAAAATAATTGCCCGCGAAGATATTGCAGCGGTCAGAAAAGATGTTCTCGCCAAATGTTACGGTGGAGATATTACAAGAAAAAAGAAGCTCCTCGAAAAACAGAAAAAGGGTAAAAAAAGGATGAAGATGATTGGTTCTGTCGAGGTTCCCCAGGAGGCATTCCTCTCACTTCTCAACATTCAGAGAGATGACAAAAAGAAATAAAATTTGCAACCCAAAATCAGGGACAGTCCTGGGATTGTCCCTGCAGGTATTTGGTTTGGTCGATAACAAATATTGTGAATAAACTGGGTGATATTTTTGGTTTATACGTCCATATTCCTTTTTGCAAAAGGAAGTGTGATTACTGCGATTTTTATTCTGAAACAAACTCTGAACATCAGATCAAAAAATATATTGATGCTGTTTTGATTGAAGCTGACAAATACAAGAATTCCAAAATAGACACTCTATACATCGGTGGAGGAACACCGAGCCTTCTTGGGGAAAATATTTTTGGTTTGGTCTCTGGGCTAAGGGAACGATTTAATTTTAAACTCAAAGAAGCGACCATCGAAGTTAATCCAGATTCAGCAACAACAAAATTTCTTGAATCTGCAATAAATTCTGGAGTCGACAGAATTTCAATCGGTGTTCAATCTTTGAACAACGATGAACTCAAATCAGTTGGAAGATTGCATGATTCATCCCAGGCACTGTCTGCAATAAATCTCATTTCAAAAATTGGTTTCAAAAGAATTTCAGCAGACGTGATGATTGGGTTACCAGGTCAAAATTGGGAGAGTTTGTTGGCAACAATTTCAAAATTGACAGAACTAAACATCGGTCAAATCTCGGTTTATTGTTTATCGATTGAAGAGGGGACACCACTTTCAAAAAATATTCCAATCAATCTACCAACAAACGACAACCAGGCAGAATTATTTTACAAAATAAAACAATTTCTTGAGGGCAATGGTTTTATTCATGTTGAAATCTCAAACTTTTCAAAATCCGGGCAAGAACCCATTCACAACCTGAACTGTTGGAAGGGAAAGGATTATATTGGACTTGGGGCCGGAGCATCATCATATGTTGATGGTGTCAGATTCAAAAATAAAAAAAATCTCAACGAGTACATCAAGCACCCGACAAAACAAAAAATCATCGAAGAAACTCTGTCTGAAAAAGAAAGAGCCTTCGATGAGGCAATGCTTAGATTCAGGATGCTTGCTGAGGGTTTGAATCTGGACGAAATGAAAAAGCGATATAATCCAGAAATAATCGAAACTATTCATCAGAGAGTAATTAATTTGCTAGGCGAGGGTCTAATCGTTCAAAAGGGAAATAGTTACATCATCCCTCCAGATGGAATTTTGACTTCAAACCAAGTTTTTGAAAGGATGCTTTTTCATGAATAACGATAAACAAATTGACACAAAGAGACTTGTGCTCGGTGGTGTTTTTGTTGCTTTAATGGCAGTTTCTGCCTGGATAAAAATTCCATTTCCTTATGTTCCACTAACATTCCAACTGGTCGTTGCAGTTACTGCAGGAATTATTCTTGGTCCAAAAATTGCCCCCCTTGCAATGGGTGTTTATGTTGTTCTTGGACTTGTCGGATTGCCAATTTTTACAAACGGTGGCGGATTTGGATACGTTCTTCAGCCCACTTTTGGATTTATAATTGGATTTATTTTTTCTGCATTTCTTTCGGGATTTTTGTGGAAAGAATCTACACTCAACAAAATAATTGCGATTATTGCTGGAATACTTGTCACATATATCATTGGGATTCCCTGGTTCAGCTGGGCTTCAAACTGGTTTTTTGAAATCCCGATCGGATTTGGAAAATCTGCCCTAATCATGACTCCCTTTTTACTAAAAGACATAGCTCTTGGTGGAGTTATTTTTGGGATGTTCCATGTTTACAGCAAATTCTCATTTTCAGCTGAAAATTCCAGGAAAGGGGTAAGATGATACTAGAATTCTGGCACCTTTGGCTGATCGTTGTACTTCTTGGCTCAACAGGAATTCTACATGTTGCGGTTGTAAAATGGGAATTCAGGTGGGGTACAAAAGGTTGGTGGTTATATCTTATTTTTGGAATTCTCTGCATCCCTGTTTCATTTTTTACAACATCTGTACTACTCAAATCTTCATTGATAATAGTTGGAACAAACCTTCTCTGGACAGTACATGAAATTTTCAAACAGTACGACAGGGTTGAAAAAGATTGGTTTCCCTCTGGACCTGGACACAAATCAGAGAAAAAGAGAAGAGAAAATAGGTTTGTCAAAATCCAGAATCCTTGATTGAAGAGACCACAAATTATATAATCAACGGCTGTGGGTTAACGCTCATAAGAAACTCAATCCTCAGGAGGCTTCCTTGAAGGTACTCGTTATCAATTGTGGTTCATCTTCCATAAAATTTAAGCTCTACAGCATGGAAAATGAACAGGAACTCTGTAATGGTCTACTCGAAAAAATCGGGTTTGAAGATGCAATCTCCAACTATCAACGAACTGGAGAAAAGAAGATAAAAGAAATTCTTCCCATTTTGAATTACGAGGATGGAATCAATCTTATTCTAAAAAATATCACCGACCCGAAAAATGGTGTAATAAAAGATGTCAAAGAAATTGATGCAGTCGGACACAGGGTTGTCCATGGTGCAGAAACTTTCTCAGGATCGCAACACATCACACAGGAAGTAATCGATAAAATGGAAGAGTGCATCCCGCTTGCTCCTCTTCACAACCCACCAAATCTCGGTGGAATCGCCGCATTTGAAAAGCTTCTCCCCAATGTCCCACAGTGTGGTGTCTTTGACACAGCGTTCCACCAGACAATGACCCCCGAAGCATTCTTGTACGCAATTCCCTATGAACTCTATGAAAAACACGGTATCAGAAGATACGGATTCCATGGAACTTCCCACTTCTTTGTTTCTCAGGAAGCTGCAAAATTTTTGAAGAGAGACATCAAAAAACTCAAAATTATTACCTGCCATCTTGGCAACGGCTGTTCCATATGTGCGATAGACGGTGGAATTTCAATTGCAACTTCAATGGGAATGACCCCTCTTGAAGGTCTTGTGATGGGGACAAGATGTGGCGACATTGACCCTGCACTTGTAAAATTCATCATGGACAAAGAAGGATTAACCATCGAAGAGGTTGATACACTTCTCAACAAAAAGAGTGGACTGCTTGGTTTGTGTGGCTCACATGACTCCAGAGATGTTGACGACGGCATGATTGAAGGAAAAGAAAAACACAAACTCGCATTCAATATTATGAGTAGAAGAATCACCAGATATATCGGTGCATACGCTGCAATATTGGGTGGTCTGGATGTTATCGTTTTCACTGCTGGAATTGGTGAAAATTCAGAGCATACAAGAGGCAAGGTCTGTGAAAATCTTGAGTTCATGGGAATTGAACTGGACTACGCAAAGAATATAATCAGAAGCAAAGTAGCAAGAGACATCAGCAATTCTGATTCAAAAGTTCGTGTACTTGTGATTCCAACCAACGAGGAACTGGTGATCGCAAGAGACACCAAAAAAATCATAACCGAAAAAGGACTTATATGAAGGAAGGAACGCTCAATTTAGCCCTCGAGTTTGGGTTGACTGAGAACGAATACAGCTTGATAAATGACAAAATGGCAAGAACTCCAAATTTACTGGAGCTTGCCATTTTTTCAGTAATGTGGTCTGAACACTGTTCCTATAAATCTTCAAAATCTGCACTGAAACTATTCCCGACAACGAGTCCAGCAGTGATTCAAGGACCTGGTGAAAATGCCGGTGTAGTCGATATTGGTGATGATTTGGCAATTGTATTTAAGGTTGAATCACACAACCATCCATCCGCAATCGAGCCATATCAAGGCGCAGCAACTGGTGTTGGTGGTATAATCCGAGATATTTTCACGATGGGTGCAAGACCACTCTTGACTCTTGACCCACTTTTTTTTGGTCACACTGATGATGCTCACTCAAGAAATCTCCTCGACGGGGTAGTTCGTGGGATTGCCGGATATGGAAATTGTGTTGGAGTTCCCAACCTTGGTGGCGAGTTACACTTTGATGATTGTTACAAAATCAATCCACTGGTGAACGTTTTTTGTTTGGGAATTGCCAAACATGACGAAATAAAATATGCCAGAGCTTCTGAACCCGGCGATATTGTGATGTTGATTGGTGCAAAAACTGGTCGCGACGGAATCCACGGGGCAACATTTGCTTCAGATGAATTAACAGAAGAGTCAGAGGGAAAACGTTCTGCAATCCAGGTTGGTGATCCGTTCCTGGAAAAACTTTTAATAGAAGCCACCCTGGAATTAATTTCAGAAAACGCTATTGAAGCCGTTCAGGACCTCGGAGCTGCTGGACTCACTTCCTCCTCAGTTGAGATGTGTGGACGAACTGGAAGAGGAATTATTCTGAATATGGATTCGGTTCCAAGACGTGCAGAGAACATGACGGCATACGAAATAATGCTCTCGGAATCTCAAGAACGAATGCTTCTGATGGTGAAACCTGAGAATGTTGAAAAAATTCACAAAATTCTTGAAAAGTGGGATCTTGACTCTTCGGTGATCGGTGAGGTAACAGATACTGGAAACATCGTAATTGTTGAGAATGGTGAGATGGTTTGTGAGATTCCAGTCACATATCTCACAGATTCTGCACCTGAGTATGACCTTCCAAAAAAGAGACCAGACCTCGAATCAAGAATGCGAGAACCTGCCGGTTTTAGATTGCCTTCATGGGATCACGAAAATATTATAAAAAAAATGGCAAGTTCTGGTGAGGGTTGTTCGAAGGAATGGGTCTATCATCAGTACGACACAACACTTCTCACAAACACCATGATTGCTCCATCTTCTGGTCCGGGTGTTATCCGAATAAAAAATACCGACAAGGCAATTGCAGTAACAAGCGATTCAAAACCGCGTTTTTGCTGGCTTCATCCCAGACATGGTGGAGCTCATACTGTTTATGAATCAGCCAGAAATTTGTTCGCAACAGGGGCAAAACCTCTTGCAATCTCAGATTGTCTGAACTTCGGAAATCCAAACAAACCAGAGAATTATTATGAATTTTCAGAGTGCGTGAAGGGCATGATTGAAGCCCTCGAAAACCTGAGTGTCCCTGTTGTTTCTGGGAATGTCAGCTTCTACAATGAGAGTCCTGAGGGTGCTGTCAAGCCAACACCCGTTGTTGTCATGGTCGGAATCGCTGACAAAGACAAAATCAATCCAGCTAAATTCCAGAGAGCAAGCGATATAATAATTCTACTTGGAAAAACTCATCCAGAGTTTGGCGGATCACTTCTCTACCAAATCCTTGAAGGAAAAACATTCGGAAGACCACCAGCTGTCAGACCTGAAGCAGAAATTGCACTTGGCGATCTACTCTTCTCTGCAACCGAAAAAAGATTGATTGCATCTGCAACCGATCTCTCTGAGGGCGGGCTTGCCCAGGCACTCATCGAGTCAGTGTGTGAATCTGGACTTGGTGCACAGATCTCGCTGAAGGCAAACAATATTGATTTGACCACCCAACTATTTTCAGAATCATCAGCAAGAATTCTTATCTCTGTTCCACCTGAAAAAATTGCATCACTTCAAGAATTAGCCAGAAATAACGAAGTGGAAGCTGAGATAATTGGAATTGTGGGGGGTAACACACTCTCTGTTTCAGGTCATTTTGATATTCCAGTCACCGAACTATCCTCACTTTATTTTAACACGTTAAGGGAGCGGATGGATGGCTGATGCATACGAGAAAGCCGGAGTATCACAGAGTCGGGGAGACCTCTTCGTTCAGAAAATAAAGGGGATGGTTGAATCAACCAGGACACCTGGTGTACTCGGCGGAATCGGCTCTTTTGGTGCAATGTTTGAAATTCCAACAGGCTACAAACAACCGGTGCTGGTTTCTGGAACAGATGGTGTTGGCACAAAGGTTCTCCTTGCAATTCAAATGAACAAGCATGACACAATTGGTTTAGATTGTGTTGCGATGAATGTTGATGACATTGTTTGTTGTGGAGCAAAGCCTTTATATTTTCTAGATTATATTGCAGTCGGAAAACTAGATGAACAAGTTGCAAGCGATATCGTGAAGGGTATCACTGATGGATGCAAGCAAAGTGAATGTGCATTAATCGGTGGTGAAACCGCCCAGATGGGCGACATGTACGCAGAAGACGAGTATGACCTTGTGGGTTTTGCAGTTGGAATTGTTGAAAAATCAAAAATAATTGACGGCTCAAGAATTCAAGAAGGTGATGTAATAATCGGTCTTCCTTCCTCCGGATTCCACTCAAACGGATACACCTTAGCTCGAAAAATTCTGCTTGCAAATCATGAACTAGATTCGAGTCTGCCTGATATTCCCCACCTTGGAAACGCTTTGCTCGAACCAACAATAATTTATGCTCCTTACATTTTGAAGATGATCTCAGCAGTTGATGTTCGAGGGATCGTTCACATAACTGGTGGCGGATTGTTGGACAATATCCCAAGAACACTCTCAAAAGGAACAGCGGTTGTCAAAAGAGATTCACTTCCGATTATTCCAATAATTGATCTTGCAATAAGAGAGGGCAATCTGGATATAGAATCAGCATTCAGAACATTCAATATGGGAATCGGGATGGTTGTGATTGTCCCAGAAGAAGACGCAGTCAAGGCCACGACTCTCTACAAAGGTGCAAGAATTATCGGTGAAATCAAAGGTTCTGACAAGCCTTCATTTGAGTTGGTATAGGTTTAGTTTGCAATGAAAAAAATTGCAGTATTTGTTTCTGGAAGAGGTTCGAATCTTGTTGCCCTGCACAGGGCAATTCTTGACGGAAAACTTCAGGCTGAGATTACGATAGTCATATCGAACCGATCAAAAGCAAAAGCCATCGAATACTGCACAGAAAAAAACATTCCATTTGAGATTTTCAAGAAGAAGAATTATCCGGACAGGGAATCACTCTTTGAAAATATTGGTGTATTCATAGATTCTTTGGATGTTGATCTTTTGGTTCATGCAGGATTCATGTTGCTGACCCCTGATAATTTCACGGAAAAATACTATGGAAAAATGATAAATATTCACCCCGCACTGTTACCATCATTTCCCGGACTTCATGTTCAGAAAAAAGCAATTGAATACGGAGTAAAGGTAAGTGGATGCACAGTATTTTTTATCGATACTGGTTGTGACACCGGACCAATCATCATTCAAAAAACTGTTCCAGTCTTAGAGGATGATACCGAAGAAACACTTTCTGCTAGAATTCTTAAAGAAGAACACGACACTCTTTGGAGAGCATGCAAACTTGTGCTTGAGGGAAGAACAGAGATTGATGGACGAAGAGTTCGAATAACGGAGGAAAAATGAGATACGCATTAATTTCAACATACGACAAGTCTGGACTCGAGCCACTTGCTCGTGAGCTTGGGACGATGGACTACAGAATCCTCTCAACCGGGGGAACAGCCAGATATTTGAGGGAGATTGGTTTTCAGGTAACAGATGTTTCCACCTACACGAGAAGCCCCGAAATTCTTGGTGGCAGAGTCAAAACTATTCACCCAAAAATCTTTGCCGGAATTTTATCAAGAAGAGGAAACACGGAAGACGACAACGATCTTGAGAAAATCAATGCTCACCATATCGACATTGTTGTCTGCAATCTCTATCCCTTCGATGAAACCATTTCTCAGCCTGGATGCACCTTGGAAAGAGCAGTTGAAGAGATAGATATTGGCGGAGTAACCCTCTTAAGAGCTTCAGCAAAGAATTTCAATGATGTTGTAGTTCTCAGCTCTCCTGACCAATATTCAGAATTCACCGAGAGAATGAGTAACGGTCGGTTTGATATGGAGTACAAAAAGAATCTGGCAACATCAGCATTCAAGTTGACCATGAGATACGATACTGCAATTTCAAAATACCTCGGCGGAGAAGACAAACCTGACGATAATCTACTCCCCTCAACAATTTCAACCAGGGTTATCCAGGAACTCCGATACGGTGAAAACCCTCATCAAAAAGCAAATCTTTATTCCTTTGGACTTGGTGATATTCCAATCAACAAACTGCAGGGCAAAAAACTTTCATACAACAACTTGCTTGATGCAGATTCTGCACTCTCCACAATTCTTGAGTTTGATGCACCGGCATCTGTTATCATAAAACATCTCACACCAACAGGAATTGCGATCGGGAATTCAATCAAAGAGGCATACGATAAGGCATTTGAATGCGACAAGATTTCACCATTTGGCGGGATATTTGCGTTCAACAGGGAGCTGGACTCGGAAACTGCAAAAGAGGTTTCAAAACTCTTTGCTGAAATTATTCTTGCTCCAGGTTATTCAAATGAATCGTTGGAGATTTTTTCCAAGAAAAAGAATCTGCGACTTTTGACTTTCGATCCTAAAACTAAACCTGGAAACATCAAGCTCCGAAGCACTGCATTTGGAACCCTCGTCCAGGAAAATGATTCATCATTATTTGACAACTTCAAAATAGCTGGAACTTTCCCTGTTTCTGAGCGAGATATGGAAGAGCTCGCATTTGCAATGACAGTCGTCAAACATGTGAAGTCGAACGCTATCGTTCTCACAAAAGATTTTGCGACCGTTGGCGTTGGGGGAGGTCAGCCCAATCGTGTTGGTTCTGCAAAAATTGCAATCTCTCAGGCTGGTAAAAAATCTGTTGGCTCTTATCTTGCATCAGACGCATTTATTCCGTTTGCAGACACCATTGAAGTTGCAAAAGAAGCGGGCATCAAGGCAATCATTGAACCGGGTGGTTCAATCCGAGACCAGGAAGTTATCGACAAAGCAAACGAACTTGGAATCGGATTGGTGTTCTCAGGACAGAGACACTTCCTCCACTAGAGAGTCGGTGTCATCAGCTTTATGGCTAATCCATAATCCACAAGATTGACCAATCCATCTCTGTTTAAGTCAAATGTTGAATCCCAGTTTACCAAGTCGGATTCATTTGTTCCCAACCTGAGAATAATCATGGACAGATCGACACTGTCTATGTAGCCGGAATGATTGAAATCCGCTCTCGATCGGATAATCTCATCTTTGTCTACAAATACATGTATTTTTCTTGGAAGAGAATTTGAAGATTCACCATTTTTGTCTGTAACCCTTAGGTCGAGAATCGAAATAACATCTTCGTCAAATCCATTTCTTGGTGTGAAAACAAGTGATGCAACATCATTTTCTCCCTGACCTTTGAAGGTGGCAACCGCCATTCCAAAATGATTATCGATAAAGCTCCAACCGCCCTTTTGCCTTCTATCTGCGAACATGATGGTTTTTAATTCCAATTTATGTGGGTTGAATTTCAAAACAAAACTGGAAGTTTTGTAAGACAGGTTCACCTTTAGTTCAATATTGAAAGTCCTGAATGGGGCAAGAATTTTTGGAAATATTCCATGCGAAAATTCAGCTTTTTCTTTTTTGTAGATATTTAATACTAGAGTTTTTACTATTCTTTCCTCACCAATATAATGATAGATATTCCATTCTTTTCTGCCGACTCGCACACTGTTTGGGATGTCTATTTCAATCTTCCATTTATTATTTTCAAAATCAAATTGAATCTCCGGGAATGCCCACAACATGTCTTCCTTTGCCGGTATTATTTGTACCCGATTGATGTCTTCTGAGTCACCCTTTATCTCACCTTCCCAAATTGCTTTCTCTCCTGCTTTAATAAATACGGATGGTTCTTTAACAACAATTCTGGGTGTTTCATCTCCACGAATAAGGGTTACAGCAGGATCACCATACAGGTTGAAATTGAAGATATTCATCTGGGAGGCTTCTGGCGGGTCTTCAACATCACCCCAGAAGTATTTGTCTCCAAACTCGTACAAAGCATAATCCAGAGCTTCTCCGGTTGTTGTTCCGGGTTTCACAATATTTTTTGAAAAAAGATAGAGGATAGTATCCATTCCACCATCCTTTGGCTCTCTCCAATATGACGGACCCCATGCTACTCCTGTTGAGCCAATATAACTTGCACAACCAGCTCTAAGAACTGATGCACCAAGATTGTACAGTATCTTTGGGTTGCTGGTGCTACATGATGCAGCCAGAACGATGCCCCATTTAACGTCCGTCTGCCTGAAATCACTGGAATGGATTAGTTTGGGTTGCGACAACTCCTCTTTATCTGGAGCTGTTGAGCCACCCGGACTTGCACCCCATACTGTTCTTACAACCCCGACAGGGCTTCCATGTCCTGTCCAGCAGACCAATCCAAATTGTTGTGAGAAATGTCTCTTCAAGTTTGTGCTTGTCAGTGATTCTTCACAAATAAGTGGTGCAGACAAAAAACCATCCTTCTCGTACATTCGATAGCGAGAGAAGCCTGCCTGTTTGAAATGATCTTCAAAAATCAGCTCTGAGAATTCACCACCATCTCCCCTTTCCATTGATTTCCCTTCCCATATTTGTCCCTTAAAACCCAACAAACCACCGGGGAAAAGGCATTTTGATTTCTGAGCATCAGTCAAACTATCAAATTCAACAATCTGTTCTGCGATTTTTAAAACATCTTTTTGGGTATCGAAGGGTATTCGTCCAACAAATATTTCTGGTTCAAAAGCCATGATTCCATCATCTTCAAGTTCACCAAATATTCCATCACCATCTTTGTCCCAGTTTGATGACGGGGTAGCATAAAAATAATCTGTTGGCGTAATTGAGACCATATCATGTGAGAACTTATTCGGGTCAGGATTTCCCTTCAACATTGGAACAGTTTTTTGAGTGCCGACTAAAAGTAGAAATTTTAGATTCCATTCATCCTTGTGCTCAAGAATATAATCACGAATTTTTACTGGGGTTACTTCGGTATCAATATCTTCAACATCTGTAAAATAGACAGTGAGTCCACGATTTTCTCTGAACTCAATCAGGGGGGCAAGGGAATTTTTAGAGATAGAAGAGATTATCAAATACCCGTCATTTTCTGTACTTGCATAAACAAAATCTGTCAAACCAATACAAAAGACAGAAACAACCAACAGTACTGTAAGCGTAATTCGTAATATTTTCATGTGCTGATTATCCTTAAATTCTTGCAATAATCAAGGTTGATTCATTATATTAAAGGGGTTGACATTCAACCCAATATGGTTCATAATCCAACCATTCCTTTTTGAACATGTGGGGGACTTGTGAAAAAAAAAGAGCTGAAATCAATATACGACGGATTGATAGATTTGAAACTTGAGATAACAAAACATTTCAGCAAAGGGTTCAGAAAACTTGGCAGAGAACACATCAGTTATCAAAAAAAGAACCTGAACAGGACCATGTTCATACTCTATAAAAAAGGAAATATGACTCCCACGGCACTTGGTCGTCTTATGGATGTAAGAAAGAGTACAATGACGGCTATTGTTGATCTTCTCACCGAAAATAATTTCGTAGTAACCCAGAGTATTGAAGGTGATAGAAGAAAAAAGATGATTCATTTAACCGAGAAGGGAATTGAACACGCAAAGCTCAGAGAAGGTATTGTCATGGAGCTCATCTCTGAGTCATTCAAACAATTAAACCCCGAGAGTGTCAAAGAGTTGATAGACCACTTGAATGGCATAAACACAATACTTGCGAGTATAAAGGATTGACATCCCTGTCATCTTGACTGTGAAAGGACATTTAGTAAAATATCAGCCGGGTAAATATGAGAAACATAAAAAAAACTAAATATATTTCAATGTTGCTAGGGGTGCTTCTGCTGTTGCAGTTGGTGCCCTCCGTTCCAATTTCTGCAAACACTTTTGGCTCAGAGATTGCTTGTTTTGTTGCTGTAAAATGGACACCAGTTAATCAAAGCTGGAATGGAAATTTTTTAACGGTAGCACCTGATTATGGCTTCAATATTGATTCTGCACAGACCAGTTGGGGGAGAACCGGTTTCCCGATGCCCGATGCAGAATTTGCAATAGATGCAAATGGATACAATGTTCCTGCCGGTGATACAAACTCTGTGCTTCCTCTGTACTACTGCATTTTTTATCTGAACGCTGAATATGATTACGAGACACCAACTGCAATTTCTGAAAAAATGTTCGCAGTGATTGATTCTGCTGGTCAGATATGGTTTGACCCAGACGGTCGCTTTAATGACTGCAGACATTACGGATATGCCAATCCAGACAATATCTTATACAGAAGAGATCCCAGCTCACTATCTTCATTTGATGAAATTCGATTAAACAAAAATTGTTATGTTGACCCCTTGTCAGGAAACAATACACAGGGTCCATATTACCTTTTCCCAACAAAAGAAAACGGCGACCCTCAACTAAATTTTATTCCCAAAGCTCCAATATATTTTAGATACGATACAAAAGATTTTGAAGGTTTTCACCCGACACCTCTGAACAGAGAGCCACCAATAAAAACTCGTTTGTTCCAGCTTGGCTGGGCAGACATGCCAGATTTTCCTCTCATCCAGGACAGAGCACCCAGCGTTGATTATCCCCTGATTCCTTCAATCGGGACAACCCTTAAACCAAGAGCGGTTGATTCTGGTGTCATTCCAAGATGGGACATGAATTTATCACTAATCCAATTCGTTGATAATGGCGATGCTCTCTTTGAGCAGGATGAAGAATGGCACACGGGAAATATCAATATCGACAACAGGTTCACACCTGGTGAATACATTTACAAGAGAACAGACCCTGTTTTAACAGCACCCAATGTGTCAAGCGGAGATATAAGACTCTCCGATGTCGTGATAAGCACGTCAATGGGAACAACCAGAACATACAGAGCCGGATCAGTTGTTATCGATAATGCACCGTTTGGAATGCAGGACCCGGGAGATGATCTCGATGTTGGTCGAACACTTATTCAGTTTGTGTACGCTGGAACTCCTGGAACCCCCTCGATTGGTGATGAGCTTCATACTGAAAATATTAACTCCAACATGGAGTATGATGTTGATGAATTCATCTATCGCAAGGGTGACAGCACCGCACTTGTATCAGAAAATGACTTTGCATTAACTGACGTGAACACAAATTCTCATCGACCGGAAAATATCAATGCTGATGGAATCTGCTCGATTGGCGGATGTGTTGCCGGTGATCTATTGCTGATGGTTGAAACTATCAAATCAGGACCACTTGCACCCACATACAACTACATGGTTGAATCCGATGTCTGGATGGGAGATATTCCCGCAATCTCCAAAACAGCACTGTACAATCCCTATGGCAAACCTTTCAAAGGCTCACAAACAATTAACAAGTCTTCATTTCTTTCAGATAACGGAACTGTAAACAACCTTCCCATCACAATATTTTTCAACATGAAGGCAAACTTCCGTTCCTATTTTGGAGTATCAATATGGAATGATAACGGAATTGACAACTCCTTCGGTCTGGGTTCAGGTGTTAAAGCTCAAAACTCAACAGAAGATTATTGGGCTGGAAAAAGAGCAGAATCTTTCCTTGGTGCAAAATATCAGCTCTCTTCCCCAGATGCCGGTCGCTCAATCCCAACAATGTTCACCAATGAAGGGATACTCACTTTTGATGCAAGCTACAGGTTCATCGACAATGGTGGTATTGGATATGGTTGTAACGAAAAGATATACAGCAAAAGCACTGGCACTGGTGGAATAAACCAGGTTGAACCCGGCGACAAAAGACATTTCAGAATGACGGGTATTCGCAATGGGTCAGAGATCACATACAGCGAGGGAAGTGTGGTTGCAGCTGGTGATTCCGATGTTGGAGTCATTTTGTCAAATCTCCCAGCAGACCTTTGTTTTTATGATGTTAATCATGGCAACGACAGAGCAAACGGCACCTATGATTCAGATGAAAATATTTACAACGACCTGAATTCCAATTTGACCGTTGACTACGGCGACATCCGAATGAGCGACATGGAAATCGGACACTACAACTACATGTGTGGTGATGTCGTTGATGAGATTGGAATCTGGGTGCATGACTATGAGATTCATGGTTTGAGCCAGGGATTATGCGGAAGCCCGACGGCAATCGATATTCCGGCTTTACCCGGTGAGCTTGGCATAACCGTCAAAACGGATCGTTACCTCAGGGTTGAACAAACCTCACACATGACCGTAAAAACAAGAGCAACCCTCCATGAAAATGAAAAAATTCATGTGGTTGTCAGAAATCTACTCTCAAATGGTATCATTCCTTTTGAACAGTACATGACCCTAAGTTCCGGTCAAACACAGATAGAATTTGAAATGACCCCCTATCGTGGGTCTCTGAATATTGACGGCACCTATGACCCAATTGTGGTGACGGCATACGGAGATTTTGGTGGAATAGAGGGAAGACCAACACCAAAAGATGGTACCTACCAGGATAGATTTTTCCTTACAAAATATTATCAAGTTAAAAACATCCAAAACCCTCCACAGCTTGTAACTGCAGTCCCACCCCCTTGGCCACAACCAACAATAGGACTCGCAATAAATGATGAATATGACGCATGGGAGCAGAGTTTTCTTGAAGTCAGCTGTGAACGTCTAGACGTTGTTTCGACTCGGTTATGTCTTGATCAGCTGGAAGAGCGGTACCCAAATATCAGCATCGAGTGCTACAACGGTGACAACGTTTCAGATGTAAACGATCCATGTTGTATTCCTTTCGCACTTGGTCGCGAAGAACACACTTTAGTTTTATTCAACGCAAACGGTGCCGGTGTCAAATGGATGGGAACAGCAATTGGTAGCGGTGGACAGCGTTATATTATTCAATACAACACAAACAGAACATATAATTTTTGGTACTGGAATGATATTGGTTTGATTCCCGGAGCAATCGATTCTGGTGATTTTATGGGCAATAATCCTGGATTTTTCCCACCCAACCCAATCGGTTCACAGATGCCAATCGAAGTATCCTCTCAAGCTCAGCTGAATGACGTTGACAATTCAGCCGCAAGAACCAGACCAACCCTGAATGATGACGGATTCCTTAAGTGGGGAGTGGTCACAAAGGGAGATCATCTCGGAGTTTTTGATGGCACCACAATCGACCGCTTGACCGGTGAGACCTTTGGTGAAATATCAACCTGGGGAGTGTACACATATATCACATCCCGAGGAACATTCACGGAAACAGATGTCGGCGGTTGGGCTGTTGGGTTGATCAAACCAATGAAAGCCGGAACTGTCAAATTGCGTCTCACCAGTTTTAACATCATGTGGGACTACAACAGTGTTCGAAATACTCACCCTGCTGATTACATTTTAGAAAACCATCTTGCAATGGATTATACAGGATTCATCAAGATAAAAGTTCCTGAGCTTGATGGAAAAATGAATTTTTCCGAATTCCAAATTCTCGACAGGGGAATGCAATTTTCAACGCAAGATTATACAAATGGCTTCATGCCTACAAACAGGCTTCCCTTCCCAGCTCCTCAAATACAGCGTCCATATAATCCTATTTTGAGAAATCTTCAGGATGATTTCAGGGTTTATCCCGGCGGACAAACTCACGCTGGTCGTATCTTTACTGGTGGAAGAGGTATGATGAGAGGATTGATTCATGGCTGGAATGGTTACCCGGCAATCTGGTCTGAATGGGGACAGAGGTACAACAAATCAAGGGATGCGGTCGGAAAAGACCCCGAGAGAGACAAAAAAAATCACACTGTAAACTTCAACAAATTGGGAACAGAATTTGGACCTTTGACCGATTACGGAATTTATTTCGTGCTGAAAGATGCAAATGGTAAACACATGACTTTTGATCCCGGTACTCCCTCAAAACCAACTCCACAACGCTATCACATCAAGCAAATAAAAGTAACCGGTCCATTCAAAACTCCGGAGATACTAGACCCGATCAAGGGCAGAGTTACAACTGACTTCACGGTAAATGGTCGGGTTCATATTCCTCTGACCTATGATTTCAGTGGTGAAGTTATTGTCGATAATGCCAACTGGAAGTGGTATGAGTTTGACGGACAGAACTTCATACAAGAAATTGGTTTTGGTCCAGATACTGTTTATTTCCACGATCTTGAACGAAACGGATTTCTCATGTGGAATCACAGACTAGATTATTCTGGAATTTCTAATGTAATAAAAATTGATGAACTCACACCAGTTTCAGCGGGTGAAATTCAAATTGAAGTCACCATGTTTGACGGGACAGTCAAACTATTTCAAGATTGCTGTGATCCCTATACACCATACGGAATCAAAGTTCATGGACTCTCAATAACAGGATTACCAGATGAAATCCCAGTCAAACAGGATCATCATTTTGATGTGAGGATAACCGAAGAACACTCCATGCAAGTCGAGATGGCTTGCAACAATGCCTTCGTTCTTGTCTGGCAAGACAGGGGAGTTGCCTTCAATATCGACGGACTGGACGAACCACTCCATATCGGACAGGGCGACACAAGAATATTCTTCCCACCATGGCCACTTAAAAACAGCTCATACACCAGCGGTGCCATGTATCCTGAATTTTTTGATTTCAATGAAAATGGGAAAATAAGTTTTGCAGAGTGGGAAAGCGAAATTATTGGAACATACGACTTGGCAACAAACACCTGGGTTGGCGGGATGGTTGACGGCAGAACTCAGAATTACAACGATGGAATGTACCATCTTGACCTTGTCGAGGAATCCGGTTGCCAGATAACTGATATTGGAATTGATGTCGGTGGTTTCAACATCGGTCGAATGAAAAAATTTGTCATTGAGCGAGACCACGTAGTCAGTGACCTGGAGTATGCTCCAGTTTACGTAACAGCTTACAAATATGGTGATGATAACAGCGATCGTTCCTTTGCTCCATACTATCAATTCCCATGGTTTGATATAGCGTATACCCACGAAGTTTATATGGCTGGACAAGCAAGAGCTAATGTTACCCCGGCCGACACTTTGAGTATTGAAATTTCACCTCAACCCCTTACAGCGGGTGTCATAAATGAGATGGTTGATATTGATCAACCACTCACCGTAAAGATAACAAATTCCGATGGTGAACCCGTGAACCTTCTTGAAGGTGTTGTTGATCTTATCGGTGATCGCGATGTTCCCCCTGACCGTGCTCTCCTTCATTGCTTCAGGGATTGGCATCCTGACCAGGAAAAATTCTACGGAAAGGGAGCAAGGCTTCCTCAATATTACTGGGTGAGAACTGATCTTCACAACGCATCCGGTGATTATCATGCAAATTTCTATCTTTACAGTGACTGGGAAGATGAGCCTTTTGAACCGATCTCGATTGATTTTAGTGGCTCAAAAGAGGGCATTTATAAATTCTATGGTTTCTGTGCAAACGATGCTGGTGAATTTGATCTGACAGTCTATACTCCCGACAGAAGAAACATGGGTACCACAAAAGTCAGATTTGCTCTTCCTGAGGTTGAATACGATATAATCAATATTGACGATCCTGAACAAAAAGTTTTCACCTCACCGGGTGAGCCGGACTTCCTGCTGACAGCGGGTTCAAACAGAATTTACAACATAAAAGCAACCTGCAGGAACAGCCAAGGAACGCTCATTTCTCAGCCACCAAGAGAGGTTAGAGTCTGCAATGATCGTGTCACATACCCCGCACACTTCACCCCATTTATCAATATCCCCGCAAACAGACAGCCAAGAAAATGGTTCCCATGCCACAACTGTGAAATCAACTATGACGTTCATGTTGGATTCGACAAAAACGATGACGGAATCATCCAAAGATCCAACAACGAACTCTTCACCTTCAAAAGCTCAAAGAGCAAACGAGAATTCTTAATTTGGGATAATGAAATTCTTGCCCCTTCAATCCTCAGAAGAAATTCAGACATATACTACACTACAACAAACGAACATTTTTCTGATAATACTTTTTCAAAAAAACCTTTGATTATGCTCGACCCAGATATAGACCAGACCACAAACGGCTGGGGTGTTGGTTGTATTTATAACCATCCATACGAGGGAAGCTACCTGTTTGCAGACAGAGAACCAGACGGCATAATAAACTACGATGACTTCCTCCCTCTTGACGAACTGGGTTCATGTAATTTCACAATTTTTGCTGAAGATGTCTGCAAAATTGGCGGACTTGTGGGATGCAATCCATTCACAGCAGGGGCATATTTTGGTGATGTCGCGGGAGCTCCACTCCCATACTACACCGACCCTGGATTCCTTTACACAAGGTATCGCTACATGACACCGGGTTCTGCAATCTCCGGCTCAGAAATGGGTAGTCGAGACGGTACATTTTTCCTGGACTGGGATGCCATGCCAAGCCATCTTCTCAAGATTGCTCCTCCAAAACTCATCCTGAAGTCTGCAAGAACTGGAAGACCCTTGAGTTCAGAATTGTTCAACCCGGCATTTTTTGATCTGGCATACGGCAGAGACAACCACATCATGATTGAACTTCACCCAGCAGATGACCGAGATTTAATTATGCCAACCGGTTCATCAATCATCGCAAGTGGTGCAAACCACCACGAACTCTCTCAGGGTGGTTTCATCCCATGGACAGACAACGAAAACCCAGTAACATACCTCACACTTACTCCGACCGGTCAAGGTGAAGAAGTCATATACATCGGTTACAAATGTCCAAATGAACTCATGAACAAAGAACCCTACAACTTCACACTCTCTGATTCCCCTCAAAACTATTCAATCTATCCAATCACATCCTTCGACTCATCGCCCGGACTGGCTCTGAAACTAATCGAGCCAGACAAAATCATCGAAGGTAGAGAAAATATCATCAAGCTTCAAGTGGTTGACATCGCAACCGGTGAAATTGTGACTACAGCTAAAGTCAGAATGCAGGGTGGTGATGTCGATGCTCAAAAAAATACGGACGCAAATGGGACTGTAACCTTTAAGGTTACCCCAGAAAAAGACATCAAACTCCTTGTAACAGCAACCGCTGATGGATACGTGCTAGGTGAACTCTCCCTTCGTCCAGGACCTCAAACCGAACCACCGATACTCCGCATCGACGAAGTTGAATCTATCACAAACAGATTGACAACAACGATCTCCGGCACCACAACTCCTGGTGCAAAGGTAACCATAAACGGAGCAATCGCAAAGGTGGACTCAAAAGGTAAATTCAAGTCCTCCGTAACCCTTATTGATAGTGTCAACACAATCAATATTATAACAAGAATGGGCAATCTTCCTCCAGTTTCAAAGGTTGTAACAATTGTGGTGGATACAATTCCTCCAGAAATTCTCCTGCCTAAAACCCCCGAACTGGTTGGCGGACAGATTTTCACCATAAAAGGTCGCGTCGAACCAGGTTGCATCGTCACCGCAAATGGACAACCGGCAAAGGTCGTTTACGACATGTTTTCAGTTGAAGTTCAACTTATCCCCGGAAGCAATAATATTAAGTTCAACGTTATCGATTCTGCGGGAAATATCACCGAAAAGACTTTAATTATCCCTGTTTACAACAGTTCCTGGGGCAAATTGGTGGTCGGTGAAAGACTTGTCGTTGACGAAACTGGTCTTCCGCTTGGACAACTTAGAGACCCACTCGATAGTGTGCTGAATATTCCCATTTCCGCAATTGAGATGCTTTTTGGGGCAGACTATAAAATCAACGAAACCATTGGAATATGTGAAGTAAAACTCTTTGGAAACAAGTATGTTTTCGAGAACGGAAGCTTGTCAGCACTGGTTTCTGGTGAGTCAGTAACCCTCCCAACAATGCCAATTATTAAAGGTGGGATGCTCTATATTTCACCAAAGATAATAAACGAGATATTCGATTGTGACATCAAATCAAACCCTGTTACAGGCGAGGTTATTATCACAAGAACATGGTTGCCTTGATTTTTATCAAAAATTGACTACACTCGTGTTTGATCTTTGAGTGGATTATGTATTTAGTGTTCACGAAATTGTGTAATTAACAGAATATTGTTGACTCCAATTGCTGGAGCGGTTAATATTGATATTTGTCTATAATGCCCAGCAAGTGCTATGCCTGTGTACAGAACGTACAAAGTGGCATGGAAAGGGAGTCCTATGAGAATAGATCGGGTTTGGTTTGGCAAAAGAAGGCCCAAAGTTGAACCGCCAAATCTAATTGATATTCAGCTCAACTCATATCAACGCTTTCTTGATGAAGATCTCAAGTATCTTATTGATTCACTTAATCAGGATCGATCATTGAGAGAATCCGGCAAAGTTGAAGTTGAATTCGTTGATTACAGTCTTGGTGAACCAACTTACTTACCTCTCGAATGCAAAGCTCGCAATTTGACATTCACCGTTCCCCTTAAGCTCACAGTTCGTCTCATCAACAAAGAGACAGGTGAGATCAAGGAACAGGAGTTATTCTGCGGTGAACTACCACAGATGACCAAAGCTGGAACTTTCATTGTTAACGGTATCGAAAGAGTCGTTGTTTCACAGCTTGTCAGGTCGCCTGGTGTTTATTTTGAATACGAAAAAGTTCACACCACAGCAAGACCCAAGGCAATGGCAACCGTCATCCCCGACCGAGGTTCGTGGCTCGAATTCGAGATGGATGAAGAAAAAGTCGCATTCGTCAAAATCGACAAAAAATCGAAGAAATTCCCCGTTACCGAACTTCTTAGGGTGATGGGCGATTATACCGACGACGAGATAAAAGAACTCTTCGTTGAAGAAATCACAGCAACCGTAAACGTCAAAGAAAAAGATGCCCTGCTAAAAGTTCAAGGGAAAACCCTTGCCGAAACAGTCTTCCATCCAACAACAGGACATGACCTTTACCCAGAGGGAACAACACTTACCCCCA
Organism: uncultured bacterium; assembly: GCA_965370295.1. GTDB lineage: Bacteria > Caldisericota > Caldisericia > JAAYUI01 > JAAYUI01 > JAXGMQ01. Next base: position 46,307 of record CBDUSO010000001.1, read on the forward strand.
TAATCATTGATGAAATCAAGCGACTAGATATCGAGACTATCCAATACAACGACACAGATATTGCTGATTTCATTGTTCACACCCTTGAAGAAGACCAGACCAAAACACGCGAAGAAGCCCTCATCGATATGTTCAAACATATTCGACCAGGTGAACGTCCAACAGCTGAAAACGCTGAGAACTTAATTCATACTTTCCTCCGTGACCCAAGACGCAACAACCTTTCGGATGTTGGTCGATTTAAAATTAACAAAAAACTAGGTTTGAATCTTGATTCAAACCTAGTAACACTCGAAGATATTCGTGCAATTCTTCACCATCTCTACCAGCTTCACCTCAGAAATGTACCACCAGACAACAAAGACCATCTTGCAAACAAGAGGGTTCGTTCGGTTGGAGAACTTCTTTCAAACAAACTCCGAATCGGCTTCCTCAGGATGCTCAAGATTGTCAGAGAAAAAATCATCACACTCCCCGATGAAGATTTGACTGTTCAAAATATCATCAACGTGAGACCGGTAACCGTCGCAATCAAAGAATTCTTTGGTCTTGGACAGCTCTCTCAGTTTATGGATCAAACAAATCCAATTGCAGAGATAACCCACAAACGAAGGCTCTCTTCACTTGGTCCAGGCGGATTGAATCGTGAGCGTGCTGGTGCTGATGTTCGAGATGTTCACAACTCACACTACTCCAGAATCTGCCCGATTGAAACTCCTGAGGGTGGAAACGTTGGACTCATCAACTCTCTTGCATCATACGCAATCATTGACAGATATGGATTCATACAGGCTCCCTATCTTAAAGTGAAGAATGGTAAAGTCGGCAACAATGTTGATTATCTTCTAGCCGATGACGAAGAAACATTCAAGATTGCTCAAGCAAACACCGAACTGGACAAAGATGAAAAGATTATAGGCGAAAATATTACACGCTTTGAATCATCCTTCTCCCAGATAGATGGTAAAGCGATCGAGTATATAGACATCACCCCAAACCAAGTTTTCTCCATAGCAGCATCTCTAATCCCGTTCCTTGAGCACAACGATGCAAAACGTGCATTGATGGGTTGCAACCAGCAACACCAGGCAGTCCCCTTGATTCAGCCCGAAGCTCCACGTGTCGGAACGGGAATGGAATACCAGGTTGTGGTTGACAACTGCTCAGTAGTTCTTGCAAAAGAATCTGGCGTTGTTTCATATGTTGATGCAGCAACAATAAAGATTGCATCACTTGACGCACCACCCGAAACATTCCAACTTGGAATCATCAATCGAGATATTCTCTATCGTTTCCTCGGTGAAGATATTGAAAATATTGGTAAAATTGGTGAACTCATTGATGGTTCAGTTGCTCGCAAACTTGTTCAGAACAATAATTTTAAGGTTCGAACAATAAGAAGAGATGACGTTGAAACCATAAATCTAAAAGAATTTGTCAGTATTGAAAAAAATATCAATCTTGTGGGACTCAAACTCTCAGAACCTGCACTTGACTCAAACAGCAAAACTGTAATATCAGCCGAAAAAAAAGTAACAAAAGCTGGACTGGACAAACTCTTTAAGGCAAACATCAATGAAGTCTCTGTTCACCTGGAAGATACCACCGAAATTCTCCCCGTATCAAGCTTGAAAATTGGTGCTAAAAAGAGTAGCTTCCTTGGAAAAATACTCCTTCCAGACACAAAAGATTCAGATATTTACAACAAAATTGACTCTTCATTTTTAACAGAGGACATAATACGACAGCTCCTCACCTGTGATGTCGATACCATTCGAATTGTAGACATCATGTCCCTTGAAGAAAATGATGTATTCATCTTTGATAGACATCTTCTAAGCTCTTCTCGAATTCTGGCTGAAGACATTGAAGAGGGTGAAGAAGTTTTGGCATATCAGGGATCATATCTTACGATGGATCTTCTGAGAAGACTTTCAAGTGCAGGAATCGACGAACTCAAAGTCTCTCACGAGAGCACATACAAGCTCCAAAAATTCTTCCGCTCAAACCAGGACATCTGTATCAACCAGCATTCACTCGTCAGGAAAGGTGATTTTGTTTCATCTGGCGATGTTATCATTGATGGGCAAGCTTGCGACAGAGGAGATCTGGCGATTGGTCAAAACGTGTTTGTTGCCTACCTCCCATGGCGTGGTTTCAACTTCCTGGATGCAATCATTATCAATGAAAGACTTGTTTATGATGATGTTTACACATCAATCCACATAAAAGAATACCGACACCAAGTCAGGGATACAAAGGTCGGACCGGAAGAACTCACCAGAGAAATCCCAAATGTTTCAGAAGAACTCCTAAGGAATCTTGATGAAGACGGAATCATCAGGGTTGGGACAGAAGTCGGACCTGGTGATATTCTTGTTGGAAAAGTAACCCCCAAGGCTGAATCTGAATTCACCCCTGAGATGAAATTATGGCGTGCAATGTTTGACCGCAAAGGTCAGGATGTTCGTGACTCATCAAAACGTGTTGATCCCGGTGAAACCGGAGTCGTAATCAGCACACAACTCTTCAAGCGTGAGAAATCCGATGAACTCCCCGTTGGCGTAAATATGCAGGCAAAGGTCTATGTCGCACAGAAAAGAAAAATTCAAGTTGGCGACAAGATGTCAGGTAGACACGGCAACAAGGGCGTTATCTCAAAAATACTTCCAAGATACGACATGCCTTATACAAAAGATGGTACTCCAATAGACATCATACTATCCCCTCTCGGTGTCCATGCTCGAATGAATATCGGTCAGGTCTATGAAACCAACCTTGGATATGCCGCCAAAAGATTGGGTGTGTACTTCGCAACTCCGATTTTTTACGGAGCAAACGAACAGGATGTCATCGATACACTTGAAAAAGCTGGTCTTCCATCGGACGGTAAAATGACACTTTACGATGGTTACACCGGTGATGCATTCCACCAGAGAGTCACGGTTGGATATGGGTATATCCTCAAACTTGACCATCTTGTTGAGGATAAAATTCACGCAAGGTCAACTGGACCATACGCTCTAATCACACAGCAACCACTTGGCGGTAAAGCTCAATTTGGTGGTCAGAGACTCGGAGAGATGGAAGTCTGGGCACTCCAGGCATATGGTGCATCCAACACCCTCAAAGAGATGTTGACACTGAAATCTGACGACACCGAAGGAAGAATCAAAGCATACGAATCCATCTGCCGCGGAAAACCCATCCCGGAATCAGGCACCCCCGAATCATTCAGAGTTATCCAGCGTGAACTCAAGGGTCTCTGCATCGATCTTCACTACGTAGAAGCAAAAGAGATGACCACAATGGATGAACCTGAAATGATAATCGAACTACCAGAAATTGAGGGTTTGGGTGAGAGTGAAGAGCTTGAAATTTCAATGACTGAAACACTAAACCTGGAAGAAGAACTCGAAAGCATAATCGATAAGAACGAATAAACTAGGAAGGAAACAATTTCAATGAATACATTCGACACAAAAGAAATTCGCAACGTTGTACTTTGCTCACACGGTGGAGCTGGAAAAACCACCTGGATTGAAGCTGCCGCCTACAACACCGGTGCCATCGAAAAGATGGGAACAATCTCGGATGGAACTACCATCGCAGATTTTGATCCGGATGAAGCAAAGAGGGGCATCTCAATAAGTATGAGTGTTGTTCCGGTAGTCCACAAAAAAACCAAGATCAATATCATTGATACTCCTGGTTTCTTTGACTTCCTCGGTGAGGCTTTATCTGGAATCAGAGCTGCAGACTCAGCACTTATTTTTGTTGATGTCTTAGGTGGAGTTCAGGTTGGCACTGAAAGAATGTGGCAACTGTGCGAAGAAAGAAGTCTACCAAGAATCATTGTTGTGAATAAAATGGACAGAGAGAATGCCAGCTTTGATGAAGTACTTGGACAAATCACTGAGAAACTCACAAAATCCGCACTCGTTCTCACATTCCCATGGGGAGAAGCAGAAAACTTCAAAGGTGTTGTTGATGTAGTTTCAGGAAAAGCATACACATTTTCTGACAATGGGAAAAAGATGAAAGCAGAAGATATTCCTGCTGATCTAGTCTCAAAACGTGATGAATACTACTCAAGTCTTGTTGAAGTTGTTGTTGAAACCGATGAAGCTTTGATGGAAGCATACCTTGAAGACAAAGAACCAACACCCGAACAACTTACAAACGCACTAAACAAAGCAATCATAGATGGAATCGTTTATCCAATCATGACAACGTCAGGGCAGAATAACATCGGTGTTACCAACATGCTTGACTCAATCGTCAACCTCCTTCCCTCCTCCGACATGCGACCAGCAGAAAAAGCAATTGACACAGAGGATAAAGAAATTGAAATAGCCTACGATAAAGACAAATCATTCTCTGCATTTATTTTCAAAACCTCAGCTGACCCATTTGTTGGCAGAATCAGTTACTACAAAATCGTTACTGGTACAATGAAATCTGACATCAAACCAATCAACATCAACAAAGACAAACCGGAACGAATCAGTGCCATTGGTGTTCCCTTCGGCAAAAAACAGGAAGCCGTTTCTGAGGTATTCGCTGGAGATATTGGAGTTCTCACAAAACTCACCTCAACTCTCACAAACGACACGCTTGCCGAGAAGGGCAATCTCGTAAGAATCAAAGGAATCGATTTCCCAAAACCAGTTCTTGAGATGGCGATGAAAGCCAAAACAAAATCCGATGAAGACAAAATCGGTACCGCTATCAAAAAACTCATCGAAGAGGACCCAAGTCTTGCCTACAGAAGAACAGACGACACCCGTGAAAGTTTACTTGGTGGACTTGGTGAAGCACATTTGCAAGCATCCGTTCAAAGGCTCAGTGAAAAATTTGGCGTTAACATAGGTTTGGAGATTCCAAAAATTCCATACCGTGAAACAATCACAAAAACAGTTCGAGTCCAGGGAAGACACAAAAAACAAACCGGTGGTCATGGTCAGTTTGGTGATTGTTGGTGTGAAGTAAAACCCCTCCCTCGCGGCGAAGGTTTCAAATTCACCGAGAGTGTTTTTGGTGGATCTATACCAAAAAATTACATTCCTGCAATCGAAAAAGGTTGGAGAGAATCTATTCTTGAAGGTAGACTCGCAGGATTCCCGGTTGTTGATATTCATGTAAACGTTGATGATGGCTCATATCATCCTGTCGACTCATCCGAAATGGCTTTCAAAATGGCAGCAAGTCTTGCCTATAGAAGGTCAATGGAAGAATCAAAAGTGGTCATCCTTGAACCAGTCTATAAAATGACAATCACAGTACCCGAGCAGTACATGGGAGACATCATGGGTGATATTTCCTCCAAGAGAGGTAAGATACTCGGTTCAGAGGTTTCCGGTCACAACCAGATAATCAACGCTGAGGCTCCTCTATATGAGGTTCAAAGATATGCAATCGACCTCAACCAAATAACCGGCGGAAGAGGAAGTTTCTTCATGGAATTTGACCACTACGAAATCGCACCCCCCAAACTCGCAGAAGACATCGTAACCAAACAAAAAGCCGAAAAAGAAAGCCAAGGATAAGAAGGGAGCCACCTCGTGGAGAAGAATACAGCAGTCAGAATACTGCTTTCCTCACCAGAGGAAATAAGGTCCTGGAGTCATGGAGAGGTAAGAAAGTCTGAAACCATTTCTTACAGAAATTTCAAACCAGAACCAGACGGCCTCTTCTGTGAGAAGATTTTTGGTCCAGTCAGAGACTATGAATGTCGTTGCGGCAAGTTCAAAGGTGCCAGATATAAAGGTGTAATCTGTGACAGATGCGGTGTCGAAGTAACCATCAACAAGGTACGTCGAGAACGTTTTGGACATATCGAACTTGCATCACCAGTTGTGCATACATGGTACTTAAAGACAATTCACTACATCGCCCTTCTTTTGAATGTCACAAGCAAAGTCCTGACAAAGATTGCATACTTCATCAATTTTGTGGTAATCGACCCAATGGACGCACCACTCAAAAAAATGCAACTGCTCACCGATGAAGAATTCAGAGAGTATCGAAAGCAGTATGATTTTGTTGCCAAAAAGGGTGCTGAAGCAATCATTGACATTCTTTCAGATATTGATCTAGTCGCTCTTGAAACAGAACTCATGGCTGTTTTGCAGGAAACATCAAAGCAGAAAAAAGCAAAGGCAATCAAGCGTCTGAAGGTCATCAAGGCTTTCAAAGACACGAACAGATCCCCAATAAACATGATTCTCGATGTCATCCCGGTTATTCCACCAGACCTTAGACCATTGCTTCAACTCGATGGTGGAAGATTTGCAACCGCCGACTTGAACGATCTTTATCAGAGAGTAATAAACAGAAATACCCGACTCAAAAAACTGATGGAAGTCAAAGCTCCCGACATAATGATTCAGAATGAAAAGCGAATGCTCCAAGAATCAGTAGATGCTCTCTTTGACAACTCCAAGAGAGACAGACCAATCTTGGGAACCGCAAACAGACCTCTCAAATCCTTATCCGACACACTCAAAGGAAAAGAAGGTCGATTCAGACAGAACCTGCTTGGAAAACGTGTTGACTACTCCGGACGTTCAGTAATTGTTGTAAACCCAAGACTTGAAATGGATCAGTGTGGAATCCCCAAAGAAATGGCTCTTGAATTATTCAAGCCATTTGTGATGGAAGGACTTGTAAGAACCGGTCTAACCCAAAGCCTCAGACAAGCCCGTGCAATGGTTGAACAGAGAAATCCCGATGTTTACAAGGTTCTTTCCGAGGTTGTAAAGGGACATCCAGTTCTTTTGAACCGTGCACCTACACTCCATAGACTTGGTATAGAAGCATTTGACCCAATTCTTTGCGAGGGAAAAGCAATCCAAATTCCGCCACTCGTTTGTCAGCCTTTCAACGCTGACTTCGATGGTGACCAAATGGCAGTTCACATTCCACTCACCCTGTCTGCCCAGATGGAATCAAGAGTTCTCATGCTTTCATCCAGATCAATTCTTTCACCAGCATCTGGAAACCCGGTCATGATGCCACAAGAAGACATTATTCTTGGATGCTACTACCTCACGATGAGTGCCGTTGGTGAGCCAACAAAACACGTATACAACGACTTCCACGAGATCAACAACGCTTATAATCATGGATACTTAAAACTTCGTGATGCAATCAATTACCGCATCCCAATGGGCGAGAGCTACCGAGAAAAAGGCAAGCTCTTCACTGTTGATGGAAAGAATGGAAAAACAATCATCACAGCCGTCGGGCAAGCTCTCTATAATGGAATCATCAGAGAAGAGATTGAGCCGGCAGTAGCCCATCGTGGTGATATTTACAGACAGGCAAATGATGATTCATTCACCGGTGAATGGAATCTTCCATACTACAATGAAGGAATGTCCCGCGGAAATCTGAGAAGCCAGATTCTTGAATGCTACAGGCTCAACGGTTCAGCAGTCACCGCTATTCTTCTTGACAAAATCAAGGAAACCGGTTTTGAGTGGGCAACCTCTGGAGGAATCTCAGTTGGAATCGCAAACCTTGTCATTCCGCCTGCAAGAGACAAAATAATCTCTGAGACTGAAAAAAAGGTTGATGCTATTTTTGATCATTATGAACAGGGATTAATCTCAGACGGTGAAAGGTACGAAGATGTAATCGGCCTCTGGCAGGAAGCAATCGAAGAGATTAAAAATAAGGTATTCAGTTTCTTCCAAGAAGATGATCCAATTCACATGATGGCAAGTTCTGGAGCCAGGGGATCGCCCAACCAGATCAACCAGCTCTGTGGTCTTCGAGGTCTTATGACTGACCCAACCAACAAGATTATCGAGTTCCCAATCAAGTCAAACCTCAAAGAGGGATTGAACGTTCTTGAGTATTTCATTTCTACATCTGGAACAAGAAAAGGACTCGCCGACACCGCTCTTCGAACATCAGATGCTGGATACCTCACACGAAGATTGGTAGACGTATCACATGATGTCATCATCCGTGAGGTCGACTGCACCAGAAGTACGGTTAGACCAATCATCGTCGCAGGAAAAACCATCAAACCAATATCCATTCAAGCAGTTGGCAAAAAGGCACACGAGGACATCAAAGACCCTCTGACTGGTGAAATAATTGTCAAAGCAAACAGAAAAATAACATTCAAAAAAGCAAAAGCAATGGATGCCGCTGGTGTTAAAGCAGCTGTTGTCGAAGACTCTGTAAACGGCATCACGCTCACCCCTCTCTATGACGGCTCAGCAATTGTTGAAAAACTCGGTGAAAGAATCATTGGTAGAACAGCTTCCGAGGACATCAAAGTTTGGCCATTCAAGGTTCACCCAGTTGACACTAAAAAAATCGTTGGTAACACACTGGCTCAAGACGTGATGAATCTTGATGAAGTTATTTATGAAGCCGGAAGCAAGATATCCGAATCAACTCTCAAAAAAGCAAAAGAACTTGGCTATGACGAGATCAAGGTTGCAACCGGAAAAGGAAAAATAGTCGTTCCTTACAACGAAATCATTGATGAAAAAGCAATTGAACAGATTGTTGAATCTGGGATTGGTCATTGCAAAGTTCGCTCCCCAATGACCTGCAAGAGCACAATGGGTGTTTGTGCAAAATGTTACGGACGAGACCTTTCAACCAGAAATCTTGTTGACATAGGCGAAGCTGTTGGAATTGTCGCCGCACAATCAATCGGTGAACCTGGAACCCAGCTCACACTGAAAACATTCCACATGGGTGGAGCCGCAACCGTTGACATTACAAGTGGTCTTCCTCGAGTTGAAGAACTATTTGAAGCCAGGAAGCCAAAGGGTGAAGCCCCTATTGCCGCAATCTCAGGTACAATCAGCATAGAACAAGAATATGATCTTGTGATACTCACAATCACCAGCAAGGATGATGCCAAAAAAACCTACAAACTTTCACACACAATTCGACTTCTTGTTGCAAATGGTGACGAAGTTGAAGCAGGACAAAGCCTTGCTGATGGTCCAGTTGACCCACATGAACTCTTAAGAATTAGGGGCATGTCAGAAACTCAGAAATATCTAATCACCTCTATTCAAAAGGTTTATAAGTCTCAGGGTGTTGACATCAACGACAAACACATTGAAATCATTATCCATCAACTTTTGAGACGAGTCCAGATAAACGATCCTGGTGATTCTGATTTAATCCCACGTGAAATTCATGACAAACTGGAGATTCAAGAAATCAACAGGTTGCTTGAAAGTCAAAATAAAAAATCTGTTACCTTTGAGCCAGTCCTTCAAAGGGTCACAAAATCTGCAATAACATCTGATTCATTTCTCTCAGCTGCAAGTTTCCAGGAGACCCCAAGGGTTCTCTCAAGAGCTGCTGCTGAAGGAAAAATTGACCCAATTCATGGACTCAAAGAGGCCGTCATTGTCGGTCAACTCATCCCATCTGGCACAGGAATTGAAGACTATCTGGGTTATGAGGTTATCTCAAACGCAGAGGAAGATGAGGATGATGAAGGAATAATTATCGACAAAGAGATCATAATCGCCTAGCAACAAAATTTCTTCAAAATACTAAAAAGCGACCCCTTAGATTGGGTCGCTTTTTTTATACCTGACTTTTTTTGCATTCCACTCGTATAAGTGGTGTTAAGGAGGCTTCGCATGAAAAAGCTTATCGTATGCCTGTTGGTTGTGTCGCTGATAACCTCATTTGGTATCATATCGTTTAGTGTTTCTGCAAAAGAACCGGACGGAAATCGTGAACACCATGAACCAAATATGAACGTTGCAATATTCGATGATTTTGAAGTTGTTTCTGACTATATCAGTAAGGTTAATATCACAAAATGGAATGGTGAATCCAGTGAAGTGACCGCTGTATCTGGTTTGACAAAAGTTCTTAAAAGCATTGGTGGCGAGGGTGTTGTCTCAATCTCACTATCAGATATTGAAAAGAACGCATGGATTACGCTTGATGTTTTCCCAAGCAGTGGTGAAAAAATATTTGCCAGCCGTATCATGGTTCTTGATTTGAAATCTATTGTCTACTTTTTTGGTAGACGATCAATGATGGGGACTGTGAAGTCTCACAGCGGAAGTAGCATTTCTGTTGCACCATATAATCCAAATCCGGAGGGCGACAGACCAGATGATATAAATTTCATGATTTCTCCACACACAAAGTTTGTCCAAATAACAGATGGAGAGATCATAACTCTTCAACCTTCAGATATAAGCCGTGATGATAACATCAGAATCTCAGGTTTTCCAAAAGAGATGCCAAAAAGCCCGGATGAAAAACCTGAGTTCATATCATTGCTGGTGATTAAAATTGAAGAATTACCGATGCCTCCTCCTCGTCCTGCCACACTAATCTTTGAGGGCATCAGCGATGATTACATTATCTGCTCAAAACCTCATCCCAAGGGTGAGGAAGCTGAGGAGTTCAAATTCAGATTTGATGAGAGCACAAAAATTGGTCGGCACATGGATGGAGAGAGATTTGTTATTTCTGCAGATGATCTTGAGAGTGGAGATAAGCTCATAGTCATGATAACATCAAAACAATTTGATGGCTCATGGGAATACTATTCGTTATCGGTTGACGTTGTTCAGGAATTTCCACCGCCACCAAAGAGAGAGACCAAAAGAATCTTCGGTAAATTTGTTTCAATTGATAAAAATATTATCACCTTTAAAGCCGTCACTGAAGGCAACAGAGAGGGAGACAGCAAACGCTTACCTCTCGCAAAGGATTGCCGATTCATGCGATTTTCTAAAAGGGAAGAGCCATCACCAATTGACAGAGATGAGATCAATGCAGGTGATTTCATTCAAATGATTGTGGTTGAACTGCGTTACGAGGGAAGAGAAACAAGATTGGCTGTCATTGAAATCACCGTGATAAACAAAACTCCATAGGATAGATAAAAAGGGTTTACAGAAATTATTTTTAAATTTACTGTAGCGATTATCATTCGGTAATCGCTACCTTTTTTGTGTATTATTTAAAATATTTTTTCTATATAACTAAGATAGAATCCGAACAAAATAGAATATCAGGTTGAATATTAATATTTCGTTTACATATCTGTTAATTAGCGATTGATTCAACATAAAAATACTATACACTAACTTTATCCAACCTATATGGAGGATTGATGCGAAAATTACGTGCAATACTGGCGATTTCAATCATGATTATCATTGTGTTATCCTTAACTCCAATCTATCAACCGGTTTCGTCTTATGTTTTTGACAAAATTGTGGATAGAATCATTATTGAGGATCCTGCAGAGTTAGACGGTGCTCCAAATGATATTCGTGAATTCAATGTTTGGGTTGAAAGAGAGTATGATGAATCCCGGAAAACTCAAATTAGAAATATAGCACTCAAACTGAAGGTTCATACAACATTCAAGGGTACGCCTACCAAGCCGTTCTATTTTATAATTAATATGAAGTGGTATGATTTTGAAGGAAACGAGCATGTAACTGGGGTCATTGGTGGTCCATATGTTGGCACAATGACCGGAGTTGCGTGGTTTCAAATTGATGGCATCGATTACGATTCACCATTTTGCCTTACAAGAATTGAAGACGAAGGTAACTTCAAAATTAGTGCTTGTAGGATGAGATGTGAAATGGGTTATTACGAATATCATGAAGATATTGACGGATACGTACGACAAATGATTGACACAACAAAATGGTCAGATGATTTGTTAAATGTAACCGATAATAGACAAGCAAAAAATGTGATCAATCTTTTGGCAGTCACCGAAAACGACTGCGTGAAACTCACCTGGGGCAAGCCGGAACTCAAAGAATCCGAGATGAATTACGATTGGTATCGAGTCTATCGAGATGATAAAAGAATAATGACAATATACGGTCAGACAGAATATCTTGACTGCGGTGTAACAGCTGGTGAGACATACAAATACACAGTAAGACCACTCACAAAATGGTTGGTAGAGGGTGGATCGACAAATTGTAGAATCACATACAATCCAAAAACAGAAGTAACTGTGGACAAAAAAGAAATAGACTTTGGTACGCTTGAGCCAAACGAAACAAAAACAGAAAAAATCATACTCAAAAATATTGGATCAATAAATGCAGACGTAAAATTGGAGACCGAAGCAGATTGGTTTACCATCAACCCATCGGAAATTACTCTTGAGCCAGATGGAGTTTATGAGATAGAGCTAACAACAATCCCCGAAAAGATGACACCCAACTCAAAACATCAGGGGGGTATTATTTTGAGTTGGGGTATTGATGGCTATACACCAATGTTTGCCGGGGCAAAAGTTGGAGAAGATAAAACTCCGCCCGTAACCACAATCGACCCCTTAACGAATGTGTCAGGAAAATCCACATACACCATCACCGGAAAAACAGAACCCGGTTGTAGGGTTGTCGTCAACGGCGTTGAAGCCAAGGTCACAGATGATACTTTTTCAGTTGAAATAAATCTGAATCCAGCACCAAGCAAAACACCTGTTGTTGTTTGGTCTTCAGATAAATTCGGTAACGACATCAAAGAAACTCTTGGTGAAATTATCAACACCATAAACCGCAGTGTGGTTATGACGATTGGGAAAACCATCATGTATGTGGACGGTGAAAGCAAAATTATTGATCCGCCACCAACAATTATTGAAGGTCGTACAATGGTTCCAGTGCGTGCAATCGCAGAAGCGTTTGGAGCTCAAGTCGGGTGGATTGGTGAAACAAAAACAGTTTCAATAAATCTCTTTGGCAGGATTATACTGCTTCAAATCCAAAGCACCACAGCAACAGTAAACGGTGAGGAAAGAGAAGTTGACCCTCCAGCCCAAATTTTGAATGGACGAACAATGGTTCCATTCAGATTTATTGCTGAGGCACTTGGTGCAACCGTAGAATGGAACGGCGAGAAAAAGGAAATTACAATAAACCTAGAAATCACACCATAAATATTTCCAGGGTTTATGTGTCAAAATATAGGAATAATAAAAATCCTCTAAGGAGAACAAATGAAAACATTAAAAAATATTGTTGGAATACTGGTAGCAATACTGCTGTGTTTGAGTCCTGTTTCACAGGCTTTTTCGAGCGAGCATAGCAATAGTTTAATCACTGAAGATCAATGCCCTGGATGGACAGAGTTTGGTGCCAACAACCTTAACACCTTGTCGGTTCCAGAGTCTTGCGGTCCCTTGATTCCCGACCTGGAGCTGGATTGGAAAACAAAACACAAACCAAGTGTTGGTGATAGCTTATTTGGTTTCAGTTTTAAATTCAGCTATGCAATAGATGGTAAGCTTCTTATTCAAGATGGTGATCTTCATTGCTACGATATTCTTTCAAAAGGTAAGAATATTTGGAATACCGAAGATGAAAGCTTTGGACTTGGCGGTCTCTGTTGCAATTCAGACGACATCTACATCGGTACAGAAGCCGGGATTAAGTGTTTCAGTATGAAAACCGGTAAAAGTCGTTGGGAAGAAGAAATTGGAGAGTCTAACTTTCTTCGATCAATGATAAGCCCAATCCCTTGCAAATACGAAGATAATTTATATTTCAGCATTATGGATACACTCTACAGTTTGAATCAGAAAACGAGAAAGGTGAAAAATATTTACTCAACTTCATACGATAGTATTGGTTTTCATCCCACCGTTTTGGGTAACAACATATATACAACTACTGATGAAGAAGTGATATGTGTAGATATAAAAAAAGGTAAGATGAAATGGTCTTACGAGGATGACGATGAAGGTACATTCCAATCTGTTATCAAAACTAATAACGAGATCGTTATCCCAAAGATACTTGGTAACTTTCTTGACGGAATAGAAAATTTAGAATCCAGAATAATTTGTCTTTCACCTGATGACGGGAAACTGCTCTGGACACAAGATACTTCAAACACTATTATTTCCTCGCTGGTTGCCAGTGATGGAAAACATATTTATTACGGACAAGATGATGGTAACGTCATATGTAAAAAGGCATCGAACGGGAAAACCGTCTGGCAAAGAAACCTATCTGATGCAATTGCACATATTTCCAAATGCGGTGAGTTCATGTATGTTACAACAATTAACATGAATAATTTACGCAGTGAACTTTATATTCTAGATTCTGCAACTGGTAAAAAACTATGGAATTATTCATTTTCAAATACTATTGTTACAGCTCCCATTATTTCAGATGGAAGGATTATTTTAATTTCTGAACACAATGAAATATACTGTTTCAAAGGAAAACCATTGGGGGATCCAGCAGAAATAATACTAGAAAATAACAACTACGAACTGGAAATAAATGACTCAATAACACTATCTGTAATCGTAGAAGATGAGAATAATAACAAAATACGGGAGCCTAACTTAAGATGGAGTAGCAGTGATGAATCAATCGGATCCATAGATTCAGATGGTCTTTTCACAGCCAATAGCATCGGGGAGTGCACAATTTATGTTGAATGTGAAAGCATAGAGGAAGAGATAATCATTGTTGTGGTTGAAAAAATTGATCCAATATTTGAAAATGAAGTTGATTTTGGATTTATAAAACTGGACAGCAAGGAATCCAGGCAAGTAACAATAATAAATAGATCACCGCAAAGCATCACAATAAAGCTGGACTGTCCTGAATCATGGATAACATTGAGTCAGAGTAAATTTAAAATTCTTGGCAAAGGTACCGCTTTATTGGATGTCGACTTAATAGCCCAGGAAATGATATTTGGACAAATCATGAAAGCTAATATTGATATTGATTGGGGTTACGGGGAATCTAAGATTGCGATTTCTGTAAAAGTTCCTGGTCCAAGCGTAAGTCCAAACCAGATAGAGGCAGGAGAGATTGAGTTGGATGAAGTTGTTACAGAAGAGATTTCTTTGAACAACACTGCCTCGACATGGATTGATATGAAGGTGACTTCAGACTCAGACTGGCTGACGGTTGACCCGGTAGAGTTTACACTCAAAAAGATGGGTTCAGAAAAGATAAATGTTTCGATAGATACAAGCGGTCTATTTCTTGGAAATGAATACAACGGTGTTGTGAGATTTGAATGGAGGAAGGGTGGGTTCATTGAAGTTCCTGTATCCTTCACAACGCCTGCTGATGATGTGGCACCAACAGTAACAATATTACCAGTTGAGGATCAGATAGTAGCCACAGAGTGCGAGATTCTCATAGAAACAGATGAAGTGTGCGTTGTTATGATTGGTGAAGTTGAAGCGGTACTCAACGAAGAGGAGACTCATTATGTTGCAACAGTTCCACTCAGCCCTGCACCAAGTATCAATGAGTTTGAGGTGATAGCTACGGATATGGCTGGTAATGAATCAAAAGAAACCATTGAAGTGAAGAATATTGATAAGCTGGTTGTAGTGATGCAGATTGGTTCAAATGTTATGACTGTTCGAGGAGAAGAAAAGCCCATCGAACCAGCACCAACAGTTATCGGTGGTAGCACAATGGTTCCAGTCAGAGCGGTATCTGAAGCGTTTGGAGCACAGGTTGACTGGAGAGCTGAAACTAAGACTGTCATCATCACACTCGGTGAATCCGTTATAATCCTTTCAGTGAACTCTACAGATGCATATGTCAATAATGAACCGACAAAAGTAGAACCACCACCACAGTTAATTTCAGGTAGCACAATGCTTCCATTCAGATTTATTGCTGAGGCACTTGGCGCAACGATTGACTGGAACGGTGAGACAAAAACAATTACTATGACTTTGATGATAAACCCATAGATATTGTTTTTGTTCATAACAAAGTATAAGAAAATAAATAACTATCCAGGAGGATACACATGAGAACATTGAAGTTTGTTGTCAGCTTTTTGCTTGTAATATCGCTAATTATCGGTGGATACCCAGGTACCATCGATGCCAGCTCAGCGAGTGAGAATTGTGATTGGCCAATGTTTGGAAACAATCCTGCCAGAACATCATACTCTGATTGTGGTCCTGTTTCAGCAGAACTAGAGCTTCTTTGGTCAACCGATATTATTGACCAATATTTTAGTTCTCCAGTTGTTGCCGATGGTAAGGTTTTTATCGCATCATTAAATGATGAAGATAATGATGGATATGCATACTGCCTGGATTCATCAACCGGTAAGGTTAAATGGAAGAAAACGATTAAGAACCGTTATGGATCAACTTGTACCCCGGCCTATGAAAATGGGAAAGTTTTATTTCTCTCGTCTCCTGATTTTTCAGGGGAAAAAATGAAAGATAAGGATAAGGGATATGCTGTTTGTTTCGATGCCGACAACGGTAAAATTGTGTGGAATGCATATATCAAAAAACCATTCTCTCTTGCGGCAATCGGGATAAGTGATGGCTATGCCTACTTTAGTGATAGATGTGGTGGTTTCTACAGTTATTCAATGAAAAGGGGAACAAGGAAGTGGTATACTCAACACCAAACATTTGGAGATACATTTGCCATTAATAAAAGTAAACTATTTTGTGTAGATATGGATGGATACCTAAAAAGTATCTCCACACAATCAGGTAAAGAGGTTAGAGGTAGAAAAATAAACTCGGACAAAGGTTGCTCAAATGCACTTGTTGATGGGGATACCGTGTACGTTGGTTCGGATAAGGGATACATGCATGCTTTTGATTCAAACAATTTAAAAAAAGAAAAATGGAAATTCAAAGCATCTGAACCAATTTGGAGTGAGCCATCAATCCATGATGGTAGATTGTATTTTACTACTGGCGATCTTCATGAAACATTTTTTGATGCTATGTTTGGTGACCATAAGATATATTGTTTAGACGCGAAAACGGGTAAACACATTTGGAGCGATTCAGTGACACCAACATACCAATCTCCATCAATATCAGGAGATTATGTTTACGTGCCAAGTGGTTCAACACTCAAAATGTATAATCGAAAAAACGGCAACCTTGAATGGTCTTATACCGGGAGCTCATGGTATCATTCCTCAGTAGCAATAGCTGACAATAAAATCTATATTGCCTCAAACGATGGTATCGTGCAATGCTTTGGTGCACCACCAATTTCCCCGACATCAATAGACTTTGGCAGGGTTACACCAGACAAAAAAGCAACTGAGCATTTTACAATCACAAGCCTTGAACCCAGTAAAACCACTTACGAAATCAGTACAAAGAGTCCATGGATTAAGGTCAGCCAAAGTTCTGTAAAGCTCAGCAGAAAACAAAAAAAGATAATCACAGTTTCGGTTGATTATAATAAGTTATCCAAAAACACAAAGAATAATTCTGGTATCATTACCGTCACATGGGGAAAACAAGTGAAAAGAATTAGCGTTCATGCTTATCACAAACCAGAAGGTGATGGCGGGGTTGATGATTTTTCAGCATGTGATGGATGGAATGAACTTGGTGCAAATAATACAAACTCAAATTCCGTTGTCGAAGAATGCAACCCTCTATCCGCTGTTTTGGAGCTGGATTGGAAAAGGGAAATCAAAATTGATGACATAGGGTACAATAATAGAATGTACTGTTTTGATGATATGATACTTTTCCAGGGAAGCGATTTACATAATTACAAACTAAAAGATGGAAGTCACAACTGGAGCACAAAAGATGAAGGGCTTACCTTTTCATCATCCGCTCACATTTATGGAAATATTTATTTTGGAAATAAAAGTGGAATAAAGGCCGTAAACTCTGAAACAGGAAAAGTGTCTTACGAAAAAATTCTGGATAGCTCAACGTGGAATTTTGATACTATCGTTGCTCAACCAATGCCAACAATTTTTGATGACACCCTGTATTTTTCATATAAAAACTCTATTTACAGCCTCAAGAATAATAACAAGATACTGAAGAAATTATTTACGGATCCAGAAGTTTCGACTTACCTAACTCATCCAATTGTCACAGATAAATATATAATCTTTGAAGATAGTGGATTAATTCTAGCCCTTGACCGAGTGTCTGGTAAAAAAATATGGTCATTCTCTTGTCCGGATGATGAGTATATAGGCGATATGGCCGTGTCTGGCAACAGATTATTTATAAACCAGCACCCCGAACAAGACGGGGATGAGTCAGATCAATTCTCCACGATAATATGCAAGGATATTACGACCGGCAGACAGGAGTGGAGATACAAACTTGATGAGCTGGCTTTTGGTGAATTTGCAGTCGATGAAAAATTTATATACTTTGGTTCTGCTGGTGGCAAAGTTTACTGCATGCCGGTTGACCGTGACAGGATTCAATGGACAAAGAAGTTTGATAGTCCCATACACGAAGCACCAATTTTAAGTGGTGACGGATTGTTCATTACTACCACAAACAAAGACGATGATTATGGAAAAGTATATCGGCTGAAAAAAGCAGACGGTGATGTAACCTGGGAATATGAATTAGAAGGTGTTCCAGTTGCAAATCCTGTGGTTTCAGATGGTCGATTTATCATCATGACCGCAAAAGATGAAGATGATGAATCTGCAATACTCTACAGCTTCAAAGGATTTCCTTTGGGTGATCCGTCTGTAATCGAGGCTACCCCAGAAAATATTGAAATTGAGGTTGATGATAGTCTCGTCTTGGATGTAAAAGTAAAGGATGAAAATGGATACAAGTTGTCTGAAATCAACTTAACATTTACATCAAGTGATGAATCGATATGTACGGTCGATGAAGCTGGAAAAATTGTTGCCGTTGAAATTGGCGAATGCGAGATTACAATCCAACATGCTGACATCACAGACACTGTGAAGATCAAGGTTGTTGACAGAATAAATCCAACATTTGAGAAACTGATAGACTTTGAAATAGTTGATATTGATGATCTACCAACAAAAGAAATACAGATAAACAATCTGTCGGTTAAGCCGATAACTATTAAAATTTCTGGTGCCGATCGATGGTTGACTCTTGACCATTACAGATTCGAACTGATAAGCAAGGGAAGCGGTATTCTGCAGGTTAGTTTTGATTCTACCGAAATTCCACTTGGAATGGATCTTGAGTGTGTGCTTAAGATTGACTGGGGATACGGAGAGGCAGAGATTGTTGTCCGTGCCAAGGTAAAGGGTCCAGGCGTAAGTCCAAACCAAATTGAGGCAGGAGAGATTGAGTTGGATGAAGTTGTTACAGAAGAGATTTCTTTGAACAACACTGCCTCGACATGGATTGATATGAAGGTGACTTCAGACTCAGACTGGCTGACGGTTGACCCGGTAGAGTTTACACTCAAAAAGATGGGTTCAGAAAAGATAAATGTTTCGATAGATACAAGCGGTCTATTTCTTGGAAATGAATACAACGGTGTTGTGAGATTTGAATGGAGGAAGGGTGGGTTCATTGAAGTTCCTGTATCCTTCACAACGCCTGCTGATGATGTGGCACCAACAGTAACAATATTACCAGTTGAGGATCAGATAGTAGCCACAGAGTGCGAGATTCTCATAGAAACAGATGAAGTGTGCGTTGTTATGATTGGTGAAGTTGAAGCGGTACTCAACGAAGAGGAGACTCATTATGTTGCAACAGTTCCACTCAGCCCTGCACCAAGTATCAATGAGTTTGAGGTGATAGCTACGGATATGGCTGGTAATGAATCAAAAGAAACCATTGAAGTGAAGAATATTGATAAGCTGGTTGTAGTGATGCAGATTGGTTCAAATGTTATGACTGTTCGAGGAGAAGAAAAGCCCATCGAACCAGCACCAACAGTTATCGGTGGTAGCACAATGGTTCCAGTCAGAGCGGTATCTGAAGCGTTTGGAGCACAGGTTGACTGGAGAGCTGAAACCAAGACTGTCATCATCACACTTGGTGAATCTGTTATAATCCTTTCGGTGAACTCTACAGATGCATATGTCAACAATGAACCGGCAAAAGTTGAGCCACCACCACAGTTGATTTCAGGTAGCACTATGCTTCCATTCAGGTTTATTGCTGAGGCACTTGGCGCAACGATTGACTGGAACGGTGATACAAAAACAATTACTATGACTTTGATGATAAACCCAAGCTAAGGGGTCAGAGGAGGTTTATGTTAAAGAAGGTTACTACAATGTTTATAGCTCTTGCACTTCTGGTCAGCTTGTCAGGTATCGGGAGTGCAGAAGCGATCAATAATTCTTGCGATTGCTCATCATGGTTAACATACATGGGTGATTACGGAAGAACGTCAAGTAGCAACTGTGATATAAATCCGCTTTCACCTCACTTCAGGGAAATATGGAAATCAGAGAAGATTGGACCATCAATTATCGGTGACCAACCATTAATATATGATGGGAAATTGATTACTTCTTCTGCCCCGTACCTTTTTTCAGATGATGAAAAATATGCAAAGAAAAACACTGCTAAGCTTGTGTGTATGGATGCAAATAGTGGAAATATTATGTGGTCGAACCCACTTTCTGGTTGGGGGTCAGTGGCAACAGGCTCAATCAACACAGAAAATAATACAATAATTATTGGCTCCGGTCATGACCCATCCACAAAATATGAAAAAAATGAGATGGAAACTGGTGTTTTTTGTGTTGATATAGACACTGGCAAGAACATATGGACATACATCAGTCCTTACGGGATTGGAACATGTGGTGCTATTGCCGATGGCAACTATTATGTTGGTACCCATAGAGCTCTTTTTATTTGCCTGGATGCTAATAATGGAAAATTGAAATGGAGTACAAAACCGAAAAATAATATTGGCTTTTATATGCCCCTTTCGACAGCTTGTTATTTAGATAATTCTTTATTCAGTTGTAGCTATGATGGTACTTTAACTTCATACAATAAAGATGATGGAACTCAAAGCTGGGCAAAAGATTTAAATTTTTTCGGTTTCCAAATGATCACACCTTCAGTTTGGAATGAAAAGCTAGTTGTTACAACCCCAAAAGGAAAAGTTCTTTTATTTGACTCAAAAGGAAATGAAATCTGGTCTTGTCAAGTAGAAAAATTAGACAGATATGAAGAAATATCTTCAGCAACCGTATATAATGACAAGATATTCATTATAACTAATCCCGTCGAAGAGAATAATGATGGTCAAAGATTTTATAGTGATTCCATTTTGTACAGTATTGATGCAAATGATGGCACAGTGCTTGGTAGCAAAACACTGGAATACCACATTAGCCATCCTGTCAGTACACCCATAGTATCAAATGGATATATTTTTCTCAATGCTTATTTTGATCATGTGGATATATTTAGCACCGATGACTTAGAGCTACTTTCTTCTATTACCCCTGAAGACGGATTGATTTCAACACCATTATCTATCTATGAAGACAAGCTTTATTTTGGATTACATACCGGGGAAATGGTTTGTTATGGAGTATCTCCATTCACCCCGCTAAGGCTTGATTACGGTAGCTGTTATCTCAAAACAAATCATGAGGAAACGGTTGAGATCAAAAACATCTACGACAAAGAACTTGAATTTTTAGCAACCACAACTTCAGATTGGTTCTCTCTAACAAATAATTCCGGAGTACTCAAACCAGGAGAATCAGTTTTTATCAACGTAAATACTATTCCTGAAAAAATCAACAGAGTGGGCACAGTTTATTCTGATACTTTGATTGTGCAACTGGGTGAAGAAAAAAATTCTATTCCAGTTAAACTACAGACTATATATCCAGCAAAAGTTACATTATCACCACATCCCATAGTTTGTGAAATTGGTGGGATATTAGATATTTCCGCAAATTCATTTGGTGAAAACGGTGAATTATTATCCGGATACGAATTCGATTGGGAAATATCAGACTCAACAATTGGAAACTTGAGTTACAATGGAACGTTTTATGGTAAAAAAATTGGCACAGCTGAAATAAAAGCAACAGTTTCACCATTATCAGAAAATGGTTTACCAGTCTTTGGGTTATCTGATGTCCAGGTAATAAAGATCAGAGATCCGATTATTCCATCATCAATAGATTTTGGTGAAGTATTATTGGGCAAAACGCAAACGATGGAACTTGAGATAAAAAATGAATCATTTCGATCTGTGAACATCAAACTAAAACATAACGAAAGCTGGTTCAACCTAGATAGAACAAGTTTAAATGTTGCTGGTGGGAACACTGTGATTATCTTGGTAACTCTGGTAAACTCAGAATTTAAGGCAGGGGATGAGAAGATTGGTTACATAGAAACAAGTTGGAACAATGGTTCTCAAAAAGTTTCCGTCACCGCAAAGACCAATGAAGACACCCTCCCACCCAAGATCACAATTCTTGGTTTAGAGGAAAAAGTAACCGACCTGTCCGAGGTAACGCTCTCAGGAAGTACTGACGAGAAGTGTGAGATATTCATCAACGGTGAAGTTGTTGCTGAGGATGATGATAGCTTTGAGTTTGTGTTCAAGTTGAAAAAAGCACCAAGCAAGAATTCTGTTGTGATAACTGCTACCGATTCTGCCGGAAATACCTCCACGATGGAATTTGAAATAATCAACAATCACATGCTCACAATCAAAACGAGCATCAACAACAAGATTCTCTATACTGATGGCGTTCCTGTTGAGCTTGATGTTGCACCAACAATTGTGAATGGTCGCACACTTGCACCGTTTAGAGCAATTGCTGAAGCATTCGGTGCAGAGGTCGGTTGGATCTCGCAGAGACTAAAACTGTAGTCATGACGCTTGGTGATATTATCCTGGAACTTCCCATTGGTAAGAAGCTAGCAAGGATCAGTGGAAAAGAGATCGAGATTGATCCTCCAGCCCAGATTCTTGAAGGTCGAACCATGGTACCACTACGATTTGTTGGTGAAGCTTTTGGTGCTGATGTTGCCTGGGAGGGTTCTACAAAAACAATCACGATTACGAAACTTATTCTGCCATAATAATTTCATCCACAACTAAGGATCCCGGGCAAAAATAGAATGCCTGGGATTCTTCATATTTATCCTGATTCAGTCGATGTTTCTAAATATTTCTATACTCTATTAAAGTATCCTTTAATAGAGTTACCATATACAGCATTCTAAATACTTAGATTTTGAGCCACAAAATAATATTTTTCAATGCTTATCATGCAAAGTTAGCTGAAATCTTTGATACGAATGGCTATCACACCATAATTTTTTTCAACTTTATACAAATTTTTCAAGTACAGCAAATTTCCCTAAAGAAATATTGATTATTTTGGCAGTTGTTTTTCAAACCCCTTACCTTTTGTCTCTGACAGATTTGACACCATGATGAATGCGGTTTGGTCAATAAGTAAAACAATCTCTTTTATTCTGCCAACTTGAGAGCGGGGAATTGCACAGAAAACCATATTTCTTTTTTCAAGACTATACCCACCAAGCCCCTCAACTATTGTCACTCCTCTGTCAATCCGATGAAGGATCGCCCTTCTGATTGGTTCGATTTGGTTGGTGATTATGATCACCATTCTGGTTGCCGTCATCCCGGCTTGTACTGTGTCTATCACCCTTGAGGTTACAAAAAGAGCAATGCCTGAGTAGAGGGCCAGTTCAATTTTTGTGAGATCCGCTGAACCACCTGCAAACACAAAATATGAAGTGAGGGTTACAATCATCAATGCATCAAAAATAAGTACGGCAGTTCCATATGAAACCTTTGTAGTAAAGCTGACCAGTTGAGAAATAATATCCGTGCCACCAAGACTTCCGCCAAACTTGTACACAAGACCTATACCAAACCCGGAGAGTGCTCCACCAAAAACAGAGACCAGAATCAGATCAAACTCAGGAAATACAGAGAGGTAGGGAGCAAGAATTACAGGTGTCAGATCAACAACCAATATGAAAACGGTGACTGCAAATACCGTTCTAAGCAAATACCGGTAGCCAAGAAGGAAAAGAGCCCATGTGAAAAATGGAATGTTCATGGCAATATAAGCAAGACCCACTTTAATGCCAAACGCATGATTTAAGACAATACCAATACTATTCAAGCCACCCGGAGCAATGTGATTTGGTACAAAAAAGAAAGCAGTAGCAAATCCACCAATGGCCGCACCAATTGCAATGAGAAAAAATCTGCCGACTTCGTGAGCAAGAGATCGCTTAATTTTAGCCAGGGTATAACGATTGAACCAGCCTTTTCTCTTTTTTGAAACAGTATTTTTGATTTTCTTTTTCCTCACAAATACACCTCCTATTTCTAAAAAAACCGAGGAACGCCAATAAATGGGCTCCTCGGTTTTTTATCAATTTCATCTCAAATCACCCAATTTAAGGGGTGATTTCCTTTATACAGTTTATGGTTTGGGGTGAGTAATAGTGATTTTTTTGGTCGCACCTTCCCAGCCAACACCTGCACCAAGTCCCTCTGAGATTGCTCGAAGCGGTACCAATGAACGACTGTTTACGATCTGAGGGGCTTTACCCATATCCCAACTCTTACCATTCATCTTGCCGATTTGTTTGCCTATCCAGATTTCAAGAACAGTTTTGTCGCCGGAGCATGGATCCACATAAGTATAAATTACTTTCTTTTCTGCTCCCACCCATTCTGTTACACATCCCAGCAGATCACCAAGTGCTCTGAGCGGAACATATGTAGAGCTGTCGATTATCTGTGGAGGAACTTCAAACTTATCCGCTTTACCATTTGCAATATAGTCGGATTTGTTTACCCACATGATGATAACATTTTTAGATCTAAGGCTCATGACAAATTCTTTTACAACCTTGTTGCCTGCTTCATCAATCGCGATCATTTTGAATTTGTTTTCACCATTTCCAAGAGTGATTTTGTGTGAGAAAGAACCATCTGGTTTTACAGCAATTTTATTTGTTTTCCCGCCAAGGATTATCTCAAGTTTTGCACCACGTTCAGTTTTGCCATTTAAGGTGTATTCTTTTGTCCAGGAACAAGCCGGGACATCAATAGTGATTTCCGGTGGTTGGCTGTCCATAGCCAAAACCTTAACGTTGCATGTTCTTGTGACGACCTGAATGTTGTTGAGTTGTGGATCTTTGACTACCACTTCTTCAAGTTCTAATACAGTTTCACCTTCGCTCACACCAGAGAACTTAAGATTTATAAGTGTTCCGGATCCGTTTGATCCACCAACTGCACCCGTTCTCGTTGGTCCAGCAATCATCAGTGTTCCGGGGGGGGAATCCTTGAAGTAGAAAAGATTGTTGTTGCCATCTGCCGAGAGGAAATCTCCAGCTTTACAATCCTCTAACTTCAAGAAAGAGGGGTCATATTTCAGAGTCATTCCGATTCCAAACACATTTGAAGCAAAATCTATATTGATTTCGATTTCACCAATTGAACCGGATTGAATCACAGCATTTTCAGGACTGAAGAGGATTTCACCATCTGAAAGAATGGTTTCATTTTCTGGTGGTTCTGGTGGAATTGGAGGTTCTCCACCCTCACCACTACCTGAATCCTGTCCTGTTTGTCCCTCGATGGAAACTTTATGGACAACGCCATGGAATCCATCTGCTACATACAATTTGTTGTCTGGTCCCCAGGCGATACCCTTGGACAATGGGAACATTCTGTTTGAAACACTGTGGACTTTATAGGTTGAACCCTCTGACTTACGGAAAATCTGTAATCGACAGTTTTCAGTATCTGAAACAATAATGTCTCCGGAGCCGGTGAAAACTACACCATATGGGAAATATACACTTCCCTTTTGTCTTCCTGAGCCACCAAATACACCAACTTCTCTTCCTTTTCGATTCAGTATTACAATCTGACTATCTGATGCTACACAGATATTTCTGAACTGGTCAACGTCAACAGCGTTTGGTCTGAAATTAAATTTGAATTCATTTCTGAATCTACCCTGATTTGTAAATATGAGTACTGAGCTTCTGTTTGTGTCTGCAACATAGATGTTATCCATCATATCGATTGCAATCGAAGCAGGTGCACTTAAGTAATCTGCACCAATAACAGTGATATTGTCAGTTTCTTCGTTCAGTTTTACAACTTTAGCCTTGCCACCATCATCAACTCCCACAAATATGTTATCAAAGGAGTCCAATGCAATAGCTTTAAATGTTGCATTTGATGACAATTCAAAGTTATCTGGTTCTAAGACATCAATCAGATCGCCGTCTTGATCCCACACAAAAATTCTGCTCTCCACATTCATTGCTGAATCAACAATATGTTCCGAGAGTCCAAAAACCTTACCGTTTGATGAAACGGCACAATCCTTCATATCTCCACCACGCCCATATTCGGTCGGGTCAAAATTCAAAGAAGAGCCTATTTTCTTTCCATCTTCACTTAAATGGATGAGTTCAGTAGAGTTTGAACAGAAGAACGGACTCTCAGGATTATATTTGTGTCCCGGAACTGGTGTTCCATAGGAATGGACAAACATAGTACCATCATTTGCTAGTGCAAATCCATCAGTCATTACGTCTGCGTCAAACATTCCATCAATAATTCCAGCGGGGTTACCACTTGCATCGAACATTCTAACCATTTTGGCTGCAGGAGCTCTATCATGGACATAATAATTGCCGTTTTTATCAATATCAAAAGTACCGATTTTTGATATACTCTCGTCACCTAATTTTAGTGCAGGTCGGAGATACTCCCCATCAGTATTAAATATGTATATCTGTCCTTTTGTCATTTCAGCGACATAGACGTATCCACTTGGCCCAACACGTATTGCTCCGGGTGAGGATAGAGGAGCACTCTCACCATCTCCCATATTAAATGTAGTCAAGTAGTTGAAATTGCTGTCAAATTTCTGGACTCTTGCAGTTGTGCAGTCTGAAACATAGATATTTCCATCACCATCAACAGCAACGCCGGCAGGACCAATGAATTGACCATTTTCGTCACCTTCTGAGCCAAAACGTCCAAGGAATTCACCAGATGAGGAAAATTTTGCAATATACATATTGTAGAAATCAGCCACATATATGTTGCCATCTGTATCTTCTGCAATATCAACAGGATAACTTAATTTCCCATCACCATATCCAAGAGTTGCGAATGTTTCTTTGTGATCCATGTTCATATCATATACATGGATTCTCCCGTACCCGGTATCTGCAACCAACAATCTATCATCCATGGTTACAGTCATGCCATCCATTGGATAGTAAAGTGTTGAAGCATAATCTCTCTCAACAGTGTTTGGTGGGAAAAGCATGAACGATCCAACATAATCATCATCCATCACACCAAAGATATGCTCAGTTGTGAAATCTTTTTCATCAACTGAAGTTGCATATGTGCTAACAAAAGATAAGGATGTAATAAGCACAACCACCAGCAAACAACCAATAATTCTTTTCATCGTACGCACACTCCTAGTTACTTTTGCCAAAGTTGGCAAGTAATATCTTCAAGTCTCTATTATCTACCCTACCGTCATCATTTATATCCGCTACAATGTTATAATCAGGATGTCTTGTAGTTAAACCAAATGAGCGAGCAATGACGATCACATCACGCGAGTTGACTACACCATCAAAATTCAGATCACCCAATAATGGTTCATCCTCTGTAATCTCGAGCTCTAAAGGGAAACTCATGTGTCTGACTGAATTACCGTCTGAGTCCAGAATTCGTTTATTGCTGTAGCCAATCGTTGGGTAAACAACATCACTGCACCTGGCTATAAATCTAGCAATCAGACCGTATCCATCAATTCCCTTTTCTCCTAATCGTTTTGAGAACAATCTTATCTTACCTTCTTCTTCTTCGTTGAACATATCATTTTCAACCGCAACCCCGTCCAACCCCATGAAATCACCGGCAATAACATCCAGAATTTCTATCTCCTCTGATGGATATGTGATATCCATTGAGATACTTGAGACATCTTTAGCATTCATGATGTATAAGTCGATAACGAATTTCTGGTCTATCGATGGAATTCCTGGTCTTGCATAGAGCCTGAACTTAGGTGGTATTTTTGCTTGACTTCCGACCACTTGTATTGACTGATCTGCAACAATGGAATCGGAAAAAATAATACTTGATGCTCCACTTGTACCAATACGTGACTCAGTCCTAGTCAACTTGATTTTATAATTACCATTTGGGACTTCCTGATCAGAGATTGATAATTCTCCATCCCAGTCTAAACAGTAGTGTCCATATTCAACATTTTCACATTCCTTGATTGTTACCCACGTATCATTGTTGCCATCAACAAGGTCAACCTGGCATTTTGAGATAATGGTTTCGTTTGTATCGGTAATCTCTTCTGATGTGCTATATTTTCCATAAGCAAACGGCTTATAGGCATAAAGATCTCCCATAGCAACATTATAACATATGGTGATTCCAGATAAATCAGTAGAGCTGTAGTCAATCTTTTTTCCGCCAATTTTTAAACCAGTTATGTTTGCACGTTCCGCTGAACTAAACCCTTTCCAGCAGATAAATGGTACGTGAAGTTTTGTGTCGCCACTCTCAAACCACACAACACACTCGATATTGCATGGAATCTTTGCTTGATTGAAAAATGCTGTAATATCTAACGTTGCAGTCCCGTCAGAAGAAACCGCAATATCTTCGCTGGAAATATCAAACTCCACATCACCAGAGAGTTCTTTCGGTACTTCAATTCTTACCTCGAAGGTTGCACTCTGCTCTAACCCTTCGAGCGTGAACGTGATTTCTTCCGTTGCTTTTGCGATCACACCAGCTGGTTCAATAATAGTTGGTGTTTTTATTGCAGCATCTACATTTATTCTTCCTGCACCCTGGATAAGCATGCTGGATGGGCTACCGTTAACTTGATTTCTTGTTAATGTTGCCGTGTTCATCAAAGCCAGTCTAATTTGTCTTGGAGTCCACTCAGGTTTGTACTGCCTTATCAAGGCAACAGCACCGGAAACAATTGCCGTGCTGGCTGAGGTTCCCGAGAAGCTAGTTGTGTATGGTGCCTCTGGTGAACCGGGAATGAGTGAGATTGGAGCGATTAGTCCCACACCAGGTGCACACACATCCGGTTTAAAGATAAGATCTTCGCTGGGTCCAAGAGAACTTGTCCTGGAGATTGAATTGTAATTCATCTCAGAAATGGTTACACTTGTGCTACCTTCATTTATTAATTTTGATAAAAACTTTCCATCCCCGTTTGAGATGAAACAGGAGGGGATTGAATCTTTTTCTCGTATTTTTATTCCAAGCTCATCGTTATATCCAACCTGCATTCCAAGCAGTTCGCCAGGAACATTGTTCCAGCAAATCATGCCGATTGCACCCTTCCTTTTTGCATTCAGCATTTTGATATAGAACGGAATAGATCTACCAATTGAAGGCCCTCGTTCTATTAGTACGATTTTTCCCCTGATAGAAATAGAACTGAGCTCGTCCTCAGAGCCATAACCACCGTTGACAATTGATTTTGACCTATCGATAGCGAGATTGCTATACGGGATTGACGCTAATCCACTAATTGAAAAGTTAGTGTCTTCAATATTAATGTTGAATCCAGGTCTAGAGTCCATTGCTCCAACACAGATTGCATCCTGTGAAAGTGCAGAACCACCCACTGTTCCTTTGTCGGAAAAATTGCAGTACGTTCCAAAATCACCAGCGGCACCAACAACGACCACACCAGACTTTATTGCTTTTTCAACAGCCTTGCCAACGAGTGACGGTGTTTTTGATGTCCCACCTGGTTCAGACAAAGAAACATTTATGACGTTGCATTCGTCTTTGACCGCCTGGTTGATTGCACGAACTATTACATCTTCTTTCACGATTGGACTATTGTTTGAGAACACCCTGTATGACATCAGCTTAGCAGAAGGAGCAATGGAAATAGTGTCTCTATCTCCAGCAATCAATCCGGCAACACATGTTCCATGGCAAATTGGTGCGTCATCAATCGGCTCTTCACCATTCTCTACATAATTAGTTCCACCAACGACCTTGCCTGCTTCACCAAAAATACCGTTTCCAAGATGCTTATGATTATAATCAATTCCACTATCTATCACACCAACGAGTACACCACTTCCATTCAATGAAACATTGTTTTGGTCAACGAGATCATAAACCGAGGTGGCGTGTACCATTTCGGCAGTTGAAAGATTTCCTGTGGGTTTGTATTCTCCAATTTTGTAGATTTCAGAAATCCATGATAATTCAGCAATCTCGTTGTATTCTACTTCAGATGAAACAAAGGAGATACCGGCAAAAAGATAGTCAATTTGATGTCGGATTATTATCCCAGGGAATCTTCTTGTAAGCTCAGTTTCTCTGAGTTCTAATATTGCCTTCGCGTTAGACTCAATAACAGAAATGGTTGAAAGATTTTTATCTAACGTTACGTCCACAGGAGTTACAACAGGAAGAACAATCATTGCATAAACACTTGAGTCGGTACCTACAACAGGCTCTTCTTGTACGGCAAAAACTGCTGTCATCGAAAAGAACATTACTATAACAAGGGCTACCACTAGTTTCTTTCGCATAATCACTCCTCGGTATCATCAATTTCAGTCGTCATGCTCACGCTCATGTCCAATCCAAGACCTAGGATTCTGGTGTCACATTCCTTGCAAGAATGCAAAGATCATAACAATTGATACGACCATCCAAATCAAAATCCATCCTTCTCTCATAAAGGCTTTGTCCTGTAACTGAACCCATATGTTTAGAGAGTATAGCAAAGTCATTTTCATTTACAACATTATCTTTATTCAAATCAAAACAACTGATTTCTGGAATTCCCCTAATCAGAATCTGGGAAAATGGTAACAGAATTGTTTCTTCTATTGTTTTGATTTCACCAGATAAGAAGCCCATTGGCAGTATATTTTTTGTGGCTTTTTTCATTTTTGCAATTATTGAAACCGCAGTTCCCATATGCCAGTCAACAAATTCTTCGTCAACTTCAAGGTGAACATCTACTACATTCTTCAGAGGATTATCCAAAAAGTTTAACCTTCCTGATGATCTAAACATTATATCAGGATGGACACTCAAAATTTCAATAAATTCAGCCGGATAGGTGAATGAGAAGTCAAGCGTATTCACCCCAACGGTTTCTGATAAAAAGATTCGAATTTCAAATTCATCATTCAGTCCGGGCTTTTCTGGAGCCAGCATCATCCCAATCTCTTGCGAGTCAAGCAAAGGAGAGCCGGAAACATTTACGATCGTTGATGCGGGAGGTTTCTGTTTCACAATAAGGGAAGGATTTCCATTGCTGTATTGAATCGTTCGGATACCTTGGCCAAGTATTATATTTTCACCGTTGTGAACCAACAGACTACCATCTGCACCACGACCATTCCAGGGAATATGATAATAACCTGCCTGAAAAATATCATCGTAGAGAATCACACCAAGCTCCATATTTTTTTTGTTGGCAACAGACAGATAGAGTGCAGAAATCGTGCTTGTGATAAAGTCGCTTGGACTGTCCGGTGAGGTCATAAAACTTCCATAGTTCAATTTGAAAGTTAACACAGTCTCCGAGTTTTCATCATTCAAGTTTATCAAATTATTTTTTTCAGCTCTAAAATAGGATAGTTGTGGTGGTAGATAGGTATTTTGATTGAGAACCATCAATGGCAAATGAACGGTTTCATCACCAACTTTTGCAAAAATAACTCCCTCTAAAATCCCCTCGATACCAGCCATACACTTAATATCAAGCGATGATTCAATCTGACCGAAGGGTTTGATGGTCAATCGTTCAAACTCAAATTCGCCCTCTGTATCCCATCCAATTGATTTATAGGTCAGCTCAACATCCTGACTCTCTGCTGAAAGATTTTGAACGACAAAATCCAAGGTTGCCTTACCATGAGTGTTTGCTTTGGTGGAGCCACCAGGTGGGTCAAACACAATCTTTGTTTTTATGGCTTTTTCAATATCGATTCTACCTGATCCTTGCATCGACAGCGGAACATATTCACTTGCAACATCGTTCCACAACAAATCCGCAGTTGCCATCAATCT
Source organism: uncultured bacterium (assembly GCA_965370295.1). Classification (GTDB taxonomy): domain Bacteria; phylum Caldisericota; class Caldisericia; order JAAYUI01; family JAAYUI01; genus JAXGMQ01. The sequence continues at coordinate 78,175 of CBDUSO010000001.1, forward strand.
GGACTTTATCTCAGCCGGAGTTGCCTGCGGGTGTGCCTGTGAAATCAACGCAACCGCCCCCGCCACATGAGGACATGCCATTGATGTTCCATTTTTATATCCCCAATTTGAGGTATGATTATCGCCAACCGTATTCATTGTGCTTAGAATATGCACGCCGGGAGCCGAAACATCCGGTTTGAATTGGATTATTGATGAGGGTCCGGATGACGAAAAGTATGCCATTCTATCGGTAATTTTTCCCTCTTTTATTTCAATTGCACACTTACCTTTTGAGAGTAGTTTGAGCAATTTTTCACCCTGAAGAAGTGATAACGAACTTGCCGGGATTATGTCACTATCTTCACCAATATTTTCAGATTCAACGGGACTTGTCAGCGTGCCGTTATAACTTCCAAATGAGTGATTATAGATTATGCACGCAACCGCTCCCGCTTTGCCTGCTCTAACATCTTTGTATCTAAAGTATGCTTTTTCTTCGCTTACTGGTCCACGCTTTATCAGAGCAACCTTTCCTTCTAAGTCCAATTCTGCAAAGTCTTCATCGGAGTTGCCATATCCACAGTCAACGATCTCGTATTCACCTTCAACCCAATCAGGAGAATCATTCAATAAGTTGACAACGAATTCAAAGTTTTCATCCTCCGGTTCAATAATATTCCCCATCATCTTCAGTGCGTCATCTGTTGCCGCAACAGAAATTATAGGGTCAATACTGCTTGGATAGCCAATTGGGAAACCACGACCAGGAGCCCTTGCACCGTTATTTCCAGATGCTGCACAGATTGTCATTCCGGCTTCAACAGCATTGTGATAGATGGAGTCTTTATCAGTACCCACGGCAGTTCCCATGGAACCAAGCGACATATTGACGACCGTGCATTTTGATAAGAGTGCTTGTTCGAGAGCTTTAATAATATTTGCTCCCACACTGGTTCTTTTCCCCTCTGAAGAAAAAACCTTAAAACCAATCAGACTGGCTGATGGTGCAACACCTTTAACTTTTCCATCTGCAGAACAGATACCGGCGACATGTGTTCCGTGATTCTGACCATCCCTCGCAATATCAAGATCATCTGCAAGATCGTATCCCTCAATTACCTTTTTACCAATTCCGATTCCACCACCAAGATCAGTATTCCTGTAATCTAAACCGGAATCGATGATCCCGATTATGGTGCCATGACCGGTTACATCTCTCTGTTTTTCGTCCTTCATCTCCCAGACTTTGTCCGCTTTTATCGTTGGGACAGAATCGACAAGGGATAATTTATACTCAGGAATTTCATAAACCCTTTTGACACCGGGAATATTTGAGATTTCGTCAATTCTATCTGATTCAATTCGACATGAAAAACCCCGCAACAAAGCACCATATTCATGATATACCACATCAAATTGTGAGTTATTCTTATGGACAAATGTTTTTACCGAATTAATTATTCCCTGAGTTGAGAGTTCAACACCAGAATCAAGTGTTTGGAAATGTTTTTTGACATAATTTTTTGGGGTAAAATCGGTAACACAAAAACCATCAAGCTCAACAATAACATCAATATAATTCCTTGTGTCCATGGCTGAAACTGGTGTGGTCAGTAGCGACAACAGGAAGACTATCGCAACCGTTGAAATCAGAATTCTGTTTTTCACGTCAAACCTCCGTATACGAATTATCGATGAAATAGCAATATTATTCAAGAGGTTATTTTTTTGACTTGGTGAGCTGGAAATGAAGATGGCGGGATCGAGGGGATTCGAACCCCCGGTCTCCAGCGTGACAGGCTGGCGTGTTGAACCGCTACACCACGACCCCGCATCGGAAAAGAATTGTAGTTATTTCATCCTGGTTGTCAATTAACTCCAATTGATTCGACTTTGACATCCTTGGATTCAGATTTATAGTTGCACACATGATAGATATTTTCTTCCCGAGGTTAATATGATCGACCCGATAATTTCACTTGCGTTCACCCTCACATCCAACAAGGGTTGCTATGCACTTCTGCTTGGTTCTGGTATTTCTCATTCTGCACACATCCCCACAGGCTGGGAGATAACCCTGGACTTAATCAAAAAGATAGCTCGTTTATCTGGCGAGGATGTTGCGGATGATCCTGTTTCCTGGTTTGAAAAAAAATTCAACAAAAAGGCTGATTATTCAGTATTGCTAGAAGCACTCACAAATGCTCCATCCGAACGAAGCAATCTTTTAGCAGAATATTTTGATCCAAACGATGAGGAAAGAAAAAAGGGGTGGAAGCTACCGACACAAGCCCACAACGCTATCGCAGAACTTGTTGCTGGTGAATATTTCAAAGTAATCATCACCACAAATTTCGACAAACTGTTAGAAAAAGCATTTGATGCAAGAGGACTCCAACCAAAAGTTATAAGCAATGCTGATGCAATCGAGGGAAGTATCCCCCTCGTTCACATGAAACGACCCCTGATTCTGAAGGTAAACGGAGACTATCTAGACACCCGCATAAAAAATACCAAGGAAGAACTCTCCAGCTACGATCCAAGAATCTCAAAACTTTTGAGTAGAATTTTTGAGGATTTTGGTGTAATCACGTGTGGTTGGTCCGGCACATACGATAAGGAGTTGATAAAACTTTTCAGCAATCAGAACAACATGTTCAACTGTTTTTGGATAGACAAATTCCCACCAAACGACAACGGGGAAAAGCTGATTGAAAAAAAGAAAGCCACATTCATTCAGAAAGATGGCGATGAACTCTTCACAGAACTTGCACAGCGTGTTCTTCGCTTTGAGGATGATGATTCATTTGTCAAAACCAAACCTGATGCACAAACCATCTCAAAAAAATCATCAAAAATAATTGAATTCGTTCAACCGGAAAGTTCAGAGGAACTCAGACAGAATAGATTAAAAATCATTGCATCGGGAAAAGACAATCCACAACTAGTCGATAAACCAAAGCTGATTCTTCACCTGATCCCTGAGTCAACGATCAGAAGAAAAAATCGTTTCAAACTAGAGAAGCTGACCGACGAACAACGAACGTTAGACCCAATCGGTTTTGATCCAGAGGATAAAAGCAACAAATTTTCCAATGTTACAAATTATACTTCTATTCTTCAAAATGGTTCTATCGAAGCTGTGAACGCCTCAATCCTGATGGCTGGATTAAAATTCCCAATTGATGAAACCGAACAAATGATAATCAAAACATTAACCCATTACTTCAAACGATTCGTTGAAATCAAGCTCAAACCACCCATTCATCTTTTAGTTTCGCTCATTGGGGTGCAAGGATTTGAGATTATTCCTGCAATAAAAACAGACTGGAACACTGGTTTTAAAATAAAAACGAACGAAGTTTTATGCCCTGGTGTTGTGTTTAAGCGATTCCCAAAATACACATCGTTGGAGCAACTGAGACCAGCATTCATACATGTTTGGAAGTCTGCTGGATTCAAATTTGGGTCTTGAATTTTTCCATGTGGGTAGATGCAGAGTTGGATTCGGAATGCCGGCTCAGGTCTGTACGGGCAGGTCGCGACCTGCCCGTACGTCACAATATACATAAATAAACAACTTTTAATTTTTTTGTGTGTAAGCCAATAACATTTCTACTAACGATGAACTCGTTCAGCTTAATTTAAATGGTGGGCGAAACAGGATTCGAACCTGTGACTTCTTGCGTGTAAAGCAAGCGTTCTACCGCTGAACTATCCGCCCAAAACAAGAAAAAATGGTACCGAGGGGGGGACTCGAACCCCCACGTTATTAAACATACGCACCTTAAACGTACGCGTCTACCAATTCCGCCACCTCGGCACGAGGATACTTATATCTTACAACCAGAGTTTTGGATCAATTATCGATAAAAGAAAGATTGATATTCCAAACAATATTGCTGACCACACAACAAGCTTATCGTAGAAAGCGTCTTTACCAGATCTCATTTTGAACTGGTGAGCGGTTCCACCGATTGCACCAAGACCAGACGCCTTTGGTGACTGCAGTAAATAACCAGTTACCAAACCCACACCAGTTACGATTGATATAGCTATCATTATATTAAACAAGTTACATCTCCTTACGACATTCACTTCTTTTTAGTTCAAAAGGTTTATACCAAAAACTGAGTGGTTGTTCAAGGTGTGTTTCATAAAGTAAACAACCATTATCATTATTCATAGTTGCAAAAGTTAGCATTAAGGTGCTAATATACTCTAACGGATTCAGCTTTGGTTTAAAGGAGATTTGAAAAATGGTAACAGTATCTGAGCTCGACAAACACGTTGGTAAGAGCGTAAAATTGTGCGGTTGGGTATATAATTCCCGTTCATCTGGAAAACTTGTTTTCATCGTTTTGAGGGATGGAACCGGTCTCTGTCAGTGTGTTGCCTTCAAGGGCAATTTGAATGAAGAGTTATTCAGTCAGATAAAATCTTTTTCTCAGGAGAGTTCAGTTGAAATCACTGGTATAGTTAAAGAGCATCCAAAGAAAAAAGGGGTGTTTGAACTGGACATCGAACACGCAACTTTGGTTGGCGAGAGCGTAGATTATCCAATCAGCCTGAAGGACCATGGTGTTGGCTTTCTAATGTCCAATCGTCATCTCTGGTTGAGATCACAAAAACAATGGGCAACCCTCAGAATCAGAGCAAGGCTAACCAAAACAATTCGTGATTTTTTAGATAACGAAGGCTTCTTAAACATAGATGCCCCCTGCCTTACTCCCAGTGCATGTGAAGGTACTACAACGTTATTTGAAACTGATTACTTCGGCAAATCCGCTTACTTGAGTCAGTCAGGTCAGCTTTACAACGAAGCAACCGCATCCGCATTTGGAAAAGTTTACTGCTTCGGTCCAGTTTTCAGGGCAGAAAAAAGCAAAACCAGACGACACCTGATCGAATTCTGGCAGGTTGAACCAGAAGCTGCATTCATGACCCATGAAGAGAATATGGCTCTTCAAGAACGATTCCTTGCTCATATCGTTTCAGAGATTCTTTCAAGTTGCAAAGGTGAACTGGACATACTTGAACGAAATGTTGAAGCATTAAAAAAAGTTGTCACCCCATTCCCAAGAATCACCTACACGGAGGCAATCGATATTCTCAAGAGCAAAGGTTCAGAACTAGCCTGGGGTAGCGACTTTGGAGCACCGGATGAAACCACCCTTTCCGAAATGCACGACCGACCATTAATCATCGAAAAGTATCCAGCAGAAGTGAAAGCCTTCTACATGAAACGAGATCCAGAAAATCCAAAGGTCGTTCTCTGCGATGATATTATTGCACCTGAGGGTGTTGGAGAAATTATTGGTGGGTCTCAACGAGAGGACAGTCTCTCGTTGCTCGAAGAGCGAATCAAGGAACATGGCTTGGAAGTGTCTGCTTTTGAATGGTATTTAGACCTTCGTCGTTATGGTGGATTCCCACATTCCGGCTTCGGTTTGGGGATTGAACGAATGGTCGGATGGCTGGCTGGATCCTCACACATCCGTGAAGCCGCACCATTCCCAAGAATGCTGGAACACATCTATCCATGAGCATCACATATGTTTCCGAGCTAAAAAGGTTAAAGACCGAAGGAAAACCAAACCCAATATATCACCTGACCGCAAAAATTCCCTATCTTGAACGACAGATAATTGATGAAATTGCAAATCTTTCTGGTGGCAGGAGTACCTCGCTGAGAAAAGTAAACCTTGAAGAAATCGGCACTTCAGAGCTTGAAGAGCTGGTTTGTTCCGGAGGTTTGCTCTCCGGAAACATCGTTGTCCTCATAACGGGAGCTGGTAAAATCAAAGGAGACCGTGCAAAGGCAACAGTTTCTGTGTTCAAAAACATGATAGAGGGAAATGTTGCAATATTCACCGAATCAGAGATTGCAAAAAACACAATAATTGGAAAATTTTTGTCCACAAACGCCAAACAAATTTCTGAAGGTGGCGTAAACGAACGAATGCTTCTTTCGTGGATAAAAAAGAGATTCAGTGATGATAAATGCAATATCAGCAGTGATGCCGCTCACCTTTTAATCGAGCACACTCTGGGTGAAATGTCAATCCTTTCAATGGAAATCAACAAACTCATTTCGTTTGCAGGAGCTGGCATAATGATTCAAAGTTCGCACATAAAAGAAATTATTCCAAAAAAAAGTGATCTGATTATTTTTCAGGTATTGGATGCACTGGCGGATAAAAAAACAGCTGATGGCATCAGGCTTATCCATACTCTCATTCATAACGGTGAACCCCCGGAGCGAGCATTATCGATGGTCGTCAACCACTTCATCAAAGTCCTCCTGGCAGGAGAACTCACAAAACAAAAACTTGGTCAGAAAGAAATTGCCGGAAGATTGAAGTGTCATCCATTCGTTGCAAAAAAATCAATCGCTTCATCCCGCAGATTCAAAAGAAACGAACTTCTAAAATATTTGGAAGAGCTTCAGAAAGCAGACGTTGCCTTCAAAACAGGGAAGGCAGAACCATTATTCGCACTTGAAAGTGCTTTGTTCCAACTCGTTTAAATATCTTTAAAAACACAAAACCCCCTCTTTATGCAAGGGGGTTTCATTCTACTATCTAAATTGAATAACTCTTGTGATTATCAGTTTGCAACCAGTGATTTATTATACTTTTTAATCAATCTGGATTTTCTTCTGGCAACAGTATTTTTATGCAGTATTCCATGTGCTTCAAGTTTGTCGAGTTTCTTGATGGCATATCCTACATCAACTTCTGCACTGTCTGTTCCAAGTGCTAACACTGCTCTTTTGATTGCAGTTCTTGTTTCCGACCTCTGTGAAACATTGCGTATTCTTCTTTTTTTTGATTGTCTCACAGACTTAACCTGTGACTCATGTCTAAGTGGCATATCTATCTCCTTGGCAAATATCGAGTGCAATTCTATAATCTAACCCACACCTGTCAAGGCTTGACAGACAAAAGCCCACAAATATACTTGTCGGTTGCATATCCAGTAAGGAAAGAACGGAGACAATTAAAATGGCACAGCCCAAGAAAAAACAATCAATAAGAAGGCGAAGGCTCAGAAGGGCACATCAAAAAATAGACGTACCGAATCTATCTGCATGTAGCAATTGTGGAAAACCAATTCATTCCCATCATGTATGTCCCTATTGCGGATTCTACGACGGAGAACTCGTTGTTGCCCAGAAAGTAAAGAGGCAAAAGAAGGTAGACGCTTGATACAAATCGCTCTCGATGCGATGGGTGGTGATAATGCTCCAAGAGAAATTATTGCCGGGGCTATCCTTGCCCGAAAAAAACTCGATGTTGATATAACACTCGTTGGGGACAGGAATGTTGTTGAGGAGACTCTGAAAGATTTGGACTCTCCTTTCAACTTTCCTGTCGTACACAGTGAAGACACCATTGAAATGAGTGACTCCCCCAGTGAAGTTGTTCGCAAGAAAAAGAATTGTTCAATTCTTGTTGCGACCAGGCTGGTTGCTGAAGGTCGTTGTGATGCTGTGGTTTCAGCTGGAAACACCGGTGCCCAGATGGCTGGTGGACTTTTTATTCTTGGCAGAATCAAGGGAGTTGATCGTCCAGGAATAATGACAGCAATCCCCAACATGAAGGGTGGCTTCACCTTTTTATGTGATTGCGGAACCGTTCCTGACAGCAAACCTAGAAACCTTATCGATTTTGCCCTCATGACCTCTGCTTATGCAGAGTTCGTTGCCGGCGTTCCTTCGCCAAGGGTAGCACTTCTAAATATTGGTGAGGAGTCCGAAAAGGGTTCTGAGCTGGTAAAGGCAACCTACAAACTTTTCAGCAAGATGGAAAATATAAACTTCATCGGCAACATGGAATCAAGACCCATTCTAAGGGGTGAAACTGATGTCCTGGTTGCGGATGGATTTTCTGGAAATATTCTCTTGAAAGCCGTTGAAGGAATTGGGGTAGATTTGATGGGACTGGTTAAGGATGCCATCAGTTCAACTTTTATTTCAAAAATTGGTGGTCTATTAATTCGTAAAAACTTTAGAAAACTGAAAAAAATGATGGATTATTCTGAATATGGTGGGGCACCACTTCTTGGTGTTAAGGGTGTTTCCATTGTTTCACACGGGGTCTCTGACGGGAAAACAATTGCATCTGCCATCAAACAAGCGATCAATTGTGTAGAAGGAAAGCTGGTTGAAAAAATCTCAGAGGCTTTTGCCTAAACTATCTCCAAACCAGCTAAAGCTCTTCAAAAAACTTCGGTTTAAGAAAAAGGATGTTGGAATTTTCCTGACCGCACTCACTCATCCATCTTACTCTGCTGAGAATAATGTTGAATCATACCAACGACTTGAATTCCTCGGTGATGCAGTTGTAGGACTCTACGTTGCGAATATTTTATTTTTGACACACGAGGGGTGGGATGAGGGAGAACTCACAATAGCCAGGGCTTCTATGGTCTCAAAATCAGCACTTGCAGGTTCCGCAAGATTTTTTGGAATCAATGGTTGCATGAGGCTGGGAACCGGTGAAGAACAATCTGGTGGACAAAATAGAGATTCGAATCTCTGTGACATATTTGAAGCGGTCGTTGGGGCATTGTTCCTATCTCGAGGCTTCAATTTTACAAAAATACTGCTGGACAGGCTTGATCCATTTCTCAAAGAAAGCAAGCTCGAAGATGCAAAGAGTGAGCTCCAACGAATCTGTTCAGAAAAAGACTTTGGGCAACCAGTCTATAAAATTGTTAACGAAGAAGGTGATCCCCACAATCGAATATTTTTTGCAGAAGTGATCGTTAAAAATGTTAACTACTCTGGATCGGGAGCTTCAAAAAAAACGGCTGAGATGGATTCTGCTGAAAACGCACTGAAATTCTTAAACTGACACCCCAACAACAATTCTCAACAAAAGTTTATTTTTTATCAAATAAAAAAGCACCCACATAACGTGGGTGCTTTTTTGTATCCGTAGTAAATTATTTACAATCCAGTATCAGGGTTCTTTGAAGCGGTCTTCAATCTCCTGATTCACTATTTGACCAGCCTCTGTCATGGTTTCAAGATATTTTACGAATGTGCTTCTGATGTAGACACATGAAGATTCAACATTTTTCATAACCTGTGAAAGTGCTTCGTGTCCGAATGATGGGAGGGTATAAAATTCACTTGCTGGAATTGCAATCCTGTATTCATCTTTGCTGTTAAATCTGACAGGGATACGATTACCCTCGTCTGGCTGGAACTTGAGTCCCTTACCGATGAATATCTCGGTTACACGATTCCATGGCTCTGAGCTTCGTGAGAAGAGGAAGATGAAACCATGTGTCTGAAGTACGGCTCGTTCACCAGATACAGCTGATTCAGCAATATCCTTCAGCTTCTTTCCCTGCACAGTTCCCACAACCCAAGTATCCTCTGCTGGAATGGATGAATAGAGGTCACCAAATGTGATTTTTCCAGGAGCAAAGCCTTTTCCTCTGGCGTCATCAGAAGGGAACATGACAATATCCACACCGAGTTGATCAGCAACCGACGAAGTAATCAAGTCACCCAATGCTGATTCGTTTGAATCGTCAAGATTGAGTCCTGTTTCAGTTGTAGCAATCACTCTATCAAATTCTTTTTTGAGTTCTGCTTTTTTGGCTACCACAAATTTTTCAACAGAATTCCAAAGCTCTTCAGCAGATGATCTCTTTGAGCTTGGATTCACTAGAGCAAATTCGTTTGTTGCGTCAATATTGTCAATAGTTCTGTTTTTTGTGTCGAATCTTACTTTGGCAAGACCGAGAGTCCAGCCATCTTCACCGGCACCCACAACCCAAAGATCGCCCGAAGGAGCAACGAATTCTTCTGGTGAACCAGAAACAAACATCACGTTTACGCCGTTAAGCTTTCCTGCAAGAGTTTTTGCGGGACCACTGAAGCCGTCCTTTGGGGTCTGACCAAACTTGATGTATCCAGGAGCTGAGGCAATAACAACGATAACTTCAGCACCCTGTGCTTTGAGAGCAGTTGCTTCAGTATTGATAGCTTCAGCCATGTCAGTGATCTTGACTTCACCAAGTTCGTCCTCGCAAATATACTTGGTTGTGTCGGAATTCAATGCACCGATAACTCCAACTTTGATTCCGATAATATCTTTGATGAAAGATTTTTCGATTCCGTTGATACCAGAAGCATTGCTGGCAAGAACAGGGGCATCGATATCAGCAACAAGTTTGTTCACAGCTGCCGATCCAAGATAAAATTCTTTGGTTCCAAGTGCCACTGCATCGTATCCGAGTTCGTTGATGAGTCCGGTTGCCATCGAACCGTCTGCAAGTTCTGCCCAAGCGGTTCCCTGACAGAAGCCACCAGCGTCAAGAAGCATGTTTGCACCGTATGCACCACGAAGATTTCCGATTGTGTAAGTGAGTCCCTGAATTCCACCAACTGGACGGTCAGCGTCAGGGTCAATTCTCCATGAGTCAATTTCTGTTCTAAAATCGGCTGTTCCCATGATTGCGATGGTTGGGAATCTTGCTTTTGCCATGAGCGTTGCAACCTCTGAACGACGAATATTGTTTTTTGGTTTGATGCTGAATTTTCCACCGTCGGCGGCATATCCTGATACCAGACCAATTTTTGTTGCGTATGCAACATATTTTTTTGCCCATGGTGAACACTGGTCTGCGTCAACGAAGTTTGCGTCAAATGCTACAAGGTCCTCGGCTGAAAGTGCTTCAGCCTGTGCTTTGTCACCAGAAGAAATGATCATGTTGACCATAATCTCTTCTCTTGTTGTGTTTGCAGTGAGTCCGTAGTTACCTGAAATCCAGAACCACATTCCCTTGTTGAAGCCACCCTCAATGTAGGGGTATGCCCAATGTTTTGTTGAAACATCCTTGTAGTGACCGGTTAATGGTGTTGCTTTTGGATGGTCATAGATGTTCAAACACATTACGGCTGCTGCTGCTCTGTTTATGAAATTGTCTGGGCTGTAACGACCAAACTGGTCTCCGCCGACAATCTCTTTTTCCATCAGTACATCAACAAACTGTTTTGACCAGTGGTAAAGATAATCCGGAACGACAAACCAATTCTTTTGTCTTCCACAGTTCCATTTGCCACTATTTCTTTTAATGCTTGTCTGGATGGATTTGCTTAAATCTTTATATTCTTTTTTTGGAGCATCACCAAAGTCGTATCCACCCTGACCAAGAGCGATGTAACTGTTTGTAGCCACCTTGTAGGTTTTATTCATATCAAGATCAACACCACCGATTTTGATGTATCCAACCTTGTCATGACCAGGTCTGATGTCGATATAATAATCAATTCCCTTGGCGATGATGAAGTTGGTATCTGCTTCAGTGTTGAAGAGACTTGCTGAGTGCTCGAGTGCTGCTTTAATCTGGCTTCCCTTGAGATCCATTGAATATATTTTTGCATCTTTTGGGAACACATCAAAGAGATCGCCACGTGTGAACGAACCTTTATCAATTTTTGCAGACGTTGTCCAGACATCGGTGAAAGCAATACTTGCACCGGTTTCTTTCATCATAACATCACATGCAATCTGAACTACCTCTGAATCCCATTTCCTTGCATTGATTGAATCAACGGTGCAGGAAACTTCACCAATCTTCAGATTGAATTCCTGTTCCATGAGAATCTTTGCGGACTGGAAGTCTTTCATTATTTCAGAGTCTGGGGTTACACTTGGATCGAGTTTGATGAAACGTGATTTCATCTGTCTTCTGCTGTTTACTTTTCTGAAAACATATGGTTTAACTGGACAGGTACATTTTTCGAGAACTAAATCCATACGACCCATTGTCACGCCATCTTCAGGTAACTGACAAACCATTGTCTCATGAAGCTTTCCACCAAGTCCTGAAACAATGATTGTTTCCTGCTGGAAAGATACTCCAGTAGACGATGAACAGACAAAATCAATATGCGTGATGTCTTGGATTGCTTTGTGGAGAAGGTTATCTTTCCAGGAACCGTCTGCATTTTTTTCAAGTCCGAGGTCGGTTGCGATTATGATGAAATCAGCTTTTTCGCCTGTTTCTTTGAGAGTTTCTGCATGTTCCTGGGCTTTGTCAACATAATACTCAAGCTGAAGTTCGTTTGAACCGAGCATGAGGTTTCCTGGGTTTTCCCATGTAAAAACTGCTGGGTTTGTGAGACCAACGACACCATATCTTAAAGGATGGGCTGCGGTTGGAATCTTGTAAACCTTCATCACATATTCACCCTTTGGAAGTTTTTTTCGTTCTTTTCCGACAACAACATTTGCTGTTATCCAAGGGAAATCTGACTGTGATACCAGGGAATCTCTGATTGATTTGTTCATTGAGAATTCACCAGCTCCATAGAGCATGGCATCATAACCAATCTTGTTCATTGCACGAATTGTTGGATGCACGTCCTGAAGACTCTTGTTGGCAAACAGCCAACCGGTTTTGCTGCCCATGATGGCATTTCCGACATCAAGGACGAGGGTGTTTCCACCAAATCTCCACCAGGTTCTGTCTTCTAACAATTCTTTTCTTACTTCATCGATTTTTGTTCTTGCTTTGGCAAATCCACCGTAATTGCTCTGGCCACCAAAATCAAATGGCTCGACATTACCATGCATTCCACCCGTGAATAATATCGTGAATGGTAAAAATTCAACTGCCTCAGCGTTCACACGTGCTGGAAGTGAAACTGTTGAAAATAGAAGTGCAAAAGTAACTATGATCGCAACGATTGTTGAGATGCTCTTGCTTGACGATAATCTCATTGCTTACTCCTCCTTGAAGAAACGATGTCTCTTGGATTACAAAATAGGAGTATAGAGAGCAGTAGATTAAAAACAACTAGAATGACGGGAAGAAATGGTTATATAACCATTTTATAACTTTCAAAAACCAAACAACACTTGCAAAACAGCTATGACTCATATAGATTGTTACAGATACAACCTTTTTTTGAAAGGGGTGCGAGCAGAATATGAAAAGAATAGTTCTAGTTACGATTTCACTGTTAATGGTTTTCCAGTTAATAATAATATCACCAGGGAGAGCAAGTCAGCCCGAAGGTGATAACAGGGCTTATCCGGCAATAATTGGGAACATGATGCCCATCAGGACGTTCAACAGCCCCACTTCCTTACACGTCAGCGGAATGAGATTGCTGGTGTGCGACGAGGGGAATTCAAGTATTCAAAATATCTTTGTTCAAAATGATTACAGGTTTGGAATATTCGGAGCAAACGAAGGACAAATATACACTCCTGGTGATATAACAACCATAAGCAACAAACCATACGTCACCGATACCGTGAACAACAAGGTGCTGGTTTACACAAGTGCAGGAAAATATAATTCTGAATTTAACGTTTATAACCAGTCCGGCGAGCCACTGCTCGATAGACCAATCGGTATCACATCATTTAAGGGCAGAATTTTTATTGCAAACAGTGGAGCCGGAAACGTGATTGTAGCAGATCAAAACGGGGGATATGTTTTCACAATCTCATCGTCCGATTTCACCATGATACAGCCAACCGGTATTGCAGTGCTAAACGACACAATCTACGTAACTGATCCAAAATCAAACAGTATTTTTCTCTTCGACTACGACGGAAATTTTATCAAAAAATGGAGTGTTGATAATCCCTGGGCAATTGCGATAGATGATGACAATATCTATGTAACTTCACCCAAAAAAAATCGTGCAATGGTTTTAGATTTTGAAGGATTAGTAACAAAAACAATCGGCTTGAACAATGAAAACAAAGAAATCCTTTCAAACCCAAAGGGTATCGAGATTCTGTCAGGAAGAATCATCGTATCTTCAAAAGAAACAAACCGAATTGAAATGTGGAACAAAGATGGTTCATACGCAGATCGTTTCAACTCAGAGATCAAGCCAACAGGTTCTTTTGTTCGACCGGAACGTATCACCTCCGAGGGTGAAACAATTTACATCGTTGACTCATCACGTGCAATCGTTCTGGTTTACAAAAAGAGTGGACAGTTTGTGAGAGAGATCGGTCAAAATTCTGACGTAAAACTTGTCCAGCCTTCCGGAGTCTGTATTGACACAACCGGAAACATCTTTGTTGTAGATAAAGCAGACAGCAACATCAAAGTCTATGATTCAGACGGAGTTTACCAAAAAACAATTGGATCCAAAGGCAGTGTCGGCGGTATGTTCAGAGAACCCACCGATATTTGCATCGACAAAATAACCAACCGACTCTATGTGTCGGATACAAAAAATCACCGAATCCAAGTACTCACAACCGATGGCGAATTCATAAACGAGTTTGGTGGCTGGGGGACAACCCCAGGACAATTCATTCTACCGATGGGAATCTGTCTGGGTGAAGAAAAAATCCTTGTGGCAGATTACGGCAACTGCAGAGTTCAGGAGATAAGTCTGACCGGAAACCCAATCAAGTCAGTTGGGTCAAGAGGGAAGGGAAGAGGTCGACTTCTTGGTGCAACCGATTGTTCATACGATAACGATGGAAAGATTTACGTTGCTGATTCGTTTAACCACAGACTCGTAATATTTGATCCTGAAACCGGATTCAACTGGAACTTTGGCAACTGTGGCGGACCGAATGATCAATACCACATGACACCAGCCGTTTGCCCACCAGACGACCATGACCCACAGGCTCCCGGATTTTTCAAATTCCCAAGCGGAATTCTTGCCGATTCGTTTGGTTGCTTTGTTGCAGACACCCTTAATTCACGAATTCAATACATAGACTACACAGAAATATTTACTGAATGGAGCTACATTATATCTCCCACAATCCTTGATTTTGGGATTATCCCAAACGGGACAATCGAAGAAAAAAAGGTCACCGTAAAGAATATTTCCGGTGGAGTAATCTCTGGAATTATTGATATTGATTCGTCTGCAAGCTGGTTGTCAGTCAGAAATGAATCATTCGTAAACGATGATGAACCACTTGATTTTATTGTGGATACAAGCGGGTTTGAAAATGGGACATACGAAACAGAAGTCAAAATTATAACAAACAAAGATCCAGACGGAGAACCAACATTAATCCATGTAAAGATGACGATTGGTGAATCTTTCAGCTACCTGCTCAGAACAAAACCAGTTATATATCGTGAGTCAAACAAAAAAATCACGATCCCGGTAGAAGTTATTCCGCAAAATGGTTTCACAAGCACTGTTGCTCTCAGTGTCAAAAATACACCGCCAAGAACCTACGGTCAGTATTCAAGCAACCTTCTAAAATTGAAAAGTGGTGACTCCGCAGAATCAATCCTCTCAATCCGGTCATCAACCGGAGTCACTCCAGGAGTATATGAAATAACAGTAAAAGGTGAAACTCCAAAGTTGAAATATGAAACATACTTCACATTCACACTGGTAGTATCTGCCAACCTTGAATCAGAACCCAGAATTGTTCTTGGAGAAACCTTCACAGCTGAGTGGTGCATCAACTGCCCATATGCACATCGTGCCGCTGAGAGACTGGTGGAAGAGTATGGAAATTCAGATATTGCCTGGATCAACTACTACGTTGAAACAAACAAAGTAGACGAGGCATTTCTATACTATCCGCCCGCTGACAAAAGATACAAATGGTATCCTGGTCAAGGACTCCCAACAACATTTTTTGATGGAACAAATTCAGTTGTTGGCGGAGACAATCACGAAGAGAAGAAAGATCCACCTGCTGACAAACAATCATGTGACAAATTCACAGGGACAACTTACACCTATAATCGTTACAAAAAAGAACTGCTCGGAAGTGTTTCAAAGCCATCCTCAATCTCAATTTTTACAGACACAAAAATTGAAGATAGAACAATCAACGCAAACATCGAGATTGAACTAAAAGAGAGCATCACCAACAACAAAAACATGTCGTTGTACGTTGTTTTGGTTGAGGATAATATCGAGTTTTCTGCTTTGAATACCGATGATTACCACAATCTCATCTGCAGAGAAATGTACACAGGATCACTTGGTGAAGATATTGATCTTATCGAGGGCAAACTGATAACCAAAAAGATGAAACTCAAGTTACCAGATTATGTAAACATCAAAAATGCTGGTCTTCTTGTGTGGATTCAGAACAACGGATCAAAATCTGTACTACAGACTTCTGTAACACAATTCCATAATCAGCCTGTTATAGACTCTTATGTCGTTACGATGGCAAATGACAATGTTAGACTAGAAGTTGACGGCTACACAGAACTTTCATACAACATCACGAACACTTCCAGTCACTCATTAACTCTCTCCTGTCTACCAAATTTTACCGCAAAAGATTGGGATTACACAATTGAGATTGAAGGTTCAGAGGTTGAGGCCGAAGATGTCACCTTGGTTCTCTCTCCATTTGAAAGTCAAATTATCACAATCAGTGCAACCCCTCCAAAAGATGCAACACCTGGAATGCAGGCATCATTTGATATTCAGACAAGCACACATAAGAACAACGTCAATCATAACGTAATTGATGTAACCACAATCCCAAGATTGCCACCCGATTACACCTTTGAACCGGATGTCAAACGTATTGAGATCACAAAAGGAGAGATACAAAAATTCAACATCACCCTCGACCCGATCAATGATTTCTCCGGACCTGTAACTCTCACCGATTGCACCGGCGATCCATCATTAAAGGTAAGCTTCAATCCCTCAAGTGGTGTTCCCCCATTTCAAACACAGGTTACGGTTACAGGTGGCGACAAGCTCAAAGTTGCCGATTACGAACTCTGTATCCTTGCAAGCGGAGTTTCAGTCATGGGTGACGAAATTGAACACCAGCTGTCCATACCAGTTGAAGTGCAGTATGCAAGAGTTCTCATCTCCGCCTCTCCTCTCATGATCATCAGTTGCTCTGAAAATGTAGCATGTCACAGTGCGAATATTGAAATTATGATAAACACCCCAATGGAGATTTCAAATATTCAGTTCAGTGTTCGATATGATCCAACAATTCTCACGGTCACTCATCATGAGTTTGGTGATTTTTTTGATTCTACAGAATCAACATTCAATTTCCTTGATAGGTCAATCGAAGGGAAAATAACCGTTCAAATCAATGGAAATGCAAAATTTGGGAAAGGTCGACTCTGTACGATTGTGATGCGTGGCGTTAAGGGAGTTACAAAAAAAGGGACAAGTGTCGAAGTATGTGATGTGGGTGCATTCGATTCAAAAGGAAATTCAGTCCTCTCAAACATTGGCTGTACTCATCAAAAGCTGGACATCATATCCAATCTGGCACCACCCAAGCTTAAAGTAGATGCAGAAGATGGTATCTATGTCGACCAGGAAAGATTCGTAATCACCGGAAACACAAAGAGCAGTGACCCGGATTATCCTGTCACACTCACCATTAATGGACGCACAATCATTCTGTCGAGTGAAGGAGACTGGGAATTCTCTGCCCGTCTAAGAGAGGGTCCAAATAGTTTTGTAATAATTGCTCGTGATGAGGCTGGAACATCCAGTGCCAAACGATTGATAATAAATCGCGACAGCACAGCACCGAAAATCGGTATTTCAAACTATAAATCTGGTCAGATAGTCAACGAAACCAGCATCCAGCTTGAGGGATGGGTTGACGAAACCGCAGAAGTATTTGTGAATGGAACTTCAGTTGAGCTGAGCGATTTCAATGAATTCAAAATGTCGACAAGTCTAGATGAAGGAATCAACAAATTTATTCTGGAAGCAACCGACCGAATGGGCAGAAAAACGACGGAAGAATTTATCATCATCCTCATTCGAATTGTTAAAATTGAACTCTGGATTGACAAGAGCACCATGGTTGTAAATGGCACACCGATGACTCTTCCTCAGGCCCCCGTACTCAGCTCCCCCCCATTGCCAGGTGAACTTGCTGGAAATACCTACATGCCAATCAGAGAGGTCGCAGAAGCTCTCTACACCACCGTTTCCTGGGATGGCTCCGAAAGAAAAGTCACCCTGAAACAGAATGTGAAGGGAAAGAGAAACACCATTGATCTCTGGATTGGCAAAAAGATAGCAAAGATAAACGGAGCAGAGGTTTGGATCGATAAAACTCACAAACTTTACCCCGCAATCGTGAACAACAAAACCATGCTTCCACTAAGATTTGTAAGTGAATCACTCGGTGCAACCGTTGAATGGATTAGTGCTGAGAGAAAGATAATACTCACGTACAAACCATAATATATTTAAAATGAGAATCCACGAAATAGATACATCGAAATTTATCAAATGGATGACGACGAGTGCTGTCATCGGGATTGCTTTGGGTATCGTTATTGGGATTCTTTTGACCGGTGGAAGTGGTGCTAAATCCAAGCAGGGTGACAGTTTTCAACGAGCAACTAGTGTTGCAAGCACGCTTGGTTGGGAGTCTCTTGACAGGCATATTGATTCAACAAATTCCATAATTCGTGTCCACGAATTCGATTTACTCAAAGATAGTTTGAGTAAGGGTTTGAAAGAAAAATATCTCAATTCAACCAAGTTTATAAAATCTTATAAAACCACGATTTCTGAATCAAATCTGGTGCCTGCCACTAAGACCAAATCAAAATCAGAAGTAGAAGTAAAACCAAAGACTGTTGAAGAAAAATCTAAGCCAACAAACAGAGGAAATCACAAAGATGGCTGGGGGAATATTGAAATCCACCTTGCAACCCTTGAACAAATCGACAAAATTCCGTACGTTAGAAAGCCTGCAGCTGAGCTTATTTATGACTATCTCAAAGAAAATCATATCTCAAACTTTGATGAACTGCTACAGTTGAAGGGAGTTGGCGAAAAAACCGTCGAAAGACTGAGAGAGAATTTTTATATCGAATGAGTCCAATAATTTTATCTGCAATAGGGATGATCCTTGGCGTTTCAACTGGATTATCCCTGAATGTGCATCCAGCTCTCTCAATCCCCCTCCTGGTTACAGCAATATCCACAATTTTTATTCCAATCAAAAAAATCAAGTTGGTGAAATTCTTTTTGATTTTTTTGGTGATAGGTTATGTTTCTGCAAATTTTGCTACCTTCAACAACAACATTTCATCACCCATTCCTCCATCACAAATCACAGTAACCGGCAGTATCACATCGGTCATCGAAAACAGTTTCGATAGACTTGTATTCAATATGGATGTTATCTCCAGTAAGCCAGCTGGGATAAAAAACCTGAAACTTCGTTGTTACAGCCTACCTTCTCAAGAACTCAGAGTTGGTGATAAAATCAGTTTGTCAGGGAAATATTTCCCGGCAATGAACGCTAGAAATCCTGGACAATTCGACTTCAGTAAATACCTGAGTAGTCTGGGAATTCCCGGATTTATCAAGAGTTATGAAAAACCTTTAATCCTGCAAAAGGGAACATTTTCAATCAGAAGAACTGGTTCATATCTACGAGAAAAAGCAACAGCTATTTTCAGTGAAAATCTTCCGTCAAAATATGCAAACATGCTCTCAAGTCTTACCTTCGGGAGAAGAGAACTACCGGAAGAAATTGAAGCAATATTCAGAAAATCGGGAACGTCACACATCCTTGCGGCTTCCGGTTTCCACATTTCAATCATGGTATTTTCAACATTCTGGTTACTTCTCTGGATTTTCGGAAACAGAAAGACTGCGATTTATGGGGGAATCATTATCGCTCTCATTTATGCTTCAATCGCAGGGTTCACGCCATCTGTAACGAGAGCCCTCATCATGGCAGGGTTGACACTCGGTGCAATGGTATTTGGACGAGGATACTCAAAGGGATCTGGTTTGGCGGGTGCTGTAATAATCCTGCTTCTCTTCAAGCCAACCTGGATTCTTTCTCCAGGATTTCAGCTTTCTTTTGCTGCAAGTTTTGCACTCTTTATCGGATCCCCAATCATCTTCAAATATGTTGGAACAAGAAAATGGTACTCCAAACTGGTTGGAATCATCGGAACTTCAGTCCTGATAAACCTGCTAACCATGCCCATCATCGCATACCACTTTCACACATTTTCAGTAGTTTCTCCACTTGCAAATATTATAGCAATTCCAATGGCTACAATCCTGATTCCACTTGGAGCGTTGGCTTCAATTCTTGGCTGGATAATTCCACCACTTGGAGTTTTTCTCTGCTGGATAGCCTGGCCACTTCTAATTCTTTTGGAATCTGGACTGAAGGCACTTTCAAATCCTCAATGGGCGGTTTTATCAATCGGAATGCTTCCGGTCATCATCTGGTTTCCATACTATTTGACAATTATGTCGAGTTATATTTCCATCAACCCTCCTCCATGGGCTAAAAAGCAAACAATCAGAAGAATTATTTTGGTTTCTATCCTCGTTTTTATTTCGTTCACAACTGGTGCTTTTGTTGGTCATTCAAAACCAACTTATTCTGAAGTTGTGTTTCTTGATGTTGGTCATGGTGATTCCTGTTTTATTCTGACAAAATGCGGAACAACAATCCTCATAGATGCTGGTGGTTCCGCTCCCTTTTCCAGCTTTGACCCCGGCAAACAGATTGTTATCCCCTTCCTCAGGTTCAAGGGAATAAACAAACTGGACTACATAATCGCCACACACGAAGATCAGGATCACATCGGTGGACTGATTCCTGTTCTCTCTGAATTTCGGGCGGGAATAATATTTGAATCCGGGATTAAAAGTGATACCTACAAAGCTGACGATCTTAACACTCTTATCAAAAATAAAAGGATAAACACAATCATCCCAAAATTTGGACAAAAAATCAAACTTGATAAATCTTGTGAAATTACATTTTTAGGTCCAGCACCGGTTGATGAAATTGGTGATGGTTATTCAAGAACCAATAATGCAAGTGTTGTTGCAAGTATTGAAATTGACGGCATAAAGATTTTGATGACCGGCGATATTCAATCTGAGGCAATGAATTTTGAACTCAGGCAACTCGAGCTTCTAAAAAGTGATATTGTAAAACTTCCGCATCACGGTGGTTGGAGCGATGGTTTGTCGAACTGGCTGACTGCTGTTAATCCTCAGTACGCGATCAGTTCTGATTCCTCCTGGATGGGAACGGGAGCTCACAGCAAAACAGAAGATTTACTCAATCAGATGTGTATTCCGATTCTTTCAACCGCAAATCGTGGTGCAATTACAATTATTATAAAAGATGGAAGATTTAGTTTTGAGACATTTAGGTAATCATCATTCCGCACTTGATACTTCGACTAGCTCAGTAACCATGCGGAATCTATGCGGGGACAATCCTAGGAATTATCCTGCAGGAATTAGTCATGTAGAGTTATTGTAGGGACAGGTCGCGACCTGTCCCTACAATAATAATATTATGATTCAAGACACACTATTTATTAACGTTTCATCACCCTATCAACAGCAAGTATTATTTCTTTTGAAGTAAGTCCAAACGCTTCAAGTAATTCCTTTGGTTGACCCGACTCACCAAATCTATTTGGCATTCCAACCATTTCAATCGGAACAGAATATTTTCTGGAAAGTAATGATGCAACCATCGAACCAACACCAAGAATAAGTTGATGTTCTTCAGCAGTCACAACTCTTCCGGTTCGTTTAACAGAATTCAAAATAGTTTCTTCATCCATGGGCTTCACCGTGTGAAGGTTGATAACCTCAGCGTTAACACCTTTTGATTTAAGTTGCTCAGCGGCAAGCAATGCTTCATTCACCATGATTCCACAAGCAATTATTGTTACATCGTTTCCCTCTCGCAAAACATTTGCTTTGCCAAACTCAAAGGGAGAATCTTCTGTTGTCAATATTGGAATGGGGGCTCTGCCAAACCGGATGAATGTTGGACCTTTAACATACGCAGACGCCATGGTTGCTTTTTTTGTTTCAATGCAGTCACAGGGAACAACAACTGAAGTATTTGGAATGACTGAAATAATCGAAATATCTTCAAGAGCCTGATGGGTCGCACCATCTGGCCCGACAGAAATTCCGGCATGCCCTGCAAAGTTCACGTTGAGGTTGGAGTAAGCAATCATTGTCCGGATTTGCTCCCAGGCTCTTCCTGTAACAAAAACTCCATAACTTGAGGCAAATGGAATTTTCCCAGCAATTGCAAGTCCCGCAGAAACATTCAACATATTCTGCTCTTGAATTCCCATCTCAAAAAACCTGTCAGGGAATCTTTCCTTGAACCTTATCGATGTGGTAGACTTTGCAAGATCAGCATCAAGAACAACGATTCGGTCATCCTTTTCACCAAGCTCAAGCAGTGCATCACTGTAGCCAAATCTCGTTGGTTTTTCTTCGGGCATTTTTCCTCCGATTTTTTTAAAATCAATCGACCGTAATTGTTTTACTGCAATTCCTTGGATAATCCGGATCATATCCCTTTTCTACCGTTAGATAGTACGAGAACAACTGGGTAAACACAACAGACAGAATTGGAACCAGGGCATATTCGGGATGTGGGAGTGCATAGAAATGGGTTGAATTTTGTTCGAGCAAATCTGAAGGGGGAGCGATTGTGATTGCTGATCCATGCCTGCATGTAACCTCATTTATGTGCGAGAGGGTCATGTGTTCATCTTCGGTTGTTGAGAGATATAACACAGGATAATCTTCTGTGATGATTGCAAGCGGTCCATGTTTGAACTCTGCAGAGTACATTCCTTCACAGTGAGCATACGAAATCTCTTTGATTTTTTGGGCACCTTCTAATGCTGAGCCAAATGTGATTCCATATCCCAAAATATACATGTCCACACAATCTTTGTATTTTTTTCCAAGCTCTGCGGTTGCCGTACTCATTGAATCGATTGTATCCTGGATTGCCTGTGGAGTTTTTTTCAGAATTTCCGGAAGATGACCCGCTCGTCCATTTATTTTTGCAACCTCTGTTGCGATTGCAAAGAATAAAAGTATCTGGTTGATGAATGTTTTTGTGGCGGCAACTGCAATCTCAAGATTGCAAAGGAGGGGCAGGTAACGCCTTGATCTCATCATCAATGTTGAACCAAGAACATTCACAATTCCCAGCACATTATTCTGAAGTCCCCACTCGGTGCATTTGTTCAAAACATTGATTACATCCTTAGTTTCACCCGACTGAGAAACCAGAACAAAGATGTCATCCGGTCTCACGCTCTCACCAAAATGTTCAATAAATGAACTTGCAACAACCGGGAAGGTTGAGCATCCACCAAGTTTATTCAGGTAGTATGAACCAATCACACAGGCATTGTAAGATGAGCCTGAACCAATCAGATACACCCTGTTTGCATTTGCAAGTTCTTCAGCAAAAGGAATAAGGTCGTCAGATTCTTCAAGGAAGTCCAAGAGTGCCTGAGCTCTCTCTGGTTGTTCATGAATTTCTTTTTCCATGAAAAAAGGAAACTCACCCTTTGAGGCGGATTCCTTTGTCAAGTCAGAATCCATCGGTTCTCTTTGAATTTCATCACCGGTTGCCATATCTCGAATCTCGTATGAATTATGATCAAATTCAACATACTCACCATCGTTTAGTGGAACAATTTTATTTGTCAGATTCAAGATTGACGGAAGATCGGATGAAACACAAACAAAATCATCACCGACACCAAGATAAAGCGAGCTTCCCATTTTAGCACAATACATCTTTTCACTGCCAAGAGCGGAAACAACGTAGGCATAATCGCCCTTGAGCATTGTGTGAGCTTCGCGTACCGCCATGTCCATATTTGAACTATCATTAAAGGCATCTTCAATTGCATGCACCACAACTTCACCATCATTCTCACCTTTAAAAATATGACCCTTTGCAGTCAGGTCGCGGATTAGATGGACGGTGTTTACAATATTTCCGTTGTGAGCTCCAACAATTTTTTGGTGAGTATCAAAATGTGGTTGAGCATTTCTCTGAGCGGGAACGCCAAATGTTGCCCATCTGAGCTGTGTTATTCCACGATTCCCTTCAAGCTCTTCAAAATGAAGCTCAGAGGAAACAACATCAACTTTTCCAACATCTTTCCTCAAATCTGCATCACCATCTTTTGTGATGGATACTGCACCAACTGAGTCGTATCCCCTGTAGGTCAGACTCTTTGCCGCCTGGGTGAGAATCTCACCCATCTCTTTTTTGTCATTTTCAAACGCTATTCCAAAAATTCCGCACATATTATGTTTACTCCTTATCCAGATTCACTCTGCCCTTTATTGAATAAGAAAGGGTGAGGTCGTCTGCAAATTCCAGTTCAGTTCCAGCCGGGATTCCCGATGCAATTCGAGTAACTTTGCAGTTTGTTCCATTAAGCTCTCGTTGAATGTAGAGTGCGGTCAGGTTTCCTTCATGGGTGAGATTTGTTGCCAGAATCACTTCATCTGGTTTTTCATTTTTGATTCTTGTTACCAATGAATCTATCGTAAGCTTTTCTGGACCAATGCCTGCTGACAGTCGAATTGTTCCACCAAGAACATGGTACAAACCGTTGTATGTTCCGGCTCGCTCGATTGCCATCACGTCCCTTGCTTCCTCAACAACAAGGATTATTGAACGATCACGTTTCGGATCGGTGCAAGTTCTGCATTCTCCACCATCTGACAAATTGAAACAAACAGGGCATCTTTTTACACGAGCATGAAGAGTTGCAATTGAATCAGCAATCTGCTTTGCATCTCGTTCTTCCATGCCAAGCAAAAATATTGATAATCTCTCGGCCGATTTTGGACCAATTCCAGGTAATCTGTTCAACTGGTCAACCAGTTCCTGAAAAGCTTTTACGGGGTAAATCATCTATCCCAGTTGCATCTCTCTTGCCAGTTTTGATGCTGAGTTTTTTGCTTCAGATTGAGCTTTTGTTACCGTTTGAAGAATCAACTTTGCGAGTTTTTCCTTTGGAAGCTCCATTGCCTGTTCAGAGATTGCAAGACCGATTATTTCCATTCTGCCGTTTGCAATAACCTTTACGGTCTGTTCTCCTCTTCCAATCTCTTCCTCAACTCTCATTGCCTGAAGTTTTTTGTCGATCACTTTCATCTGCGATCTCATTGCCATTGCCTGTTTCATCATGTCCATCTGACCCATTTGTAGTTACTCCTTTATTTTTGCACCAAACAGTGCTGCAGCAGATTTTATATCTTTATGTTTTGAAATATCACCAACATCCTGCATTTCGATTCTTACGCCCTTCACATCTTCTGACAATTCTGAAACAACATTTTTTAATTTTTGATTTGTTTCAGGTTCCAGCAATCTATTTTTTTCAAATTCTGCAGTTGAAGGGAACACCAAGACTACAAGATCATTTTCAATTCTTGCAGATAAAGCACTTGAGAGGAATGCATACAAAATTATTGCATTTTTCTTTGCAAGACTTTTTATTCTACCAAGAAGACTGTTATCCTCCTCAGGAGGAGGAGCTACAGGTTGAACCGATTTCTCGGGTTTTGATTCGGGCTGGGTAGGCGGGGATGATTGTTGCTGCTGTTGCTGTGTTTTGATTTGAGGTGTCGTTTTTTCTGGTTGCGAAATTGGTTTTGTTAGTGTTTTTACTTTTGGTTTTTTATCATCGATAACATCAATCAAATCCAAAATTGCCATCTCAAGCTCTGCAAGTGGTGAGAAAGCATATCTCATTTTTCCAGAGGTTTCTCTGAGGGTCAGTTCAAGATTCCTTAGTCCTTCAAAGCTCAATAATTTTGAAGAATTTTCTATCATCTCCTCAGATAAGGCATACTCGCTGACCAACTCCTTGGCAGTTACCCCAAGTTTTCTGAGGATTATCACATGTATATGAATCAGAAAATCATTGACAATTTGTCCGGGGTCTCGACCACCTTGATAAGCCCCTCGAACCATCTCAATTGCAGATTTTCTATCGAGTTTTGAGATTGTTGAAAGAAGGTTATGGAGAAAATCTTCACTCATCATGCCGAGTAAAGATGAGACCTCTTCAGCATCAATTTTTCCAGCCGAGAATGATGCAATCTGATCCAGCATGGATTCGGAATCTCTCAACGATCCGTTACTCTGAACCGCCAACTTGTGAAGAGCTAAATCCGTGATATTGATTTCTTCAGAATCAGCAATCTTCCTTAGAAGTTTCACCTGCAACTCTGTGGGGATTCGTTTCAGATCAAATCTCATAATTCGACTGAGAATTGTGATGGGAATCTTGTGGGGTTCTGTTGTTGCCATGATGAAAATTACATGCTCGGGGGGTTCTTCGAGGGTCTTCAAGAGTGCGTTGAATGCTTCACCCGTTAGCATGTGGACTTCATCGATGATGTAAACTTTGAATCTCGATTTGACAGGTGCAAATTTCACTCGTTCACGGAGTTGTCTGATGTCATCCACTCCACGATTGGATGCTGCATCAATCTCCATCACATCGAGGCTCGTTCCATTGGTAATTGATTTGCAACTCTCGCATTCTTGACAAGGTTTTGCACTGATTCCATTTTTGAAACAGTTTACAGACTTTGCAAGAATCCTGGCAAGACTGGTTTTTCCAGTTCCTCTTGGTCCTGAAAAGAGATAGGCATGTGCGAGCTTCTCACTTGTTAAAGCATTGGTAAGAGTTTTGACCGTAAACTCCTGACCAATGATTTCTTCGAGCGACTGCGACCGCCATTTTCGATATAATGATATATGTTTTTTTGACACGAACTGGAGTATATATCAGTACTGGTAAGTGTCAACAAACCTGCTTGTAAGCTGTATTATTCAGTAATTGAATTTAACTTGATTTTGTTGTAGAGTTGTACTGGAGGCTTTAATGAGAAAACTTGTATCAATAATATTGACTGTTGTTTTGGTTGGGATTTTTATGTCATGTGGTGAAAACAACCAAAATTCGACCACAGAAATCATAGAAAAAGATGTGATTGAAATCAAAACTGTTCCAGAAAAAGAGGTGGCTGAAACACTTGATTCACCTGATGATTTCATAAAAAAATATAACAAATACATGACCTCTGAAAATGTATCAAAAAGATTAGAGGAAAAATTCAGTTTTCAAACAAGGCAAGAGGGATGGGAGAAATTTTCAAAACTATACGAGTCAAAGAAGATTGTTGAAATAAACGACATAGAAAGTATTTGTTTTGGTACAAACTCATATGAATACAAAGTTGAATACAAAATAACCACAAAAAAACCAAGAACTGATTATATCATCGAACCGAATAGTTATTGGCCAGAGAGAAAACTTGGTCAGTTTGTTCTCACGGATGTTGAACCGCCTGGGAATGAATTCATGGTTCTTTCTGATTTTCTAATGACTATTCAAAGATTTCTCTACAACACTCTGGCGTACACAACACCTACTGCAGGCGATTTGTTGGTGGAGCCAATCAACTTCAGTCAGATTAACTTTTTTATGATTCCTCTGAGCGAAGAGGTTTGGTGTATATTTGCAATACTTTCAGAAAACAATTATTACAGCGATAACATTACCACATATTGTTTTATCAAAATCGAGGAGACCAAATTATCTCAGGAAAAGTTGATCCAACTTACAGATTGGATAGACAATGATGTCATGAGTTGGGGCAATTTTAAGTGTGTAGCTGATGTCAACCTTGATGGTTATCTCGATATCATCTGCCAACACAATGGTGTCAGCGGCACCACAGACACAACCGCCTTGTCAGTATACACTTGTGTTGATAAAAAGTTTTTCGAAGTAACAATCGAAGGTGAAAATATTCGGGGTTTTGGATATTTCGAAGGAATTGTTGGTGGATATCCCCAATTTAAAGAAAAATGTATTGGATGTGGCCCGTGGAGATTTTCAACACTCCGTGATAGTGGTGCAATTCGTCGATATTCTCCATTTCACAAAGTTGAAGTGAGGGGAAACGGAGAACTTTTTGACGTTACATATCGAAATCCAATCAATCTCGATCCAAAGAAAATAGAAAAACTTACAGCTAGCAGTCATCACTCGTTCTCTGAAATTGATGCTCTTGGTCACACAAGAAAAACACAGAAAAAATTCCTTGAAAATCTTGAACCAGACAAAGAGCGAGATCACTGGGAACAAATAATCCAAGATTGTTACGACAAGGGAGTTCCCTGGCATGTCCAATCAGATGAAGATTTACCAACAGGTTGGGACAAAATCCAACCTTGGAGATAAACCAAAAACAGGAGGAGGATTATGAAAAAAATAATTTCAACAATTGTGGTTGTGATGATGGTTGGGATTTTTATGTCATGTGGTACGCCAGAAAAAGAAGGCTTGGGAAATATCCCCGATTATCTCCAGGTTAGATTAAAAATTGCTGATGAGAAACCTGTTTCAATGGGAGATGACATCCAATTCTACTGGAAAGATAGAGCCATCGAAGAAATCGGAAGCACAAACATCAGAATGTCATTCAACAAAAAATTAAAGGGTATGGCTGGAAAACCATATGAAACTGCAAAGATATTGCTTGACGAAAAGAAAGACGAGTGGATGCTGGAAGCAGATTATGACAGATATATCTATGGATTTGTCAAAGATTCTGCAATTTTGCTGATACCGGAAAGATCGGATAAAAACGATGCTCGAATCTATATGCGAGACGGAAAAGCCAAAGCAAAAGTTGTCGTGTGCAAATCAACAATCGAAGGAACACTCGTCTGGAGAATGTTGCAATACTGCGTGTACCACTATCCTCTATCTGTTTACTCACATGATAATCTTGATCTGAACTCCACTAAATCCATGAGAAGACTCCCGATTCGTATATGCGATATTGACAACGATGGTATCCCAGAGCTAGCCTGTTACGGAAGCATAGAAAAATATTCCACAAAACTCACTTGGTCTTACCACGAAATAGACAGTAGAATAACTAGATTCAACTTTTCAATAACTCCTCCTGAACCAATTTTTGATAAAGCATCCAACACCTATAATCTCGTGTACAAGAAAACTCACAAGTGGAATGACGATGAATTCATTATTCCTCACATCCTTAAACTGGAGGATGAACAACTCATTGATATTTCATACAAATATCCCGCGACAATCCAGAAAATAATTGAGGATGACCCGATGATAGATTTTGAGCATCCTGTTGTGAAATATCTCTACTGTCAAGTTGTTGGCACAGAAGCTCGGTACATAGAAGATTTCTTAACTGAATTTGATCCTGCGTATGAAGTAAAACACTGGATTGATGAGGGAAATCAACTTGAGGATATCAGGAACTATCTAACCCAAATTCATGCAGACAATATTGTTGATAGCTCAAAAAAGAAAACAACATATCAGCCTGAGTATGAAAATATTGAACTGCAAGAAACAGTTGAAAACATGGACAGTGATGAAGATATCCTAAATGAGATATATCTATATCAATCCAGAGAAGAGGCGTGGGAGCAATTTGAAAAACTTTATAGCAAAAAGGACTTTATTTCTCTTGAGGATGTTGAGAGCATATGGTTTGATGAAACCAATGATCATGATGTAAAACCCGATAACTTATCAATAGAACAAGTGAACTTCAATATTGAAGACAACAGTTACTGGCCAGATAGAAAGCTTGGAAAATTCAAAAAAATTGAGATTGAGGATGAGATGCTTTATTTCGATCTGAATAACGAAACCAATTTCCCTCTCCTGATGTATCGATATATCCAAACAACACACAACTACATGCATCCCTTCAGAAATGAAATATGTCTGGACATAGAGATTGGAAACTGGAAACCATTCAAATTCTACATGATTCCATTCTCAAAAGATATTTGGATAATCTACAACAACTATAGAGGCGACCGAACTTCTTCTCAATATAGTATTGTTGAATTCAACGATAAAAGGATGCGACAGATTCTCGATTGGCGTGTGGGTTTTATGCACAATGAATTTGTCAAATTTATGGGTATTTGTGATGTGAATGTTGATTATATTCCTGACCTAGTAATGTACTATGAAGGTTTGGTTGCAACGAATAATTCCTCCAATTATGTCATTTATTCTATTATCGATGATAGGTTAGTGCAGCTTGACTTTGGTATTGAAGGTCTCGGACAAGTGGAGTTCTTTTACGGTATGGATGATGGTTATCCTCATTTTGGAACATTTGAACTTGGAATAAATGCCTTTGATTTCAAGCTATATACCTGTGAAGCCTCGATGCGGTACTCATGCATACATGTTCTTGAGCCAAGAGAGGATGGCTGCATTTATGATGTCACATATCTTTATCCCACCGAGGAACATATTGGGGTACTCAAATCTGTGAAAGAAGCTAACAGGATTGGATTCTACGCTCTCACACATCTGGAATCCTTAGGACTGACAAGGGCTGGACAGAAAAAATTCCTTGAAGTTACAGAGGGTGAAACGCTCTCTGAAAATGACAAAATCAGCAACAACATAATCAGAGATTGCATGAAAATTGACAAGCCATTCCATGTTCAATCAACAGAGGATATACCAGAAGGATGGGAGATTAATCATGTTTACAGATAGAACAACTTATTATATCCAAATTCCATTATTGCATTTGAATACCCTTTCAAATACACTCACATAGATACACCACTTCCGGAGGATGAGGAAATGAAAAAGTTCTACGTTACAACGCCAATTTATTACATAAACGACAAGGCTCACATTGGGCATATCTACTGCACGATGTCGGCAGATATTATTGCGAGATACAAGCGTTCCATGGGATTTGATGTGATGTTCCTCACCGGCACAGATGAAAATGCGACCAAGGTTGAACGTGCGGCTCAGGCAAAGGGAATTGAAACAAAACAGTTCGTAGACCAACTTGCAAATCAGTGGAAAGAATACTTCAAAGAATTTGATCTTTCACATAATGATTTCATCCGAACAACTGAACCAAGGCATGTAAAATCTGCTCAGGAAGTTTTCAAAAGACTCCATGACAATGGTGATATTTACAAGGGTTCTTATGAAGGAAACTACTGTGTCCCCTGTGAAACCCACTTTTTAGAATCAGACTTGGTTGATGGAAAATGTCCAGATTGTGGACGACCAGTTGAAAAAATCAGCGAGGAAAATTACTTTTTCAAACTGACAAAATACCGAGATAAACTACTCAAACATTTCGACGAAAACCCAGATTTTGTGCTTCCAAAAAAACGTTTTAACGAAGTTTATTCGGTCATCAAAGAGGGCTTGAGAGATGTTTCATTTTCAAGAACGGGAAAAGACTGGGGAATAAAAGTTCCATTTGACGACAAGCACACCATCTACGTTTGGGGTGATGCACTTGTAAACTATCTCACAGGAATCGGATTCCCGGATGACAAAACGAAATTTGAGAGATATTGGCCAGCAGATGTTCATATCGTTGGAAAGGACATTATCAGATTTCATTGCATGATTTGGCCCGCAATGTTGATGTCTCTTGGTCTCCCTCTGCCAAAGCATATTTATGCCCATGGCTGGTGGACGATTAACAAAGAAAAGGTGAGCAAGTCCAAAGGAAATATCGTCAGACCGCACGAGGAAGTTGCTGATTTGGTGAGTGTTTCTGGTGTGAGTGAGGAGCTTGCAAAGGATGCCTTCAGGTACTTCATTTTCCGCGAACTTCCGTTTGGAGATGACGGTGATTTCTCTTCTGAAAATTTCTTTGGGAGATACAACGCAGACCTTGCAAACGATCTTGGAAATCTGCTAAACAGAACTCAACGAATGGTTATCAAAAGTTTTGATAGAAAGATTCCAGACGGAGAAATCCTTCCAGAGATAAAATCAAAATTTGAAGAGCTTTTCCCAAAATATCGTGAACTCACCGAACAGTTCAAATTCTCAAAAGCGTTGGAAGTTGTCTGGGAATTTGTCGGTCTGCTGAACGGTTTGATTGAAATTTACAAACCCTGGGAACTGAAAAAACTGGGGAAACATCAGGAACACGCAAATCTTCTCTACACTCTCCTCGAGGGAATTCTGCTGACATCTTCACTTCTTGCACCATTCATCCCTGAGTCTGCTAGAGTTTTAGCGAGTAGCGTTGGTTTTTCAAAACCGCCAGAACTTGACAACCTAAAAATTGGAAACATCAAAATTGGTCAGGAAATTGTTGAAACTCCGGCAATGTTCCCCCGAATCGACAAGAAGAAACTGAAGCCACAAAAGCAAGAAGAAAAGATAATATCGGATGAAGACCTGCTTTCAATCGAAGATTTTGCAAAACTTGAACTGAAGATCGGAAAGATTTTATCCGTTGAAAGAATCGAAAAAGCAGACAAACTTTTGAAAATCCAAGTAGACATCGGCAAAGAAACAAAGCAGATTGTTGCAGGAATTTCACAGTGGTACAAGCCTGAGGAGCTGGTTGGAAAACTCGTGTGCGTTGTCGCAAACTTGAAACCAGCTAAACTACGAGGAGTCCTCTCTGAGGGAATGTTGCTTGCCGCAACCGGCAAAGAATATGTCACAATTCTAAGCCCCGAGAAGGAAGTCAAACCTGGGTCAAAGGTAAAATAATGGAATTTATCGATACTCACGCTCATCTTGATATTTCTGACTTTAAAGGGGAGACCGAAAAACTTCTGCGACATGCTCGTGATTCTGAAGTTGTAAATATAATCAATGTTGGTTTTGATATGAAGTCATCTCAAAACTCCATTAATCTTGCCAGCAAATATGGACACATCTATGCAACAGTCGGAATGCACCCTCACGATTCCAGAACTTGGGACAAAGAGAAAACAGACAGAATCAAAACGATGGCAACCCAAGAAAAGGTGGTTGCAATCGGCGAAATTGGCTTGGATTATTTCAGAAATCTTTCAAGCCCCGATGAACAAAGAAAATGTTTTCGGGAACAGTTAGAAATCGCTGAGGAACTAAAATGTCCAGTTGTCATCCACTGCCGTGAAGCCTGGAGTGAAGTGGTTCGAATCATTGACGAGTACAATTTAAAGTCAGTCGTGCTACACAGTTTCTCTGGCGATACGTTAGTTGCAAACTGGGCATTTGATAAGGGATACCATCTTTCCTTTAATGGAGGCATCACCTATCCGAGAAAAACTGAAATTCACAACATAATAAAAACTATGCCAAGAGAGTTGATGCTTCTGGAAACCGATTGCCCATACCTGACACCAGTCCCTTTGCGAGGAAAACGAAACGAACCGGCTTATATTCGACATACTGCAGTAAAATTATCAAATATTTTAGGTGTCACACTTGGCTATGTCGCACAAATTACCACTCAAAATGCAAGGAATCTTTTTGAAATAATAAACAACGACAGATATTCCAAACAACAAATATGAAATTCTAGTTTTGTCGGATTGTTATCATGATATTCTTGCCATATTCAGAAATTTCTGCATCGAATGCCTGCGTCATGAATGCTAGCGGAACAAATGTTCTGTCTTTTACAATTGTCGGTGGATATGGCATTAATACAGCTGTCTTGTATCCACTACTATATTCAACATATGCAATTATCTTACCGATAACGATCGTAATTGTGATTTCTTTTTTTCTGTACTCAAGAATGACTGTTCGTGTTTCTCCGATCCACTGATTTGTACATCCAAAATTTTCAGTTATAACACGCAACGGCACCATGGTAACCCCGTTTGAGGTCTTCCAAGGGGGTGCATCAACTGGCACCGAGGTACCATTTATTTTGATGCTGGCTCTGCCAATCGTCAAATTTATAATTGTGTCTGGTCTCTTCACAACATTGATAACAATGGGGATATTGATATTCCCACCATTGGTTTCAATCTTCATCATAATTTTGTATTTGCCTTCAATCTGACCATTTGCATCAATTCGGATCTTTATCTGATCCCCTTCATCGGCAGAAATATTTATTCTTGAACTAGTAGAGACCCAATTTCTTGTAAATGAAACCTTCCCTGCAAGTGTCCCTCCACCAATATTTTCAACATAGAATTCATTGAAATCGGTAGTTTTATCATTATAGACAATAGGAATGTTAATTTCTTTGTGTGTCACTTGCATTTTTGGAGGTTCATCGCCCGAAGCCAGAGCATACAAAATACCGCTCTGTGTTCCAAAAAATATCAGACCACTTGAGATTGATGGTGATGATTTTATTGGCGAATCAACTTTTTTAGCACTCATCAAGGCACCATTATCTATTCTGAAAACATAAAATTTTGTATCCTCGCAGGTCACATACACATACTTATTATTCACAATTGGAGCTCCGTAGGATGCTCCACCAATTAATTTACTCCACTTTCTTTTGCCGTTTGACAGGCTGTAACACCTTACATGATTGCCGTCGATCACTATTACCGATGAACCACTTATCGCAGGAGACGAATCTATCCTGGCTTCAGTGTTAACCTTCCAAATAATATCACCCGTTGAGGCAGATAAGGCATAAATCATACCGTCTCTCGTTGTTGTGATAACGGTATCCCCAGTGACTGCAGGAGTCGATGTAATTTGACCATCCAGTTTCTTTTCCCAGACAAGAGGCGGTTCACCCTTAACACCATCTTTTGAAGGATACGACAGCTGATAGCAATAGAATTTTTTGGAAGATGATCCGAAAAAAATCTTGGTTTTACTGTAGGCTACAGAGGAACTGATTGTGCCACCAGAGCCACCATCAGGTATTCTCCACCTGATGGCTGGATTACGCAACTCTATATCAAAACCATAGAGATAGCCGTTTGACGAACCACAAACTATCAACTTATGGTCAGTGCTGACAAATGGTGACGTATTGATACTTCCTTGGTGTCCAAGTTCCCTTAAGTCGATATAGCCTTTTAACGCTCCAGAATTTATATCGACAAGCAATAACATCGAACCCCATGGTATATATAGCACTCTTCTAAAAATCGTCGGTGTAATTTTTAATCTGGTACGAGGGAAATCCATTGCACCATTCGGCCAAGGTTTTTCACCTGTTTTTGGATCAACAAAATTCCTTAAGTGGCTGTTTGGAAACTCCCAGATCTTTCTTCCATCATTTTCAACACAGTAAAAAGTTCCATTGCCATTACCTTCGGTACCAAAATACATTGAATTACTACCGGTTATCGGTGTGCATGAAATTGCGGAACCGGCATCAAAAGTCCAGGCAACCTTCCGAATTGGTTGCTCAACTAACTGTGAGGTATACGATGTTCGAGAGGTGTTCCCCTTGAATGTCATCCACTCAGTAGCAGCGATGACAACAGACACCGTAACCAGTACCAAAATCAGAAAGATGATAATTGGTACTTTGTTAAAGCGGTTGTATCCAGCCACTCAATCCACCTTTCGTAACCTCTGCCACTGTTTTGTCGTACTCCTGTTTCGTTATTCTTCTGTTCAAACCTGGGTCGCCAGTCGCCAGGTGTGCCGGAAAATATTGACTCATCAGGGATATTCTAGCATAAGAAATGTTTTGTGCAATCCATTTTAGTGTTTCAATGGTTCCAGAACGATTTTCTGGTAGAACTAGAAGCCTGATAATCAAACCCTTCCTGGCAATTCCAAGCTCATCAAGTTCAAGCTCACCCACCTGCTTACCCATGGCAAGGATTGCTTTTCGATTATTTTCAACATATTCAGGTGTTGATGAGTTAAGCATCGCCTGAGAATCACTTGAATATTTAGCATCTGTCAAATAAATATCAACGTATCCATCTAAAAGTTCTAACACTTCAACTCGCTCAAAACCCGAAGTATTATAAACAACTGGTATCGATAAACCCTTTGATTTTGCAATATCAAGAGCAACCACAATCTGTGGAGCAAAGTGAGTTGGTGTGACCAGGTTAACGTTGTGGCAACCTTTTTTTTGTTGGTCGAGGAATATTTCTGCAAGCTCAGCAACAGATACGTTGTATCCATTGTGAAGCTGAGAAATAGGATAATTCTGGCAGAACTTACATGCCATCGTACAGTATGAGAAAAATACTGTTCCTGAGCCGGAGGCTCCAGATATTGGTGGCTCCTCACCAAAATGAGGTCCGTGTGATGATATTTTAACAGTGGTACCAGCTCCACAAAATCCGACTTGCCCGGATACAGACCTGTTGGCACCACACTCTCTTGGACATAACAAGCATGGTGACTGAAGTCTCTGCAACTCCACTAAATTTTTACTGTGCATGGTATTCATTATCATAACTTTCAGATAGTTAATTTAATGATTTTTTTCAACAAGACAAGTGGTAAAAAAATGATGTTAATTCGTATGAACCGATATTTGTTGTGATATGTATTTGTCACAGACAAAGGAGGCATTATGAAGCAAGTTGCAATAACGCTAGTTTTATTTCTAATGCTTGGCACAATACCAGCCATAAATGTTGGTGATGCAGTGGCTACAACAGAAACAGTAAACGAGACCCTTTTGGTCACATTTACTCCATCTGTTCTAACTGCTGGTGTGGTTTCTGAACTCGTTGATCCATCATCACCGTTCACACTTCATGTTTCTGATCAGGATGGAAACCCTGTAGATTTAACAAACGGTGGAGAAGTTGAAGACAAAAATGTTTGGAATAGCTTGTTCGTTGACCCACATCCAAAGGAGTTGCCGCAATACTACTGGACAAGACTCGATCTTCACAACAACGATGGAACAGATATTTGCAATGAAACCCTTTTCCCGAAAATCAATCCACCAATCAGCATTGATTTTTCAAGAGCATCAGAGGGAATATATGTTTTCAATGGTTTCTGTGCAAACGACAAGGGTGAATTCGATATTATTGTCTACACACCAGATCGCAAGCAGTATGGAAAAGTAACAATCCAAGTTGAATCACCAACGATTGACTATGCAATCTGGAATACTGAAGACCCGGAACTCAGAGTATTTCACACACCTGGTGATCCAGACTTTGTGATGACTGCCGCAGATAACAGACTTTATGGTATCACATCAACTGTTTCAACCGCTGATGGTCGTTTAATCAGGGGTCTTGCTCAAACAGTCGATGTCTGCAACAACTACACCGATGCAAGACTAACAGTTTCATCAACCGTGCTTGCAAATTTCTACTTCAACAAACCATCAGAAGAATTAGCAATGGATCCAGTATCCAAGAAGTACATCAAATACATATCCTCAATGGGGAACAGATATTGGATAAACTTGGGTATCGACTGGGACAGGGATAAGGTTATCGAGCCAAAAAACAAAGAGATATATGACATTGCAGGTTTTAACGTGCATCATAACCAAAATGGTCTCTGGTCAAAATCAAATTATGAAACATTCTACAACACAACCTGCACACGCTGGGATGACGGCACATTCACAACCGGATATCTGTTCGAATATGAAAGTACAGAGGTTGGCTGGGGGATGGGCTGTATCTACAACTCACCATACCTGGGCTGTTATCTGATGCCGGACTTCAACAATGACGGAATTCTCAACTACAGGGATTCGTTGAAACTTGATGAAAAGGGGCAGACTGAGTTCTATATTTTTGCAAACGATGTCTGCGGTATCACATGTTTTCTTGGTGTAAACCCTTACGGGAACAGTGATCTTGCCGGTGGCGGACCAAGACATGAAGAAGACCCGAAGGATGTAAGAAGACGTTACAAGCCAGACGGAACCTACAAAATCGACATGGATGCATTCGTTGAATTTGCTCTCTCCTCAGGCACAAGCACCGTGAAAAGAATTGATGCCAGAATTACAATGGATCCAAAAAAACCAGAGGTCGGACTTGAGACTCATTGTCGCGTGATCGTCACAAGAATCGACGACAAAAGACCTGTTGTTAACGCAAGAGTTCAACTCTCAGGTGCGGGCATCTTGATGACGAAAAATACTGACGATAATGGTATTGCTGACTTCACTTTTACCCCAACAGAAGCAGACTGGATAAGAGTTGCCGTACAGGGAGGATCTGAAAACGGCACAGTTTCAACCGAGTTCAGAATCAGCAAAGATAAAACTCCACCACCACTCTCACTCGCTGATTCCATCCCGACACTTACAAACAAAAAGATGATAAAAATTCAGGGTCAAACTGAACCAGGAGCAACCATATTCGTAGACAACTTAGAGATTTCAGTTGCCGAATCCGGTGTCTTCTCCATGGATTTTGAACTTGGTGAAGGTGAAAACACAATCAGAGTAAAGGCGGTTGATTCTTCTGCAAACACCACCAGAAAATCGCTCACAATCACACTTGACACAATGGCACCTTTTCTCAACGTTGATAGTGTTGACGACAGATACATCGAAGCAACAGAAATAACGGTCAGTGGAAGAGTAGACGAAAACAGCACTATCGAGATAGTCGGGATAGATGGTGTAAAGCCAATAAAAACCTCGTCTTCATTTGAATTCAACATTCCAATTGTTTTTGGTGACTCCCAATTTGAAGTGGTTGCCACCGACATTGCAGGTAACAGCACAAAAAAAGAATACAAACTGACAAACTTCAAACGAACAACCATAATTATGAAAATCGACTCTCTCGAATTTTTAGTCAACGGAGAAGTAAAAGAGTTGCGGTTTGCTCCATTCATTGAAAAAGGAAGCACGATGGTTCCAGTCAGGGCAATCTCTGAGGCATTTGGAGCACTTGTTTCATATGATTCAAACACCAGAAGTATCGAGATATCCCTCGGTAAAATCCAAATACTCCTACAGATTGGTGTACCTCACATGATCGTTAGGGGTGAAAAACTTAACCTTGCGGTTGCACCACTCATTCGTAACAGCTCAACATTTGTTCCCTTGAGGGCAATCTCAGAGGCTTTTAACGGTGATGTTGACTGGGCACCAGAAACCAAAGAAATAACCATTGAGAGGCTATTTCTCCCATAATAATTTGCATATCTCCTCCTTTCTTTTTTCTTATTTACCACCCGGACTATCCCCAAAGTCCGGGTGGTTTTATTTTACAGACAATTTATTTGTATTGACTATTGTGTTTGCTTGAATACTATTGAGGCTGGATATGAGTCAGCCAAAAATCTCAGAGATCAAAAGAATTGTAGACCAGATTGCAAGCTCAAACCCAGATATTATCGGGTGTGCATTGGTATCAGAGGATGGACTTCCAGTTTATTCAGCTGTCCCCTCAAATATCGAAGAGGACGTGGTTTCGGCAATGTCTGCAACCCTTTACGCTCTCGGAGAAAGAATCATTTCAGATCTGATTTCGGGAGGACTTAAACAAGTTTACATCAAAGGCGACAAGGGTTATGTTGTCGTTTCCTCCGTTGATGAACTTGGGACACTCACAGTGCTTGCAAAATCATCTGCCAAACTTGGTTTTGTTTTGATGGTTTTGAGACAAGTAATCACAGAGTTACTCAGACTAATCTAACCTCACCATTCCCTGATATAATCAAAATCAATACCAATTGTCCGTCCTGATAATTTGCAAATTGGTGGCATAATTCTCTTAAATTGAGTTTTTTTGACCATTGAAATAATTGTTGAAACCTCATCTTCATCAAATCCAGACAAAACGATGTCTTCGGGTTTCATTCTTTTGTCTACAAATCTGAAGAGTATGTCATCCAGTTTCTCATAGGTAAATCCTATTTCACCCTCATCAGTTTGCCCTTGCCAAAGGTCAGCAGATGGCGACTTGGCGATTATTTCCTCAGGCACACCAACGTACCTGGATAACGCTCTCACCTGGGTCTTGTACAAATCTCCGATTGGATACATGCCAGCTGCACTGTCTCCATACCAGGTTGTATATCCAATCAAAAATTCGGTCTTGTTTGAGGTGCCCAAAACCATGTAAGAATTCTTTTGGGATTGATCAAAAATTATCGACATACGAATTCTTGCCAGCAGATTTCCCAATCTAATCTTACCCAACTCCTCGTCATAACCATCTGCCATGTTGCTGATGTCAAATTCAACCGTTTTTATTCCAAGTTGATCAGCCAGAAGAAGGGCATGCCCTTTGGACTCAGGGCTAGATTTTCTGTATGGCAGGATCAACCCTAACACATTCTCTTTTCCAAGCACAGCGACAGCAAGAGTCGCAACAATTGACGAATCCAGACCACCCGACAACCCAAGCACGCCACCCTTTAGTCCAGATTTTCTGATGTCATCCCCGATAAAATTTTCAATTGTCCTCTTTGCAAGTTCCAGGTTTATATCAATCATTATTTTTTATCCTGTTTATTTCCCTTGAAATTAAATCAAGTCTTCTCTCACGAACGAGATTCAAAGAATCTCTGTCTCGCCTGAGTTGCTCTAAATCAATTTCAACTATTTCCAGAGCCTCCTCCAAAACCGGTAACTCAACGACAACTTTCCCAGATGGAGAACAAACTACTGAACCACCAAGGAAAGAAACACCATCTTCGATCCCGACTCGGTTACACACAACCACCCAAGATTGATTCGTGAGTGCCATATTTTGGACAGTTCTCTTCATGGAATCCTGAACTCCAAAACCCCCAGCTGAAAGATTTCTCGCTGGAATTGCAGAACTTGCAATCATAAAAACTGCGTTGTCTGCGGACAGAACAAAAGCAAGTTCAGGGTGCCAGATGTCCCTGCAGACCATCATTCCCATCCGCACCCAGGGAGTATCAAATGCTCGAATAGAATTTCCCACACCAAAAAATTTCAGCTCCTCAAACATTCCGTGGGTTGGTGGATGAACCTTGCGATACAGATGAACGAGCTCTCCACCATAAAAAAACCCCATCGAAATATACGGAATAAAATCATCACCAAGCTCTGGAAAACTTACGACAATTCCAATATCTTTGGATGCTTTTCGAATCAGTTCTAATTCTTTACCGTCTGAACAAATTGCAATCTCAGAGGACAAATCTTTGAGTGAATATCCAGTTAATGCAAGCTCAGGGAAAACAACAACATCGGCTCCCTTTTCTTTTGCCTTAGAAATCCACTCAAGGTGTTTATTGATATTGAACGAGACATCGCCAAACTTCGGAGCAATCTGAGCAAGAGCTATTTTGAATTTAGTTTTCATCAACCAGCCCAACTCTCTTTAGACCAAATGCAAACGGAAGTCCAAGACCATAAATCGCAACCGTTTGACCAATTGCAACCCAACCAGCAGTTACCAAGTACGCACTTAAACCAAACCCTTTGACAACAGCAGTGAATCCGTCAAGCCCAACTGGCATGTTGTTCGTTTCAAAGAATCCAACCATTACAGACAGATAAATGCTTATAATAATTGCATTCACAACAACCGGAGGAATGGCAGCAATCCACAGTTTTTTTCTTCTGAGTTTGTAGGTCAGGATTGCGGCGATAAGGGTTGCAAGTGTACCAAGTATCCAATCGACTACCCCAAACGGTGAACCAAGAATGTTTGCAAGCAAACATCCAATCGCAAGTCCAGGAATTGCCTCCGGCCAAAAATATGGTGTGATCGTCAGAAGTTCAGCAAGTCGCAACTGAATTGGCCCATACGCAAACACCGCAAATGGAAGAGTCAGAACAACATAGAGTGCAGAAATTATCGCACCTCTGACAAGCATTAATAATGGTTTGTTTTTCATCATACCTGTTCACACTCCATTTTTTTTAACTAGTCGTGAGCATAAACAAATTCTCTGAATTTTCAAGCCTTGCGTCTAACACAAAATGAATATTTTTTGTTAGATAACACCTGGATTCTGAATCAAGTTCAAAATGACAGGGGGGTATTCAGAATGACGGGGATGTTACCATAGTAACAAGAAAATATTATTTCTGGCTTGCTCTCCAGAGACCATATGCCGCAATGCTCTTGGAATCAGGGATTTCACCAGATTGAATCTTTTTTTCAAACTCAGAAATATCCATAGTGATTGTTGAAACCTTCTCATCATAATCAGGATTTGGCGTACCCTGAGTAAGTTCTGTTGCCAGAAAAAAATGATAGAACTCACTACTGATTCCCGGAGAGGCAAACCCTCTTCCAAGAGAAACAATTTTTCCTGCAATCATCCCAGTTTCTTCTTCGAGTTCTCTCTTTGCAGCATCGATTGGTTTTTCACCATGGTCAACTTTTCCAGCAGGCACCTCAAGAATATCGCCACCAGTTGGAGCTCTGAATTGTTTTACAAGAATAACTCTATTATCGTTGGTTAACGGAAAAACAACCGATGCAGAAAATTTGGTTTCAATAAATTCTCTTGTCACCACAAAACCATCCTCATATCTGCCTCTGACAAAGTCAAAGAGCAAACCCTTTTGTAGAATCTTTTTTTCTAACTCTTTCATACCTGGATTATCACCGGAAGAATCACCGGTCGTCTTCTGGTCTGATTCTGGAGAAACTCTCCGGCTTTCTGTTTTATCCTGGCTTTGAGTTTTGGGATTGTTTCTTTAGCTTCCCTCCACTGTTTGATGCAGGTCAGAACAACTTTTTTGGTCGCTTCAAGGGTTTCTTCGGATTCTTTCATGTAGATAAAACCAAGAGAATTTATCTCCGGTTCTGCCAAAACTTCTTTGGACAGATTTGAAATCACAATGCTGATCGTCATGAATCCATCACGAGATAATTTTGAACGTTCCTTCAAAACCACAGTCCCAATATCTCCAACTGATTTTCCATCAATGTAAATCGCACTTGCAGAAACTTTTGTATGGATTTTTCCTGAGTTTTTGTTTATCCTTACCTGATCACCATTTTCACAGAGGAAAATATTTTGTTTTGGAACACCAACCTCTTCTGCCAGCTTCCCATGAAACCACTGCTGTTTGTATTCACCATGAACCGGGATAAAATATTTTGGCTTCACAAGCCCAAGCATTATTCTAAGTTCATCTTGAGAGGCATGACCAGAAACATGAACACCATCAACACTTCGATAAAAAACAGTAGCACCCAATTTAATCAGTGCCGAAACAGTTCTTGAAACCACGGTTTCGTTACCTGGTATCGGGTCAGCTGAGACCAAAACATAATCGTCTTTGTGAATCTGTACAGTTTTATGAGTGGAGTTTGCAATCTTTGTTAACCCTGACATTGGCTCACCCTGGGTACCCGTTGTCATGATTACAACTTCCTCAGGCTTGAAACTCTTCAGTTGATCCTGGCTGATTGCTAAATTGGGAGGCATATTGAAGTATCCAAGCCTTGATGCCACTTTGATGGTTTCAATTATTCCACGACCATCGAGCATCAATCTTCTACCCATTCGTTTTGTGGTGTCAACGACCTGTTGAAGTCTGTGAATATTTGTTGAGAAAGTTGCTACAATCACACGACCAGGTGCTGCTCTGAAAATCTTGTCTAAAGTTTTCCCAACCTCGGATTCAGAGCCTGTGTATCCGGGTTCATCAGCGTTTGTTGAGTCTGATAACAGACAGAGAACGCCTTGTGATCCCAGCTCTCCAAACCTCG
Organism: uncultured bacterium; assembly: GCA_965370295.1. GTDB lineage: Bacteria > Caldisericota > Caldisericia > JAAYUI01 > JAAYUI01 > JAXGMQ01. Next base: position 121,350 of record CBDUSO010000001.1, read on the forward strand.
GAAGATCCATCGGATTTCCGTCAATTGGTCTCAAATCAATCTTGAAATCCCCAGTATGCAGGACAACACCAGCCGGCAAATGCAAGGCTATCGCAGTCCCCTCAGGGATAGAATGGGTTACCCTGATAAATTCAATTTTTATGTCAGCAATCTGGTAGTGCTTCCCGGCTTCAATCTGTTGAAAATCAATTGGTCTCAGGTGTCCGGGGAGGACATCGTCAGCGAGTCCAAGAGTTAATTTTGATCCATATATTGGAACCTTAATTTTCTCAAGCACATACTTCAATGCACCGATATGGTCGGCATGACCATGTGTCAAAAGGATTGCCTTCAGTTTGTGTTTTATCTTCTCAAGATAACTAAGGTCAGGGATGACCTTGTCAACACCTGGAAGATCGGCATCTGGGAATTTGAAACCAGCATCAATCAACACTGCTTTGTCGTCCCACTCAATAACTGTCATGTTCTTTCCGATTTCACCAAGCCCCCCGAGCATGGTGATAAAAATGTCTGAATCTTTTTTGTTCTTCATGTTATCCTAACTGTGAGTTTAGTTTTTTTAGTTCTTGAAAATCGTTTTTCATTGCATCGAACAAATCTGGTGAACGTTTGTGCAGATATGCCGCCGGGTGATACATTGGCAGACATCTGATTCCGTCTTTTATCTGGAGTTTTCCGTGAACTCTTCCAATTGCATAATTCGAACCCAGCAATGTTTTTAATGCTGATGAACCAAGCGTTACAATCACTCTTGGTTTGATTACAGCAATCTGTGCATTCAGATATGGTCTGCATGCTTTTACCTCTTCAGGAGCTGGAACACGGTTTTGAGGAGGTCTGCATTTCACGATGTTTGCGATGAAAACATCCTCTCGTTTAAGCGTAATCGTTGCGAGAAGATGGTCAAGCAACTTTCCTGCTTGCCCGACAAATGGTCTTCCCTGCTTGTCTTCGTTTGCACCTGGACCCTCACCAACGAACATTATCGTTGCGTTGGATGAACCTTCTCCTGGTACTGAGTTGATTCTGGTGGCAGAAAGCGTACACAATTTACAGGTCGAAACCTCTTTTGCAATCTCTGAAAGAATCCACTCAATTTGACTCATGCTCACACCAACTTAATCTTCCTTTTCATTTTTTACGGAAACACCTGAAACCTTCTCAATTTCTTTTCCAACAACAGACATTGAAAAATCCTCAGGTATCATTTTACCAATAAATTCGTTCATCTCGGAGAGTTCGATGGATTCAATCTTTTCAAGAAGTTTATCAATCGAAGGAATTTCACCAAGCAACAAACTCATCTTTCCGTTCCTGTGCATGATAGCCATATTTCCCTCAAGCGAGATTGCAGTTGACCCTCTAATCATACTCTTTGATCTGGTGAGCTCTGCGGAAGTTACACCAACAGCTCTGAACCTGTCAATCTCTTCTCTGAGAATTGAATCCATTTTCTGAAATTTTTCTCTTGGAACAGAACCATGAACACCAACCAAACCAGCAAACGTGAGAAGATTTGAGAATCCAGAAACTGAATAAACCAAACCCTCTCGTTCCCTTAATCTTCGGAAAAGTCTTGAGCTGTATGAGCCAGAAAGAATTGACCCTGCGACCAAAGTTTTTTCAACATCATCTGAGCCAAGCTTGAGCCCATCCCAGGCATATGTGAAATAAACCTGCTCTGAGTCGAATTCTTTTGATACCTGTTTTTTTGTGAAAGTTGGGGAATGGATTTTTTTGGCAAGAGAATTTGTGGAATCTGTTGAGACAGAAATCCCCTTTTTTGTAAGCAGATTTCTAACTTCATCTTCCGTTGCTCCTCCACAGAAAGAGATAACGGAATTATCCTTCAGGTACCTGGATTCATGAAACTCTTTTATTCTTGGAGCTTCAATGTTTTTAATTATCTCTGATGAGCCAAGAACCGGTCTGCCCGCGGGATGATCACCCCAACAGGCACGAAAGATTCCGTTACTTGAAAGGTCATCTGGGCTGTCCAACATCGATGCAATCTCCGAAAGGACAACACCCCTCTCACGATTTATTTCCGTCTCATCGAGTTTGGGATTAAAAACAATATCGAGGACAATATCAAGAATTTTTTCAACATCATCCTTTAGCACCTTGAAATAAAATGCAGTGTGTTCTACCGAGGTGTAAGCGTTTACCTCACCACCCGTTGAATCGATCATGTTTGCGATTGTGTCAGCGTCATATCTGGAGCTACCCTTGAAAATCAAATGCTCCAGAAAATGAGAGAGACCGGCAGAACCGGTCTCTTCTGATGATGATCCAACTGGTAGAAACACACCACAAGCTACTGATCTGAAATCAGGAATTGTGTGTGTTACTAATTTCACTTATCTGTTTGCCTATCTCTTGTTCTCAAAACGCTTGTTGTTTCTTGGTGGTCTGTCAGAATTATTTCTTTTTCGATCGTTTGAGTCTGATTTTCCATGGTCGTTGTTTGAGCCACCGGCACTAGAAGAGTCAATCAAGCCCTTACGGGTGAGTGCAATTTTTCCTGCATCATCGACTCTCTTGACCATGACCATCAGTTCCTGACCAATTTTCAGCTCGTCTTCGACCTTGGCTACTCGGTAGTTTGCGATCTCTGAGATATGCAGAAGTCCCTCTTTACCACCCTTGCCAATGTCAACGAATGCACCAAATTCACGGATGCTGGTTACTTTGCCAAGATAGGTTTTTCCTTCTTTTACATCCTCAACGATCTCTTCAATAACTCGTTTGGCATTCATTCCCTTTTCGTTGTTTGGAGCTGTGATAAAGATTGAACCATCCTGTTCAACATCGAGTTTGCATTCGGTATCTTCGATTATCTTTTTGATAACCTTTCCACCCTGACCGATGACATCACGGATTTTTTCTGGGTCAATTTTGACAACAAATACTCGTGGAGCATTTTCAGAGAGTTCAGGACGAGGTGCATCGAGACATTCGTTCATTTTCCCAAGGATAAATAATCTAGCTTCCTTTGCCTGTGCAAGAGCCTTTCGGATTATTTCCATGCTGATGCCTTTGAGTTTGATGTCCATCTGGATGCCAGTGATTCCATCAGCAGTTCCAGCAACCTTGAAATCCATATCTCCAAGAGCATCTTCAACCCCTTGAATATCTGTCAAAATTTGGATGTTATCGTCTTTTGCAATCAATCCCATCGCAATTCCAGCAACTGGTTTTTTGATTGGAACTCCTGCATCCATCAGTGCCAGAGAACTACCACAGACTGATGCCATGGATGATGAACCGTTGCTCTCAAGTACATTTGAGAAAACCTGGACTGCATATGGAAATTCTTCCTCGGTTGGGATGAGAGGCATTAAAGCTCTCTCTGCTAAACTTCCATGTCCAACATCTCGACGTGAGGGTCCACGCATTGGTCTGGTTTCACCAACGCTGAAGGGTGGGAATCGATAGTAGTGCATGAAATGTTTGACTTCTTCAGAGTTCAGATTTTCAACAAGCTGACCTTCGCTCTTTGAACCAAGAACTACAACTGATAAAACCTGGGTTTGACCTCTCAAAAATATTCCAGAACCATGGGCATTTGGCAACATTCCAACTTCGATGTCGATCTTTCTAATCTCGTCGGTTGCTCTTCCGTCTGGTCGAATACCCTTTGTGACGATTCTATCTCTGACAAATTCTTTCAGGCATTTTTCAAAAATTGGAGTGAAAACTTCCATCTGCTCTTCTGAGAATTTTTCCTCAGCAACATCGAAAATTGCTTTTTTGAATTCTTCTTTTGCACCTTCGCGTTGTTCTTTGTTCGGGTTGAAGAGATAGTCATCACCTGACTTAAACATCTCATCTCTGACAAAGGTTTCAACATCTTGATCCATAACTATCGGGGCAACTTCCATCTTTGGTTTGCCAGCAATCTTTGCAAGGGCAACCTGTGCAGAGATAATATCTCCCCAACTTTTCCATGCAAGTTCCAAAGCGGTTGCCAACTGTTCTTCATTAACCTCTTTGGCTCCCGCCTCAACCATCATGATCGCATCTTTTGTACCAACAACCACAAGGTCGAGATCGAGGTCATCAATGTCTGCTATGGGTGGATTTATCACCAGTTCGTCATTTTTCATTCCAACACGGATGGCGGCAATCGGGCCATCAAACGGAGCATTCGAGAGAGTCAGTGCAGTTGATGCACCGATAATTCCCAAAATATCCGGTGAGTTTATTCCATCTGACGACAAAACACTGACTATCACCTGGACTTCATTTCTGAAATATTTCGGGAACAGTGGTCTTACTGGTCTGTCAATCATCCTTGCTCGAAGGATGTCGTGGTCTGTCGGTCTGCCACCACGTTTGAAAAATCCACCAGGGATTTTTCCAGCGGCAAACATATTTTCTGAATAATCAACAACGAGCGGGAAAAAATCCATTCCCTCTCGCGGTTTGTCAGCCACACAAACAGTTGCAAGAATCACGGTTCCGCCGGCTTTTACCAGTGCGGCACCACCTGCTTGATCTGCAACTTTTCCAATTTTGATTTCTACTTCTGTACCCGCAACATCAATCTTTGCAACATGGCACTTTCTTCCTAATTCAATCGTTTCACTTACTAACATTATTTCCTTAATCCAAGCTCTTCAATGAGCTTTAAATATCTATTCTCGTCAGTGTTTCTCAGGTATTTGAGAAGTTTATGACGTTTGGCAACCATATAAAGCAGACCTTTTCTGCTGATTTGGTCATGGTTGTTTTCCTTGAGGTGAACCGCTAGATTGTTGATCTTAGCTGTTAAAACTGCAACCTGAACCTCTGGTGACCCTGTATCACCCTCGTGGGTTGCAAACTTTTCAATGGTGTTCCGTTTTTCTTCTTTTGTATACATTCTCTTTTCTCCTTTTCCTCACACTTCGCAACCGTCACGGTAGCCGTGAAACGAAGTCTGGGCATCCAAGTAGACTATCACAAATGTTAGCCTATACAAGGAAATCAAGAGGGTTTCTATTGCTTGACTGAAATGGATTTTTATTGATAATGGATACATGGTAACAAACCGAGTTGAAATTATTGGTGTGATTTTGGATCTTTGGAATACACTCATTTACGATCTCCCTTCGATTGAAGCAAAGAGACGGGAGGACAGAATCACGAGGTTACACTCCGTTGTCTCGATGGCAGGTCACGTTGTAACCAGAAAAAATTTATCTTTTGCATATGATAGTGTGGCGAGCATCATCCAAAGCAGAGCTCGAAAACACAAAGGAATGTCGATTAGAGAACAGATAAACATCATCAACGAAGTCCTTCGAATTAAAGTTGACAGCATGACGCTTGCAAAAGAAGTATCTGCCTACAACAAAACAAATATTATCTACAAGAGTCCTGAGGTGCCCGGAGCCCAAAAACTGGTTGAAAGACTCTCAAGAAGATACAGGATTGGGTTAATCTCAAACACAGAACGAGGTTCAGGTGAGCAAATTCTTCAGGCTTATCCGGAGATTCTCAGACGAATTACTGTTACATATTTTTCAGATAACCGTGGATACAGAAAACCCCACAAAAACACCTTCCTGACAGTTGCAACAGAATTAAAAGTTGACCCCGACCAGTGTGTAATGATTGGTGACAATGAACTAAAAGATTGTAAAGGTGCAGAGGCAGTTGGTATGCATGCGATACTATTTGCAAATCCAGTTGTTGGTGTTGTATCGGATTACACCCCACAGGTAACCTCTCTCACCGATGTTCCTACCGCAATCCAGAAATTGTACAGATGAAAATACTCGTTGGATTCTCTGGTGGAGTTGATTCTGCCGCTTCCATAAAATTGCTGAAATCTCAAGGGAACGATGTTTCTGCAATCACTCTTCCAATCTGTGGCGGGACAAATATTTCTCAGGTGAAGGCGTTGGCAGAAGAGCTGGATGTTGAACTTCACCTCTTAACAGATGCCTCAATTTTCAAAAAAAATGTGATTGAATATTTCATCGATTCAAACAAAAACGGACTCACTCCAAACCCCTGCATTCCCTGCAACGAACTCGTCAAATTCAAATCCATCTACGATTTTGCCACCCAAAACAATTTTGACAAAATTGCAACTGGACACTACTCAAACATCGTAACAAAATTTGGTAAAAAAAGAATTTCAAAAGGTGATGATTCCCGAAAAGATCAAAGCTACGTTCTGTCCAGAGTTCCGGAAGAAATTGTAAACATGTTGATTTTTCCAATGTCAAACCTGACAAGAGCAGAGGCTGAAGAACTCGTAGCAGGGTTGCCAACATTAAAGCCCAGCCAGGATGCCTGCTTTGCGATGGGTGATACTCGTGGTTGGATAAAAAGAAAAATCGGATTGGGAGACCCGGGTGAAATAATTTCACTTGATGGTGAAAAAAAAGGAATCCATAAGGGATTGCTTGCATACACAATCGGTCAGCGTGAGGGGCTTGAGTTGGGTGATGGTCCCTGGTTTGTCGCACACCGAGATTTTGAAAATAACATCCTCACAATTGGCAGAAAATCTGATGTGATGAAAACCGAATTCCAGATTTCTGATATTCGTGTGGATGTCCGAGAAAATCTCAACGTAATGGTTCGTTATCGTTCGCAACCTTCGCCTTGTGTGATTGATGGAAATATCGTTAGAACAGAAATCCCAGTCTTTGCACCAACCCCCGGACAGTTTGCAGTTTTTTATGTTGGGGATGTTGTTGTTGGGTCGGGTGTGGTTGATGGGTAAACTATTAGCATCATTCAAAGAGAATTTTCTTTTTGAAAAGAACATCATAAAAACACTTGATGAAGCTGAGTATCAGGAGGTCTATAATAGTATCCGGTACTTGATATTACTGTACAGAGAGGATTCACTTTTTATTAGACATGCTCTCAATTACATTGATTTATTTGACAGTATAAGTCACGTAAGAAATGCAAGCAATACGGGTGGAGATATATTCAGGTTCGAACGTATTATTTATCCAGAATATCTTTTCGGTAAATCATTTTTTGTCCCTTTCATTTTTACTGATTTGGAAAGAGTTATTGGAAATTACTTATCCAGTAGCAGATCATACTTTGATGTCATATCGGAGAAATATAAATATGACTACTGGGCAAAAGTGGAAGGCAATAATGCTATGTTCTTTGTTCATCACTTCAGAAATTACTTTCAACACCAACATAGTAAGGATCTGGAGCCAAGAATAAAATCTTGGGTAGACTTTGAGAACAATAAACTGAGAGCAGATTGTGCATTGACAGTATCCAGCAAAGCATTCAACGACGATCTAATATTAAAGAAAATTGGGGAAGAAAGGGAAGCAGAAATACGAAATAGAATTACAAATTCACTCCCAAGCACAATTGATGTCTTTGAATATATTAGCATGCACATGAAAATAATGGTGGGTATATTCTACGAATTGTCGGAAGAGAATTTCTCCATCACCAAAACAAAAGAGGTGTTTGATACCTTGCATCCTTTTGTTAACGACAATAAAGTAGGATTGAAAATTATTGACGAGAAAACCAATCAAATCGATACATTTCAGAGTACAACCATGTATAAAGGAAAATATTATTCTGAAAATTTGAGTATCAACTCTGATGAACTGATATTTCTCAATATCATCCTTAATAATCTAGTTAAGTTGCCAACTAAGATTGTTGAAATGAAAATGCTATAAATTTTTTTGACAAGTCTGTACATCTAGTATACAGTGTATGTACAGGAGGTGTACATGTCCGACACAGCGATAAAAATAAAAGAAGAAACAATCACAAACACTAGGAATAATTTGATAAAGCTATCCAAGGAAATGGATGGAGTATTGAAAGTAACCAGCAGAAACCTTCCCGTTCTGGCACTTTTACCTTGGGAATTATTTGAATCAATCATGGAAACTTTAGAAATAGTGTCTGACCCTGAGTTGATGCAGATGTTGGAAAAATCCAGAGAAGAAGCAAAAAATGGAGAACTTGAAAGCTCGGAATCTGTGAAAGAATCCCTCTCTGCATGAAGTGGAAAATATATCACACACCAACAGCCAAGAAAAACCACATCAAAATAAGAAAAGGAGATAGGGCTACATTTGCTCGAATAAAAATTGCAATCGACAAACTAACGATTGACCCAAACTCTCAAGGAAAAAGGCTTGGTTACAAACTTCAGAGCTATCGAAGCCTCAGGATAAGCAACTATCGAATTATTTTTGAAATTTTCAAATCCGAAATAATTATTCACGTACTTCTGATTAGCCATAGAAAAGATGTTTATCGGATAATATCTCAAATGACTGATGAAAAATGAAAAACCCGGTGTCTTCAAGGAAAGCACCGGATTTATAGTCCCTAGATACTCCAAATTTGTTTTGGTTGAACCTAAAATACATGTAGGGACAAGTCGCGACTTGTCCCTACACAAGGCTAAAAAATGTTACTGTATTTTTTATCTAAATAAAGTCATACATTTCAAACTCAACGGGATGTGTAAGTCTTTCGAGTCTGATGTGGTCTTCCATTTTGTCTGCGATGAATTTTTCGAGCATTACCGGTGTGAAAACTCCACCTTCGAGTAGGAAGTTGTTGTCATCCTTGAGTGCATCGAGTGCCTCTTTGAGTGATGCTGGAATTGCTGTTTCTGGCTCCCAACCCTCTGGCATATTTTCGAGTGGTCCAAATTTACCCTTTGGGTTCATACCCTTTTTTACGCCATCAAGACCTGCCATCAAAACTGCTGACAGCATGAGATATGGGTTTGCGGTGGCATCACCAACACGATACTCGAGTCTCTTCTCTTCTGGTTTTATGGCATATGCTGGGATTCTGAGTGCAGCATTTCTGTTTGCCATTCCATAACAAACGTTGCATGGTGCTTCATATCCTCTGACTAAACGTTTATAGGAGTTTGTTGAAGGATTTGAGATTGCGGATAATGCTGGTGCATGTGTCAAAATTCCGGCAAGGAATGAGAGAGCCATCTTGGAAAGTCCCATGTATCCAGCTGAATCTGCAAAAACATTAGGATTATTTTCATCACCAACCAAACGATGATGAACGTGCATTCCGTTGCCAGCTTCACCGTGAATTGGTTTTGGGATGAAGGTTGCGTGGAGTCCGAATTCGTTTGCAACATTCCTTACAATATATTTTCCCCAGATAATTGAATCTGCGGCATGCATCATCTCCTGGAGATTGAATTCAATTTCCTGCTGACTTGGTCCACCAACTTCATGGTGATGATATTTCACATTGAATCCAAGATCGGTCAGCATTCTGACCGACATAACTCGGATGTCCATGTTGGTGTCGTACGGAGGAACTGCGTGATAGCCAAGTTTTTTTGGAAGCCTTGAGGATGAAAGATAATCATCATTCTCATGTCCCCAATATCCTTCAGCAGACAGAATTTCATACATCTGGTAATGTGGTTCTGTTCTCAATCTGATCCCGTCAAAAACATGGAATTCAAGTTCGGGAGCCCAGACAGATTCCTGTGCAATTCCCAGACTTTTCATGTAATCACGGGCTTTTCTCAGCACTGCTCTTGGGTCTGAGGCATATGGCTTTACTTCAACACCAGCTTCAAAAACATTGCACATGAAGGTTGCAGTTGGCTCATCCATACAAGGATCAAGCTGGACCGATTCACCAAGCTCTGGTCTTGCAATGAAATCAGACTTTGAAGTCTTTGCAAATCCAAAGTTTGACCCGTCAAAACCAAAGCCAAAATCAAGACTATCTTCGTCCATCGTTGCAGTTGGGATCATCAAATGGTGCAATCTTCCAGCTGCGTCAACAATCTTAAAATCAACCATCTCGCAACCAATTTCTCTAATCTGGTCAAGTATCTGTTTGGCTCTACTCACTCTTTATCTCCTCTGCAAGTTCATATGCAAGTTCCAGTGCCTTAAGGTTTCCCTCTTTGAAATCTTGCCTGAAGGCTTCAACAACCGCACTCTCTAAAGATTTTTTTGACACAATATCTGTCAATCCAACAAGAATTCCAAGTGCAATAATGTTGATCGCCACACCTTTCCCAAGCTCTTTTATCAATTCCGTCCACATCGGAACTCCAAAGCTGAAAGGTCCTTTGTCTGATGGCTCTTCATCAAGTATGAGACTGGAGTCGTAGATTATCAACCCAGTATCAATAATATCACTTTTGTATTTTGATAAACCTTCACCGGTTAGTGAGATCAGAATGTCCGGAATAACAAGTTTTGGATAGTGAATCTTGCCTTTTCTGACAACGGTTTCACCCTTGGTTGCACCGCCTCTTGCCTCCGCTCCATAAACCTGGGATTGTAGTACATTCATACCGTCGTAAACACCTGCTTGAGCAAGCAAGACAGAGGCTCGGATCATGCCATGACCACCAGCTCCTGTGAATCTTATGGACTCAGCCCTGCGACCATCAAACAGCTTGGATTCAATTTCTTTCCATGAGGGATTATTCATTATCTTCTGACCCCCCTTCTCGTCAGCAACACACATGCTTTGTAGTGATCCATAAATGATGGTCTCTCAATATCCCGCACTATTCCTCTTACAAAAACTTCCTCTTGTTCTTTCACAGAGAGAGTGTCGTATTTCTTTTTTGGAACGAGCATATCGGATTGCATTTTCAGCAACTTGTACGGGTCTGAAAGATGATTGCTTCTTCCATAGTTTGTTGGGCATTGGGTAAATATATCAATCGCTGAAAAACTCTCCTTCTGGAGAGACATTTTCATCATCTTCACAAGTTCCTTAAAATAAAGAACACTGGTTCTTGCAACAAAAGGAGCACCCGCACCAACCAAAAGATCTACGATGCTGAATGGCTCTTCAACATGACCACATGGTGAGGTTGTTGTGAAGGAGCCAACTGGTGTTGTTGGACTAAATTGACCACCTGTCATCCCGTAAATGTGATTATTCACGATAAAAACATTGAGTGGCATATTTCTTCTAGCGGCATGAATCAAGTGGTTTCCACCGATTGATGAAGAATCACCATCTCCGGTGATCACAATCACCTTCAGGCTTGGGTTTGCAAGCTTTGCACCGATTGCAAAAGGAATCGCACGCCCATGAAGAGTGTGTATTGAATCGAAGATTGTGTAGGTGGCAATCCTTGATGAGCATCCAATTCCGCCAACAATCAAAATCTCTGTTGGGTCAAGCTGAAGCTCTTCGATTGCCTGGAACATTGCATTCATCACAGTTCCATTCCCGCATCCCGGACAGAAGACATGTGGAAGTTTGTCCTGCTTCATGTACTTGAGCATTTGTTCTCTCATACGTTCTCTGCCGCCTCTCTCAACTGCTGTGGAGTGACAAGCTCACCATCCCACCTGTTCAGCGGAATGATGGTCTTTTCGCTTCCAAACAATCTTTGAAGTTCTCTAACCATCTGACCCATATTCAGCTCAGGGACAATGATGTTCTTTGCATTCTTGAGCTTTGTCTTGATGAGTTCATCATCAAAGGGCCAAAGGGTAATCAATCTTAGAGCACCCCATTTTGGATTATCTGCATCAGCCAGAAGCTGGTTGACAGTTCTTGCGGTGATTCCATATGAGACAAACACAGTTTCAGCCTCTTCAAGATTTGTTTCTTCAATCTGGGAGATGTGGTCAAGGTAGAGCTCAATTTTATCAATGAGTCTCTTCTGGAGTGATTCTGCAATCTCTCGTGAGGTATTCTGGAATCCGGTTTCATCATGGTAAAGACCGGTCACAACAGAGCGATAACCCGTTCCAAACGATGCCTGATGAGGTACTAGATTTTCATCCGGTTTGTATGTGAGATATTTTGAATGTCTGCCCGGTTGTTTTCTTGGTTCAATGTAAACATCTTCATCCAGATCAATCTCAACCTTTTCACGCATATGGGCAACACCTTCATCAGTCAAAAATATTACGGGTGTTCTGAAGCGTTCAGAAAGATTTACTGCGTGAATCATCAAATAGTAACATTCCTTCACCGATGATGGACAGACAACTATCGAGGGATGGTCACCATGTGTTCCCCAACGAGCCTGCATCACATCGGCTTGGGTTGGTTTTGTGGGAAGCCCGGTTGAAGGTCCACCACGCATTACGTTTACGATGACAAGTGGGGCCTCAACCATCTGTGCATACCCAAGCCCCTCCTGCATGAGGGAATAACCTGGACCAGATGTTGCGGTGATTGGCTTTGCACCAGCAAGTGATGCACCTATCAAAGCGGTTATCGATGCAATCTCATCCTCCATCTGAATGAAAACTCCACCACGCTGTGGAAGTTCCCAGGACATGGACTCTGCAACCTCAGTCGAAGGTGTGATTGGATACCCCGCAAAGAAGTTCACACCAGCCTTGCAGGCACCCTGAGAGACAGCGTGTGATCCTTGCCAGAGATAGGATTTAGTCGCCATTTTTTGTGACCTCCAATGCAAAGTCAGGACAAATTTCGACACACCGATTGCATCCGATACAGTTACTGTCGTCAGAAACTACAACCTGTCCTCGTTCATTTGTGGAGAAAACATCCTTTGGACAAACCCTCAAACACAACATGCAGGATTTGCAAAATCTCCTAAACAACTCAACTTTGAATTTACCCATGATCTCCTCTATATCGCAATAGCGGTAAAATCAGCAATTTCTTTCATCCTGAAGAGTAACCAGGACAAGAAATTTTTACGGTTTGTTCTAATCTTTTCGTCCTCTGCATTTACAAGTATCTCTTCAAAATATTTCTCAGCTGAATCTGTCAGCTCGGCGAGAATCTTAATTTTTTCTGAAATACTTTTTCCATCATCAATTCGTGAAAAGATAGAACTAGCTTCGTTTGCAAATTCAGTTTCGGTTCCTTCAGAAAATAATTCCGAACTGAATTCGTTTCGTTCCCAATCTTTGAGAATGTTTTTTAATCTTTTGGTAGTGGCTACAATTCCTTCAAACATGGGAGTTTGGTAGACATCAGTCAACGCTTTACACCTCTCAAGAACAACAGGAATATTCGAGATGCCCGGGGTTATGCAGGCACTCACAACATCGTAACTATGTCCTCTGTTTTTCAGCAATTTTTCAAGCCTCGGTGAAATGAACGAGATGCTATCTGATACCACATTTTCTGATTTGTTGATAGCAAATTCTGAGCAAGTGGTCAACAACTCTTCAAAATCTATTTTCACTTCTCCGTCTATCAGGATTCGTAAGAGACTTATTGCAAATCGTCGAACGCCAAGAGGGTCAGCGGAGCCCTTTGGGATTGAACCATTTGCGATTAGATTTATCAGCGAGTCTGCTTTATCGATGACTGAGAGTGCTTGAGCAGTTTTTCCTTCAGGGATTTTATCTGTCTCGTTTGCAGGCAGATATTGCTGAGAAATTGCACCGCAAACCTCAGAATTTTCACCATCCAGAGAGGCATAAAGTCCGCCAATTTTTCCTTGAAGTTCGTCGTGCTCTCGGACAAGAGAGGTTGTCAAATCCAGCTTTGCAAGGGAACATGCTTTCACCAGATTTTCTGGATTTTCTACAATTTTTTCTGCCAGACTTGTTGCAATACTTTTTAGTCTCTCGGTTTTATCTTGAAGCGTTCCAAGACCCTTCATGAATGCAACCCCGGAAAGGTTTACCCGGAAATCTTCCAACTTTTGTTTTCTGTCTTTTTCAAAGAAGAACTTTGCATCGGAGAGTTTCCCAAGGAGGACTTTCATTTCACCCCTCATGGTGGTTTCTGCAATGTTTTCTGCACCATTTATCACAAGTGCAAATCGGTTTGACAATTCACCATTCTTATTTTCAAATGGAATGAATCTCAAATCCGACACAAGAACTGTTCTCAAAACTAAATCTGGGGTTGATTTGATATAATCTTTTGGAAATTCACCAGCAACCACCAAAGGTCTCTCAACGATTCCAACAAGTTCGTCTAATAATTTTTCATCTCGTTGGATTTTTAATCCAAAACCGTTGGCTAGCTTTTCAGCTGATGAAAAAATGAACTGTTTTCTATCTTCATAATCAGGGACAATTCCCATAGATTCAATAGTTTTTATATACTCTTCTGGAAAATTTATCTCGATCTTTTTTGTTTTTTCTGGTCGTGGTGAGAGGGTGAATTTATCTGATTTTACATTTCCAATTTCGACAGGAATAATTTCAGAATCTTTCAAGCAAATAATCCATCTTATCGGTCTAACCCAGGACACACCAGTTTCATCCCATCTCATCGAGTGTGGATGAGGAAATGACAGAATTATTTTTGGAAGCTCTTCTGAAATAATTTCGGTGAGTTTTCTGCCAGGAATCACAACATTTGCAAAAGCATTTTCACTTTTTCCAAACTCTTTGAACTGAACATCTTCCGTCTTCAAATTTGCTTTAATACAAAAACCAGTCAATGCTTTTGTCGGATTTCCATCACCATCAAAGCAGATTTTTTTTGGAGGACCCTTGAGTTCTTTTTCAGATTCAGGTCCAGAATCAGCTATTGAGTCGATATAAATCGCAAGTCTTCGAGGGGTTGCGAAGATTTCAAGCCCGTCAAATTCTATTCCGGATGTCTCAAACTCTTTTTTCAACATGTTCGAAATATGTAGTATTGCAGATTTTATCTGGTTTGCAGGCAACTCTTCGATGCCAATTTCTATCAGGAGTTTACTCATTTTTTTGAGCCTCCACAAATAGTTTGGCACATCTGCTGGTCATCATTCTAACTCGTTTTATCATGACGGCTCGTTCTGAAACCGACACTGCTCCCCTTGCATCCAGCATGTTAAAAAAGTGGGAACATTTGAGAGCAAACTCATATGCAGGTGCGACCAAACCTTCATCAGCACAGCGATTTGATTCTTTTTCACATATGTCAAACATTGTCGATAATGCAGTTGTATCTGCAATATCAAACGCATATCTGCAGAGTTCATACTCTTCTTTTTTTCTTAAATCACCGTAGGTTACATCATCGTTCCAGGAGAGATCAAAGCCATTTTCAATTTTTTCAGAGTACATCACAAGGCGTTCAATTCCATACGTCAGTTCAACGGCTGGAATTTCAAGTTGGATTCCACCGACCTGCTGGAAATATGTGAACTGAGTCACCTCTTGACCATCCATCCAAACTTCCCAACCAACCCCGCCCGCTCCAAGCGTTGGTGATTCCCAGTTATCCTCGATGAATCGCATGTCATGCTCTTCATAATTTATTCCAAAAACTTTCAGCGATTCAAGATACAAATCTTGGATGTTTGAAGGTGGTGGTTTCAGGATTACCTGGAACTGGTGATGGATATAAAAACGATATGGGTTATCGCCATAACGACCATCTGCCGGTCTTCTGGATGGTTGAACATACGCAACCTTCCAGGGTTTGTTGCCAAGTGTTCCAAAAAAACTCTTTGGCACCATGGTTCCCGCACCAACCTCAATATCGAATGGTTCAGAAATCAGGCATCCATTTCCGCTCCAATACTTCTTCAGAGCAGAAATGGTATCTTCAATATTCATTCTTGTTTACCTCTTTTGAGTTCACATGAATACCTTTTACTCGCAAATCTGATGTGAACAATAAAATTATTAAGTGGAGGTTTGTCGCCTGCCTCTTTAGAGATTTTCATGTTCCTCTCTTTTGGCTTTGCCAAGTGCAAAAGCAAGCCCGGCAACCAGCCAGAAACTAATTACCAGCGGTGTTATTTGCCATAAATTTTCTGCAACAAGATGAATCATGAAGGCAACCATACCACCAATGAGACCAGCTACAAGTAAACGATCCCTAGAGATTGCATTCCGTAGACCTTTGAATGCTTCTCTGATGGCAGAAACCAGCATGAACAGGAACATTGCAAGCCCTGGAAAACCATAACTTGAGAGAGTCAGAAAGTAATAGTTGTCAACATACAAACCACCGAATGCTTGAATTCCATATGCAACCGCACCACCAAAGCCACCGGGACCAATTCCAAGGAATGGATGTTTTTTGAAGATTTCCATTGCAGTATCCCATCTGAATCCTCGACCATATGTAACATTTCTCCAGGCAAAATCTTCTGAGAAGATACTAATGAAACGTTCTTTTAATCCAGGTAGCAGAATGATTACTGCGGTCACACTTCCAAACATTATCCAGACCCACCATCTCTTACCACTGGCAATCGACAGCACGATGAGACCAACTGCAAGTCCAATCCAGCTTGCACGATTGAGTGTTGCATAGAGACCAAGAACAAGTGAGAGTGCCATTCCAGACCAGATCACCTTTGCCCAGAATTTTTTAACCTTTAGCATCATCCCAATTGCAGGGGGGACAAGAAGTGCGAGGAATCCAGCTGTTGCATTCGGGCTACCGGTGAAACTTGTTGCTCGTGTTACATTCAAAATTTCTTCAACATCCAGCCACTCTTGGGGTGTAAACATTCCTGTCATCTTCTGGTAAACCGCATAGCCAGATACGACAACGCCACACAGGATGAGCATTGAGATGAGATGGAGTACAGTTTTCCTGTCAAACCCAGCATTGGCAATCACAAAAAATATGATAGTTCCCTGCAACACTGAACGAATCGCAGTAACAATATGACCATATGGCAAAGTAGAATTGAAACCAGACATCAAGGCAACAACAAGAAATCCAGCCACTCCCCACCAGAGACCGGTCGGATTGAAATTTGTTCGTCCCTCTTTTGCAAATCTCCAGATTAGTGCGGTTATCGCAAGGATAAAAAAGAGTTCATCCCACAAACCACCGATTGCTCCCATTGAACGAAAAACACTGTCAACCACAACCGAGAATGTCAGAAACCCGATTCCAATCTCAAGCTTCCACATCACGACACCAAAAACCGTCAAAGCACCGATAACCCCAACCACCCAAAATGGCTCAAAGAAAACCAGAAGGACAGCAAGAAGACAGCCACCGAGGACAAGGAGCAAACCAATCCAATCTCTACCAAACATCAGTCATCAATCTCCTGGAGTTTTGTCAAAAACCAGCTTCCTTCGAGCAGATGTTTTATGGGTACTCGAATAAACATGATCAAAACTGAAACCACAAAACACGCAAAGATAACGGTTATTTCCCTGAGAGAAACTCCTAGAATTGTCAATTTCAAAATTCCAAGTGTTCCAAAAAAACCAGCACAAAAAATTCCAAGTGCCACAAACGGAAGATCAAGAGAGAAACTTGCGATTCCTTTCGCCAGTTTTACAAAAAATGATTTCTGGAAAGCTGAATCTTTTCCAAAGAGTATTCTCAAAAATCCAAGGAATTTTTTCCAGATTGAAAAGAAGAAACCGCCAAATATTCCTGGTTTTTTTGCAACCGGTTTCCATCCAAGTTCATGCCCTGTAATCCAGGCAACAGCAACGCTACCAGAAACAATTTTATCCCAGAAACTCATGACCTTCGCGACAACTCGTGCTGAAACAGAATCAAGGACTATGCTCCAGAGTTTGCCTGGGAGCTGGAAAGTTTTGCTATTTTCAACCCATCTATTTGTCATTATCCGAAAAGTACTCCTGTCCAAGTTTTTTGAGTTTAACAAGATCAACTTTTATTACACTTTGATCAAATTCAATTCGTTCTCCATGTTTATAATAAAACGATGGTTCATACCCAGGAACTCCGGGGAACGCAATATCCTTTATTGACTCAGAATCGAAATGTCTCAGAATCTCCACAAATGAAAATATTTCTTCCATGGGTATGTCGGTTTGAATATTTTTCATTACAGCTTTTATTGCTGAAGGCAATTTCCCCCAGTTTGAGGGCTTTGCCAGCTCTTTTATTATTCCCTTGATAAATTTTGTTTGTCTGGCACTTCTGCCTTTGACTTCACCATCCCACGCCGCCCAGTCGGCATATCTATCACCCCTGAATCTGACATACTGAAGTGCCAGATTGCCGTCAAGATGTTGATACCCTTTCTTTAGATGAATCTCGTATCCATCAACCGAATCAACATAATCCATTGGATAATCCACATAAAAGTCAATTCCACCGATTGAATCGATGACATCAATGAAGCTGTTAAAATTAATTTTTATATGACCATCAATCTTAATTCCCATTATTTCTTCAACGGTTTCGATAAGTTTTGGTGTACCATAATGTTTTGGATTTACAGCAGGATTGTTTATAGCATTGATTTTTATCCTGTCATCTGGACGGAAACCAGCGGGAGCAACGTGTGAATCCCTTGGGATTGTCATCATATTCATTGTATATTTTTTTGGATCAAGCGACACAACCTTGATGGTATCAGCCCTGGATGATTCTTGAAGGGTTGGGGCATCAACCGCCAACAAAAGAATATTCATTCGTTTGTTGATGTTGAATGGTTCAGATCTACTCACATATTCTGTGATTCTTGTTGCAGAAAGTATTTTCCAAGAATAATCAACAGCAAACAATGCGGAGGCAAATACAACAATAATCAAGGAGATCACGATAAGAGGAACTAATGACTTTCGTTTTCTCTTTTTCACTTTGTGGTTGCCTGTCATGCCGTGGTTTTTTTCCTTCTAAAGTTTGCAAACACCTCTCTGACCTCTCGACCATTTATCAGATACATAACAACCATATAGACAACAATTCCTGCAATAATTGCAAACGAGAGCGATAAAATTCTTCCTGTGTTAGTACTCATATCAAGAATTTTATAGCTTATTTTTTGTGAGATAACCCATGCCACAACTCCCATGAATCCAGCGGCAACCGTTGCCTTAATAACCGAAGCCAGGAGCGAGGACAATCCAAAGTTCCCTATCTTTTTTCTGACCATGATAACCTGGAGCAACATGCTCAGGAATGCCGCAATTACTGAACCTACAGCGATTCCAATAATACCCCATCTAACCAGGAATAACTCAATACCAATCAAAAACGGGACGGTGATACAGGCAATCCAGACGGGTGTTTTTGTGTCACCCATTGAATAGAATACTTTCAACAGAACTGCTGTGTATGACCAGGGGAGAAGTCCGATTGAGAAGATTGCAAGAGGCCCCGCAATCCTGATTGCTGATTCAAAATTGACAGCTCCTCTTTGAAAAAGTGTGACTGAAATTGGCTCAGCAAGAACGAGTATCCCGATTGCTGCAGGGATTATGATGAATGAAATCAATCTCAAACCCCACAGGATATTATGTTTTAGAGCATCTGGTTTATTCTTGGCAACAGACTCAGCAAATAGTGGGAAAATTATCATCGATACAGTCATCACAAAGATTGAAAGCGGAAGTTGCCCGACCTTCCAGGCAGTGTTATACGCAGACACCGCACCCATTGCCAGTCCGCTTGCCAGGTATTTTTCAAAGAAAATCTTGATCTGTTGAATGCCTGACCCAAGAAGAACAGGAATAATCAAAGCCCCAATTCCAATCAAAGCAGGATGTCTCATCTCAAAGTTGATATTCAGTTTGAGATTTTTTCCAAACACTCCAGGTAACTGAATTAATAATTGGAAAAAAGAACCCACCAGGAATCCGTAAGCAAGGGCATCAACCCCAATAAAATCGGTGAAAAGGAGGAAGAAAGTCACAACAGAAACATTCACAAGAAGTGCTCCGAATGCTGGAAGAACAAATCGTTGGAAAGAATGATGAATTGCAGTCAGCAAACCTGACCACGCCATAAGCAAGAAGGTTGGCATCATTATTTTGAATAAACGAATTGCAATCGCAATCGTTTCTGGAGAGGTGCTGGGTCTGGTCTGGAGAAGGATGATGGGTTTTGCAAAGATTATTCCCAACACGACAACAACTGAAAAACCAATTGTGATGATTGTGAGAAGAACTCCAATCAATCTATTTAATGCTTTATAATCCTGATTGATTACATATTTTGTAAAAATTGGAATGAAGACAATTGAAAGAATTCCTGTGGTTAGAAGTGTGGTCAGAATCATTGGAACAGAAGATGCAATGTTCCAGGCATCAAGGGCATGCTTCAGTCCAAAACGTGGTACAATCAGAATTTCTCGAACAAATCCCAATATCCTTGCACCAGCCAAAACAATTGAGACAATCCCGATGTCTTGAATCAACTTCCTTGTATTCATGTTAGTTCTCCAGTTTCACCATGGACACACAGAGACATCTCAGATGGGCACCCAACATGCTTCCCTCCTGCACAAAATCATACTCTATCCTGGAGCCAACCAGCACATTTTGAGTGTTATATTTCAACCTTGCACCAAGTGAAGTATTCACAATGAGTTCAATGTCCATGTCTTTTAATTTTGGCTGAACACTGTCCTCAATAACGATTACTGCAGTTGACCCTTCAATGGTTCCCTGGGGGGTTCTGACATAAACTATGGCATCTTTCAAAACTGGAGCTGAGTCTACATTTCCAATGATTTTTCCAGAACGCTCAATAAGTTTGTAGCCGGCTTTTATGGAGTCTGCCATTTCGGGGTGAACGTTTTCTGCTCGAAGAACAATTCGGTAGCTGTCCACAAACTCATCAGCCCCAAAGAACCTCGAATAAACCTTATTCCCCACCCAATACAAACCAAACAAAAGAACCACAATCACAAGTAAATCAATGATGTTCAGTTTTCCAAACAGTCTGCCTTTACCATCAATAAATGCCATGTCTACTGTCCTCCACTCTCAATTGTGAATTCTCTTTCGTTCATCGAATTCGCCATTGTAATGGTTATTTTTCTTGCTGATAGTTTCTTCCCAAGTTCATCAATTTGCAATGAAACAATTTTTTGAAATTCTATTTTTGATAAATGGTTGAGAATTACAATATCACCAGGCTTCATAATCTCTCGAATCATTTGCACCATCTGAGAATGGTCCAGAGTCATCATTCTTACACTCTTTTCGTTTTGATTTTCTAGGTGACGAGTAGATAACAATCAGTTGCCCGATGCACCCGACAATCATCGCAATTGAATACACTCTGAGAAAATCCAACACAAAAACATACTGCCACAACGACCCAAAAATAATTGCATGGATAAATCCCCACAAAATTCCAATAAGAATTCCAGCAAGTCCGGCAAGTCCAAGAACTCTGAAACCAAACATCGCAAACAATCCCGGAAGAAATCCCAGGATTGCAAACAGAATTACAATAATTTCAGAGAAGGGAATGATTGAAAAAACGGTTATCAACCATGCAATCAACGCCGTCAATGCCGTTGAAAGAAGTCCGAGAACAAACCAAGCGAGTATTGGATTAATCCGCTTTTTCACGAACCTCCAGCTTCAACTTTTCGGCAAGCTCTTCGAGTAGCATCGCACCTTTATCACCCTGTCCGTGTCTTCTGACTGCAACTTTTCCCTCTTCAGCTTCTCTTCTACCAATCACGAGAACATAAGGAATTTTGGCAAGTTCTGCTTTTCTTATCTTTGCCTGCATTCTGTCTGAGCCGGTATCAAGCTCAACTCTGATTCCAGCTTCCAGAAGAGTTGATTCAACTTTTTTTCCATAATCTGTCACATCGTCGGTTATCGGAATAATCACTGCCTGTCTTGGTGCAAGCCAAAGCGGGAAGGCTCCTGCATAATGCTCAATCAAACAACCAATGAATCTCTCAAGGGAACCCAGCAATGCTCGATGAACGATGTATGGTCGATGCTCTGCCCCATCCTCACCAATATAACTCAAGTCAAAACGTTCGGGCAGGTTGAAATCAAACTGGCAGGTGGTTGTCTGCCAGGGTCTTCCAAGTGCATCAATTATTTTGATGTCAATTTTTGGACCGTAGAATGCTCCGCCACCCTCGTCCACACTATATTCAAGGTTCATGGCTTCAAGTGCAATTTTCAAAACTGATTCGGCTTTATCCCACTGCTCTATCTCACCGACAAATTTTTCTTCTGGTCTTGTAGAAAGGTATACTTTGTATTCTTTGAAACCAAATGTTTCGAGAAGTTTGATTGCAAATCTGACAACACCTTTGACTTCGTCTTCAAGCTGATCTGGTGTGCAGAAAATATGGGCATCATCAATCGTGAAACCACGAACCCTCAAAAGTCCGTGAAGAGTGCCCGAGCGTTCAAAACGATACACAGTGCCAAGTTCTGCCGTTCTGTAGGGAAGTTCTCTGTAACTCCTTTTTTTATTTTTGTATGCAACCATGTGAAATGGACAGGTCATCGGACGAACATAATAATCCACAGTCTCAAGCTCCATCGATGGATACATGCCATCTTTGTAAAAGTCCAAATGACCGGATGTTTGCCAAAGTTGTGATTTTCCAATGTGCGGGGTATAGATTACCGAATATCCATTTTTCCTGTGTTGCTCTCTCCAATAATCCTCAACGATTGAACGAAGCATCGAGCCATTTGGCAACCAAACCGTTAAGCCGCCGCCGACAGATTCATCAATCGCGAACAGCTCCAGTTCCTTCCCAAGGATTCTATGGTCTCGTTTGGCAATCTCTTCGAGTTTTTTGATGTGTTCTTCAAGACCGTCAGCCGTTGGATAGCTTGTGCCGTAAACACGAGTCAACATCTCACGTTTTTCATCACCACGCCAGTATGCACCAGCGATGCTTGTGAGTTTAAACTGTTTTAGAACTCCGGTGTTTGGCACATGAGGACCACGGCATAAATCCACAAAATCACCAAGTCGATAGATTGAAATTGTTTCATCCTCTAATTCGTTCAGAAGTTCTACCTTGAACCGATCATTTTTTTCTTCAAAGAGTTTTATGGCAGATTGTTTGTCAATGTTCTCTCGTTCAAATCGGACTCTCTCCTTCACAATTTTTTTCATCTCTTTTTCAATCCTTGGAAGGTCTTCTTCAGTCAGCCTCTCGGAGAGTTCAAAATCATAGTAGAATCCATCTTTGATTGCAGGTCCGATTGCAAATTTTGTTCCTGGAAATAATCTTAAAACAGCATACGCCAGAACATGGGCTGAGGAATGAAGGAACACCTGTCTACCCTCTTCATCCTCATGATAAATTGGCTTGATTGTGCAATCCTTTGAAACCGTTGTTCCAAGATCGACAAGTGTTTCATTCACCTTTGCAACCAACACTTTGCTAGTTGGAATCTCAGCCTCTTTCAAAATCTGAAAGATGTTTGAACCGTTTTCAATCTCAATCTTTTTATTGTCTATAGTTATTACCATCTGAACTCCTCCATTTTCATGTTGTGAAGTATAATAAAAAACTTGGTTTTGTGAAGTCAGTAAATCTGAATTCCATCTATTAAAAGGTGGAAGTTGTGTCCAAGAAACCTTGCGGCTCTCCTCATGACACTTGTTCTCTTAGCGAATATGTCCAGATAGTCAGCAGAACTTGCAAACTGAGAGTCCAACTTCAAGTTGAGGACTACATCACCGTTTTCCACTTTTAGTATTCGGTCAAGCACAGCATAATTTACACGATCATGAATATCCTTTTTCAAATTTTCAATATTTGAAGAAGTTTCACGCACCCTTGAACGCCTGACATCTGATTTATCAGCAAGCAGAACAATCGCTGAGATTTTTGTTGAAATCACGGGTTCAATGTCATCATGGTTTGCAATCGCAGAAAGAATCAATGGAAGTTCTCTGGGTTCTACATCGTGTCTCAACAAAATTGGCGTTACAATCGATGCCCCGATTTGACCATGATTTTCTCGTCCTGCAAGATTCCCAATGTCATGCAGAAATGCTGAAACTATGGCGATCTCTGTATCCTGTTCTTCAAAACCAAAACTGTTACAGAGTTCCAGAGCCATTTTTGAAACTGTATCTGCATGAACCAATCCATGCTCGGTGTATCCGATTGCCTTTGTAGTTTTATCGGATTCTTTGAGAAGCTGAATTATAAACGGATCGACTTTTATCGTTTCAAGTTTGATCATAACCTATTCACCTTTCCCCCAGTTTTCTCTGAATTTTTCAAATCTATTCTCAACGATCGCATCTCTTGCTCTGTCAACCAGTTTCTTCAAATATGAAAGATTGTGGATACTGGCAAGAGTGGCAGCCAGCATCTCATGTGCTTTGAAAAGGTGTCTGAGGTATGCTCTGGAATAATTTTTACAGGTGTAGCAATCACAATCATCCTCAATTGGTGAAAAATCCTCAGCATATTTTGCTCTTGAAATATTGATGGTTCCTTGCTTTGTCATCACCGCACGATTTCTTCCAAGTCGAGTTGGCAACACACAATCGAACATATCGATTCCATTTGCAATCGCTTGAAGAATTCCCTTTGTATCCCCCACACCCATCAGATAATGAGGTTTTTCGTCAGGGAGAAGCGGGGCAACGACCGACAAAATATCTCCTGCAACTTCAATCGGCTCACCAACAGAGAGAGAACCAATCGCAACTCCGTCAAAGTCCATTCCGGAGATGACATCTGCAGAAATCTTTCTGTCCTCAAGATCAAATCCGCCCTGAACAATTCCAAACAGAAGTTGATTGTCAAGTTTCCTGGCTCTCAAACTTCGCTCTGCCCAAAGATGGGTAATCTCCATCGACTTTCTGGAATCTTTCAAATTTATGTCATACGGGGTGCAAACATCCAGCACCATGGCAATATCCGAGCCAAGTTTCTCTTGAATTAGAACAGCTCTTTCGGGTGTGAGAAAATGCTTTGAACCATCAAGATAAGATTTGAATTCCACACCTTCATCTGTAACTTTTCTGAGTCCCGCCTGGCTCATCACCTGGAATCCACCAGAATCAGTCAAAATCGCATGATTCCAGTTCATAAATTTATGAAGTCCACCGGCAGAATATACAACATCTTCACCAGGTTGAAGCATCATGTGATAAGTGTTTGCCAGAATCAAACGATAACCGATTTCAGAAACCGTTTCCGGTCGAAGAGCTTTGACAGTTGCCTGAGTTCCAACCGGCATGAATGCGGGAGTTTTTATCTCTCCATGAAAAGTTTTTAGTATTCCTGCACGGGCAGTTCCTGACCTGGCAGTTATTTCAAAACAGCTCACTTTCCTTTGAGCCTGCTGTCGATTAATTCGTAAACTTCTTCTTTTGTGAGCTTGGTTCTTGCAACTCCAGTTTTGAATGCTGCGTCTACGACTGCTTTACCAACCGCCTGTGCGACACCCTTCCGGAACGGTTCAACGATGATATTTTCTGGATTCATTTCATTCTCAGGGAGAAGATTTGCAATCGCCAACGCTGCTGCCACTTTCATCTCTTCGTTGACTTTTCTTGCTCGTGAATCTAAGGCTCCACGCATGATTCCAGGGAACGCACAGAGATTATTTATCTGGTTTGGTAAATCTGAACGACCGGTTCCAACGATTACTGCTCCATTTTTCTTTGCAATGTCTGGGTCAATATCTGGGTCAGGATTTGAGAGAGGAAACACAATTGGATCTTTTGCCATGTTTGCAATGTCGCTTCCATCAATCAACCCAGGGCAGGCAACTCCAATGAAAATATTTGCACCCTTCATGCAATCCTTCAAACTTCCCTTGTTTCCTTCTTTGTTTGAAATCTTTGCGAGTTCTTCCTTGTAGGGCAACATGTGGTTTAGTCTTCCCTGGTAAACGGCACCTGCACGATCGCAGAGAATTACATCGCCAAAGTTTGCAGAAATGAGCAACTTCGCAATCGCAGAACCCGAAGCTCCCGCTCCAGAGATTACAATTTTCTGATCCTCTTTTTTTCTGTTCATCAACTTCATGGCATTTATTAGTCCAGCTAAAACAACCACTGCTGTACCATGTTGGTCATCATGGAATACTGGAATATCAAGTTCCCTTATGAGTGCTTCTTCAACCTCAAAGCATCTGGGGACAGAAATATCCTCAAGATTTATTGCACCAAACATTGGTTCAATTGCCTTGACTGCTGAAACAAACTCTGAAACTGTTTTTATTTTCAGTGGAATCGGGAACGCATCAATCCCGCCAAATTCAACAAACAATGCTGCTTTTCCTTCCATGACAGGTATTGAAGCCTCTGGTCCAATATTTCCAAGACCGAGAACCCTGCTTCCATCGGTGATTACTGCGAGTGAATTTCCCTTGATAGTGTAATCATAAACAGTCTCCGGATTTTTTCTGATTATTCTGCAAGGATGTGCAACACCAGGCGTATACCAGACAGATAAAGCATGTTTGTTTCTGAGCTCAGCTTTGACACTTACCTCAATTTTTCCAGCATATTCCTTGTGGAGCCTCAGGGCTTCTTCATCATATTTATCAAATCTTTTCATCATTCTCTCCTGTAAAGCATGTAGTAAACTTTTGAGAATTTTAGCACTACGGTTTTCAAATACGATTATATCGCTTCGTTTTCTTGACTTTTGTTATGATTGAGTCGACAATTGCTGGCAAGTGGTGGTAAAAAAACTACCCACCTGGCGGTCTTATAATCCTCAGGTCTTGATGAGACGCGGTACGCATAGTCTGAAAGATGGCTTTTTATATCACAGAAATTGTGGCTTGGAGGATAATACAATAGCAATCAGAAGATTCGATAACAGAAGACCCCAAAAACGTAACCTACTTCGTATCAATAAAGAAATACGAGTACCAAACGTTAGACTTATTGATGAAAAGGCAAATCAGATTGGTGTAGTCAGTGTGTACGATGCCATCGAAAGAGCAACACTGGCAGGGCTTGATCTGGTTGAAATTTCACCAAACAGTAGCCCCCCTGTATGCAAGATTTTGGACTATGGCAAATATCGATATGAACTGGAAAAAAAAGCCAAAGAAAATCGAAGAAAACAAGTCCATGCAGACATCAAAGAGATGCAGTTCAGGCTTTCAGTTGATATTGGTGATTTCAAAACAAAGATGGGACATGTCAAAAGGTTTCTCTTGGGTGGCAACAAAGCAAAGATTGTCATTCGTTTTAGAGGCAGAGAAATGATCCACAGACAACGTGGTTTTGACATGCTCCAGGAGATCGTTGAAGAGGTGGAAAATCTTGGGTATGTGGAACATCAGCCCAGGATGGACGGCAGACGAATGCACATGGTGATTGCACCTCACAAAAAGAAGGAGATAACATAGAATGGCTAAGAAACTAAAAGCAAAAACAAAGAGTTCTGCGAAAAAAAGGTTCAGGCTCACAGGCTCTGGAAAACTCATCAACCAGAGTGCCGGTGCCTCTCACATTAGAAGAAAAAAATCAGCGAACACCCTTAAATTCAAAATGTGTGCAAAAACGACAAACGATGCAATTTTGAAGATGACAAAAAAACTTCTTCCAAATGGTGTCAAAGGTAGACGAATCAATAAAACCGTGAGAGGGATGTAACCATGAGGATAAAAACAGGAGTCACTGCAAAAAAGAGGCATAAAAAAGTACTGAAGCGTGCAAAGGGTTTCTTTGGCGCCGCTCACAGAAGATATAAAGTTGCCAATGAAGCAGTCATGCATGCCGAACGTTCTTCTTTCATCCACAGACGCACAAAAAAGAGAGACTTCAGAAGAATCTGGATAACCCGTATCAACGCCGCATGTCGTGAAAATGGAATCGCATATTCCCGTTTCATCAACGGTCTCAAGATTGCAGAATTTGAAACCGACAGAAAAATTCTCTCAAGACTTGCAATCGAAGATCCAAACGCATTCACCGCAATCGTCAATCTTGCAAAGTCCAAACTCAATTAATGGGTAGACTCTTTGGAACAGACGGCATCAGAGGTGTCGCCTTTACCGAACTCTCTCTCGAATTGGTTGAAAAAGTATCAAGAGCAACAGCAGTCGAGTTTTCAAGTGAGAACTCGACTCTTTTGATTGGTCGAGATACCAGAAATTCTGGACCCCAAATTGAAGAGGCAATCTGTAAAGGATTCATGGCAGAGGGTTGGAATGTTTCGTCAGTTGGAATCATCCCAACTCCTGGAATTGCACACCTTTGTAAAACCAGAAACTCCTTTGGTGCTGTCATCTCTGCCTCCCACAATCCAGCAGAATACAACGGGATAAAATTCTTCTCAAATACCGGTCAAAAACTCACCGATGAACAAGAGGATGCAATCGAATCTCGTGTTGACGGGTTTGATTTATCATCTTCGAATAACTCCTGTCAGTATGACGAATCTCTTCAGAATGAATATCTCAACGAAGTCACTCGATTGTTCAATCTTGACTTGACAGGAAAAAAGATCGTTATCGATTGTGCATTTGGAGCCACTTATAAAATCGCTCCAAAGATTTTTCGCTCACTCGGTGCAGAAATTATTGAGTACGGCACCACAGCAGACGGAGACAGAATCAACGTCAATTGTGGTGCAACATATCCAGAACTAATCTCGAAACTCACAAAAGAAAACTCAAACATTATCGCTGGTTTTTCGTTCGATGGTGATGGTGACAGATGTATCGCCTGTGATGGAAACGGAACAATCGTTGACGGTGATAAAATCATGGGGATTATTTCTCGTTCGTTACAAGTTCAAAATCGACTCCCGAACAACCTTCTCATCTCAACTGTGATGAGTAACGGTGGACTTGAAGATTATCTAAAAAAATATGGAATATCCATGAAACGTTCACAGGTTGGTGACAGATACGTCTGGAAAATGATGAATGAAACCGGTTCAAATATTGGTGGAGAGCAATCCGGACATGTCATCTTAAAAGACCGAGCGACCACTGGTGATGGCTTGATTTCTGCACTCTCTCTGCTGGAGGCTATGGAAGTTCTTAATTCAGACCTCTCAACACTTGCTGGGGAAATCCCAACATATCCGCAGGAATTAATAAATATTCAGGTTAAAAATAAACAAGCGGTTCTTGATTCTGGAATTATTGAGGAATTGACCAGATGGGGAACCGAACAGTTCAACGAAAATGGTCGTGTGCTAATCAGACCTTCTGGCACAGAACCAAAAATTCGTGTGATGGCAGAATCCCCTTCAAAAGAAAACTGTTCAAGAATTGTTAAAGAAACTGCTAATCGTATTCAAAGAGAATTTGGCATATAATCATTTAGATGTTTGTACATCTACACAACCATTCTGAATATTCCATCCTTGATGGAGCCATCAAGGTATACGAGATGGCCAGCAAGGCTCATAAACTTGGTATGCCTGCAATCGCTCTCACCGACCACGGTGTGATGTATGGAGCGATTGATTTCTACAAGGCATGCAGGAAATATGACGTAAAACCAATCATGGGTGTTGAAGTTTATATTGCCCCCGAGGGAATGGAAAAACGTCAACCAGGCACCGGTTCCAACTACCACATGATTTTACTTGCCGAGAACAACACCGGTTACGAGAATCTCATGCACCTGGTTTCTGAGTCTCACACACGGGGATTTTACTACAAACCCAGACTGGACTACGAAACTTTAGCAAAATATTCTGACGGATTGTTGGCAACCACCGCCTGTATCTCAGGTGAGGTTTCACGAAAACTCATAAACGGTGATGATAAAGGTGCGGAAAAAGCACTCCAAACCTACATGGACATCTTCCCAGGGAGACTCTGGATCGAGCTTCAAGATCATGGGATCAAACAAGAAATCCTGGTAAACCCAAAACTTGTTGAGCTTTCAAAAAAATATAATATCCCGGTCATTGCCGCTCAAGACGCTCACTATCTTGATGCAGAGGATGCCGACTCCCACGATACCCTGCTGTGTATCCAAACACTCTCAAAAAAAGATGACCCCAACCGAATGCGTTTCACGGGCAAAGAATTTTACCTGAAAACTTCAGAGCAAATGGCAAAACTGTTTGACTGGATACCTGAGGCAATCACAAACACCCTTGAAATCGCTGAAAGATGCAACGTTGAAATTGAGCTGGGTGTCCCTCATCCTCCAAGATTTAAAGACATTGAATCAAATGACCCCGCAGTTCACAAGCAATACCTGGAGGATTTAGTCCAGGAGGGTGCAAGAAAACGCTTCAAAGGTGAGATAACCCACGAGGTCGTTGACCGAATTAAATATGAAATGGAAATTATCGAACAAACCGGTTTCATCGATTATTTCCTCGTTGTCTGGGATTTCATAAAATATGCCAGGGAGCAGAATATCCCGGTTGGTCCAGGCAGAGGCTCAGGGGCAGCGTCTCTTGTTTCATACTGTTTGAATATCACCGACTTGAACCCTCTTGAGTACGGACTCTTTTTTGAACGCTTCCTGAATCCTGAACGAGTTTCACCACCTGACTTCGATATTGATTTTGACGACACAAGGCGAGACGAAGTTATCCAGTATGTCACAAAAAAATACGGCGAGGACACGGTTGCTCAGGTTGCAACATTTGGTCGAATGGAGGCAAGAGCAGTACTTCGAGACGTTGGACGAGCACTCGATTTCAGCTATGCTGAGATGGACAAAATCGCAAAGGCTGTTCCCTTCGGTTCAGACCTGGATGAAGCAATCGAAACCGTTCCCATGCTTGCAGAACTTGCCGGGCTAGAAACCCACAAACAACTCTTCAAAACCGCAAGAAGGCTCCAGGGAATCGTCAGGAATTTCTCAACACACGCCGCAGGTGTCGTGATGGCTGACAAACCCTTATCCTGTTACGTTCCAGTCCAGCTTGATAAAGAAGGAAAACGTGTAACCCAATATGAAAAAAATGCTATCGAGGAGTTGGGAATATTAAAAGTCGATTTCCTTGGACTTCGAACCCTCTCAGTAATCGATAGAGCATGTCGAATCATCGAATCAAATCGTGGTGAAAAAATAGATATTGACAATCTTCCACTTGATGATGAAGAGACATATAAAACACTCCAGGAAGCAGACACCACCGGTGTCTTCCAGTTGGAATCTTCGGGAATGCGAAGATACCTTAGAGAGCTAAAACCAACGGTTCTCTCAGACATTATCGCCATGGTTGCACTCTTTAGACCAGGACCGATGGAGTGGATTCCCAAATTCATCAGCGGAAAACAGGGAATCACAACACCGACATACCTCGACCCAAGCCTGAAACCAATTCTTGAGGGAACATATGGCGTTGCGGTTTATCAGGAACAGATTCTTCAGATCGCAAGAGACTTCGCTGGGTTCTCTCTTGGTCAAGCTGATTTGCTCAGAAAAGCGGTTGGCAAAAAAATCCCTGAATTACTGGCGGAGCAAAAAAAGAATTTCATAAAAAAAGCGGTTGAAATGGGAAAATCAAAATCGATTGCAGAGGAAGTTTTCAAATTCATAGAACCGTTTGCAGGATATGGTTTCAACCGAGCCCACGCCAGCTGTTATGGACTCATTGCCTACCAAACTGCATACCTGAAAACCCACTACAAACTTGAATTTTTCACCTCGATTTTCACATCACAGCTTGGTAACGAAGACAGGATAAGCCATATGTACCGTGAGTGCAAAAGAGCAGGAATTGAAGTTCTCCCGCCCGACATCAACGAATCCCAAGTTGAATTCACAATCGAAGGAGAGTCAATTCGATTTGGTCTCGGAGCTTTAAAAAATGTTGGCTCAACAGCTGTTTCTGTTGTACTTGAAGCCAGAGAAAAATGTGGTGGTTTCAAAGATTTCAGTGATTATCAACACCAATTTTCAAACACAACTGTGAACAAAAAGGTCACAGAAAGCTTGATAAAAGCAGGAGCTTTTGACACACTCGACGATGATAGAAGTATTCTTCTCGAAAATATGGGAAATGTTTCCGAGGGTCCAGGACTCTTTGCAGGTTTCCAATCTCAAGAGCCAACCAAAACATCCAAAGAAGAAATTCTTGAGATGGAAAAAGAGATTCTTGGTTTTTACATGTCAGACCACCCCTTGAGACCATATGAATCCATCATTAAAAGAGAACGACACACCGACATCCTTGACCTGGCAGAGGTAGAGGAAGATACAAACGTTCGAATCATCGGTATCATCACAAACGCAAAGAGAAAAAAATCAAAAAAAGGTTCGATGATTGCAAGGTTTACACTGGAAGATTTGACAGGTTCTTGCCCTGTGATTGCGTTTGGAAAAGCCTACGACCCAATCGAAAAATATCTTGACGGTGAAAACATAATCGTTCTGGAGGGAAGACTTGAAAAACAAGAGGGCACACCAAAAATAATTGCAAGTTCAGTCATCAGAAGAATCACTGCCGAAGAGCTTCAGATTGAAAAATCCAGCAAACCACCGATTGTTTGCATCTCCATCAAAATGGAGATGCAAGGCCATCTTCTTTCTGATTTAAAGACGATTATCGATTCAAACAAAGGTGATTCACCGGTTGAAATCACCCTGTCAAAATCTGGAAAAAAGGTACTTCTTGAAACGAAAGTCCCCATAAAAATAAACAGCTCATCAGAAGTTTTAGGAAAAATTCGAGATATAGTCGGAACATACCAGGTTGAGCTGAAACAGGATTCCAGCTTCTAAAGGAGGACAGATGAAAACCTATGCGATTCTAACCGGAGGGGGAGATTGCCCCGGACTCAATCCTGCAATCTGTGGTGCAACTCTCTTTGCTCTGAAATCCGGGGCAAGAGTTCTTGGTATACTTGAGGGCTGGAGGGGAATGATTGAGGAAGAATTCATCGAACTCACCCAAAAAGAGATTGCGGACATCATGGGTCAGGGTGGAACAATCCTTGGAACCTCAAGAACCAACCCCTTCAAGCGAGAGGGTGGCCCTGCAAAAGTTAAGGATACATTCAACAAGCTCAAGATTGATGGACTCCTAACCGCAGGTGGTGATGACACCCTTGGAGTTTCTGCCAAACTCTGCGAGATGGGACTGCCAATTATTGGAATCCCAAAAACAATGGACAACGACCTCTTAGGAACTGATTTCACATTTGGATTTGACTCAGCAGCAACGGTTGCAATCGATGCAGTGATGAGACTTCGTGACACAGCCAAATCTCACAGACGAGTGATGGTGCTTGAGGTCATGGGTCGTCATGCCGGCTGGGTCGGACTCTACGCGGGGCTTGGTGGATACGCTGATTACACCCTTATTCCTGAGAGAAACTGGAGCTGGAAAGATTTAATTTCAAAAGTAGAGGATGCACACAAAAGAAAAAAATATGCAATCGTTGTTGTTTCAGAGGGTGTGAAGCTAGCAAAAACTACTGACATCGAAGTGGACGAATTTGGTCATGAAAACCTCTCCAAAAAAGATGTTGGCATCCAGGTTGCAGAAATGATCTCTAAAAAAACTGGACTCGTAACACGTTCCGCTAAACTTGGTCATATCGAACGAGGAGGACCACCAACCCTATTCGACAGGATTCTTGGACTCAGGTCCGGCATTACCGCAATGAAATGGTTGACTGAAGGAAAAAGTGGCGTGATGGCAGCAATGCAGAGAAATGAAATCGTTGAAGTTCCACTCAGCACAGTTGCCGGCGGGAATCGAAACGTTGGCAATGAATGGCTTGAACTCCTGGAGGTGGTTGAATAAAACGCCTTCTGTTTTATTTAAGTTCGATCAGAATTCAGATTGTTCTATTCCTGATTCTGTTTATTTTTATTGGTGCATTCGTGTTCAGATTTGTTGCATCAAACCAAGCTAGAACAACACTTCTCTCTGAACGAAGCGAGAAGCTGGAATACATCACATCTCAACTTCCTGAAAGTTTTATTTCAAAGATTGAAAGTATCGTATCCAACATGCCCAAACTTGATGATGAAACTCCAGGTTTGAAAGAGGTCAACAATCATATCGATGGTAGATGGGAGGGTACATCTACGGATATTGCAAAAAAAATTGTATCCTCTTATGATTCATCTTCGATTGGTTTTATGAGTATCGGTGACGAAAATGTGCGACCGCATAATCTAATCAGTCATGTTGACAGCTTTGAAACAAGCTGGTATCCCCGACAGATAAAACTGAAGCTCATCTATCCAGAAAATCCTGAAGCATTCACTGACAACCTCCTTGGTAGTTCTGACTGGAAACCTCCACTTGTCCTTGCCTACGCTTCCCAATCCTACAAACAACTCGATGACGACCTGGACAATATTGAAAATTCAATCTGGCTCTCTGTCTGGATGACAATTCTAGCGGGAAGCTTGCTTGCACTACTTCTTGGTCTGAACCTCTCATCTGGAATTGTTAAGGTGAAAACGGGTATTTCAAATTTGGCAAAAGACCTTCACAAACCAATTCCCAGAATCTCTGGAGAACTTGGAGAAATCGCAGACTCTGCAAACAAACTTGCACTAGATCTGCTTCAATCAAAGAGCCGGTCAGAAAGAGTACTGGACGCGGTTGGAACAGGGATTGCGGTGCTTGATTCAAACCTGAAAATTCTTGAAGTAAACCCGTCCATGCTAAAAATTACTGGACTTTATCGTGAAGATATTCTCGACCAGGATATAAAATCTCTTGGTGAGATTGGAAGAATCGCCGAAGAAAATATTGAAGATGTCATTATTTCTCGCTCAATCTGGAGCAGTGGTGCAGTAAAGATTCAAGCGTTCAAGGGACAAAGATACTATAACATGCGAGCAATCCCAGTTGACCTCGGTGAAAAAAAAGAAGCAATCCTTGCAATATCAGATGTAACTGAATCAGTCATCAACACCCTCGAATCTGAGCGGTCAGCATCACTTGCCAGACTTGGACTGTTCACAAGCGGAATTGCTCACGAAGTCAGAAATCCGCTGACTTCGATAAAAGGTTTTGTCCAGTTGCTTGATTCAAAAGTCAAAGGTGCAAGTGAACAAAAATATTTAGGACGAATAAACAAAGAGGTGGTCAGACTTGAGTCCCTGATAAACGAACTCCTTTCAACCGTCAAACAAAAACCACTCGAACGGACAAGAGTTGACCTGTCAAAAATTGTAAACGAAGTTTTGTCAAACGAACTTGATAACCTCAAGAATTCAAATATTTCAGTTACAAAAAAATTCAAGCCAAATATCTGGGTAAACATAGACGAGAAGAGAGTTTATCAAGTATTATTAAATCTCATTATCAACGCAAGGGATGCGATGAAGGATGGAGGAAAACTCTTTGTCAAAACTCACTCAGAGGGAATGTGGCAAATTGTTGAGGTTGTTGACTCTGGAAGCGGAATTTCTGAGGATGCTGCCGCAATGATTTTTACCCCATTCTTCACAACAAAAGCGGAGGGAACCGGACTTGGATTGTCAATCTGTGATGAAATTATAAAAGCCCATGGTGGCAGGATTGCATTTTCTTCTGACGATCTCGGAACAGTTTTTTCAATTCGACTCCCTCGTGAATGAAACAAAAACTATTCTAATGTGTCAAATATTTCAGGTGGGAGCGGTATGCCCTTTCAACAAAAAGAAAGTAGGTAAAAATGGATCAAGATAACACGAGTAGTATTAACATCGGCAAGCTAATAATTGGCTTGAACATAATGCTTATCGGAGTATACATTTTGCTTGGAAATCTAGGAATAATCGATTTTGGATACCTTCCATTTTTTTGGAAGTTATGGCCTGTAATATTTATTATCATCGGTCTAAACATTATCTTCAGAAATGAAGGAGTTACCTATCTTGGTTCACTTGTTGTAACTGCCATGCTGATACTTATCATGGTTGCGTCTGTGCCCGGAGCAAGTGGTGCAGGCACTCGAAAGGTGATGGGTATTCATGATGAACCGATTGAATTTTCAATCCAAAGTATCAGCGATTATTTCGTTTCCTTAGACGGGATTTATCATCATTTCGGTGAAGTGAAACAAACATTTGCAGATTCAATCAGTCTGGAAAAATATTCAAATATTCAATCTGTTGAAATCAAAGTTTCAGATAGATACGCAGACAGAATTAGTGTGAGTTTTCATCCGGTAGAGAAAGAAACAAAAATTGTCTACAATATTCCAATCAGAACAAATAAAGTGTTGGAAATAAATCCAGCTATCAATCTTGATATTGATACTAACGGAAATATGGTTGTTGAGTCGCCTGGAGATATTGGTGAATATTATGATATTTCAATTGACGTGTATGTTCCCACGATAACAGACATTATTTGTTCATCAAAAATAACGCATTTTAGCATTGATGGAGATTGGGATGGTGATATAAATGTATCCAATCCCGGAACTGGTCAGTTCCTTGCAAGGAATCTCACAGGAAATAATTCGATTTCAACAAATGGGATTATTTCGTGCCATTCTGTTTCAAACAGCACACTCACAACAACATCTGGAACAATAAAAGTTAGCGGATGTGACAACATGGATATTAAGTCAACATCTGGTGACATAATAATCGGAGAGTGTAGCAATATTAATCTAAAATCAGCCTCAGGAAATATCAGGACTGATATTGTAACTGGCAGAATTAATATCAGCACCGCCTCTGGTGATGTTCGTATTTCAAAAATTTCAGAATCTACTTCAAGCAAAATCAAAGCAGTTTCTGGTAACATAACAATCAACGACTTCTTCTCTGAGACTGGAAATATTTCAATTTCTTCGGTATCCGGAGATGTCGATATTACTTTTTCGAGTGCAGCTTCAAACTCTATTCGAGGAAGCATAGCAACAACCAGTGGCGACATCAACTCAAAGGGTATTGACATAAAGAACAGAAATTTCATAGTAGGTGGTGGAAAAACTGATATGGTGATAAAAACTGTATCAGGTGATGTCAACCTGAGAAAACTGGAGCAAGAATAAAAAATGAGCAAGAACACCATAAGCAAAAAAGCAAAGCTGGTAATGCACAAGAAGAGAGAAGAGAAGGAAAAGAAGCAACAAAAGAGTAAAACATTCTACATTCTTCTCTCCTCAATAATCGCTGTAACAATCGCAATTATTATAGTTGTTACACTTCCACCTGCAGGAACTGCCAATAGCGGTAATCTTGGTGGAAAGTTGTCACCGAACGCAAAAGGTTTTACCCTCCCAGACACCGAAGGAAATATTCACAGCCTCGATGATTATACCGGCAAACCTATCCTTCTTGACTTCACTGCTTCATGGTGTACATATTGTCATAAACTGGCTCCTGAGTTGAAAAGATTATACAAAAATTTTATTAATGAAGTTACAGTTCTTTCGATCAATTGTGGGGAAAGTACTGCCACTGCAAGGATGAACAAAGAAACTGAAGATGCACCCTGGCCATACCTTGTTGATGAGAATAGTTTTATTGCAAAAAAATATGGAGTTACGGGTTATCCTTATCTTGTTTTACTCAACCCTGATGGTACAAAATATTTTGACCAAAGCGGTATCAGAAACTTTTATAGTAATTTTAGCTCAGCAATAAATGAATTACGTTAAAGGACTTGTAAATCAGAAACTTACGTTACTAATATTTTTACAGCTTTTTATGCAAAGTATAGAATAACAAATTGACATTGCTTGATTTAATGTGTTTCTTACTATTTACGCCTTGACGTTTTTTTTTTGCTATTACCTTCAATTGTGTTACAGAGTCTGACGAATATGTCAAAAATAAACTCTGTAGGAGGTAATATATGAAGAAAACAAGAATATTTCTGAGTACATGGTTAGTAGCGTTACTAGTGTTAGCTACTTTTGTAAGCTTACCATCAATTGTAGATGCAAAACAGAACTCCATTGGGCAGGAACTTCATGAAGAAGTTGCACAAACTCAAACATCATTATTTGATACGAGTAACACTTCACAGATAATCGATGATTTGTTGAACTGGTCAATGACAACCAACGGAGAACACAACCAAATAAGCCCATGCAACATTTTTCCAGGTGATGGTGATCCAGATCCAACCCCCGGTGATGGTGAAGGTGACGAAGGTGGTGAAGGAGATGAATATGATCCCAATGACCCAGAGGGTGAAGGACACCAAGCTGTAACACGCGACGAAAATGGGAATGTTAGCTCGTGGGTCGACCAAGATGGTGTTTTACATGTGAACAACACGGATGAGGACGGGAATGTGCCTGTCGACTCAAACGGTGATCCAGAATACTCAGAAGCTACAGGTGATGAAAGAGTCGCTAGTTGGGGAAGAATACTTGATTCGATCGATGAAGGCAATACAACTATTGAGAACAATACAGGTATGCCTCTGAGTATAGCTATGAAAACAGGGGACGATGAATATTCTGGCTATACATGTGATTCTGAAGGTGTCTCGGGAGTAACATTTAGAGGCGTTCCTGCTTCTACTTTAGTGGGAGAAGGTCTTG
The DNA here is from genome assembly GCA_965370295.1 of uncultured bacterium. GTDB lineage: Bacteria > Caldisericota > Caldisericia > JAAYUI01 > JAAYUI01 > JAXGMQ01. The sequence goes on from CBDUSO010000001.1 coordinate 159,308, forward strand.
CTGGGAATCTTGACAACTTAGAGATCGGTGGGTCGGTTTGCAGGAATTTTTCAGGTATTCTAATTGATGAAGATGGTAACATTACTTATATATGGTCATTTCAAGCAAATAAAGAAAATGGTGATCTAATATGGGGTACCTCCACATTTTTTAATCCTCCTGATATAATTATAATTGCAACTATAGAAGAGGATGGCTCAATCACTTTACAAATGATACTCGTAGTACCACCCGAAGATGGTGGGGATGATGGAGAAGGCTAAGTAAGTAAGATAGATTTGATAAGAAATAATCGTTGCTTCAATGCAGGGACAGGCCATGGACTGTCCCTGCATGTCGTTTATGAAAGTGTTAAATATCTTAATATCCACTGTTTAATATAAAATAACAAAGAATATACATAGCGACTGATTGGTTGCATATCCAAAAAAAATAGCTAGAATACTAACTGTTCCAGGTGGATGTGCGGTCGCTCTTGGAGAATTCATTTTCCAGGGGAGGAAAGTCCGGGCACCATAGAGCAGGATGCTGGACTTCAAAAACCCAGCGGGGGTGACCCTAGGGAAAGTGCCACAGAAAACACACCGCCCAAGTTCTGACCCTCAAAGTTAGAAACGGTAAGGTTGAAATGGTGAGGTAAGAGCTCACCAGCGTCGTGGCGACACGGCGGCTTGGTAAACCCCATCTGGTGCAAGGTCGAATAGGGGGAGGTCAAGGATTGCTCGTCTAGCTCCCCGGGTAGACCGCGATAGATAAATGACAGCACAAGACAAAACCCGGCTTACAGTCCACCTGGAACGTTATCACACTCCAGTAATGCCCTCCGAGGTAATGGAGCTGATTTGTCCTGCAAAGTGTAACATTATTGTGGATGGGACAACAGGCGAAGGCGGACACTCCAAGATTTTTCTCGAATCCTCAAATACAAATCTTATTTGTTTTGATGCTGATTCCGAGATGTTGGAGCTTGCCAAAAAAAATCTTTCAGAATTTAAAGATAGAACCACTTTTATTCATGCCAACTACAGCGAGATGAAAGATGTCCTGAAAAACAAAAATATTCATGGAGTTGATGGAATTCTTCTCGACCTTGGAATCTCTATGGCACACATCAAGGGACTGAAGCGTGGAATAACATTTTCGGGTGACCAACCCCTTGATATGCGACTGGACACAACCACAGGATTGCCAATAAGTTACTACGTAAACTCGCTACCAGAGCATGAGATTGCAGACATCATCTGGAAGTATGGTGATGAGAGAAAATCTCGACGAATTGCAAAAGCTATCATCTGGGAACGCGACAAAGGAAAGATTGAAACAACCGGACAACTCGCCGGTTTAATCCAAAAATCAATCGGCAGACAGGGACGTATCCACCCTGCAACCAGAACATTTCAGGCACTCCGAATATTTGTGAACCAGGAACTTGAACACCTTGAAACCGCAATTCCAAACTGCCTGGACATCCTTTTACCCGGAGGAACCCTTGTTGTGATTGCCTATCATTCTCTTGAGGACAGGATCGTAAAGCATCTCTTCAAAAAAACTGATCCTGAGGAATTTGAAATCCTTACAAAAAGACCACTCGTACCGAGTGAAGATGAGATTCATGAAAATCCCCCTTCACGCTCTGCAAAACTTCGAGCCATAAGGAGAATTGATGGCTAGAAAAAAAATATCAAAAACTTTTATCTGGACGTTGATTATTCTCTTTTCAATCACATACATAGTTTTTTACACAATCCAAACCCAACGAGTCTTGAAGCAAGACAATCTAAACCAGGACAAGAGAAACCAAATCACAATTTTGCGACAAAAAATATCCAGCCTCAAAGAAAAAGAGCAACAAATATCTCTTACAGATATATTTAAAAATGCAAAAGAACTGCTTGGAATGCAGAGTAGGGAATCATCATTCTACCTCCCAGACCCAAAGAAGTGGAGAAAAAATATTGGCCAATAATTTCAAACCAAATCTCTCACGACTTGGACTCATTCTATTTGTTATATTTATACTTTTCTCTTTACTCGTGATAAAACTCTTTAAGGTTCAATTTATTGATGCAGAAAACTTCATTAAAAAAGCCAACAACACCGAATTGCCATCACCCATAACAATAATTCCAACCAGAGGTGAAATTTTTGATAGACGCGGGTATCCCCTCGCAACGAATATTTTAAAATATGATATTGGATGTGAACCCTTGCGAATCACAAACAAGGGATGGTTTACAGAAATCCCCAATGAAAACATGTTACCCATAACAAAGGCAACCACTCTAGCAGCAGCCACACTCAAAGATGTTCGAGTAAGTGATATTGAATCAGAGAAGGGTATGGCCAGAATACTCTCTCAACTGCTTGAACTTGATGTTGACTATGTTCACAGAGCAATCCAAGGAAACAGTGCATATCATCTGTTATCTCGAAAAGTAAACGCCTCAATTGTTGAAAAACTTCGAAGATTCAGGCTGGCTGGGATTGTGTTTGACGGCATATCCCAACGAACATATCCTGAAGAAAATTTGGGTTCCAGTTTGATTGGTTGGACTGGAATCGACAACCAGGGTCTTTCTGGGATTGAAAGTGCATTCAACAGTATTCTGTCAGGCACTGAAGGTGAACGAATTCGCTCCCGAAACACAACAAGCTCAAGCAACCACGATATTACCATCAAGCCCTCCGTAGACGGCATGGACATCTATCTTTCAATTGACAGTATCGTTCAACTACTGGCAGAACAAGAACTCGCAAGGTCCTGTGAGGAATGGGGGGCAAAGAGTGGGTGTTGTGTAATTGCTGATGTGGCAACTGGAGAGATTCTTGCAATGGCAAGTTATCCAACATTTAATCTAAATAACTGGTCAAACACCGAGGCATCCATCAGGAACACAAACAGAGCAATTCATTTCAGCTACGAACCCGGCTCTGTGATCAAAGGATTAGTAACAGCAATCGCACTTGAAGAGGATGTAATCAATGAAGAAACAAGATTCCAATGCTCAAGATACAAAAAGATTGCCGACAGTGTTTTCGAATGCCCTCTAAAGGCACACGGAGATCAAGACCTCCTGGGAATTATAAATAATTCTTGCAATATTGGTTTTATCGATGTTGGCAAAAAGCTAGGTAAAAACAAGTTCTTCAAGGGACTATCTTCGTTCGGGTTTGGACAAATCCCGGAGTCAGGTTTAGGTGGCGAGAGTGGAACTTTTAAGAAGGCAAAATGGGCTACCGACTTACCCGCAATGTCTTTTGGTAGATCGATGACAGCAACCCCCCTGCAACTCGTTATGGCATATTCAGCTCTTGCAAACGACGGCATCATGATGAAACCACTCATTATCCGCCAGGAATACAATCCAAATAATGGCGAATCAACAATCCGAGAGCCAACCATTGCAAGACGAGTTGTCTCTGAGGAAACCTCAGTAAGAACGATGAAATTGTTAACGGCAAATGCAAAGCTATATGGGAAAGGGAAACCATTGGTACCTGGTTACAATATTGCCGGAAAAACAGGAACTGCACATATGTGGGACAAGACCAGAAAAAAATATTTTAACCACAAGTACAACTGCAGTTTTGTTGGAATTGTTCCTTCCGACCAGACCGCAGAAAGAAAACTTGTGGTTTTTATAACAATCGAAGATCCAATAGAATATAAAAATGGAGTTCGAGCCTGGGGGTCATCAGTTGCCGCTCCTTGTTTTAAAAACCTGGCACCAAAGGTTTTATCAGCACTCCACATCCCAGAGTCGCCGAAAGAAGAAATAAATGAAAATAACTGAATTATTTGCATCAGCCGGACTAAAGCTACCTGGGATTCCAGATGTTGAGATTTCTGAAATAATTTTTGATTCCAGAAAAGCTGGAGTCGGCAAGCTCTTTGTCGCACTTAGGGGAGATCGCACCGATGGACACAAATACATCGACAAAGCACTCGAAGACGGATGTCCAGCTGTGGTTTCTGAAGAACAAAATGATAACAAAAAAGTGGTGGTTGTTCCGGATACTAAAATTGCACTTGCAAATCTTTCCCACGCCTTTTATGAATACCCGTCAAAAAATCTAAAAATGTGTGGAGTAACCGGTACAAACGGAAAAACAACGATAACACATCTGCTTGCTCATATGTTAAAAAGTATTGACTCCAAACTTGGATTAATCGGGACTGCCGGACATTTTTTACCAAGTGGGAATATTCTTTCTGACAAATCAAATCCCACAACCACACCACCCGTCACGACACTCGATAACTATTTTAAGATAATGAAAAAAAACGGGAGTCAGTATGCTGTTTTAGAGTTATCAAATTTTGGACTGGACAGAGGAAGGTTGATTGGTTTTGAGTTTGATGTGGTTGCAATTTCAAACATCACATACAACCACCACGTCAAACTTGCGGGCAGTTATGAAAAATATATCGACTCAAAGATGATGGCAATCGACCTGGTGAAAAAAAACGGAACAGTGATTCTCAACATTGATGATGAATTCTATGAAAAAGCTCGTTTGCATGCTGGGAATCGGAAAATAATCACCTTCGGAAATAATTCTGGTGATTTTTTCATCAAGAGCTTCAAACCCGGACTCATGAATTCCACAGCAATCATCTCAGCATTTGGAAAAGAGTATGAGGTTTTTGTTCCAATTGCCGGTCGAATAAATGCGATAAATATTTTAACAGCACTGGCAACGATAACTGGTCTTGGACTAAATATTGAAGATTTTATTGATACCTTGCGAGACTTCCAGCCAATTTCTGGAAGATGGAATTGGATTGATGAGGGGCAACCGTTCCCGATTGTGGTGGACAAAGCAAACACCGAGAGTTCTGTTCAGTTTGTTCTCTCCCACCTAAAAGATTTTTGCAAAGGAAAACTGACAGTTATCATCTACATCGTTGGAGATGGTGATATTCAGGCAAGGAAGAATATTGCAAGGGTTGTTTCAGAATTTGCAGATTTAACAATCACAACATACGGTTTCCCACAGGGAGAAGACATCGACTTCACAGTCGACCAATTTGCTGGCTTTCTTGAGGAGCTTGGAGCTAACCATCTTGAGATTCGAGACAGAGGTGAAGCAATCGAGTATGCTATCTCAAATGCCGGCGACAACAATTGCATAGCGATTCTAGCCAGAGGTGACCAGGAGAGAATGATCGTTAAGGGAAAATCGATAAGAGACGACAGAATCGTTGCGAGGGAAGTTTTGAAGAAACGAGGCTACTGATGAATCTGACCATAAAAGAAATTGCAGAAATTCTTGGCTCTGAAGGAACATTCCCTGATACTCAGATTGCTGGATTTGCGGTAGATAGTCGAATCGTAAAGGCTAGTGAGGTTTTTTTCTGCATCAAGGGTGATAAGTTCGATGGACATGATTACGCTTCGTCTGCAGAAAACAATGGTGCAATATTAGTTATCTCTGAACATCCCACTGGAGTTTCTATTCCTGAGATTATCACAGGTTCTGTTTCTCAAGCACTCATAAAAATATCTCACCATTACACCCAAAAATTCAATTTGGACATTGTTGGGATAACAGGATCGGCTGGAAAAACCACAACAAAAGAACTCACAGCCGAGATTTTATCCACAAAATATAATGTAGAGAAAAACGAAGGAAATAAGAATACCCCAATCGGAATTCCGATTTCTCTAAAATACTTAAAACCTGAAACTGAAATTTTTGTAGCGGAGCTCTCCGGTTCTCATTTTGACGAGATTCCTCGACTTCTTCAAATCCTTACACCAAGAATTTCAGTTGTCACAAATGTCGGTGAAACCCATTTTGAACGACTTGGAAATGTCGAAGGCGTGGCTAAAGCTAAAGGTCATCTCATCTCTGCACTTCCTGTTGGCGGAGTCGCAATTTTGAATGCTGATGATGAGTTGGTCATGAAAATGGCAAATCTCACCAGATGCAAGATTGTAACATTTGGCATCAAAAAAACTGCGGATATTTCTGGTGAATTAATCGGCGACACATTTGTGATTTCTGCTGGAAAACTAACCTATTCCATCAAACCAAAAACTCCAACGATTCATTTTCTTTATGATGCACTTGCAGCAATCGCTGTTTCTTTGGAGTACGGAATTGATTTAAAAAAAGCAGTTGAAGTGGTTGGAAAATTTGAACCAGTCGAAGGCAGAGGTCGCGTAATAACCACAGCAAAAGGTATAAACATTATTGATGAAACCTACAACGCAAACCCTGTATCCATGAAGGAAACTCTGAAATCCCTGGAGGCAAAATCCGGTAGAAGATTTGCAGTAATTGCAGACATGCTCCAGATGGGTGATGAAACAATCAAGATTCACAGAGAGTTGGGTGAATATATTTCCAGACTAAGACTGGACGGTGTTTTTTGCTTTGGTGAACTCTCAAAATATGTCGCAGAAAGTTGCCCGATTGCAACCCATTTTGAAAATATTGACGAACTTATAAACGCCCTGAACACAAAACTGAAAAAAGATGACTGGGTTCTTGTGAAGGGTTCAAATTCTATGAATATGATTGAAGTTGTGAATTCTTTGAA
>CBDUSO010000002.1:0-107487 GCA_965370295.1 uncultured bacterium
ATGATGATGCAGGAATAGTAAATGATTTCATATCTGAGATTTATTATGTTTATTTAAGCAATAATCAGTGGGTTTGTGCTGATGGCAGTGTTTATACACCAGAAGTATTCCCTAACAATGCTGAAGCAACAAGTTTCAGAAGACACATAATTAATCCAACTCTAAAATTAGACACAAATAACAAACCACATCTTGTTTGTTTAGTCAATGATTGCAGACCAACGATAGTTGCATACACCAGATGGTTTGATGGTAGTTGGTCAGGAATTAGTAGCAATAATAATAATTTTATCCCAGCAGAATTCTATATTTTTTCATATAAACGATTTCATAATAATGTTGAATTTAAGCTTGATACAAATAATTATCCTCATTTTGCATGGAACAACCTTGTGTTCAAGCATGACGATGAAACCCTCGAATTATTAAATATAATCAACGATGCTTACTATATCAGATGGAACGGAGAAAAACTTGTTTGCTTGGATGGTAGCGAGCTTGATGAGAAGTTATTCCCTAATCCAGCAAACGCTACAAGAAATGGTGATATTTTTGAAGTTTGCATGGAATTAGATTCAGATAATAATCCCTGCATAACTTTTCTGGAGTATAATAAGCATCAGTGTATCAAAGGAATAGTTGCAGAATAATGATCAGTTTGATAGTTTTCACGTAGCGGGGACTTGGTTACAATGGATACAAGGAGGAACAAATGACTAACAAAAATATGAAGTTTGTGGCGTTTCTAGTTTTAGGATTGATTATATTGAATACACTGCTAACAGCCTGTGGTGGCACCATCACCAATTATGTCTATGAACCAAAAGCAGGATCAATGAAATGGGTAACGATTGATGGTGAAGATTTTAATCCGAATATTGATAATGTTGCACCGATGTCAACCTATGGTGCATCCACTATCCTCGCACAAACCTTAAGCTCGGAGGGCAATCCTTATTTATTCGTTGATAATGGCTATCGAAAGAAATGCATCAGGTGGAATGGTACTAAATGGGTCAACTTAGATGGAAACCCGTGGTACAGTGCAACAAAGTATTGCTCAAACTTGATTCAAAGAGATCATAGCAATTTATCAATGAAACTTGATTCAAATAATAATCCACACCTGATTTGGTCTGAAGATATTAGTGATGAGTATTCATCAAGCACAGAAATATTTTATGCAAGATGGGATAATGACAAATGGGTAACAGTTAGTGGTGAAGAATTCGATTACGAATCTGGCAATGGAAACGTGAGTAAGAACGAAAAAATGTGTAAGGCTGTAACCCCTTCTTTTGCATTGGACTCAAAGAATATCCCACACATAGTTTGGGTCAGTTATGATCCAGATGATAATTCATCTTCAAGGTATCGTTTAATAAATTATGTTACATGGAATGGGAAGACTTGGATAAACAGTGAAGGGAAGGAATATCTTTCAAACTCAGTGAGCAAATCTTTGGTAAGGAGTTTCAGCAATGCAGAAATAAGTGGAGACTTTCACGCAGAGAATCCTATGATCCTTATCGATTCAAAAAACAATCCCTGCATCATCTGGAATTATTATGAAAGCAACAGTGAGCATTGTTACATGCACACCAACCAGGGAGTATTCATTAAAAAATTTGATGGTGACTGGGTTGGTATAGATGAATGGATGTGGGATCCATATTTGGGAGGAAGTGGACGTTTGAGTTACAAATTTTGTGATTTTGGAAGTTTAAATCATTTTGATTTAGATTCACATGACAGCCCGTATCTAGTTTGGGCAGATATAGTTGAACCAGGTGATTTACAAATATCTCTCATAAAAGGTGTAGACAGCTACTGGAAAACACTTCACAATGAAAAGTGGGGCTTTTTGCATGATTCAGACAGTATGCTTGATTTATTCAAAATTCGATTGACTGATCTCAATTTTAATTTTGACCCAATTATCAAAATTGATTCATCAGACAATATACACTTGTTGTGGTATAATAAAAAATATGACAAGGACATACTAAAATCATATATATTCTACGGCAAATGGGATGGTGAAAACTGGCGGACAATAGATGGACAGCTTTTTGATATGTCCAGCAAAAATTATGGGCTTGTGGTTGCTACACGTGCCGCACGTCCATACACTGGCATCCTGATGGAAATGGAACTATTTGTTGATGACAATGGCATCCCTCATATCTTTTGGTATGGCTCAGATCGTTATCATTGTGATCTGGATTATATCAGAGGAGCACCTGTGGAATGATAAACTGATTTTGATAGTTTTCGCTATATGAAATACACAACCAGATAGCCAACCAAAGCTACAACGCCAGCAAGTATCAGCAACCCATGGAACAATGAAACACCCTTAAGTATTGGTGATGCACTATAGATATTTGAATCAAGTGTGAGGTCTCGAAGCTCAAGGCGTTTTGAAATTCGAATCAGTTTTTCAATTCTAGTTTTGTTTCCATTGTTCCAGATGAAACCAAAAATCTGAATGATGATGTTCAGTGATAGAACCAAGAATGACATCACAACTGCAAGGATTGACGGAATCAAAACTGAGGAATAGGTGCCATCACCAAAGTTGAATGCAAATCTATGTTGTGGAAAAATAGCAAAAGCCAGCCAGAAAAAAAGAACCATCAGCAAGATACTCCCAAAGGCATAAAAACCTGACAATGATGACGCTTTCCTGATTTCTTTTACATACAATGAATATTGAGTTCTTGCATTATCCGAAGAGATAAGCTGAGTCAACTCATCGTTTCTGTTTTCGTCTTCGTTATCTTCTGCAAAATCATCTTCAGAATAAAATAGTTTCTCTTTTTCCATTTTTTCCCACCTTTCACAATCCTCAAACAACCCAATTGTCTACAATTTTTCGTTTCAGTCAATAGGTGGCAAAAATACACTTGAAGAGAGGGGGTTTTTCAGTGATAATGGGACTGAGATGATTTCAATAAATAGTGAGGACAGAACATGGCTTGTTTTGAGGATTTTGGTCACAAGCTACATCAAGAGTGGTGAACCAATTTCTTCTGAGGAGATTGCAGGGAAAATGCCATATTCTGTGTCTTCTGCCACCATCAGGTCAGAGCTTGCGAAGCTGGAATCAGAGGGTCTGGTTTTGAGACCTCATGTTTCATCCGGTCGAATCCCCAGCTATCGAGGTTACAGAAAATATATTGACAGCCTCCTCGCATTGAACAGGACAAAAGAGAGCAACATTCTGTTTGAAATACCTCCCAGACACAACCTAAATTCTATCCTTCAATCCGCCTCCAGCACACTCTCTGAGTATACTCAGACTGTTTCAATCGTTCTCTTCCCGCTTGCCCAGAGGTTGAAACTCAAATCCATCCATCTGGTTGCAGTCCCACCAAACAAAGTTCTCCTTGTAATGGTGGTGAATGCAGATGACATTCGGGAATTCATCCTGACTCTGAAAACATCACCAGACCAGAATATTCTCAACTCAATCTCCTCTGCAATTCTTGAAATAATCAGAACAAATCCTGGCTGGACACCCATAAAGGTGTTCTCATTTTTGGTGAGAGAACGATCAGATTTTGAAACCCACAAAGACATTATTTTGAATGTGCTTCAACTCATCAGAGAAGTCACTTCAAGAGAAGTCATCAGGATTCTCCAGGAGGGAGCCCACAGGCTCTTCGGAAATCCTTCGTTTGGTGGAAACACAGAAAGAGTTCAACAACTACTCGAAATTATTTCTGCAAAGGAAACAATTCAAGAACTCCTGCTGGACACAATCACCAAGGGAGACCTCGACATTGTGCTTGGTTCTGAGAGTTCAATCCCCGAACTTGCAAACGTTGTTTACATCGGCAAACCCTACCAGGTTGATGATGCAATCGGTGTGTTGTCCTTGATTGGTCCGCTTCGGATGAACTACGAAAGAAGTTTTGAGGCTCTAAATTATCTCTCAAAGATTCTTGAAGAATCTCTGCTGGGGAATTAAAAAATGCACAGATTTTATATTAAAGAATACATTCTTGAAGAAGGAAATTTTCACCATGCCGTCAATGTTTTACGGTTGAGAGTTGGCAGTGAGGTTGAGGTAATTCAGGGGCTGGGAAGACGCTTTATCGCTCGGATTGAATCGGTGGATGAAGTCAGGAAAGTTGCAGAACTTGAAATCATCGAGAGACTGGAAGTAAACGTTGAGCCTCCATGCAGACTGATTTTGATTCAATGCGTAACCAGACCCGACAAACTCAGCCAGATTGTCGAGATGTCCACCCAACTTGGAGTGAGCGAAATTCAACTGGCAGAATCAGCAAGAACTCAACATCAACTCCGAGGGGAGCGTTTGAAAAGAAAACTTGCTCACCTTGAACGAGTCGCAATCTCATCTGCTGGACTCACTGGTCGAGAAATAATTCCGGCGATTGCCCCGCCACTTCCCTTCGAGGAAGCAGTTCTTGCAAGTGTCGGTGAAAAGCTGATTCCATGGGAGCTGGAACGGGACAACACCATCATGTCTTCTCTAAAAGGAAATGACGACACAATAACAATAATCATAGGACCAGAGGGTGGACTTGAGCATGACGAGGTCGGTGTTGCTTTCAAGAATGGATTCACACCCATAACCCTTGGTCCGAGAATTCTTCGAGCAGAACTAGCACCCGTTGTGACTCTTGCCCAAATTCTCGCATTCATAGAAAAGAAAAAATGAAATTTTCAATTATTGGATTTGGATGTAAAGTAAACCAGTATCAAGCACAGATTCTTCGTGAATCCATGGTTGGTCTGGGATTTTATGAAAGTAAACCAGAGGATGCAGATGTCGTGCTTGTGAATGGTTGCCTTGTTACTCAGAGAGCCCAGGCAGAAGGACTCAGGGCAGCAGAAAAATACAAGAATAATTCGATTATTATCGCAACCGGATGCGCAGGAGCCGGTGAAAATTTTTCACAATTTATGAGGCTTCCGCCAAACAATCTAGATGAACTTCCAAACCTGCTAAACATCGAAGGAACCGTTGTCTCCGCCATATCAAAATTCAAAGGACACACACGAGCAATGATTGCCATCCAGTATGGTTGCTCAAATTTTTGCAGTTACTGCATCGTTCCAAGCCTAAGAGGAAAACCCAGAAGCCGTGAAATTCCTGAAATTGTTTCTGAGGCAGAGACTCTTGCAAACTCTGGACATCCTGAACTCGTTCTCTGTGGAACTGAACTTGGACATTTTGAAAAACTCCCCGAACTTCTCAAAAAATTATCTCCCATCAAAAGTTTGAAGAGAATTCGTTTGTCATCAATCAACCCCAGACACCTCACCCCTTCACTTGTGTCTGAAATCCTGAGTATCCCAAAGGTTGCCCCACATCTCCACCTACCACTTCAATCCGGATCAAATGAAATTCTTGAAAAAATGAAACGGGGCTACACCCGTGAACATTTTACCTCCCTTGTTACCTCAGCTAAAAAAACAATAGAGAATGTTGGAATTACAACCGACATTATCATTGGATTTCCTGGTGAAACAGAAGAAAACTTTGAAGAAACTCTTTCTCTGATGAAAGAATCCCATTTTCACAAGTGCCATATCTTCCCATTTTCACCAAGACCAGGCACCCCGGCGTTTGATATGAAGCGGATTCAAGAGAGTTTTGTCACAAATCGGGCAAAAATTGCAAGAGATTTAGCAAACAGACTTGCATTGCAAGCTATCAGTGATAACATTGGTAAGCTTGTACGTGTACTCGTGGAGCAAGACTCTGGCGGATTCACCGGTTCTTATCTTCGAATGAAGATAAACGGTGATGTACCCAGGGGTGAGCTGGCAAAGTGTATCGTCGCGGGTGTGCGAGGAAACGAATTGATTGGAGAGTTGGCTTGAAGAAAAATACTGCATCGTTCTGGTTTGCAATTGTCGGGTTTGTGATATTGGTAGCAATCTCATATTTTATCAACCGATCAGACGCACTCGGTGAACTGACCTGGTTTTGGGGAACGATCTCACTTTTTGCAATCTGGCCTCTCGAAATAGCAATTTTCACATTCACCCCAGAGGGTTTCACAAGGCATATATCTGGTGCAATGATGCTCGCAGCAATGCTGATTCTCACAAACTTTCTCCAGACTGGTACCCTCACCTGGTCAAGACTTCTCGCCCCGGCTTGCATTCTTTGGCCCATCGGATATTTGATATTCTGGGCTGTTGAGAAAAAAACAAAATCACCACTCATAGCATCACTTGTCGGGTGGCTTGGAATCTCCATAATCGCAATCGTTTCCGAATTTCTCATGACAAAACGTCTGACCTGGTCTCTTCCTCTCGCAGTCTTGCTTGCATTCTGGCCGGCTGCCTCAATTGCATTTCCATGTGGCGACGAAGAAACAAGGGAATCAACTGACGAAGCTGTTAACGAAGAGCAACAAGAAGAAATTAAAGAACCTCAAGCGGAGACTGAATGAGCAAAGAGGATTGCACTTTCTGTAAAATTGTAGAAGGTGAAATACCATCTACAAAGGTTTACGAGGATGAGGATATTCTTGCATTCAAGGACATTGATCCTGTTGCAAAAGTACATGTCCTCGTGATTCCAAAAAAGCATATTTCAAGCTTGAACGAGCTTAATGATTCCGAGCTGGCTGGTAAGCTGATGCTCGCTGTCCCACGAGTAGCCCAGAAGTTGGGTGTAGGAGATGCGTACAGAACAGTCATCAACACCGGAAGTGGTGTTGGTCAAACTGTTTTTCACATTCACATCCATATACTCGGTGGAGAGAGTCTCAGCTGGCCATGACAAAGAAGTCGGCCGAAAGGAAGGGGGTGATAAAGAGCACATGAAAGAAGTAAAGAAAAAAGATAGCGAAGGTTTCGACGGGCTGTTGAGAAGATTTCAGCAGATATGTCTGAAAGACAAACTGTTTACTGAGATTCGTAAGAGAGAGTACTTTATCCCTCCATCAATTCTCAGGAAGAAAAAAAGAGCTAGAAAAGCCAAAAAAAGTAGGAAATAAAGGAACAACTTGGGGAGTCCATCTGGGCTTTGGACTCCCCTCATAAATGAAAAAGAAAAAAAGTCACAAGCAAAAATCTCGTAGAAATTCCATCTTATGGATTTCTGGAATCATTATATATATCACGTTTGCATTATCTTTGATGTCATTCTTTTATCCTGGTTTCTCATTTTATCTGGAGGCTGGAAATATTGCTCCGAAGGTGATTGTCTCTCCAATATCCACAACAATTGAAGACACAGAGGGAACGGAAGAAGCAAGGCAGAATGCGGCAAGCAGAGTCGACACCGTTTACAAAAAAATTAATGATGTCACAACCCAGTTCAAAAACAAACATTACCAACTTTTCAATATCGTTGAGGATACAAACTGGGGACCAAAATATGACTTTACAACGGACAAAGAGAGAGCAGAAAACATCAAATCGGAGATGCTTTCAGTCGATCTAAAAATCAATCTTCTTGATGAAACCATATCAGTTTTAGCTGGATTGAATCGAATGGAATTCGGCGAGGTGAAGAAAACAACTGATAGAATTGTATTTGAGATTTTGGATGAGGGACTCACAGAGGAACGTTTTGAAAAACGTGGTGAGTCAGTAAAAATTAAACTTGGTGATTCGAGTATATCGAGTGTAGACCATGATGCACTGTACAACATATGCATACAACTGATTGACGATATAAACCTTGTCGTAGACCTGGAAGCAACAGAAGATGCAAAACAGGCTGCGATGAGCCGAGTGAAACCCATCATAATGGAGATCGATGAAAATCAGATAATCGTCCCCAAGGGTGAGATTATAACATCTGAAGATATTGAAATAATTGAAACACTTGGCATCACAAAAAGGTTTGATGACCCAAAGGTATGGATGATAATTTTTATTCTACCACTCTTCCTCATGCTTGGTCTTTATTTCATCATCTATTGGTTTGATCCAAGGTTCTTCTCTGACACCAAAAAACTGATCTTGTTTGCAGTGCTTGCCTCAGTCTTTATCATTTCATCCCGCCTGCTTGTCCCGATAAATCCATTCCTGGTACCCATCCCGTTCATTGCATTTTTGATGTCTGTTTTCCTTGGGAGCAAGCTCACAATTCCAGCTCTCCTACTCCTGGCCCCTTCAAGTGCTATCTATTCCAGGATTGGATACATTGAATCGACTGGCTTCATCGCAATCGGTATTGGTTATGCCTTGTTTGTAATTCTTACTTGTCTTCATCTTGACAAGGTAAAACGATTCTCAGACTTTTTCCTTGTCGCAGGATACAGTATTTTTGGCTCTCTGATTGTTCTTGTTCTGTTTTCACTATTCACGAAAGACACCTCAATCCTGACCATGAGTGGTTATGCACTGGGATCAACTGCTGTCCAGATTGCTCTTGGATTTGGTTTCACCCCACTCCTCGAAAGAATCGCCCATAAATCCACAGTATTTCATCTTCTGGAACTCTCTGACCTGAACTCTCCTCTCATGAAAGAACTCATGTTAACAGCCCCTGGCACCTATCAACACTCACTTCTGGTTGGAAATATCGCATCCGCCGCCTGTGAAGCAATTGGAGCGGATTCACTCTTAGCCAGAGTTGGTGGATATTATCACGATATTGGCAAAATGAAACATCCAGATTTTTTCATTGAGAACCAGACTGGTGACAATCCCCATGACGAAATCACCCCCTCAATGTCCACACTCATCATCACAAAACACGTCAAAGAAGGACTTGAGATTGCATCAAAATACAAACTCCCACCAGAGGTCACAAGCTTCATAACCTCTCACCACGGAACAACAGTCGTCAAATATTTCTACCACAAAGCAAGGGAAACAGACCCCTTGTGCCGTGAAACTGAGTTCAGATACAGAGGTGAAAAACCTCAAACAGTCGAAGAGGCAATCGTTATGATTGCAGATGTTGCCGAATCTGCATCCCGTGCCAGAAAACCTGAGCGGAGCAAGATTGAAGATCTGGTCGACAGCATAGTAAAAGATCGCATAAACGATGGCCAACTCTCAAATTGCCCCATCAGCCTGTCTGAACTCACTAAGGTTCAAAAGGCACTCACAAACCAGATTGCATCTACAAGACATGAGAGAGTCCCTTACCCAAACAGCAAGGAATTAAAATAAAAATGACAGATAACTCAAACAACAAAAATGACACCTGTGATGTCACTGGTCCTGAATCCGAACCCTATCAAAGTAGCATAAAATTATTCACACTCGGTTGTATCCCAAAACTTTTCAAAGAAAATAACCCTGTATCAATCAGTATTCTTCTGACAGACGATTCAGAGATTCAAAAAATGAACAACGAATTCAGAGGAGTAGATTCTCCAACCGATGTTTTATCCTTTGAAAATGATTTCATCTCACCAGACGGAGTGTTACACGCAGGTGAGATTGCCATCAGTATCCCCTATGCAAAAAGAACAAAAGATGATCGCCCCCTGGAAGAATATATTCTCTTCCTCGTTGCCCATGGACTCCTGCACCTGTCAGGTCATCACCATGAAACCGAAGCAGAACGCGAAGAGGTCATCAAAATGGGTGAAAAACTTCTGAGGGAATATCAAAATGAGTCATAGCCTGAAAAGATCCTTCAAAAGAGCGTTTCTTGGATTCAAGGTTGGATTCCAGGAGGCAAATTTCAGAAGACATCTGGTCTCCACAATTTCTGCTCTCATCTGTGTTTTTTATTATCACCTGTCAATGTTTGAGTTGATGATAATCATTCTGTGCATATTCCTGGTTTTGTCTGCAGAGTTGATGAATACTGCAATCGAACGTCTTGCCAGTGGTCACAAAAATCCAAGAGACGCACTCGATGTTTCTGCCTCTGCAGTTTTGTTGATTGCAGTTGGCTCTTTTGTTGTTGGCTTAATAATTCTACTGCCACACGCTTGGGAATCCCCCTGGGTTCTCATGGGTGCTATCATAATCACACCCATACTATGGGTTTTCATGGAGAAAAATGGATCATCAAAGTAGCTTGTATATATTGTACCTGTTCCTTCTGTTGCTGGTATCAGCAATATTTTCAGCATCTGAGACCGCACTTGTTTCGTCAAGCAAAGTTCAACTCAAAGAGATGGCAGACAGAGGAATAAAGATTGCTGAAAAAATCCTTGGTCTCAGGTTGAAGAGGGAAAATACACTCACAACCATCCTCATCATCAACAACCTAGTAAACATTGGAGCAACCGTTATTGCAACCAATCTTGCAATCGAACTTGCCGAAACATCTGGTTTTAGTTCTGCTGTTATTTGGGTTATCCCAATAATGACAGTAATCATCGTGTTGTTTGGTGAAATGTTACCAAAAACAGCCGCCACAAGAAAACCCTTTGGGGTTTCCCGAATTGTTTATTACCCAGTTTTATTTTCTACAATTATCTGTTTTCCTATTGTCTGGTTGCTTCAAAAAATCACATCAGGCATTCTCTGGGTTCTGCACATCAAGGTTGACCCTGATGATGCAAAAGTTGTAAGTGAACACGAACTTGAAGTCATGCTTGACGTTTCTCACCGCGAGGGAATAATCCCATCTTCAGAAAGAGAAATGATTGAACGAATCTTTGAATTCGGCGACACAACGGTTCGAGAGGTGATGATCGCACGAGTCGATATGATAGTCCTCCCAGTCGACTGCAACCTTGCCCAACTCATCCAAACATTCAGAGAAACTGGACATTCCAGAATCCCAATCTACGAAGAATCCCAGGACAACATCAAAGGTGTCGTCCACATCAAGGATTTGATTCCATACATGGCAACCGGTGAAAACGGGTTCAGTATCGTAAGGATAATTCGAAAAACCATATTTGTTCCAGAGACAAAACACATCTCAGAGCTCTTCGGTGAGATGAGAAACCAACAGACTCATCTAGCAATTGTGGTTGATGAATACGGGGGAGTTGCCGGACTTGCCACACTTGAAGACCTTCTTGAGGAACTTGTCGGTGAAATCCAGGATGAATACGACAAAGAGGAAGATGATTTCATAAAAGTGAATGACAACACATACATCCTTGAGGGCGACATGGAGATTGAAGACCTGAACAAACTCCTCGGAATTGAAATCTCTGATGAAGAATACGACACCGTTGCTGGTTTCATCATCGACAAGCTCGGACATCTTGGCAAACTTGGGGAGAGAGTCAGCTTGGATGAAATCACATTTATCGTCGACAAGATAAAAAAATTCAGAATCACAAAGGTGAGGGTAATTGTAAATAAGGAAGTTTTGGAGGATAAAGAGGGTAATTAAAACATGAAAAATACTGACTGGAAAAACCAACTTTATTATGGGGACAACCTTGAGGTTCTAAGGGAAGAAATCCCTACTGAATCAGTGGATTTGGTATACCTTGACCCACCTTTCAACAGCAAAGCAAATTACAACATTCTTTTCAAGGACAAAACAGGAGATGAATCAGAGGCTCAGATTGAAGCGTTTGGTGACACCTGGCACTGGGACAGAACAACACCTTTTATCCATCATCAATTAATAACAAACGCTGATTATCCACAACTAGCTAATCTCATGGGTACCCTCATCGATTTTCTTGGTAAAAATGACATGATGGCGTATCTGGTAATGATGGCAATTCGTCTGGTTGAACTGCACAGGGTTTTGAAATCAACTGGTTCAATTTATCTGCATTGTGACCCAACAGCCAGCCATTATTTGAAACTTGTGATGGATGCAGTATTTGGAGCAAAGAATTTTCAAAATGAGATTATCTGGCACTACAGAAGATGGACAGCTGGTGCAAAAAGATACCAAAGAATGCATGACATCATCTTTTGGTATGCAAAGAGTGCGGACTTCCATTTTGATATACCATATGAACCATATGGTGACTGGATAAAAAAAGACTACGGTCACATCGATGAAGAAACCGGTAAAAGATGGCGTTGGCATACAGTGAAGGGTGTCAGGTATAAAGTGTACCTTGATGACATCAACAAGGGGGTCAAATGCAACGATGTTTGGTTGATTCCTTTCATTGGTTCAACCGCCAAAGAACGCATGGGTTATCCCACACAAAAACCAGAAGCTCTTCTTGAAAGGATTATCAAGGCTTCGTCAAATGAGGGTGATGTCATTCTTGACCCATTCTGCGGTTGCGGGACAACAGTTGCTGTTTCCGAAAAACTGAACAGACGATGGATTGGAATCGATATTACACACCTTGCCATCAACTTGATCGAGAAGAGGATGAGGGACAAGTTCAAAGACAAACTGCTTCCCTACGAGATATTTGGAACTCCAAAATCAATGTCTGGTGCTTACGAACTTGCCAAAAGAGACAAATACCAATTCGAGTGGTGGGCATTATCTCTCGTGAATGCAAGACCCTACGGTGGCAAGAAAAAGGGAGCTGATGGAGGGATTGATGGCATCATGTATTTTTCAGATGACGACACCGGAAAACACAAAGAAATCATCGTCCAGGTAAAGGGTGGTAGTGTTGGCAGTGCCCAGGTTGATGCACTCATCGGGAACATCACAAACAGAAAATCAGCAGAAATTGGTATCTTCATCACTCTGAAACCACCAACCAAACCAATGCTGAAAAAAGCAGAAGAACTGGGGCTTTACACCTCAGAAATCACCGGCAAGCAATACAGAAGAATGCAAATTCTCACCATTGAAGAACTCTTTGATGGGAAAAAACCGGATTATCCTTTCAGAGACTCTGGGGGCTTTTCTCCCTTTAAGAAGGCAACTCAAAACAAAGATAGTAAGGATAACAAACTCTACAAGTAATAAGTTAGAGTTACAAATTTGCCTGGACACCCAACTCATAGTATACTCAAGCTCAAATATCTAACATAGGAGATACTATGCTTATTCTTGGAAATTGGAAAATGAATATGGTGGTAGCTGATGCTGTCAGATTTTCAGAGCGACTGACTGAAATAAAAATTCCAGGCGGTGTCGAGGTTGGGGTTATCCCATCCCACGTCTGCCTGTATTCTGTTGCCGACAAATTGAACGGAAGCAAAATTGAGGTGGGTGCCCAGAATTGTTACTTCGAGGATGAGGGAGCATTCACGGGTGAAACCTCACCAATCCAGCTCAAGGATTTGGGATGCAGGTGGTGTCTGGTTGGTCATTCTGAGAGAAGGCAATTGTTTGGAGACAGTGATGAGATAGTCAGGAGAAAGGTGGTTGCACTCCTTCGACATGACATCAAGCCAGTCCTTTGCATCGGTGAAACCCTTGGACAAAAAAATGCCGGGAGAACATTCGGAATTCTTTCATCTCAGTTGATGAGGGTTTTAGAGGGTTTGAGATTAGGTTCTGAATTTATCATCGCATACGAACCCATCTGGGCAATCGGCACAGGCATCGTAGCCAAACCGGAGCAAGTCAGGGAAACAATTTCTGCAATCAGAGAAATCGTTACCAGGATGCACAAACAGACAAAGTTCAAGATTCTTTATGGAGGTTCAGTGAACGAGAACAATGCAAGATCGCTTCTAAAATCCAGACTAGATGGATTCCTCGTGGGCGGTGCATCACTTTCGGTCAGCGGATTCAGCAAGATTATTTCTGAGACCGAGTTTGATTTATAATTAATCAGCTTCTATTTTGCCATAATTCTAAAGTAGGGGCGGATTTGAACCCCGCCCCTGCAGATATATTTAGTGAAATCAGTGCTTACACAAGGCTATATTGAAACCGGTGGAAACATTGGCCAACCAATGAACTGTATCACCAACCAGAAGGCAATCAGGTAAAGCACCTCAAATGACAGCCACATCACAACTGCAGTTTTCCAGTTTCCGGCAAGCTCTACTTTGATGTCCCAGAGAAGAACTCCAGAAGCCAGCAAGAACGCAACCAGAGTTACCATAAATTGCCACCCAAAATAAAGATTCCTTGAGGTGATAACAGCAACCGTCGAAGACAGGGCATAAATAGGTGCTGTGAAAAACCATCTGTTCATAAGTGGGGCAAACTCAGTGTTAGCCGAAACTAGTGTTATATCCAGCTGGATTGCAACAATTGAAACCAGGGCAAGCAATGCCATCACACCGAAAACCTTTACGGCTCTGTAGGGAATTTCAGATTTAATCCATGAAACCGCATACAGCACGAAAAACATTACAGAGAGGATGAGCAGTCTATCCATGAAGGGAGAAAATCCCCCTCTGCCCGACAGATATATCTCTCCAAAAAACCCGTTGTTTATCGCCCAAAGAACAATCGGAACGACAAACATCACACCTGCAAGAAACAGGATTCCAACCTCTGCCATGAGTTCTCTTCCAGAGGAAGACATGCTGGCAAGCAAACCTTTTTTCTTTTCCGGTGTCTCAACAGTTACTGTGTTCGGCTGATTCGTCAATTCATCATTTTGTTTTTTTTCTTCCATGTCATGCCGGATTATAAACGAGTCTCATATACCCGTCAACATTACTTGCTTACCACACGGTATTGAATTATTATGCATGTAATGTCAGATGCAGATAATCAATTGAAGTTACCTGGATGGGTATTTTCGGCAAGTGGTGGTGGGGTTGGGTCAATAAGGTTGCCAGTTCCAAGTAAAGAATCCATCAATCCACTGGAACACCCACATGCAATCAATTGTGAACTCTGCTGGTTTGTGAGCGACAAAGAAGACAATCTCGTTGGTGTGGTCGGACTTTCGAGTATTGATCAAAAATCCAGACATGCTGAGCTTAATATCTCTGGTGAAAGTTCACAATCAGAACTGATTAAGCTGTCAATCCAAAGAATGTGTGACCACTGCTTGGATATTCTCAATCTCAACCGAGTCCACACAAGGGTAAGGAGTGAAAATCCACTCTGTAATATTCTTCTTGAGATCGGTTTTGTTCACGAGGCTACCAAAAGAAATCATCTGTTTGTTGATGGGAATTATCATGATGTCTCCTGGTTTGGTTTCAATCGAACCGACAGAAATGGTAACATCAAATGAGCGGGAAAACCATCTGGTTAATCCTTGTTGAATGTGTTCTACTCATCATCCTGATGGTTTCGTTTTCACCTGTTGGATACTTGGGGATTGAAGTTGAACCAGTAGGTTCAACCCTCTTCCTGGATGGGAATTTCATCGGTCATTCTCCAATGTATCTCGCATTCATCACCCCTCGCCACTACCACCTGGAGATTGGAAAAGTTGCAACAAACGGTGGAATTGCCTACAAGGGAATCACATCAAATCTTTATGTGGGTCGATTCAAAAAAACAATGACAAACTACACCCTTGAGCCATTGTACTCATACGTGATCCGGTCACACCCGCCAGGTGCAACAATCAGCATTGGTGGAAAAGTTTTTGAAAAAGAGACACCATGCAGGATTAGCAACCTTGAAGAAGGCAAACACGAAGTGATTCTTGACCTTGAAAACTACCCATCCATTCGATACATCATCGACACAAAAAAAACACCGGAGAATATTTTGCTGGACTTCAACTCAAACTACAAACTCTACTGCGATTCAAAACCACCCGGAGCTCAGATAAAGATTGATGGCGAGATTGTTGGCAGAACCCCCTGTGTTGTTGAAGGAATTGAAACTGGAATCCATGAATTTGAACTAACTCTTCGCGGGTACAACACAATAAAAAAAATGGTTGACCTCTCAACAACAGGAAACAATCTCTCGTTCACAATGGGTAAAGAATCACCCAAAAAGGAGATTCCATGAAAAAATTTATAATTCCAATTTTGCTGATACTGATTCTTTTTGTGGGGTGCGGAACCCCCACGATAGCTGTGAAGGAAAAAATTGACATGCCCTGGGGAAGCTTCGATCTTCTGACTGGCTGGAAGATAGAAACAAGAGACGGTGATTCCATCACACTTAGCAACATCGATGAACAACATCTAAAAATTTCATTCAAGGTTACAGAAAGCCCCACAAACAAAAAAACCTGGGCTGCCAACCATGCAATCTCGACAGGTCGAACCCCAAAGGGTTCTGGAAAAAAGAATATTTCGGGTGAGACAATCGAAACTTTCATAACCAATGCCCAAATTGGCAAGTCAAGCGTGGAGGAAACCCTCTACATGATTCCTTTCAATGAAAAAATTCTCTCTGTTGTTGCGACAAAACCAATCGAATCCTCGATGGGCTTTCACCTGAACCAGATTCTTGATGGGGTCAAGGTGAAAAAATAATGGAGAAAAATATCGACAGCATAAAGTCTCAAATTCCAGATGATGTTTTATTTGGTGAAATAAACAAAGCACACTCCGAGTTTGAGTCGGGCAACATAAAATCTACCTGTGAAATTCTTGAAAATAAGGATTTGGAGATAGGCAAGTTTTCATCATTTGCAGGAATTTCACTGCTGAGACAAAAATCTGGTTACTATTTTATAACGGGTGAAAGAGAAAAATGTTTGGACACACTCCGAAAACTCGGCACACTCTACCGTCGGGCCGGTGAATATGAAAACGCAATCAAGGCATTTTCAACCGCAAGATCTCTTGATATATCCGACATAGACCTGAAATTCCAGATTGCATCATGTGTCATTGAATCAGGAGACATCCCGGTTGGTGTGGCAAAGCTGAAATCAGTAGTTGAAGAAAAAAAGGACTACTACGAAGCAATCCAGCTACTCTTAAAATCATCAAAAAAATACAGACCAGAATCGGTTACTTCATACATTCCTGAGCATCTAGGGGAAAACCCAAAGGATATTTCAGCCCACAGATATGCAATTGACATCTACGAAGAGCTTGGCTCAAAAAATAATGCAATCGATATTCGTGCAAACTTGATCAAACTCCTTGACGGTGAGGATGGGCTTGATTCTTTTGTGATGGAGTGTGCCAGACTCTACCCCGGAGAAACCCAGTTTCTTCTTGAAAAATTCAAGCTTGCTCTCTCTTCATCCAACATGACCCTTGTAAATGAATCGCTGGCTGAGCTTGCCGATCTTCAAGAGAGAAAGGGACTCTTAAAGGAAACTCTCTATTACACCGAGCTTCAACTTCTCCTCGACACAAATTCTGAAAGATTGCTAAGCAGAGTAAAAAATCTTAGAGAAAGGCTTGACTACAAAACATCCCCCCTTGAACACAAGCAACTCTCACAAGATTTCTCAAAAACACTGAAAGTAAACGAGCTCTTGAAACTCGATTTTGGCAAGGTGATAAATGCAATCACAGCAGAGATCAGCGGGAATCTGACAGAAAATATATCACATTCAAAATCTCTCAGATCGATTCTACTGGACAAAATCAGACTCAGGCAATCAATAAATGACGAATTCGAGGGGAAAAGCTCCACTCCCGTTGAGCTTTGGGCAAGCCTTCGAGCCCTTGGAAAATCTCCCACAAAGCTACACGAACTCTTCAATGAATATCCAAACTCAAAACCCGTCCTTGAGGCACTTCTCAAATCTCTCCCAACCGAGGAGGAGCGAATCGAACTCTGGCTAAAGATTGCAACAACCGCCAAAAAGAACAACAAACTCACTAAAATAGAGAGTATCCTCAGGCTTCTCGCACACAGCGTGAACTCTCTTGGAAAATATATTCCGCAGATTGAATCACTTCTTCCGGAAAGCCACAGGTAAACAAACAATGGGATTTTTTGTGCTGACTGAAATGCAAAAGTATTAAATGAGTAAACAAAACATCATCATCTACAATACTTTGGACGGAAAAAGTATGGTGAGGCTCAATGAGAGAGATGGCAATATCTGGCTCACTCAAAACCAAATTGCAGAGCTTTTCGATACATCTAAACCAAATATTAGTATGCACATCTCAAAACTTCTGCAAGAGAATGAGCTGGATGAAAATTCAGTTGTTAAGTACTACTTAACAACTGGGCCAGACGGCAAGCAATACTCTGTTCTACACTACGCCCTCCCAATGATTATAGCAATTGGTTTCAGAGTTCGAGGCAAAAGGGGTACCCAGTTTCGAATGTGGGCAAACAGTAATCTGCAGGAGTACATGAAAAAAGGGTTTATAATGGACGATGAAAGACTGAAAAACCCTGACGGTAGACCTGATTATTTTGACGAGATGCTCGCTCGAATACGCGATATCCGGGCATCTGAAAAACGTTTTTACCAGAAGTTGCGTGACCTTTTTAAACTTAGTAGTGACTATAACAGTACCAGCGGAGCTACCCAAATATTTTTTGCAGAAACTC
This sequence comes from uncultured bacterium, assembly GCA_965370295.1. Classification (GTDB taxonomy): domain Bacteria; phylum Caldisericota; class Caldisericia; order JAAYUI01; family JAAYUI01; genus JAXGMQ01. Next base: position 18,158 of record CBDUSO010000002.1, read on the forward strand.
AAAATAAACTGCTGTTTGCGGTCACCAAAAAAACTGCAGCAGAAATTATCATAAACCGTGCTGATATTGAAAAAGAAAACATGGGTTTGACAAACTGGCAGGGAAGCATTGTACGCAAACAAGATATTTACATTGCCAAGAATTATCTGAAAGCAGACGAAATAGACACCCTGAATCGTTTAGTTGTAATATTTCTGGAAACCGCAGAATTACGAATTAAGAACCGAATCGACATAACGATTGATTTCTGGCAGGATAACGTAAACAGAATAATTCAATCAAATGATTTTGCACTTTTACCCGACAAAGGAACCGTAAGCAAAGATCGAATGCAAAAAATTGCAAACACAAGATACGAACAATTTGACTCTAAACGTAAAATATTTGAAGCAGAGCAAGCTGACAGACAGGATGAAGAGGAGCTTCATCAAATTGAGGACAAAATAAAAAACCGACCCAACAAATAATCTTGAAAAATATAAATCCAATGCCAGAATAACCCCAGGAGAACAAACAATGAAACAACATACCAAACCACTTCTTTCAGAAAGTCACAGGTAAACAAGCTATGGGATTTTTTGTATCTTTATCGCTGATTTTAGCCGTTGCATTTACTCTGTTTGCAGTATTTTATACCATAAAAAACTGGAATAACAAATGAGTGGTGGCTTGAATCCTACCGTTCTTTATCCGTTCCTTGCGGTCTTCCTGGTCGTACTGGCATATCTCGCCTGGATGGGGTACAAACACACTCGTAACGGTGAAGATTTCATGCTCGCAGGAAGAAATGTTCCACCCTGGCTCATGGCTATTTCGTATGGTTCAGTTTTCATTTCGAGTGCATCCATCATCGGGTTTGGCGGTATGGGTAGCAAAGTCGGATTGGGAATGTTCTGGATTGTAACTGTCAACATTGGAATCGGAGTACTGCTTGCATACATTGTTTTTGGTCCAAAAATCCGAGAGATTGGACATCGACTTGAAGCAAAAACCATGCCAGAACTTCTTGGCAGAAGATTCAATTCAAAATTTATTCAGAGTTCAGCCGGCATTGTAAACTTCCTTTTCATGCCACTTTATGCGGGTGCTGTTCTTGTTGGTGTTTGCCGTCTGATTGAATTAATTCTCGGAATTCCCTTTGCACTCTCGCTGGTAATTTACGGTTCAATAATTGCGGTTTATGTTGCAATCGGTGGACTCAAGGGAATGATCTATGCTGATGCTGTCCTTGGAATCTTAAAGTTTGTTGCGATGGCTGTTCTTGCTGTTTTTATTCTGGCACAAACTGGATGGTTCTCTTCAATCGAAGCACTCTCAAATCTCAAAATCCCAGCCGAACTCATGGCAGAGGGAATGACAAGTTTTACAAAAATGCCACTTTTCAGTTCAAAACTTTGGTGGTTGCTTGTCACCTCACTTTTGATGGGTGTTGGTTTGGGAATTCTTGCACAACCTCAACTCGCAGTCAGATTCATGACGCTCCGCTCAAAACTGGACATAAAGAGAGCGGTCGGATTTGGAGCAGTTTTCATCCTGATTGCAAATGGTGGAGCGATATTTTCTGGCTCCCTTTCAAACATTTTGACCATGGGAAAATTTGGTCAACCAACATACGCTCACCTCGGAAATGTCGACTCTGTGATCCCCTTCACAGTGAGCAACTTCACTCCCAGCTGGTTTGTATATCTCCTGCTTTTCACTCTCATTCTCGCCTCAATTTCAGCATCCACTGCCCAGGTTCACGCAATGGCTACCTCCCTTGGACACGATGTCTTAAACGCCAACAACAAAAATGGAAAGAAAAAAGAGAAGAAAAACTGGGAGCTGAAAGCAGTCAGAATTAGTGCCTTTGTTGCACTTGTTTATATTCTGTTTGTTGCGTTTAATTTGCCCACAAACATCATTGCAATCGCCACCGCAATCTTCTTTGGAATTGCTGGAGCCACATTCCTCCCCGCTCTGATGGGTGCAATTTTCTGGAAAAGATGTACACGAGTTGCTGTCATTTCTTCGATGGCGGTTGGATTTTTCAGCAGTGCCTTCATGTATCTTTTCATCCACCTGAGAGAGGCAAGCGGAATCGGTATTTGCAAGCTCATCTTTGGTGCAGAAACAATTGCTCAGAATTCGTGGATAAAATATATGGACCCAACCCTGATTGCGGTTCCACTTTCTTTCATCACTCTTATTGTTGTTGCATTACTCACAAGGAGAACAGATGAAGTTAAAATCTAGCATATTAATTTTACTTATTTCCATCCTTCTGATTTCGTGTACAAATCCAGTCATTGAAAAAAGTATAAATTATTATTCTCAATACAGAAGCAGTTGGCAGAGTCAGGGATATTACTTCCTTGAGTTCTTTTTACCTTCGATACTTGATGAGGGTCAAATTGCAAATATCAAAGCAAAAAGGAATCAGATAACAGCAGAGCTTGGTGATTTAATTTCCTCTGAAAAAATCGAAATTGTAGAAACAAAAATCCTTGACAAGTGGGTTTTTGAGGGACAAACATATTACAAGGATACTGTTCAAATCAGGGCAAAGCTCCTCTATGATGAGGATCACACATACAGAGAACTTATCTACATTATCACCGATGAGGATGATAAACAGTGGATAGCTCACTCACAGATCAGGAAGGATGATGGCAAATGACGAAATATACAGGATTACTACTGATTATACTACTTATTTTTTCGGGGTGTTCGGGAGGCTCAGATACAGGTTCATCCAAAATTCAATTTGAGATACCATTCGACGGGGAGCAAAAGATTGCATGTGAGCAATATGCTGACTATCTCAAACTTATGTCGGAAGGGAAACATGCCGAAGCATTTGAGTATGAAGATTTCTCGCTTTGGCCGTCTCTGGTTCGAGAGCGATACCTGGAACTCCGAGCAACCTCTCCAGAATTTTCATTCCTTCTCTCAAAATCAAAAATAGTATTTACACAATGTTCAGAACAACCAGAGTGGGGAATTTTTGGTCACACATATACTGATGCCTTCATAATTGCATTCGAACTTGAACCTCCAATTGATTTGACACCAGAAGAGTGGATATTTGCTGACATTCTTGCTGACCGCGACAACGTAACTGTGATGGTAAAAATTGACGGAAAACCGAAGTTTCTTCCCTCGGTTGGTCCTGAAATTCTTCTGATTGATAACGCCATGAAGGCATACAACGACTACATCTCTGCGATCTCAAATAGAGAGTATGAAAAGATATTCGACTTCACACCTACCGCAATATCCAGTATTACCCCTCGTGCTCAGATTGCAGAAGACTGGAATACTCCTGATGGACACAGTATCTCAGACTTTACAAAAATCATAGACATCGAACCAATAATCGGTCAGATTGTGTTTGAACCCTCTGTTCATAGCATCAACTACAGGTGGGGCGTGAATCTTTATGTGATGATGAATCTTGAAAATATCGATGAACAGAATACAACCGAACTTCAACAGGTGATCATTGATGACTGGCGGCAGGGAATAAACAGCAAAGTGCTGATGATTCCTGAAGGGGATGAGTGGAAGGTTTCTGCGGAAAATCCTTTGTTCTGATGTTTATTATATTTGAATCATTCTGACAACCCCAGAATCAACAACCCTTTCTTTGCCAATTTGATGACATCAACGGGGGCAGGAAGCTTCTCTGCTTCCTGGGTTGTCACCCATTCAAAAGAATTTTGGAGTTTATCTGATTCGGTTGTTGCCAGATAAATCATGTCGATGTGTTTGTGCTCACCATCAATATCCTCAACAAGTATGGCAATCGGGAGGGGAACCGTCTGTATCCCAAAGTCTTCTGGCTCTCCTGGGATGACCAGTTTTGGTGGGACGCCAGCCTCTTCGAGTACCTCTCGGACAGCCGCTTCGTGAGGGAGTTCATCCGACTCAACATGCCCACCAGGAGGAAACCACTTTTTCAATTTTTTGTGGAAATGGATTGCAAACCGATTCCCCAGGAAAACAAATGTTGTTGCTGTTAGTTCATATCTCACGGTGGTAGTTTATCATGTGTTAGCTAGTTTGGTCAATGGTTGAAGAAACTTGTCATATCATGAAAACAAAGTAAACTGACAATACAAAAGGGGGGCGAGGAATGTCAAAAAAGACCGCTACAGAGTGTAAAAACTCCACATGTGATGGTTGTGAAATTGATGGAAAAATTATGTGTATTCACACAAAAAAGCAAGCTTTCAAATTTGGTCTAGGCTCAGTTCCGTTCATGATTCTTTTGATATCGGGAATGATCATTGGAAAATTCTACCTTTGGCTTGCAATCTGGTTCGGATTGGTAATCATTTTCTTTGTTTATGTTGAGGTATTAATTCTTTGCAGACACTGCCCACACTATGCAGAACCTGGCAAAACACTGAAGTGTCATGCAAATTGGGGCCTGCCAAAAATTTCAAAATATGACCCAAAACCGCTTAACACTACCGAAAAAGTCATTTGGATAATCTATGTTTTGATAATGGCTTTATGGTATGTTCCATTTTTTATAATTAGTGCCCAATGGATAATGCTTGCAATAACAACCATTGTTTTGATAATAGATTTCACACTACTTCTTACTACAAGATGCACAAAATGTTATGTAATCTCATGCCCACTGAATCGTACACCCCCTGAGGTACGAAAAATATTTTTCAGAAACTACCCAAAATTTGCAAAAAGCTATGAGAATAGATTATAATGACAGACCAATCAAATAAAAAACCTTGTTATGAATGGACTACGAAGGATAAATCCTCTACACATTTTCTGTTATTAGATTTCATCAAGGTACAAACTTCCCCGTAACCGACAGCCAGTGGAGAGCGATTGCAGAATTACTGTGAGCTAAAATTGTTAAGCTCCCCCTGCCATAGTCATCGGACTACTCCTAAAAGTAAGGAACAACGACGGCACAGCCGACAATAGTCCCAGCACAATGAAATCCCAAGTGTAATAAAAATCATGTTTGGTGAGATTACAACAAGGCTTGAAAGCGGTGCATATGGGATAGGCAACCGATTTGGTATCAAAAATATTGCAAACAAATGTCTGATGAAATCGATCATGTTGCAAGCCCCGTATATCACTTTCTACTCAGGCGGAGCAACCCCCCTGCCCCTCAAAATATAAATATACGAATCATAGCTGGGAGCGAGTATCTCATTGCCAATGATTATCGGAGAGGCGAGGATACTACCCGTTGTCGGGAATGAGTCCAGGGTTTTGCCATCTTTTTTGTCCAGAACATACAGGGATTTGTCGTGGCTTCCCACAAATATTTTGTCAGCAGTTACCAGCGGGGAGCTGTTTACAGGTTTGTTTTCTGTAGACACTTTGACCTGCCAGATTTTTTCTCCGGTTTTTCTGTCCAGGCAGGTGAAGTGTCCGGAGCTGTCTCCGAAGTAGCAATATTTTTCATCGATTGCAGGGCATGCTTCAATTCCAAAATCAGAGTCGGGGGCTTGGAAATCCCAGAGGATTTCACCGTCAAATGCCTTCAGGCAATACATCTTTGCGTTTTTACAACCAATCCAGATTCTTGGACCAAAAACAACGGGAGAACCGATGATTGCTTTTGGAAGTTTTGTTTCCCAGATTTTTTCTCCGGTTTCAACGTTCAAGCAAAAAACTTTTCCCTCAAAGTTTGTGAAGTATAATCTTCCACTGGCAATTGCTGGAGAGCTATAGACCTTGGAGCCCGTAGCATAATCCCAGATTTTTTCTCCATTATCAGTATTCAAGCAGTACATCTTCCCGTCAAACGCACCAAAATAAAGTCTCTTGCCAATTATTTTTGGGCTACTCATAATCACCGGATTTTTGAAATTTTCGTTGGTCGTTCCAGGGGGAGCACTTATATTGTTGCCAGTTTGAAATTTCCAGGTTGACTTGATAATTTTTCTGACTTCCTCAGCATCTTCTTCATCATCAATATCATTTGGCAATTCATCATCACCAAATTGCCTGTATGCAAACATGGCACCTCCACCCGCTGTGCCAAAATAAATCTTTTCGTTGTCTGCGGCAATCGATGTTGTGATGCTTCCCTTTATTGGATCCATCAACCTCCACCGATAACTTCCAGTTGTAAAATTGTGAACTTGAAGATACCCAAGCTTTACACCAAAAAATAATTCGTTATTTACAACCGCTGGTGAACCGTAGATATAGTTGGCGGCAGGGGCTGCAAACGAAATAAATCTGTACTCAGGCTGCCCTCCGCTACTCAATTCTTTTCCAAGAGGAGTTGGAATGTCAGCAGAAATAAGCCCCATGTTGTCGGGAGTTCTTCTAAACATTCTCCACTCTGTTGCAGGGGTTGCGGTTGGGAATGGTGGCTCTTCCATTGAATCAGTTATAACATAACCATCGTCTACCAAGTTGGAGTTACCAATTACCTCGGCTGGTTTTTCAATCACCTCATCAGGAGTATCCGGGACAACTTCCTGGGTATCATTATTGTCCGCTGGTTTTTCAGTTGTTTTGTCCGGGATAACTTCGGAAACATCAACATCCCTCACAACCTCAGAGCCTCTATCATTGACCACAACAACAACTATCAAAACCACCACAATGACAAGTGCAACCGCCAAAATTTTCATTATCGTATTGTTTTTCATATCGTACTCCATAGTTTTTATTCACAAACAAGTTCCTTTACTGTAACATCTAGTGTATACAGTTGTCAAAAAAATTGACAAGGAGGAAATACAATGGATTATTTCTTGACCGACCAGCAGAAGCAGGTCAAAGGACTGGCAAAAAAGATTGCTGAAGAGAAGATTAAGCCAGTAAGAGCAGAACTTGATGAAAAGGGTGAATTCCCTACCGAAATTATCAAAGAGATGGCAAATATTGACCTCATGCGAGTCTACATCCCAGAAGAATATGACGGACTTGGAATGGGTGTTTTGGAGCTTTGCATCGTCATCGAAGAGATTGCAAGAATTGATGGTGGAGTCGCTGTTTCATACGCCGTCAACGCACTTGGCTCGTTCCCAATCGTTATCATGGGTAACGAAGAGCAGAAAAAACGCTTCCTGCCAAAGGCTGCATCTGGTGAATATCTCACAGCATTTGCACTCACAGAAGCTAATGCTGGCTCAGACGCTTCAAACATCGAAACCATGGCAGTTCTCAGTGATGACGGAAAATACTACACAGTAAACGGCACAAAACAATTCATCACAAACGGAAGAATCGCAGACATCACAACCATCATCGCCCAGACCGACAAATCCAAGGGAACACGAGGACTTGTTGCACTCATCGCTGAAAAAGGAACCCCAGGATTCACATACGGTAAAGACGAAAACAAGATGGGAATTCGTTCATCCGTCACAACCGAACTCGTTTTTCAAGACTGCAAAATCCCAGTTGAAAACAGACTCGGAAAACCAGGACAGGGAATCCACGCCGCACTCCGCACACTCGACAAATCCCGCCCAGGAATTGCCGCACAAGGTCTTGGAATTGCCCAGGGAGCATACGAAGAAGCACTCAAATATTCCAAAGAACGTGTCCAGTTTGGCAAACCAATTTTTGACAACCAGATAATCTCATTCATGCTCGCTGACATGGCAAAAGACATCGAAGCCGGCAGAGCCCTTATCTATTCAACCGCCCGAATGATTGACGGCGGAGTCAAAAAATTCAGTAAAGAATCAGCCATGGCAAAGTGCTACTGCACCGACCTTGCGATGCGTGTAACAACCGATGCCGTTCAGATCTTTGGTGGATATGGCTACATGAAAGAATACCCGGTTGAAAAAATGATGCGTGATGCAAAGATCACCCAGATTTATGAGGGAACGAATCAGATTCAGAGATTGGTTATTGCTGCAAATATTGCGAAGGATGTTTAGTAGAATTTAATTACCAGACACCAGAACCCCTACTACTCTCAGTGGGGGTTCTGGTTTTATCCCAAAGCTAATTATCGATGAACCTAATTTTAACTTCCTATGTATTATATGTATATTAGAAATAATTATATTGAAAGGAGATTAGATGGAAGGTCAGAAAAATAAAATTCATGAAGAGTCGAATTACTGGTTGATGTCAATGAGATGGGGAAATGAAGGTGAGTTCTACTTTGATGATGCAAAAAAACTTGGGTTAATAGCAATAGGGCATTATGAAGAAGAGGAAACTACTTTATATCGTGCTAAAAACCAAGTAGAAATCGATCAACTCATAAACAATCCTATAGGACAGAAAATGTTGGGTATATTTAGACTCGATATGAAAATTGGAGATATAGTCTATATCCGCGGAGACTATCATGGTGCAGGTGCTAATATTTTTGGACGGTGCACTATTTCAAGTGATTACTATTACGAAAACGACACTAAATCAGAACCGCCTGGTTTCGAATACTTTTTTCACAGAAGAAAAGTTGATTGGGATAAAGATTTTGGTGAACTGAGAAGAAATGCAAAGGAGGACATTCAGATTTTACATAAGACAATTGCAAAATTAGATAAGAAAAAAGTGAAAGAATACAACCAGAAATATGATTTAAAGCAGACATTCTAGAATTGTAGAAAAATAACGAGTCTCTATTCACAATTTTTTGGTGAATAATTGTGAATATAATATCCTTACCTAGCACTAAACAAATGGCACAATCCCAACGCAACTGCATCCGCAACATCATCAGGTTTTGGCACACTCTTTAGTTCAAGCAACATTTTGACCATCTCACCAACCTGATGCTTGTCTGCAGAACCAGAACCTGTTACAGCTACTTTTATTTCTGCGGGGGAATATTCAACCACAGGAACTCTGATGTGGTGTGCAATCATCACAAGCACGCCCCTGGCATGGGCAACAAGCATTGCGGTTTTTGCGTTTTTTGCAAAGAATAATTTTTCGATAGCGATGCAATCTGGGAGATATTCATTTGCAACCTCGATTGCATCGGTGTGGATTCTTGATAATCTCTCAGGAAGTTCCAAATCCTTGCTGGTCTCAATCAATCCACATTCAATAAGTTTTTGAGAGTTAAAATCTCCATCTATCACAGAATATCCGACCCTGGCAAGTCCAGGATCAAAGGCAAGTACTCTCATTGCAAACCACTACCGTATCGGAATATTTGCAATCCGTTCCATCTCTTCTTCAGTCATTTCAAAGTTGGAATAAACATTCTGGACATCATCATGGTCATCGAGTGCATCTTGAAGATCAAGCACTTTTTCGGCATCACGACCGCTGACTTTCACAGTACTCTTCGGTGAAAAAGCAAGTGCGGCATTTTTGATGGCATAACCATTTTCTTTGATAATATCAGCAACAGCGTGGAGTTTGTCGTGTGGGGTTATCACTAAAAAGTATTCACCATCATTGCTCACATCTTCTGCTCCTGCATCTGCTGCTGCCATGAATAGTTCGTCCAAATCTTTTCCAGCTGACTCAACTTGAATCTCACCTTGATGATTGAAGTTCCAGGAAACACAACCCTTTTCACCGAGCGAGCCACCACTTTTTGAAAATATTTTTTTGAACTCAGCAACAGTTCGGTTGAGGTTGTCAGTTGATCCTTCAACAATTACAGCAGTTCCAGCCGGACCATATCCTTCATACAAAACATCTTCATATGAAATCCCTTCGATTTCTCCCGTTCCTCGCTTGATTGCTTTTTGGACGTTAACCTTTGGCATGGATGCGGCAGTTGCCTTCTCTAATACTGCTCGAAGTCGGAAGTTGGAGTCAGGATCACCACCACCCTCTTTGGCGGCAACAATTATTTCACGAGCAAGTTTTGTAAAAATTTTCCCTTTTTTTGCATCGTTTACTGATTTTTTTGCTTGTATATTCTGCCACTTACTGTGTCCTGACATCTTTTCCTCTTTTCTACTACACCGCTAGAAAAAACTCGTGGAGGCGGGTTTCACCCGTAATCTCAGGGTGAAAAGCTCCAGCCAGCATATTTCTCTCTCTGGCTAGAATGATATTGGATTCTTTGTCTTTCGCAAGTATCTCAACGCCATCACCGATTGATGTGATGATTGGGGCTCGAATGAAAGCAACATTCATTGTGCCGATTCCATTAACTTCAATATCTTTAATACTCGATTGAAGCTGTCTTCCATAGGCATTTCTCTTGACTTTTATATCCATCAAGCCCCAGGTCGGTTGGTTTGGAAAACCGACAATTCCTTTTGACAGCAGAATCATTCCGGCACATGTACCAAAAATTGGCATCCCAGACTGAACTCTCTCACAGATTTTTTTGTCCAGATTGTTTCCGTGAGAGAGCTTTGCAAAAACGGTTGACTCTCCACCAGGAATAATCAACCGTTCGATCTCATCTAAATCCTTTGGATTCCTGACATAGCAAACCTCACAGCCGAGTTTTGTAAGAACGCTGACATGCTCTGAAACATCACCCTGAAGAGCAAAAACTCCTACTCTTACCAACCCCTACCCGCCATTTTTTCCTCATCGGGGAGGGCTGAGATGTTGATTCCAACCATTGCTTCACCAAGGTTTTTCGAAACTTCGAGCAAAACTTCTGGTTCTTGCCAGTGGGCAACTGCGGTCACGATTGCTTTTGCTCTCTTTGATGGGTCTCCAGATTTGAATATTCCAGACCCAACAAAAACACCGTCTGAGCCAAGATGCATCATGAGTGCTGCGTCTGCTGGAGTTGCTACACCACCTGCTGCAAAGTTTACAACTGGCAGTTTTCCTTCTTTTTTCACAATTCTTAGAAGTTCAGCTGGTGCTCCGATTTCTTTTGCAATCGTTACCAGTTCATCATCGTCTGCAGATTGAACCCTTCTGATGTCGCGCATCACTTTTCTTTGATGACGGCCGGCTTCCACAACATCACCGGTTCCTGCGTCACCCTTGGTTCGAATCATTGCCGCACCCTCTGCAAGTCTTCTCAAAGCCTCGCCAAGATTTCTGCAACCACAAACGAACGGAACTTTGCAAGCCCATTTGTCTATGTGGTATTCTTCATCAGCAGGTGTCAAGACTTCGGATTCATCAATGTAGTCAACACCGATTGATTCAAGAATTCTTGCCTCAAGTGTATGGCCAATTCTGCACTTTGCCATGACTGGGATACTGACAGATTCCATAATCTTTAGCACCATGTCTGGGTCAGACATTCTGGCTACTCCACCATCTCTCCTGATGTCAGCCGGTACTCTCTCAAGAGCCATGACTGCAACCGCTCCTGCATCTTCAGCAATCTTTGCCTGCTCGGAGTTGACAACATCCATTATCACTCCGCCCTTCAACATGTCAGCAAGCCCTCTCTTCACGCGATATTCATTATCCATGGGTTACCTCCTTCAAGGTTTTTATATTTTTTCCGTTCATCCTCATCTGAATGAATGCAAGAATATTGTATTACTCCATGAATCCAATTCAATACCAATTTTATTTCATCTGTCAAAAGATGAGAAATTTCAATTTCATGAATTGAGTTGTTTTTATGCTATAATGAACCTGATTTATAAAGGAGGATAAGATGGAATGGAGACCGATTGAGGGTTTACCTGAGAACTGGAGAGAACTTGCTGATCCAGAGCTGGGCAAGCTGTTAAAAACATGGAGAATTCGTAGGGAACAGATAAAAAACTCAAAAGAGTACGGAACTTTTGAGGAGAGATTGAAACGATCCTGGTCAATCGAAACAGGCATTATTGAGGGTTTGTACTACATTTCAAGAAGTTTCACAAAAACAATGATCGAGGTAGGATTACATGTTGAATACTCTTCTCATGGCGATTTGAACAGACCCAAAAATGAGGTTGCAAGCATTGTTAATGATCATTTCGAAACACTCCAAAGTCTCTATCGGTACGCTGGAAATTCTGAACATCTTTCAACTAATCTAATCAAAGATACTCACAAGCTTATCACCAGATCTCAAAAATGGGTGGAACCAATCCCAAATATCGATGGCAATCCAATACTTATTGATCTGAAAAAAGGGGAATGGAAAAGTATCCAAAATAGCCCCAGTCAAGGGATTACGTACTGCCCACCTGAACACAATATCATTGAAAAAGAGATGCAGAAACTTGTAAAACTTCATTTTGAGCATATCGCAAAAGGGGTTCCCATTGAGGTTCAATCCGCCTGGTTGCATCATAGGTTCACACAAATTCATCCTTTCCAAGACGGAAATGGGAGAACAGCCAGAGCTCTTGCCAGCTTAATTTTTATCCGTGGTTATCTGTTCCCATTAATTATTGATAGAGATGAAAGAGATCAATATATCGAAGCATTGGAGGATGCTGACAGAGGAAACCTGAAACCTCTTGTTAAAATATTTTCCAAATTTCAAAAAAGAGAGCTTGAAAAGGCATTTGGTTTTGCCGGTGACTCAAGAAAAGTAAGCATTATTGGCTATATCGAAGATCTTGCAGAGAAGCAACGAGTAAAATCTATTGAAGCTAAATACAAAAACGTAGAGGTCATCTCCGAAATCCTTGAAGATATTGTTTACGAAAATTTTACTGGATTATCCATGGAAATGGGAAGCAGATTTGAAGACTGGACAGCGGATGTTGACAGAAGCGATAAAACTCAAAGTAATCATGATTGGTACAAAGCACAAATATTTGAAACCGCAAACAAAAATAATTTGAGGTATTATGTCAATTTTGAAAACTATCAAAAATGGTTGAGATTGAGAGTGAGGACAGAGGGGAAGAAATTGGGAAGAAATGCGGAGCTTGTGGTTTCTTTCCACGGATTTGGATATGAGTTTGCAGGGATTATTGCAGTTTCTGCTTTTGTCGGTTACAGGAATTATTTTGAAATGGATGGGTTCAAAAACAATGAATATGAAGGTCCAAATCCAGCATGTAATGAAATTTTCAAAATATTCCATGAAGACGATGTAGATGACACAAAAAAACGTTTCAAAGACTGGCTTGAGGAAGTAATTCAGATAGCTCTCATCGATTGGAACAAATCACTCTAGGGTTATCAAGTTCTCCTTGAGGTATAAATAAGCTCTGGTAGAATTTATCAGATGGAAACTATTGTAATTGCAGTTGGTGGAAATTCTCTTCTCTTGCCTGGGTCGCCCATGTCGGTTGAAAACCAGAGAGCTGCTGTCTGGGAGACGGCCTTTCATCTCTCTGCCCTTGCTGTTTCTGGCTACAGATTGGTTGTAACCCACGGCAACGGACCACAGGTTGGTCAAATAATGCGTCGGTCAGAACTTGCAAAATCTGAAGTGCCTGAGACCATTCTAGATTATGCGGTAGCAGAAACTCAGGGTGGAATCGGTTATCAAATTCAACAGGCTCTCTCTGAAGAACTTACAAAACGTGGAAAAACTTTCCCTGTTGCATCCATAGTTACTCAGGTTGAAGTCTCCTCAAAAGACCCCGGATTCAAAGACCCAAGCAAACCAATCGGTAGTTTTATGGATGAAAAAACTGCGAAGGATAGAGAACTGAAACTTGGCTGGAAGGTGGTAGAAGACTCTGGTCGTGGCTGGAGAAGAGTGGTTGCATCCCCCTGGCCAAACAAAATCGTCGAGAGTGAAACGATAAAATTACTCGTTTCAGCAGGGACAATCGTGATTGCATGTGGTGGCGGGGGAGTTCCTGTAATCAGAGGCGAAGAGGGGCTTTCTGGCATTGAAGCGGTTATCGATAAAGACCGTGCATCTTCAGTTTTGGCTGGAGAACTCTCTGCTGAAATTCTTCTCATCTCAACCGCTGTCCCAAAGGTTTGTCTGAATTTTGGAAAACCAAACCAGATTTCACTTGATAAAGTCACGCTTCCTGAGATAAAAAAATATCTTTCAGAGGGTCATTTTGCAAAGGGTTCCATGCTTCCAAAAATTGAAGCCTGCATTCATTTCCTGGAAAATGGAGGACAAAGAGCCATCATCACAGACCCAAACCACATCAACAAAGCACTGGAAGGAAAATCAGGGACGGTAATCACGAAGTGATAAGGCATCTCGTCGTTTCAATCGATGGACCGGTTGCCTCTGGTAAAACAACTGTTGGTTCAGCTGTTGCCAAAAAACTCAAAATAAGATTCCTGGATTCTGGACGATTGTATCGAGTTGTGGCACTTTACACATTGAACAGAGATGAGAAGCTCGAAGAACACCTAAAAAATATTGATTTTGAATTGAAGGGTGAAAGATTTTTTTTAAGTGGAAAGGATATTACAAAAAACCTTGACGCAAGCGAGGTTGGTGAGAGGGCATCAGTTCTTTCAAAACAACCAATCTTGAGGAGTTGGGTAGACAAGACCATCAAAAAAATGGCGATTGATAATTCAATCGTGGTTGCCGGTCGTGACATCGGAACCGTTGTTCTCCCCTCTGCTCACGTCAAAATATTCCTGACTGCAAACCCTAAGATCAGGGCTCACAGACGTTTTCTTGATGAAAAAGGGAGATTATCTGAAGAAAAAATCCTGACCGCTTTGAAAATTCGTGATGAGCGAGATTCAACCAGAGAGGTTGCCCCCCTCAAACCAGCAGAAACTGCGACCATCATTGATTCTTCCGAGATGTCAAAAAAACAGGTTATCCAAAAGATTCTGAATTTGTCCAAAAAATATCTGAAATCTATAATCATCTCAAAGTGGTGGAGGTTTTCATATTTTGTTTCAAGAACCCTCTCAAGATGGTTGTTCAAGATTGAGATTCATGGCAGGGGAAATATTCCCGCAACCGGTACTGTTGTCGTGATTGCCAACCATGTATCACTGCTTGATGTTTTTTTTGTCGGGCAATCCCTCCCTCGAATGGGAAGCTTCATCGGAAAAGAGGAACTCTTCAAAATTCCCGTAATTGCCGCTTGTGTGAGGGGTTTTGGTGCAATCCCTGTGAAGCGTGGGGGAGTTGGAAAAGAGATGGTGAAGGCGGTCTATTCTGTGTTAAAACGTGAAGGACTGCTCACAATATTCCCTGAAGGCACACGCTCAAAAACTGGGAAGTTGACCGGGGAATATCACTCCGGTGCAATTCAGTTTGCACATAAAACTGATGCTATCCTTATTCCTGTCGGAATAGTTGGCGGGTTTGATGTTCTTCCACTGGGTGCAAAGTTGCCCAGGAGGAGGAAGATAATTGTAAATATTGGTGAACCATTTGAATGGGACAGAACTGAGAAGAAACCATCCAAAGAATTTTATGACGATGTTGTAAAAAAAGCTATGCAAAAAATTGCAGGTCTTTCAAATCAGAAATAACGCAGAGCGGTCCGGAATGATGGAAAAGAATACCCACTCGTCATTTAGGAACTTGACTTAAGAATCTGGGAATTAGAAAGTCATATTTCAAAACAAAAAAACAAGCATTATCTCACCAGGCAAAATTGTTGTTTTTCACAGATGTTCACACGCTTTGACAGTACCCTGGATTCCGTGTCGGAGCACGGAATGACGAAGGGGATGGTAGCACACGGCGTAAGGGTTAGCCATGGCTAACCCTTACATCCACTAAAAAAGGAGGGACAAGACAACGTTCCTCCTAATAATCAAAAACCCCCGACTCATCCAAAATCGGGGGTTTTTTCTATACCTGCTTCAAACTAAAAAGGCTATTTATTTATGGTAGGTATCTAAATGTTGCATCACGAGTGGAGGCGTTGAAATCAACTGAATTTTCACCAGTTGCAGGAATTGCTTTACCAACTACCGCTTCAATGAACTCACGCATTGGAACCATGGTTCTTCCATAATTCTGTGGATTTGATTTGGTGGATGCTTGACCAATATATGGTGGATTTTCGAGTACAAAATCATCAACTACCCTTGTTCCATCTTTTGATGTTCTTGTGATTCTAAAGTCCCTTTGTCCAATAAACGCTACAAGCTCATCAATATCACCATTTGATCTAGGTATTGTTATTGTGACACTTTCAACCTTACCTGTGCTTGGGCTGGTTGTATAACCAACATTGCCCTTAAAGAGTTTTTCACCGAGGTCTCTAAATCCAACATATGTTCTTCCCTGATAAATCTCTGGAACAGTATTCAATTTCACATTTTGTGTTCTACCATCATCTGTGACCAATGCATAAGGCTGAGTTGTATCGATGTTTACAACCATCTCAACAATTGATGAACCATAAGCAACGATCGTTTCTGTCTTTTCATTGCCATTAACATCTTTTGCTTTAATGGTGAACTGGTTTGCACCCTTGTTTACGTTGACAGTTGCGACCCAGTTACCCTGTCCATCTGGCGTGGCAGGAATTCCGTTTACAGTAACAGATGCGACACCCTCTGAGTCGGATACCTTCACCTTGATTTGACCGGTTCCAACAAGTGCAGTTTCACCATCTTTAATTCCAGAATCTGGGGCTGGGGTTACAACTGGTGGGATTGAATCTGAAGCTCCAATAATGATTTGAGCAGTTGCTGAGAGTCCGGCGGCTTCAACCATCACAACACCTGTCTGACCTGTCATTCCGGTTGCTGTAAATAACGCGGATGAACCGGCAACTGATGGACCGAGCGTTCCAATTGAGCCAGGACTGAGCGTCCATTTAAAGTCCATTCCTGGAATTGCAGCACCAGCGGTATTGTATGCTGCGGCTGTAAAGTGTTGCGTCTGTCCTGTCTGCACTTTCACAGTTCCGGATGGGTTGAGTTCAATTCTTGCAATCTCGACAACATTTACAATTGCCATTCCCGTTACTGTTCCAGATTGTACAATTATAACCGCCACTCCCGGGCTGGATGCAATAAACAATCCATTTGAACTGAGCGTTCCCATTGAAGGAGGATTAACAGTCCAAGTAAAGTTTGCACCACTTACCTCAAACCCATTCTCGTCAATTGCTCTTGCCACAAACTGCTGTGTTTGACCAATTTTCATGGTTACTTTTTCTGGTGTAACTTTCACTAACTTGATATTCCCAGCAGATTGGATGGTTATCATTGCTGTTCCACAAACACCGGCAGAACATGCTTTTACAGTTCCCGTTCCTGCAATATTTCCAGCTGTAAATGTTCCATCTGGAGCAAATACTCCAAGACCAGCGGGTTCAATTGACCAGTTGATTGGAATATTCATCGGGTTTCCCATGTTGTCATATGGCTGTGCTGTGAATAATTTCTGGGAACCGGTTGCAACTATTGCAGAAGGTGGATTGACGGTGATTCTTGATGGTCTTGAGACTATCGAAACAGTTGTACTTCCTTCTCTGCCGTGGGCTCTTGCATACACATGACATGTGAGACCTGCGTCAAGAGGTGCTGTGTAAACGCCGGCTTGTGTAATGTTTCCACAGTCAGATGCCCAAGTAAACTCTACTCCTGGAATCTGGGCTCCGTTTGCCTTGAATGCTTTTGCGGTAAACTGTTGCTGGGTTCCTGGTGAAAGAGCGAGTGTTGGCCCAGGAGTTACAACAATTCTGTCAACCATGACTGGAGGACCGGTGTTGATGTTTACACATCTGCAAACCGATGGGTCATCCTGGAGATAAACTTTCACTCTTGTGACACCAGGTGTTGCTGACATATTCAAGACTACTGACGCAAGACCCTGGTCGTTTGTTTGGACAAGGTTTGCCGAGCTGAATGTTGATGGTGGGTTGACGGTATCATCAATCTGGAATCTGATATACACACCAGGAATCCCGTTCGAGCCATCTGTGAGCAAGACAGCAAGTGACATTACCTGACCTGATGTTCCTGCTGCGTCTTTGCAATCGCAAGGTGGATCAGTTTCGAGCTGTGGTGGAACTGATGGTGAAATGATTTTCAGTTTCATGTTTGCACTGGTGGTGTCAGCGGTTATTTCATAAGGCTCCGACATGATTGGGGTCTGTTCCTGAGAGGTTGAAACCCAGAGCTGGTAACTTCCAGACCTCTGTGGATTTCTTACGGCACCCTTGTCATACACGTTGAACTGTCTTCCCGGTCTGTTGAGAGTCATTACGACATCAGGAGTATTCTGGTCATTATCAGGGTCAACAAATATATCCACTGGGGTTGTAAAAATAAGTTGGTGTCCATTTGGTCCATTTGTAATCTTTATCTGTGGTGAGGATTTGAGTGCAACTGCTTTGCTTATTGTGTAAGACTCTGGAAGAACTGGTGCCTGACATCTCGCCGAGTTGACTCCTGATGAAACTGCTTCAACAAGTGATTCACCCATAACTTCTTCATATGAATCATAGTCGGCTGTAATGATGTCGCCGGATTTTATGACATGTGAAGAGAATTTGATCTCACCGGTTTCAAAGTTGACAGTATAGTCAGAACCAGGTCTCAGTAAGTATGGATTTTTTGGATCAATTGTTGGTGCTCTCCAAATTCTGAAGCAATAATGAAGTGGGTCAATCTTTGGGTCAACAGCTGGAGTGTGAAGAAGTTTTCCTGTTCCATGCTGGACATCGATATAAACATTTTCATCCTTGTGTCCAACTGTCAGACATGGGTCACCACTTGGACCAGCTTGAGACTTGCCATCTGCATAACGATAGTTTGCAAGTGCAATCTCGTATGGTTTTAAATCTCTTCTAAATGAGATCATTCCAGTATCAAGATTTATCTCATAATCAGCACACTTGAATTCAACAAGTTCGGTTTCAACTCCACCGCGCCCACGCCAGAGAGTAACAAATGATGCTCTGTATGGATATGGCAATGTTCCTTCGGTGATTGTAGTTCCGCGGTCAGTGTAATTTGAGATTGGGGCTTTCACCTCGGCAAGGAGTGCGGAGTGTGGGAAATAGGTTTCGTTTCTGGATTTATAAATTCGGTATGCCTGTGCGTATGGAACTGGATTCCAGCTGATATTCAATGCATTGTTCAGCTGTCCAGGAATAAAGTTTACCTTGATGGATTCTGAGAATTCACCCTCACCATATTCATTGATTGCGGTAACTTTTATCCACCATTCACCAGAGCCTGAGAGTGGAGTGTTCCCACCTAGGAGTGTGAATGTGTTTCCACGCAGGTAGGATGGGGGCTGTGGTGGTTCGAGAGTTGGAAGAATTCTTACGTTTGTCATGTCAAGTTTGGCGGTTGTTGTTCCGGCGGTTGCATATGGAACAATAATTTTGTTTTCAATACGAGCCCAACCCTTTGTGAGGGTTGCACCGATAAGTGGGAAGTTGGTTGTGATTGGTTTGTTACCAAATGATGTTACACCAACGGGGACAAGACGACAATCGGATTGATCCGTAACCGGTCCACTCCCACCCGGTCCACCTGTGGTTCCATCAACAATTCCATCACCAATTACTCCACCACTCATAGGCGTCAGATCAAGATAAAGAAATTCGCCTGGATCATATTTGTTATTTACTGAGATGTTTTCGGTGTGCTTGATTTCAAAGTACTGCTCAACAAATGTTGGAGCTGGGTTATTTGAAGCATCCACTCCCATACTGTCTATACCAGTTCCCGTGTTGCAGAGTGCCGGCTCAACAAGCATCAATGGACCCTGTGGTGTCATTAATGATCTAACATCAAGCTCACCTGCTTTAACCATTGATCCAGCCGAGTATACAACATGACTTAAACCAATGGACAGATTCACTTCAGTTAATCTTGTATCACCAATTGAAACTGAACCTGACTGGTCATTGTCTCTGTACAACCATGAACCAAATACATAGTTATCGTCTGAAGTCGACGAGGATCTGATTCTATCATAATAATATCTGTTTGAAACCTGGGTTGGGTTTGGAGAAGCTGTATTTGCAGATCCGTCATATGCTGGTGTAAACTGTCCACCACAATAGCTGGAGAATAAGGAATTGCTGTTCATCTCCATCTGGAAACGTTGTGGTACTGGATAGTAGTCACTCTGTCCTCTGATATCAACAACCATAAGCTCTGGAATTTGAGTTGGTGCTTTATTGAAATCAACCAACTGGTCACCATTGTCAGCGTGAGTGCTTTGAACAACAGACCCCTGTGCATAGGCAGATATTGACCAAGCCGATAACCTCATATCACCAGGTTGTGGCATTGCATTTATTTGAACACCACCAGCTATAACATCAAACAGGAATCCCGTACGTCCATTGTTATTTCTGTATATTGGTTCACCTGGATCAAAAAATCCAACACCCTGAGTCTGGTTAACATCAAGGAAACCCTCTTCTTCACCAGTTGCTGTTTGGAAGCTAATCAACCTTGTACCGACATCTCTATCGGTTTGATTAACAACAGAACCTGCTGAATAAAAGAATGGAATTCCACCTTGAATCACGGTGACTGATGTCATTCTGGTGTCACCCGCATCAATGCTATATGTGGATGGTCCACCGTTTGGAGTTGGAGGGAAAGGCAATGTGGTGTCATACCCATCACGATAGATTGCTTCACCAGGATCATATTTACCCACAGTTGGACCGTCATCAACATGTCGCCAAACATATGCGGTTGTCAAATTGACGGACTGGTCAAATGAGTAAATCTGCAGTGGAATTGTGGTTGCAATTGGTCCTTCAAGATTTTCCATTCTGTCTCTGTAGTCGGGATCATTGAATGAAACTATTGAACCGGCAGGATAGTACACAACACCAGTTATCATAAGATCATTTCTTGAAATTGTATCTGAATGATCACGATCGTCCAACAGATAATCACCCTCGTTGTAGATGCCATCATGATTGACATCAAACATGACCAGCCTAACAAGAGACAGAGGAACTAGTGGATTGAGTGGACTTGGCACGCCAATACCACCACCGGTGCAGTTGTTACAATCGAGATCACCTGGAGCTACAATTGAGTTCTGCTTGGCATCATTACCAAGAGTAAATGGATCCAATGTCGAATCTCCACCAAGAACTCCATGAATTACCATCAATCTTCGGTCACCAGGAGAGATACGACCATCATGATCACGGTCTTCATATACCCATTCACCGGGATCAAACTGTCCATTGTTGCTTCTGGAATCACTCGGGTCAGTACTCAAACGCAGATAATCAAAACTCCTGTCAAAGAACTTCACATCAGACTGAACCGGCATCATGGAATATTCGGGCTTTGCTTCATATGTGTATGATGCCCTTACCATGTCTCCCTCACGGAGTGGGTCGGTGAAGTTTATATCTCCCGTTCCATAATTCAATTTATAATCTGCACCAATTAGTTTCTGTGGATTCACTGAAATAACAGACGACGAAACAAACTCTGGCACAAGGGTTTCTTGTGGAAGAGTTACCGTGATGCTGTCCCTGTTTGCTTCAAGTGGACGATTCACATTGAATGAGATGTGGTATGATGCCATCTTTCCGGCTTTTTTGGGATATGGCACAACCTTGATGCTCTTTACATCGGCAGATGTATTTTGCACCATCACGAGTGGAACTATTAGACAAATTGTCAGAACGATTACAAGTAAACGTTTCATGTTACTTGCTCCTTTCTACTACATGCAACACCTTGTGTTGCAAATCTCAATTGCTCTTTATTATCGCTTGAAACTACATTAAATCTCATGGCCTGGTTCAAGCTCCTTTAAATCAATGCTGTATTCCTGGATTTTTGTGTAAAGAGACCGCCTGGGAATACCCAACATCAGGGCGGCTTTTGTTCGATTGCCTTTTGATTCTTTCAAGGCTCTTCTTATGAGTCCAGCTTCCAGCTCACCAACTGCATCGTGCAGTTTTGGAAGCTCACCTTTTCTTTGGAACATGGGGTCGCGGGCTTTATAGTTGATGACTGTGTGGGGAAGATATTCTGGAAGTATGAGTGGGGAGTTCGCGATTATCACAGCTCTTGCAACCGCATTTTCAAGTTCACGGACATTGCCCGGCCAGTCGTATCCTTTGAACAATTTGATTGCCTGGGGTGAAATGCCGGCGATTATTTTGTCATATTTTTTGCAATATTTTTTTACGAAGTGGTCGATAAGGTCTTCGAGGTCGTCCTTGCGTTCTCGGAGAGGAGGAAGTGTGATTGTCATAACGTTCAGTCGGTAATATAAATCTTCTCTGAATTGTTTTGTTTTCACCAGCGTTTCGAGGTCCTGGTTGGTGGCTGCCAAAATTCTTGCTTCAGATGTGAACATGTGCTTTCCACCCACTCGCTCAAAAGATTTATCCTGGAGAACTCTGAGAACTTTTGACTGGAGTGAGAGTGCCATATCACCGATTTCATCGAGGAAAATTGTTCCATCATCCGCCTGCTCAAATTTTCCTTTGTGCAAGGCGATGGCATCTGTGAATGCTCCCTTTTCGTGACCAAAGAGTTCTGATTCAAGCAACCCCTCAGGGATTGCGGCACAGTTGATGGCGACAAAGGGTCTTTCTCTTCGGTCGGAATTCAGGAAAATTGCACGAGCAACGACTTCTTTACCAGTTCCCGATTCACCACGGATGAGAACGGTTGCATCTGATGCGGCAATTCTACCGATTGACTTATAAACTTGTTGCATAGCAGACGAACTGCCTATTAATTCTTCGAGGCGGTAGCTAGCTGTCAACCCGGTTTTTAGGGTGAAAACTTCAGCTGTGAGTTCCCGAAGTTTGAGTGCTTTTTTGATCTGGAGTCGCATCTCTTCAATGTCGAAGGGTTTGGTGATGTAGTCATACGCTCCCTGTTTCATGGCTTCTATGGCAACATCTGAAGAGCCATATGCAGTCATCAGGATTACGGGGACATCGATGCCGGCGGCTTTCATCTTGCCAAATGTCGTGATGCCGTCCATCTCAGGCATTCTAACATCCATTACGATAGCATCGGGGTGTTCTTTTTTTGCGGTAGCCAATGCTTCCTTGCCGTCTGAGGCAAAAACAACACGCCAACCCTCATCCACGCAGATCTCACCAAGAAGGTCTCTTATCCCCTCTTCGTCATCCGCAATTAAAACTGTTCGCTTTTTTACAGCCATTCACCCCTCGGTTAGAATATATACTTCATATCGGGTGAAGTCTAACAAGTAATAACACGATTGTCAACCCCTTTTAAAAATAATTGTGTGATAATGACTCATGTAATATTCACCCAATTAACATAAATAGCTGTATTCATGGCGTTTCTCTATGTGAAAAGAGTTCCCAATTAATGGATGTTTTTTCAATATTGACACAAAATATTATAGGAAAATCCAGTCATCTTTAATTCGACTCATCGAATGTGATATATTTTCACACTGTATAGAATCCGTAATATATCAATATTTGAAGTTGTTACTAATGTATTTGGTACTAAATACGATATTCATGTTGTCGTTAGCACTATACAGGTATTTTATCTAGGTTTACCCTCAAAACTATGAGTTCATCCATGGACAACAGACGCTGGTTTTTTCAACATAATATCATATCCAGAATAAGATACAGCAACCATACACATTTGATAAAATTATTTCTGATTGGCATAAATAGTAGCCTTGATACATCAGTGTTTGTTCCAAAATAATGAAACCAAATTCCCAAACTATACACAAATATTACCCTAACAAGAGATAATAACATTTTTTGATTTGTCTGATTTGAAGACTTTAAAAAATCCAATAAAAAAACCGACAAACCACAACGATTTGCCGGTTTATAAAAAACTGTCTAGTTCAAACTAAGCTAGCTTTGGTGGGAGATTCTTGTATTTATTGTAGCGATAATCAGTGATTGATTCTTCCAGGGCGACCAGTTTAGAGATGTTTTTCTTGATTGCATTCTTGACAAACTGCATTGCTTTGACTGGTGAACGATGAGCTCCACCCACCGGCTCTTCGATTATCTCGTCGATGAGACCAAGACCAAAAAGGTCTTTTGAGGTCAGCTTCAACATCTCAGCGGTTTCTTTGAATCTTGAACCATCTCTGAACAAGATTGAAGCACAACCCTCTGGTGAAATGACTGAATACATAGAGTTCTTCATCATCAGTACCTTGTCACCAACACCAATTCCGAGAGCTCCACCTGAGCCACCCTCACCAATCACAACGGTGATGATTGGAACATTCAAACCGAACATATCCCGAATATTGACAGCGATTGCTTCTGCTTGTCCACGTTCCTCAGCACCGATTCCGGGGTATGCCCCTGGAGTATCGAGCATTGTGATGATTGGAGCTTTAAATTTGTCAGCAAGCTCCATCACTCGCATCGCTTTGCGGTATCCCTCAGGGGATGCCATTCCAAAATTATTCTGGAGGTTTTCTTTGGCATTTCTGCCACGGCTCTGACCGATGATGAAAACCGTCTGACCATCAAGTGTCCCGACCGATGTCCACATTGCTTTGTCATCACCATATTTTCTGTCTCCGTGAAGTGTGATATAATCAGGGGTGAGGAAACGAACATGGTCGATCAGCTTTGGCCTGGTTACATGTCTTGCAACTTGAACAATCTGGTACGGGGTCAGGTTGCTGTAGATTTCTTTCAGCTTTTCTTCAATCTCACCTTTCACGGCAGAGATTGATTTGCTCAAATTCATCGAACGGGAGATTGCCTGTTTTCTGAAATCTTCCAGCTTGGCTTC
Source organism: uncultured bacterium (assembly GCA_965370295.1). Taxonomy (GTDB): domain Bacteria; phylum Caldisericota; class Caldisericia; order JAAYUI01; family JAAYUI01; genus JAXGMQ01. The sequence goes on from CBDUSO010000002.1 coordinate 42,578, forward strand.
AAGCTCAATCACAGGTTTTTCAAAGTTGAGGTGTACCATCAGGAATCCTCCTTCAGGGGTATCCCCTTAAACATTGAAAGAAGTTTTCCAAGCATCCATTTCAGATTTTTTCTGTCAACGACCTTGTCCACAAATCCTTTTTCAAGAAGGAACTCTGCACGTTGGAAGTTTTTTGGGAGTTTTTGTTTGATGGTTTGTTCGATGACACGAGGTCCTGCAAACCCAATCAAGGCTCCTGTTTCTGAGATGATGATGTCTCCCTGCATCGCAAATGAAGCTGAAACTCCACCGGTGCAAGGATGGGCAATTGCCGAGATAAACAATCCTCCATCATCCTGGAATCTCTTTATCGCACCAGAGAGCCTGGCAAGTTGCATGAGTGCAAACACCGACTCCTGCATTCTGGCTCCACCTGATTGAGCAAGAATAATCATTGGAATTTTTTGTTCACGGGCATATTCAGCAAGTCTCAGAACTTTTTCACCAACAACAGTTCCCATCGAACCACCAATGAAGTCAAAATTCATCACACCAAGGGCAACATCTATCTCATGAATCTTTGCTCTTCCTGTGATTATTGCATCCTTCTCACCAGTTTTTTCCTGATACTTTATGATTCGTTCAGAGTAGGGCATTGAGTCAGAAAAACCGATGAGGTCTTTTGAAACCAGGTTTCCCCAGAATTCCTCAAAACCATTTTTATCTGTCATCAAGGTGATTCGTTCACGGACAGGCATTCGACCATGAAAACCACACTTTGGACAGACGTAGAGATTCTTTTTGAAAACTTCTACCTCAACCGACCTGCCACAACCCTTACACTTGATTGCTTCCGGCTTCTCAATTGGTTTTGTTTCAGCTACCTTTGGAGTGGTCATCAGTCCACTCTCCCAAACGCCAGGCAACAGTTGTGTCCGCCGAACCCAAAGGAGTTTGAGAGGGCATATCTGATTTTTCTGTTTTCAGGTTTTGTTACGATGTTGAGTTTGAAATCTGGTTCTGGTTCTTCAAAGTTTAGTGATGCGTGAATGAATTCATTCTTTATCTGAAGGGCAACTGCTGCCGCTTCAACCGCACCTGCTGCACCCAGAAGATGTCCAACCATCGACTTGGTTGAGTTCACTGCAACTTCAGATATTCGAGAACCGAAAACCTCAGCGATTGCTTTTGATTCAACTCTGTCATTTAGTGGGGTGGATGTCCCGTGAGCGTTGACGTAGTCTACCTCTTCGAGCTTTATTCCAGCTTTTTTCATTGCGATGGTCATGCACTTTTTAGCACCCCAACCCTCAGGATCAGGAGCTGTGATGTGGTGAGCATCTGTGGAATATCCAACAGATTTTATTTCGCAATAGATGTTTGCACCACGGGCTTTGGCATGTTCGAGTTCTTCAAGAATCAGAACAACTCCACCTTCACCCATTATGAATCCATCGCGGTCTTTATCGAATGGTCTGGAAGCGTGTTCTGGATCGTCATTTCTGGTGGAGAGTGCTCTCATGTTTGCAAAGCCTGCAATCCCGAGCGGGATGAGCGAGGCTTCTGATCCACCTGCAAACATCATGTCGGCATCGCCTCTTCTGATTAACTCAGCGGCTTCACCGATTGCATAGTTTGAGGTGGCACATGCTGTGACCACATTTGACGAGGGACCTCTGAGACCAAATCTGATTGAGACCTGGGCTGATGGCATGTTACCAATCATCATCGGGATGAAGTATGGGGACACTCTTCTTGCACCCTTTTTGTCCATCGCTTTGATGTTTTTTTCAATTGTTTGGAGTCCACCGATTCCTGTTGAGATAAGTGTTCCAACTCGGTCGCGGTCGATTCCGTCCCAACTGTCGATTCCGTCTTTTACGGCAAGATCAGCTGCTGCAAGTGCAAATTGGGTAACCGGATCAATCTTTGGAATCTCCCTTGAGTCGATGTAATCCTTGGGATCAAAGCCCTTTAACTGAGCTCCAATTGTAACCCTGAGATCACTGGTATCAAAACCCTCAAGCGTGGCAACACCATTTTTCCCGGCTTTTAATGCACTCCAAAACTCGTCTTTACCGGTTCCAATCGGGGTCAAAGCTCCAATCCCGGTTATGACAATCCTTTTCATGATTCTGCTCTACGCTATTTTCTCTTTGACATAGTCAATTGCAGCCTGGACTGTTGAGATTTTGGGGAGGTCTTCATCTGGGATGGTTACGTCAAACTTGTCCTCAAGCTCCATTGTAACATCGACTAAGCCAAGAGAATCTGCACCGAGGTCTTCCATAAACTTTGACTCGAGTTTAATCTTGCCAACTTCAACACCAAGTTTGTCCACGATGATTTCTTTCATCTGCTCAAAAATTTCATTGTCTGTCATTTCGTTATACTCCTTTTTAAGTATTTTTTTTAGGATAATCCGCCGTCTATCGTTATTACTGCACCGTTTATGTAGCCACCCTCAGGTCCTGCCAGGAAGGCTACGGTGTTTGCAATATCTGCTGGAGTTCCAAATCTTTTCAGTGGAATCTTTGAAAGATAATCACTCCTTACCTCTTCTGTCAAGGCTTTTGTCATTGGGGTTTCAATAAATCCGGGGGCGATTGCGTTACAGGTGATATTTCTTGCTCCCATTTCTTTTGCCACCGATTTTGAGAATGCGATCATTCCTGCTTTTGAAGCGGCATAGTTTGCCTGTCCAGGATTTCCCATTATTCCAATCACAGATGAGATATTTATTATTCGACCACTACTCTTCATCAAAGCCCTTAGAGCAGATTTCGTGCAGTTGAAACATCCGGTCAAATTCACATCGATGACCTTTCTCCAATCGCTTTCTTTCATCCTGAGCAAGAGTTTGTCGGCTGTGATGCCGGCATTGTTTACAAGAATATCCACACTACCAAACTCAGAGACTACCTCTTTTACCATCTCCTCACAGGATTCAAGACTGGAGACATCAGCTTCTACAAGGATTGATTTTGAACCCAATTCGGAGATAAGCTTTGCAGTTTCCTGAGCATTTTCGAGTTCTCCTGTGAATGGATAATTTATAACAACTATTGCACCATCTGAGGCAAGCCTCAAGGCAATCTCTCTACCGATTCCTCGTGAGGCACCAGTTACTATCGCAACTTTTCCTTCAAGTGATTTTTTTACCATTCTACCACCGAGGCTCCCCAGGTCAGTCCAGCACCAAATGCGACCATGAGCAACCTGTCTCCCTTCTTAATTTTGTTTTCTTTCACGGCATAATCTATCGTCATTGGAACGGATGCAGCAGAGGTATTTCCGATTTTATCAAGACTTAACAGCACCTTGTCCATCGGAATTCCAAGCCTCTTTGCGGCTGATTCAACGATTCTGATGTTTGCCTGATGTGGGACAAACCAGTCAATATCGTCTGCTGTAAGTCCAACTCGTTCCAGAATTTTATTGCATCCAAGTCCCATTGCACGGACTGCAAATTTGAAAACATCCGAGCCCTCCATATAGATATAATGCATTCTCTTTTCAATGGTCTCAGCTGTTGCTGGATTCAAAGAACCACCAGCTGGAAGTGTCAGATGCATTCCACCTGCACCCCAAGAGCCCAACAGACAGTCAACAATTCCACCGCTCTCAACCTCACCGACTATGGCACAACCAGCACCATCGCCAAAGAGGACACAGGTATCTCTGTCAGTCCAGTCTGTAATCCTTGAGAGTGTTTCTGCACCAATCACCATGACTTTTTTGTACATTCCGGATTCAACAAATGCTTTTGCTTGAGAGAGTCCGTACACAAATCCTGTGCAACCCGCTACAATATCCATTGCGGGTGGTCCATCGAGTTTGTCGAGTCCAAGTTTAGCCGTAACGAGACAAGCGGTCGAAGGGAAGAGCATGTCAGGGGTTGCGGTTGCAAGAATGAAACAATCAATATCCTCGGGCAACAATCTCGCTTTTTCTAATGCTCTCTTTGCTGCAATCACAGAAATATCTGAGGTAGCCTGGTCATCTGCTGCAATATGTCTCTCTTTGATTCCAGTTCTACTTACAATCCATTCATTTGAGGTATCCACCATCTTCTCAAGGTCTGCATTGGTCAGAACCTTTTCTGGTGTGTAACTTGCCAGACTCAAAATTCCAGCTCTTGCCATTTTATTTCTCAACCTTTCCTAAGAGCAGCTGTTAAAACACCTAAGGCAACTTCTTTTCCGTCAACCATCGCCACTGCTTTACATTTGAAGATGCCCACCTTCATTTTGAGAACCTCTATTTCAATCCTGATAACATCACCTGGGACAACAGGTTTTTTGAACCTCATACTCTCAATACCCGTGAAGTAGGTAATTGCTCCCTCAAACTCAGGGATGAGAAGCCCACAAACCGCAGCGGTTTGTGCCATTGCCTCAACAATCAAAACTCCAGGCATGATTGGAAGTCCGGGAAAATGCCCCTGGAAATGTGGCTCAGCACCAGTTACTGCTTTAATTCCAACCGCACTTATGCCAGGTTCAACCGCGAGAATCCGATCAATCATCAGAAACGGAAATCTATGCGGTAATATTTTTTGTATTCCTACAGAATCAAGCTCCATTTGTCCTCCGAAGAAGTAGGATCATGAGAGTTCCAGCTATCAACCAGACAAATCCACCGGCAAGAACACGCGAAACTTTTTGTTCCAGATGTTTCTTTTTCCACGCTAATATTACACTGCCCTTCACCTCTTTTGGAGGTTTTTGCAGTTTCAACATCGATTTCATTTCCTGGCTGATTATTTCTCTCATAGTCTCTACCTGTAATTATTTGACACCTTGTTGGTTGTCGGGTTACAGACTTTGAGAGTATACACACAACTTATGTTTAACAAATAAAGAAAAGAGCCGATAAAATTTTCGGTGGTTGTTGGGATTCATGTTTCTGTTGTATGTAGCATGGAACATAATTTTTTAGTTCCGTGTCAAGCACGGAATGACAAGAAATTTGTTGTAGGGAACGCAGATCTGCGTTCCCTACATTCAATCCAAAATAAATATCAGATTATTATGGACAATTTGGTGGTGGAGTGTAATCGTATGTTACAGTCTGGGTTTCCTGAATCCAGCCAACTGTCGCACCCATTGCCTCTGCAACAAATCTAAACGGAACATACGTTCTTCCAAGCTCTACATTGATTACTGGAGCAATATCCATCGAAGCAGGTTGCCCATTAATCAGGTATGTTTTTTTACCAATCCACATCTCCATCTTGTTTAGAACCTCTGTTCCGCAGTAGGTGATAACGGTGACTTTTCTCTGTGCACCATCCCACAGAACTGTTGCACCAAGTGCTTCCGTGACGTGTCTTATTGGAACCATTGTTCTCCACTCTGGGGCTTTCAAATATGGTGGAGCATCCACCATAATTTCTTCATCATTCTTCTTGATAATCCTGCTACCAATCACAAGCTCAATATGAATAGAAGTATCCTTTATCTCAAAATAAACAGTCCCGTTAAACACCTCACCAGTTGGTGTGATAATTGTATAATCAATCGCATTCAAGCCATCTTTAAGGTCAAGAGTGACATGAATACAGCCATTTCCATCCGCCTCATACTGTGTTCCCTGAATGATAACCATCGACTGAGGCGGGAATCCACACCAGTCAAAGGAGTATGGATTTTCTTCAACAACAAATGGATCGTCAGCTGTTCCTGAACCTTCAATTCCGGGGGTCGGAGGCATCGGGAAGCCTGGTGGATGGATAGCCTGCGGTGTGCAGAAGCACTCGTTTGAAGCCTCAGAAATATTTCCAAACTGGTCAACCGTTCTCACGATGTAGTAATATGTTTTTCCATTTTCCAAACCATAGTCAGAGAAACTACACTCTGCAACTGGGAAATCATGGATTGGCATTGTGCTGTCTTTTGCCTTGCCTGCTTCATCTGAACGGTAGGCATAGTATCTTATCTCTTTGCCGGATGGAGCAAACGCACAAGTCCATGTGAGTTTGCAATTCATATCACCCGACTGACATCCAAGATTGTAAGGTCTGCTTGGCGGATCTCCAGAACCCGCAATAAAGCAATGTGAACCATTTGACTGGTATTTCCACTTGATGGTTATCTCCCAATGGGTCGGGTCAAGCGGATCCTGCCAGAGGTTTGTGATTTTTACAATTGCATAATTCTGGTCACCGATTGTTTTGAAGGCGTATGTCTCACCGGCTTTTATCTCAACACACTTCTCTTTTATTGAGTTGATTGCCGGGTATCCATCATGCGGGACACACTCAGCATCATCAAAGTCTACGCTCATCTTGATGAAACGACCACACATTCGTGGTTTGCCATATCCACAATCAAACATTAAATCAGCGATTGTTGCATCGTTTGTTTTGTTTCCCAGTGAAAAATCAAAACCATCACCAAGTTTGCAATCTGCCTTAAAAATTCCTGAGCCAATGTTGGTTGGCATGTCACCCGTTGTTGCCAGCCCGATACCAGAATTTTCACTTGCATAGTTGCAGTAATAAAGTTTGTAAACCAAACCGATCTTGAGAAGGCATGGGTTTGCCACAATATCCTGGTCAAATTCACCGACTGTTCCCATGTCTAAAATGATTCCTCTTTTTTCCCAAACCAAACCAGTCTCTGAAACAGCCATTGCAATCTGGGAGGATTTATTATTTCTCATAGAGGTGTCATACGCCATGTAGTAACAGTTTCCCTGCCTGACAACAGAGGGATGTCTCACACACAGGTTATCAAAATCAGTTACCTTTGTACCAATCTCAAGAACAGCACCCTGAGACTTGCCACCCATCTGTTTCGTCCAGGATGTTGGAGTGTCTGCCATAGAGGTTGCATATCCAATTCTCCATCTGGAGTCTATCTTTGACTGACCCTCATACCACATCTTCCACTTGCCATCATCAAATATTACAGAGCATGAACCAATCTGGAAGCCGTCAAAAAAGTTTTCGTTTGTGGGTTTCAATATTTGTGCAGATGGAGCAATCCTTTTCATGTAGTGAGGGTTGCTACCCTTCGCAAGTCCAATGGAGGTATTTCCATCATTGTCTTCCCCAACATAAAACATCCAGTATACTCCATTGCGGTACACAACATTTGGAGCGAATACAGACTTTCCATCAAAGGCGATATTGTCGCCGGGACCCAAAACCGCACCGGGTGCTTCAACTCCACCTGCTCCACCATCAATACGAGTGAAATTCACACCATCGGATGATACTGCATAACCGATATATCCCTGGCTACCTTCCTTGCCAAGCCATGTATGCCAGCCCGTGAACCACATGTGATATTTTCCGTCCGCATAGATAACACACGGGTCAGTAACAGCAGAGGAGTCAAAGTATCTTTTTCCGTCTGCGCCTGGTTTTCTCGCTGTAAGAATTGGATTTCCTTCAAATTTTTTGAAATCCGGTGTAGGACAATCTTGAATACCCGCCTGTGCGATCGCGGGAACTATCATTGCGATTATAAGTAAAAGGATAACAAATCTCTTCATTTACCGCCTCCTTGTTATTCTCATATACGAAAAAGTACCCGCTCTGGTTCAGTGTCACCTTCTAGTAAGCAGGATACACGGCATTTTCCCATACTCGAATACACATCAAGAGTACATAACATGAAAAGATGGTTTTGTCAAGTTTAATCTCTTTTAGAGCATTTATATTCATGAACAACTCTGATTACCATTTATTATGTATATTTCTTTTATATTCATATGTGTTATAGCTATAAGACATTATAACATCCATAATATCTAATTTTACTACTTTTACTATCTGTATATCATTGAATAACGATATATTGCACTAAATCATTTTGTTTCCTGCTGTTTTCTATAATACAATGATATTTAGGTACTATAATACTGTTGTAACAACTTTACATGCTTTCTGAGCATATTTATCAATATATCTGGAGATATGACAACACATTCAGAACCAAACCCCAACACCCATCTTACAATTTCTTGATTAATTGCCACTTTCATTTTCAGATTTACAGACCCGTCTTCATTCCAGGAAAGTGATTGGCTGGGATGCCAGATTAATTCATCGATATATGGAGCAACCCACGGTTTGAAATGAATCTCAACATCTCCCACCGGACCACTTGCATTCAGCTCAAATGCAGGCTCAAGAAACTCTCCCAGATTGAAATTATGGTCTGCAAATACCTCTCGCGTCATAATCAAATCTCGGATTCTGCTTATACGAAACATGCGAATCACGTCTCTGTCGCAACACCTTGCAATCATGTAGTAGGCGTGTCTTCTGAAAAATATTGCAAGCGGATTTACCTCTCGAACCCTCTCTCTATCATGTTTCCCCGGTTTCAAATATCTGAAACGGATAACCTTTCGATTGTCCACTGCAGCCCTTATTCTTCTCACAAGCTTTGACATGTTGTCAGCACCAGAGCTCACTCGGAGAAAACCGGGAACTAATGAATCCATGTCTGACCCAAATAGTTTTGCAATTAATCTGCTGGAAATAATTTGTAGCGATGGGTCTTTCGTGTCAAACAACATCTGAAGCCCCGCCATCATCGTGAATTTTTCTTCACCGGACAGCGACAAGCTGAAGGACATCTTATCACGATTATCGAGATGATACCCTTTTCGATTTGATCCAATGTTGTATCCAGCGTCTTTCAACACCTGAATATCTCGCATCACGGTTCGTCTTGAGACTTCCAACCCTTCGGCAAGATATTTTGAAGAAATATGCCTGTTGGTTTTCAGCTCCTCCATCAGTTGAAGGAGTCGAATTATTTGAAGCATCCGTCAGTTTCCAAGCCTGAAAGTTTCAAATATTTCATCCACAATTTTTTGGTTGCCATCCTTTATCGGGAAAACTCCAGTTAAAAGATAAACAACTTCCCCGTCAGGAATCGCAAGAACCATCATTCCATCAACATTTTCACCCCTTAAAACATCACCTGAAAAGAGAACGCAATCCGACGAAAGAAAGTCAACACTTTCAATTTTTGCGGTATCGTACCAGGAGTCAACTCTGTTTGATAACAGACGTTTTAATGCTTCTGGAGTAGATTTGTCGCTACTACCAAATCCAATTTTTGAAATAGCAACACTGACATCAGCAGAATCAGCACCCACACCAACGATTGACTCGCTTCCATCAATATTCATCAAAACCCAGCCCTTGGGATAAATCATTGAAAACCCGTCAAAAATAACCCTTCCTCCGCTGGATATTTCGTAACTCTCAGAATCCATTCCCTCAAGAAAATCAAAGTTTTCTAATTCCTGATTCTCCACTTGGTCAGCCTTTTTTCCACCTTCAAATGGCCATGTATGAATAAGAAATGCAGTAGTCATGTATGATGAGACCGCAATCAAAATCACAAACACCCACAGGAAACCAAGTCTTTTATTATCATTTTTATTCATTTCACACAACAGTTTACCAGAACACTGCTAACAATTCAACATATCTGTACCGGTTACATTATGGCAATATTTTTTTTAACATTTCGCTTGCATATATTTGTTTTCTGACTATCATATACTTATGTCGTTTGTTCAAATACTAATTATAATCGGCTTGGTGTTGCTTTCTCTAGCTTCAATAGTGTTTTTGTGTACCAAAAAACCGTGGAAAGGGAAAACAACAATAGCAGGTATACTCATCCTTTATCTGCCACTGTGTCTATCTACGATAATTCTCATATCGACAATAATCATCGTATTGCCTAACGTACTTTTGAACATAACTATTTTCAAAAACGTTTCCCTTCCTGAAACTCTATTTGCAATAACAAGTGCTATCGGAATCATAACGAGTCTCCTTGTAATCAGCAACACTAGAAATATTGCACCATTCATATCAATCAGCGAAAACAACTCAATCGAGATTTTTTCAATCATCCCCCTTGGTTTATTGATCGTGTGCTTAAAGGGTTTATTCACCAGCCCGACATCCTCCTTGCATGTATACTCAGCACTCATAACATCTCTGATTTTTATACTAATCTTTTATATAATCAGGCAGGGATACCTGATCCTGAATCATAAAAAATTGATGGAGTTGACTCAATCTGCAACATTCAAACATCTGCTAAAATATCCAATGCACTACCCCAAACTCAGAGCTTCAATATGTTCGATATGGACAAACTTGGACAAGGAATCAGTATTTCCAGAAAACGACCGTGACTATGCCTTACTTTCAAAAAAATTGTTGAAAGAATACAAACAATCCAGCAATCCAATAATCTTTTTCACACAGGATATGAACAAATATCTCAGAGACTTAAACATCACGGACAAAACAGGAATGATCACAGCCGTCTCCTGTATCTGCAAATTATCCGTTTACCACCCGACAGTAAGCAACCCCGAAGAGGAACAGTCCAAAATAAAGAGGCAAATCCTGCACGATCTCATTCATTCTTGCAACCAGTTACTCAAACAATCCGATGACTGGGATATAGTCAGGGAAAATCGTGAGCATCAATGGGAAGTTCTGCATGGTTACAGGGTTCTCGAATTCCTCCTGATTAAAACAATTGATACAGTTGATTACGACTTGATTTCATCTGCCTTCAGGGAAATTTACACAACACTTCTCAGGAATCACAAAAATATTAACGCCACTCTCTTTGTTGATAACACACTAAACGACATTACCATCATAAAATGGATTCAAGACCGAATGGACAAATACCTCCATTTCACCAAAAACAAGGAAGACAACGACCACAGCATCAACCTCAAACTCATCACGTACTCTTCAATTCTCAGAATTTGCGTTGGTAGAATCGACAAGTTGCTTCTCTATCTCCAGGATGCCGGTGAAGATGAAGAGCTGGTCACCCGCTGTAACAACCTTATTGATATTTTAATTGAACAGATACATTCCCTTGCACTGTCCAAATACAAATTCCACAAAAACATCTCAGTAGCATTGTTTTTCCTCATAGCCTGTTTCTCTCATTACAGATATTCCAAACTCGCCCCAACACATACTTTTGTGCACAATATTTGGAAAAAACTGGAGTATCAATCACGTTTCATGATCAAATATCACATAGGAAATTCAGAACACAAGGGAATCGATTTTTTCTCAAGCTACGTCTGTCTGCTCCAATTCCTGAAATACAACCCAATCCCACTGATTCCCTGGAAAGTCAGAAACTACACTTTCATAGAAATTGAAACCCTGATGGATGACTTGCTCGGGTATTTTGAAAGATATTTGATGTACCTCGATCCTGAAATCCCCTCTTGGGAACGAAACTTTATCGCTGACAATCTCGTGAGTCCCAACTGGATTTTCTTCAACAGCCCCTCTGTCACAATCGAACTTCTGGATCTGTATATCAAACAGTTCACTGATAAAATCAGCATCAAAGATAGAAAGTCTTACACTGAATTCATGGGGGACCGTGATGGTAAAAAATCTGACCTCAAACCAAGGTTTGTAGAAAAAATCGTGTTTGATTTAAGTTCAACCCAGATAGATTAGTTTCTCACCTTTTTGTTTTCACCAATATTCTTTTGCTACCGCTTGATGTCCTGTGTCACTCTTGACCGCCCTATATCATTCCCATTTCTTTGTGTCATCCCTGAATTACTCCTCCGTCATTCCTGGCTTGACCAGGAATCCAGGGGTTTTAAAAAAATCGTGGGGCTGTCGCCTACTCATATTCAAAATCAAGGGATATATCTAATCCCGCCTCTTCAGTGCCAATTCATAAACAGCTGCAACCCTGTGATGTCCATCCATCACCAGCTGGAAACTATTAAAATTCTCTGATGGTGGCTGGAGTACTCCATCAACAGACCACCCGGAGAAAACATACTCTCCCTTGTTCAGATTCAGGGGAACGGGACCAATTTGAACGGTTTCACCAGCTATAAATAATCCATCTCTGTCGGTATCCGGAAAAATCTTCGTGCTTAACTTTATACGTTTGCTTCCAAGGATTGCATAAAAAGTGAGTTTGTATCTGCTGTCTGAAGGTTGATAGTTTGCAAGAATTCTCTTATCAGAATCCATTATAACGGTCAGTCTTGAAATTCCCGTGTACGTTTGGTCACCAACAATCCAACCCACAAACTTGTATTCAAGCTCGTCAACTTTAATCTTGTCAGGAACCGGTCCAATTGTTACTTTTGTTCCCGCCATATATTGTTTATTATTTCCAGGACAATCACCAACACCAGGGGAGATTGGAATTTTATACTTCTGGTCAACAATATTCCAGTTGACCGTGAAGTCCACAGAAACACTGAAGCAATCGACTTCAACAACCTCGTATACTGCATACATTACGGGTTCAACAGGTTTTTCCGGGTCATCCTGGCAACCAAAAGCCTTTATCATTATTATGTTTGTGCCATTGATCAAATCTTTGAATGGTGATTTTGTGGCATGAATTTTACCGTTCCAACGCCATTCTTTGAAACGATACATATTTTTTCCTTTATACATGAGCGGGGCAGATACTAGTTTTATTGGTGATTCAACCAGCAAACTATCGGCTGCCGGCCACCACTGACCAATCTGTCCACCAACTCCAGCACCGATTGGTTGATAAAGCTCGTCAACTGCAATTCCCTTCACCTTCACCCTGATTGGTCTAAAAAATACATGGATGATGTTTTCATCTTTTTCATTTTTTTCAAAATTATCTGCAAATTCTGTGATCTTTATTCTTGCAATCAGAACATGTTTTGGGCTGACCTCAGAAGTCACCTTGACCATATCAAGAAGATTGAGATGAATTGGTGTCATCCTTGCTCCCGGGCTTGCTTCAAAATTCATCGGTTGCAGTTCCGCAGAACCGAGTCTGTATTTGAATGGTGTAACAATCTTCCAGACCTCATCACCATCATCATCAATCTCGGTTTCAAGTTTTATGGCATCTGCTTTTGCACAGTGTCCAATCAATTCCGGCAACGGGATTGTTTTTACAATCTCTGAAACCCACGTGTCCATGAGGGTTGAAGACCCATTATCATCTGAGACCCACGACTCTAATTCCCATGTATACTCAGTTCCGGGTATTAATCCATCGATAATTAAAGTATCTTGGAGTGGATTAATCTTTTTTATTTTCTTTTCAAAACCCTCACCCTTCACTGTGATGGTGTAGTATGTCGGGAAACCTTTACTCCACCAGTTCTCTCCCCATTCTTTTCGTTTCAACTCGGCAAGTTTTTTCATTTCATTTGTGACCGCCCAGTTGAGTGTCAACCTGGTAGATTCAGCAACTACGCCCTTTCCCCTTGGTGTAAAATCTCCCGGTTCATAGACCGCAACAATTCTCATCGGGCGGTCAACCGCATAGATGTAATGCGTATTCTCTTTCCCTTCCAGCCAGGGAAGGTTTGTGAATTTGAAGTATGCAATTTCACCCATCGAGATCTCTTCAAAAGATTCCGGCATCACATCAACGGATTCTTCCGACATTATCACATGCCCATCCTCAAGCTTTGAGACAGGATAAAAAACTTTGAAATGAGACAATTCCCAGAGTCGGGATTCGTAGAAACATTTCGTTCGAACGGCTGGGATGATGAACAGTTTCTGTGCTGTGTACCCCGGGTCAGAATGTGGCATCCATTTGTAAAACCTTCGAAGCGATGGGAAACTCTGTACAAAATGTTGATTATTCTCTCTGTCATACATCGATGCATTACCATAACCGGTGGAAATAAGTGGGAGATTTGCCTGTCCACCAATTTGAGGAGGATCAATTGCAAAATCAAATCTATACTCACCGGAATATCTGACATTCAGATTTATTGTAACATCATCAACGCTGTCTCTTCCATGTTTTATTGGAATATTTTCTACAACCGTATCCTCATATTTGAAACGAACCGCACATGCTGACTGGGAACCGGGCTTTGAAATAATTGTTCCGCCCTGTTTTTCAATGATTGTTCCAACCGGTCTGAAAAAATAATCCATGTACTGATCCTCGGCATAAACAACTGGAATCGTTGTGTACGGTTGACAAATCGTGAATGAGAGTGGTTTTGTTGCAAATCCCTCTGACGGAAAATATCCTTGGGAAATTGAGCCCAAGGCTTCTCCGTTTTTTCTTTTAAGTTCATCTGTAAAATATTCACCCAAGCTTGAACGATTCTCGAATCCAGGGAATACGCTGACCGATTCAAAATTATCTTCGGTGGCAGGGATTGTCCAGTTGACACCTTCAACAAAGGCTTTTGAAGCCAACTCTCCAGCTTTTTCTCTCTCTACGCCAGTGTTTGTAAGGGCATCATAAAGTCTGGAAGTGGTCACCATTTCACCACCACGAAACTGTTCATACTGCTCGCCAAATTCTATTGTTTTCAGATTTGGATAATTTCTGGCAATAAATTCCGTAAACCCATCGTTGGTCAACAATCTTGAAATATTTGTTCCCCAGATTTCAGTCCCGATAACGACCGGAACCAGACCAACTTTCACCCTTGGCATCCTGGAAAGTTGTGGCATCTCCTCATTTCCCCATGCAGGATACTGCAACCGACCAAGCACCAGGCTGGCATTCACATTCACATGAACCCTGGATGGCTTTGAAACAAAATGGACCAATTCAAATCCATCAACAGACATCCCAAATAAAAACACGATTATCAACGTAACAATTGCGAGCTTTCTCATCAAACCCATTCTACCTTGAAATCAGCTGTCAGGCAAGAGTCAACGAAATACAATCTGCATAAAGAATTCACCAACGCACAAACCGATTGATTAAAAGTGTTCACTGGATAATATCATTTTATCAATCTAAACTCCTCTGCTTGCAAATATTCGTTTATATGTTATTGTTTAGATTAATGTGTGGTTTGATTGTGTACATGCAGATTCCAAAATTATTTTACCGATGAGGAGTGTGTTCGATGAGCAAAATGAAGGTGTGGTTTGCCGTGGTCATTGTCGTCTGTCTGGCTATCCTTCTACTTTCCATACTTCAGGTTGGATCATCAAATGTCATCTGGGGAAATAAAATCGCAGATGGGGAAGTTCCATGGGCCGACTGGACTGCATATGTAAAACTCATCGCACCACTCATCGCGGGGATAGCTCTACTCTGGCAGGGATTTGCAGGCACCATCCTGACACCAGTTAAGCCAACTACAAAGGTAATTGGGTTTGGAATTCTCGGTATTGGAATTGGATTCTCATTTGAAACCTATATGAGAATTTTTTTGAATAACGATCCTGGAGCACTAAATTTTGGGACACCGTTTTTTGTATTGGGTGCAATTCTGGTTGCATGGGCATTATTCGATTTCCCCGCACGACTCGATGCAAGATTGAAGAAATCCCAGAGACCATGGTTTTTTGGTTCAGTGGCAATTGCCTTTTTGGTGACATTCATAGTTATGGTCCTCCCATCCGATAAATCACCAAATTTCTTTGACATCGTTTCCCAAGCTTTATACGCAATCCTCACTTTAGCAATATTTGCCGGTGCATTGAGGTGTACCATGGTGTTTGCCGAGGGTAGGATTGGGAGACCATTCCGCCTGATTTCAATCGGTGGACTCTCAATATTTGCATATGTTTATTACATCTGGTTGCCATTTACACCAAACGTGGATGCCTTTCATCCTATTCACATACTCTGGATTTTCTGCTTCCTAATCACAATTCTCGGGGCGACAGACCTGACTCTAGCCGAAGAATAAAAAAACCGATAGAGATACCAACATAATCGACAAAGGAGTATTTTTGACATGAAGAGATTGAATTTGAGCGTTTTTCTTGTTGTTCTTACCTGCATAGTTATTGCTGTGTTGCTATTTTTACACGGCAGTGCTGGACCTGAAACTGATTCTTCAATGAGTATTTTAACATTACTCGGTGTTCATTGGATTGGTGTAATCAAATTCCTGACAGCATTTATCGCTGGAACAATGCTTGTCTGGCAAGGACTTTTTGGGAATATTCTCAAAACAGTAAGATCGTCTACCGTTTTAATCGGGGTAGGAATTCTGGCAATTGCATTTGGCTATGGGTATGACTTCTATGTGAGAGTATTCATTACACATGGCCCACTCAGTAGTTCACTCCTTCTCTCCTCCATACTGTATTTAGTCGGAGGGATTTTTGTGGCATGGGCATTGTTCGCTTTCCCAAACAAGTTGCAGGCAAGGCTCAGAGAATCCCAGCGAATATGGTTTACAATATCAGTTATCTTTGCATTCCTGGTGACAATTGGATTATTCATCTATATGATCTCCTCAAAAGAAATGAACACAATGGCTCTTATAATCCAAATAGCATACCCAGTTCTCACACTTCTCGTGTTTACTGCAGCACTCCGTTGCACCATGGTTTTTGCAGAGGGCAAAATCGGTAGACCATTCCTGCTCATATCTGTTGGAAGTCTTGCCATGTTCATGTTCAACTACACTGCCTGGGCTTTGAAACCAATCATTCCCGACCTGGGTGAATTCGGGATAATCCATGCCCTGTTTGTGTTCAGCTTTTTGATAACATCAATTGGTGCTGCAGATATGACATTGCGTGAGGAATAGAAAAGCTTAACCCTAATACCCCGTATCCTTAATGGATTGGGTGTTGAACCTATTACCCATGCACATAGTATTCGACCGCTCAATTGGATGATTGAAGCTCTTAGGCATGGAGAGTATGGTTAGAAGTATGGAGTGGCAGTATCTAAAAGAAAAAAATGCGGTTCTTGTGAAACCGGTTGGAACCATGAGGTCTGAAGAGGATGTTGAAGACCTTGCCAGACAGTTCAAAGATATTCAGGATCAGATGAAAGAGAAGTTCTGGATGGTTTCTGATATTACTGAATTTTTCATGGAGAACAGCACTCTTCTCAGATATTTTGCAAAGCTCATGATGGGCATGGATGAAGCCAGACACGGTACAATATTTATTGTCAGAGACCCCCTCAGAAGAACTGGTATCAAACTGCTGAAATATTACCGAAGGGTGGAATATTATGATGTTCCCACGCTGGATTCTGCCTTCAAATTGATAGACAAACTGAATAAGAAACGTGGAGAATAGTTTCTCCTCCCCCGTTTTTTATTCTTGCCCGTCTATCTCATTCCATGATTGACATTTTTATAACTTTAGAAATACTGAGATAAACCCAAGTAGAATTGTATCTACGCAACGAGGAGGCTTCAATGCCCATCGAAACAAGCTTCGAATATGATGAACTTAGGAATATCCTGTTTGCAAAGATGATTGGTGATATGTCTTCAGTCGAGGATGCCGAAAATTTTTATCAGGTAGTAAAGACAAAACAAGCTGAAATTAGGGAAAAATGCTGGTTTGTCTCTGATGTTACAGATATGACCTCAAAATCTGCTCCTGCCATCCACTACAGCAAATTGTCAAGTGTACTTTACGGCTCAAGACTTGCGACCATCACCATTGCAAAGAGTTTGATTCAGAAAACAGGAATGAAACTTGTTGGTACATTCAGAAGAGAAATAATACACCTGGTTTCCTCTCGTGAGGAAGCAATCGAAAAAATTGAGAAATTGAAACAGGGGATAAAATAGTATTCATAATAACATAAGTTTATGAAAAAATTTACCGTCTATTTCAACCTCACACTTGCCATGCTCTTCTGGGGGCTAACCTTTATTTGGACAAAACAGATACTAGCCCACTATAATCCAATAACCATCATCACCCTGAGGCTACTCATATCAACTGTCTTTCTGTTCATTTTGAATTTTTTCCTAAAACAGCTTCAAAGAATTGAAAAAAGAGACTTCTGGCCCTTCGTACTTCTCTCATTCTTTCAGCCATTTCTCTATTTTATCTGCGAAAATTATGGGCTGGTATACGTTTCAGCCACAGTTACCGCGGTCATCATCTCCACAATTCCACTCTTTACACCATTTGCCGGTTATCTCTTTTTCAAAGAAAAGATTTCAAAATATTTGATTATGGGATTGATAATCTCTTTCTTGGGGGTTCTCATGGTCATCGTCAAAAATGGTTTAACTTTTTCTGCTCACCCGCTTGGAGTTGTGCTTCTGTCCATCGCGGTTGTTTCTGCCGTAATCTACACAGCACTAATCTATCGATTCAAAGACAGATACAATGTTTTCTCAATCCTGTTCTGGCAGAATTTCATCGGGACAATCATGTTTGTCCCACTCTTCCTCATCACCGATTTATCAAGTGTTCTAAAGACAGGTTTTGTATCACAGATGGTTATTCCAATGCTTCTCCTTGCAATACTTGGGTCATCTGTTGCATACATTTTTTACATAAAAGCGATTCAAGAAGTTGGAATGACGGTTGCAAATCTTTTCACAAATACCATCCCAATTTTTACCGCCGTGTTTGCATTTTTTCTTCTCGGGGAAACATTGTCGATACTAAATATTGCAGGGATTCTGGTTGTGCTTGGTGGAGTTTTCCTCTCACAAATAAAATCTTCAAACAAAAAATCTGTTGAAACCACTCACTGAATTATTATTCTTCAAGTCCAAGTTTGATAAATCTTTCGGACTCATGGAATTATATCTGAAGTGCAAAAATTACAACATCTTCGGTTGTCATGGATGCACCTTTTTCCTTGAAATTTTCAAATGCTCTTCCGAAGAAATCTTTCAGAATTTTATTCAGTTCATCCATGTGACGTTTCATCACGGGTGGAATTGGAACTCCATAATGTTTTCTCATTTGCTCTGATGCACCAAGTATAATAGATGCTTCTTTCAATTTCTGTTGCTTGGCTTTGATTTTGGATATGAATTCCAAGCAATCAACCACTCGAAGCAATGAATTGCTTGAAAAGAATGAAGATAGACATTCCTTCAACCATTTTTCAGAGGCTTCATAGTTGCCTTTCTGGTAGTCGAGAAAGCCCTTGTAGAGCAAGAATCTATTTCGTTTAGACAAAGATTTGACGGTTTCAAATCGCTCATCTAGAATTTGAATAATCTCATCTGCATTTTTTATGTCTTCTGCAAAGAGGTAATGCAGAACCATTGCCATCAACTTGTTTGTTTGATATGAGTCCAGTTTTTTTGATTTATCAAATAATCCAGCTTTTTCCGAATATATCTTTGCATTTTCAAAATCCCCCATGAATAGATATGCCTCTATCGTGCAGGTTCTGAAATAATCTGTTCCAATATCCTGGAGTTGATTTTGAGACAGTTTTTTTATATGATCATACGTGTCTAATGCTTTTTTATAACGACCCGTTATTGTATAAAGATTCCCCAACCTCTGAAGTGTCTGCATTTCTTCAAAATGCACATTTGCTTTCCGAGAGGCAGTTAATGCATCATCCAAATATTTCTCTGCATCTCTCAAATCTAACAGACTGATAGATATCTTGGCAATCGATCGGAGTGTCCATGCTTGTGCTCGATAATCAGACAATGAATTGAATAATTTCAGTGCAGTTTTTAAGTGATCGAGAGCCTTTTCATATAAGCTCATATCTGAATAACACATTCCAAGATTCATTTTGTTAAATGCTAATCCACTATCATTATTTGTCTCTATACATATTATTTCTGCTTGTTTATATAGCTCAATAGATTTTTCTACTTCACCTTTATCTTGAATATAGGTTGCAAGGTTTTGCAAAGCTCCAGATATTTTATTTGCAAATCCCAATTCTTTATAAATTTCCAAGGACATCTCAGTAACTTCGATTGCTTCATCTAATTTTTTCAACCAATGTGCAAATACACCATTGTTTAAATACAATACTGCAAGCGTTTTTGATCTTTTACAGTTGGTAGCAAGGGCTGTTTTTGTCCATTTGTAAGCTAACTTATGATAACCCATTATGTTCCAGAAAATGCATGTGAATATTGCTAGAGAAGCAAATAACAAATTCTGAGTTGATTCTTTTGCATATTCCAAATTAGCAATGATATTGTTATGCTCATCTTCAAATCTCGCAAACCACAACGCTTGTTCGCTTCCACGGAGTTTTTTTGAATTGACTTTTGCCCACGCCACAAACCACTCAAGGTGGCGGGTTTTGATGAGGGTAGTTTCATTTGTTTGTTCGAGTTTTTGGAGGGCGTATTCTTTGATGGATTGGAGGAAGTGGTAGCGGGTTTCATCTTGGGATGTTTTTTTGGAGACGATGAGGGATTTGGAGTGGAGTTGGTCGATGAGGTCAAGGATTTCGAATTCATCAAAGTCGGTGAAGGGGTCATCTTCAGGGGTGGTGTTGGTGTTTTGATTGGTGGTATTGTTTTGGTTGGTGAGTTGGTTGGTTTCTTTGTTGTTTCTGTTTTCTCCCTGTTTTTGTTTTTGGTCAAGGTAGAGCTTTTGGAGTTCTTTGTCATCTACTTCAAAGTAAAAGTTGCCGGTTGCAACTGCGGTTGCTGACTCCAGGGTGAAGCCACCTGTGAAGACTGAGACTCTGTTGAAGAGTGTTTTTTCATCAACAGAGAGGAGGTCATAGCTCCAGTCGATTGCACCACGCAGGGTTTTTTGACGGTCGGTTGCTGTTCTTGCTCCTTTGGTAAGGAGTTTGAAACGTTTGTTTAGTTTCTCGTCAATTTGGCTTGGGGAGAGGACTTTGATTCTTGCTGCTGCAAGTTCGATTGCAAGGGGGAGTCCATCCAATCTCTGGCAGATGGAGATGACATCCTTTGCATTTTCTTCTGTGAGTTTGAAGTCAGGTGAAACAGCTTTTGCACGCTCGACAAAGAGTTTGATGCCGGCAAATTTCATTATGCTTGAAATATCATCTTGAGTCTTTTTGGGGAGTGGCATTGATGGTATGAACCAGAGTTTCTCACCATCAACTTCGAGTGCTTCACGGCTGGTTGTGACAATCTTCAGGTTTGGACAGTGGTCAAGGAACTCTTCAACAATGTCTGCGATTCCTGAGGCTATCTGTTCACAATTATCAAGCACAAGGAGAACATTCTCCTCTTTTATGCTTTCTTGGATTGATTCTGTGAGGGGTTTCCCTGGTTCCTCTTTGATACCCATTGTTCCTGCGATTGTCTGTATTATTTGGGTTGCATCTTTTACCTGTGAGAGGTCAGAAAACCAGACACCGAAGCTGAATTGGTCGAGATGTTCTCTTGCAACTTCTATGCTAAGCCTGGTTTTGCCTGAACCACCTGTTCCAAGGAATGTTACCAGTCTGTCTTTTTTGAGGATTGCAGTGATTTCAGTGATTTCTTTCTCACGACCAACAAATGTTGAGAGTCCGTCAGGGAGGTTGTTTGGGGTGTCTGACTTTGGTCTGTTGGTGCTTGTGTTGATGTTGGTGTTTTCATCCACTGAGAGTTTTTCTGCAAGGTTTGGGAAGAACTCGTCTGAGGTTGCTTTGATGTATGTTCCATCACGGAGTTCAAGAAGATCACGCACACCACCGGAGAGACCGCTTGGGTCAACCCAGAAGGTTGAGAGTTTTTTGTTTATGGATGAGCGGTAACATTCTATGAGTGCAGTGTCATATCTTCCTGACCAGCCTGAGATTATGAGACCATATTCACTGAAGATTTTTTGGAGGAGGGAGTTCATTTCTGGTTCGTAGTGTCGGAGTTCTTCTGGTGTGTTTTTGATTCTTGTGTCGAGGTAGTCTCCGTTTACTTTTATGATGAGAGGGCGTTCCATGTGGACAAGTGAGGGTAGACCGTTGATGTCATGGGTTGATGTGGCTACTCTTGGGTTTATGTTTATGTCGGAGAGTGCTTTTTCTAGGAGTCTGTCGAAGTTTGTGGTGATGATTACTTTTATGATTCCTGCTGATATGAGGTTTGCGATTGCTCTGTGTGCTGGTGAGGGGAGTTTTTTGGCTTGCTCTCTTTCTTTTGCATTTGGTTCAAAATATGTGGTGAGGATTTTTGATCTCTCTGTTGGTGTGCTTGCGAGACTGTCTAAGAGTTCTGAATAATCTGCTTGTTTGTTGAACTTGTTTTCATACCAGACCCAGGGTTCTTCTCCTGCCTCTTCACCATGGAGTTCTGCTAGTTTTTTGATTAGGTCGCAGACCACTCCCCAGCCTGTTGGGATTCCTGATGATATTGATATTCCAGAACCTAAAAGGAGTGCATACACTCCTCTATTGGATTGCATTGAGAATGCTAGTTTTATTATTTGGTTGGTTTGATTTGTTTGGTCTGTTTGGTTGTCTTGATTGTTGTGTTCTGTTTGCACATGGGTGATTATAATGGGGTGGGTGGGGATTTGCAAATTGGAGAAGCAGAAACCATAAAATACAGCTGAGGGTTATGAAACCCACCACACCATCTAGTATTCAGAAAACACACAGCTCAATTGTTTATTTATTCACCAACATCCCGAACCAGTCTCACATAATTATAAATCTTAATGACATCACCCTGTGGTCCTCGACCCTCTGGGTAATCGTTGGGATTTCCTTCCTTTGGATCGCTTCTTTGGGCTCCTGCCCCGTGGACATCCAAAAGGTTTGCGTTTCCTCCTTGTGGGGGTTTCATCCATCCTCTTGCTTCACCAAAAGCGATGTAGCAAGCGGCTCTCCCCTGTTGATTTTTTGGACCATCAAGGTGGGTAGTGCTTGACCAGAAGAATGGGTATGTGTTTCCTTTTTCTTTGGATGTTTCAAAGATTGGGTCGATTGCTGGGGAGTTTGTTGTTTTTGGGGATCTGGTATAATCAACAATGCTCTGAAGTTCTTTTATGTTTGGAAGTCTCCAGTCACTATGACCCAGATAATTTTTTTCATTTTTTTCCTGTACCCAGGCTAAAGAATCTTCCCAATTCATCCCTTTTTTGGAGTCTGTTTTTGACCACATGAGTTTTGTTGCATGATCTGTGATTGTGCCATCATCATTATCCTGGAAATCATTGATTCCATAATCCATGTTTCCGCGGACAAAAATTACAAACATTTTTTTGTCCGATTTTTTGGAACTTCCACCTGGTTTTCCGGGTGCTATTTTTGGGTATCCTTTGATTCTTCCATCTGCAAAGTTTACTCCAAAAACCGTTGCATCATTTTTCATTGTGGTGGATACATATTCAGTTGCTGACCAGTACTGAGAATCTATGTGTCTTTCACCTTTTGATTCATCACCATATGTGAATTCAAAATAATCAGTATCGATGTATGGGATTGAATCTTTGGCACTTTTACCCGTTGAACCTGTAAAATTTATCAGCGAATAGAGTTCCTTGATTGTTGGAACTCTCCAGTCGTCATATCCCTGCAATCTGCAATCTTTTACTTTTTTAAAAGTTTCATCAAAGGTAACTTTTTCACCAGGTTTTCTCTGCCACATTAATCCGGTTGTAACATCAATCACAACTTCATCATCACAGATAACATAGTGCGATTGGTTGCCTTTGTGCTGAGAATCTTGACCAAAAAAATCATCACCTTTTTCTGGGGTTATAACTTTTCCAGAGTTGCTATAACTCTTATCCTGGCTGGTATCTACGATTGTGTATCCTGTTCCTAATTTGTACATCATTTGTTCTTCTCCAGCAAAGCTACGATTTGAAATAACAAAAGTCAGACCAACCAAAATAAGCACTAACAATAATACAACAAAATTTTTCTTAGAATTCTTCATTATTTGTCCTTTCCATATCCTTTGTTGGAATACTATTACGAATAATTGAATTCTTTTGTCAGTTGATTAGAAAATGATAAGCAGGGATAGATTACTTTTTCAGCTTCCAGACAAGCTCTCTTCGTTGGGCTTCTAGTTCTTTGATATATGCCTTCAGGTTGTTGTCTTTCAAATATTTAACTGTATTTCTTAATATTTCTATAGCATCTTTCATGATTTTATCTAATCCAGGATGATTTTTATCTGTCTCTGATAACCACAAGGCAAAGTTGCCAATCATCCAGGTTAATCGTGGCCAGAAGAAGAAGAAAGTATCTCCCCATTTATCTTTGTCCGTTACCACTGATTTGCATAAATCTGAGAATGTTTTTGTGACTAATTCTCTTCGTCTATCACTACCGATTATTTTTGAGATTCCACCATAAGCTCGCTTGGAGTTAGCAACTTCATTTGCAAGGGTCACAATATCCATCACCCTTGATACCCACAAGTTATTTTTTAGATCATCTCTTTTAAAGAGTTTTTTTGCACTCTCAAAAAGAGTACCTGCTTTTTGAGTTTTCCATGTGTACACAGATACGAATGATTCCCATAGTATGAGCAGAATTTGGTTGCCAAGAAGTGCCGAAGAATCATCGAGTTTTCCGTAAAGTGCATCAAATTTTTTACACACGGAGATTGCTTTTTTAAAGTCCAGCTTTGCGAGTGCATGCTCAACTTCAGAGATATATTTATTCGAGCCATATTCTGGATTGTTTAAGGACAAACCTATCTCATTCATCTGTTTGTTATACTTTTCAATTGATTGTTTGTCGTCATCCAGAATTGCAAGACAGATTAATCTTTCAAGTACACCAACATATCTATCAATACTCATGTTAAAGATCTTGTGTAGTTCTATGTTTTTATTGATACTTTCTCTTGCATCATCCAGTTGCATGAGGATTAAACCAATCTGGGTTAGTTGAAGCAGGCAGTAGCTTGAAGCATTGTACTGCTTGTGTTTTGTTGTGAATTCAAGGGCTTTCATAAAATGCTCTCTGGCTTTTCCCCAATTTTTTTGGTGAAAATACAAATGAGCCAGGTTGATTAGAGCTGAGGATATGAAATATATCTCATAGTTTTTCTCGGCATACAGCCGAAGTGTTTCAAGATACTCAATCGCTTTATCATATTTACCAAGCTCAATGTTACCCAGTGCCAGATTATTTATTGAGCCACACCAATCATTTGAATTCTTGGTTTTCTCAGCGATTTCAAGAGCTTTTTTGTCCCATTTCAATGCTTCTTCTGGATTATGATTCCTGAGAAATGCAGAACCTCGCAACGTGAATGCCATATACTGAGATCTAAGTGGTGCACCCGCCCCTGATATTTTTAATAATTCTTCGGTTATTGAGAGCAACTTCCTGGCGGAAATATTTCTGACAGATAGGATGTACTGTGTTATCAAAAACTCTCTTCTTGTCGCGATGTCCACATGCCCGACACCCTTGAGATTTTCTACCAACTCCAAATAATGCATTGTTTTTTTCAGATCACCCAATTGTTTATAGTAACCGATTAAACAGAGATATGCTTTTACTTTGGTGTTTATATCCTGGAGTTCTTCAACTCTGTTTATGAACAGATCAGTTGCTTTTTTTGTGTTGACTTGATTCATTGATTGAATCGCAGTCAAACCAGCGGTCGCGACAAAGTTTACACCCTTTTCAAGTTGTCCAGAAAGAATATAATGCTCTCCAATCTCAAGGGTATATTTTTCAGAGTCAATGATCTCAAGTGTGCTTGCGAGTTCAAGCGAATATTTTTCTCTCTTCTGGCTTCTAACTTCGATTATCACAATATCTGAGATGATACCACTTACGATAAAATACAGTTCTTTCCCTATATTTCTCTCCTTTACAAGACCATCGTTTATCAGTCTTGTAACGGAAGAGCTGAATAGTTTATCGGGGTATCTGGCTATCGCCTTCAAGTGGCTCATCGGGAGAGGTCTGCCGATTAACGACATCTTTACCAACATTTCTTTTGGTTCTTTTGGTAGGTTTCTAAATTTAGAGACAAAAATATCGGTGATACTCCGAGGAAGCGAGGTGGTTGTAATATCTTTGTCTGATCTTTTTGAAGACTTCAGAAGCTCAGTTGCAAACATGGGATTGCCATCTGTCCTCCCAACAAGTGCGTCCAGCTCAAATGCTGAAACCTGGTGACCGAGTATCTCATGGGCAAGCGATGCAAGTTGACGCTTTGTGAGCGGGGTTAGTATTATAGATTCTGTGAAAGTATCGGTGATTTCGTGTTCTGTGACACTAATAATCAACTTTCCAGTGGCTTTTCTCTTCACCATCTCTTTCATGACTGCCAATGAGAGCGGATCAAGATTATTCTCAAACCCGAATACAACGGTACGACCCTTGAATGATTCTAGAATCAATTCCGCAATAATTTCAGCTTTTGCTTCTTCTTTATGGTTTTTTATACCATCTGGCAAACCCAGTTTATCCGCAAAAGGAGGGGAGAGCGACCGAATCAATCCTGCATGAGCTTTTACTTTTTCAAGATCAGGAGTAATATCATACTGAGACATCTCAGCTAGCAGGTTTGAAATCGCCGAGACACCCTCGATGATAAATTCCGAATTACAGGATAGATACTTTATTTTTTTGGATAAAGTCATGGATTGGAACTCTACAAGCATTCGTGATTTCCCCATACCCTCTGAGCCTGCAAGTTGAAGGGAATGTGATTCGCCTGTCATTATTGAGTCCAGCAAACCCTTTACACGGTCAATAATTTCTTCTCTTCCAAAAATTGAGTACTTCTTTGAGGATGCTGAAATCATGGTGACTTCCTCGGTTTTGATACCCTTTTGAAAATTCTTAAGTGCAGTTATCAATTCATCAGTGTTTTTGTATCTTTGATCAGGATTTTTCTGAAGACATTTCATACAAATCTTTTCGAGTTCCTTTGGAATTTCTGGATCAATGATTCTTAGGAGCTTTGGTCGTTCTTCAATAATTTTGTAAATCTGGGCAACAATATCCCCGCCTGCAAATGGCGTGACTCCAGTCAGGAGTTCGTAGAGGACTACGCCGAGAGAGTATATGTCGAGTCTTCCATCAATCTCTCTGCCCATCACTTGCTCTGGTGCCATGTATGATGCAGTTCCAATCACATTTCCAGTTCTGGTCAACCTGGCTGAATCGGTTTGAAGGTGAGCAATTCCAAAATCTACAATCATTGCCTTTCCATCTGAAACTAGCAGGTTGCTAGGTTTTATATCTCGATGAACAATTCCCTTCTTGTGAAGCTCTCCCAATGCTGATGTTACCTGAATTAAATAATCTATCAAAACTCCCAATTTACTTTTTTTAGAGTTTATCGGTTCTCCGTTTATGTACTCCATAGTGTAATAAAATGAGTTCCCATACTCTCCTGATTCAAAGAATTTTACAATCGATGGATGAGAAATGCCAGATAAAATCAATATCTCTCTAATAAAACGTTTCTTATTTTCAT
Source organism: uncultured bacterium (assembly GCA_965370295.1). Taxonomy (GTDB): domain Bacteria; phylum Caldisericota; class Caldisericia; order JAAYUI01; family JAAYUI01; genus JAXGMQ01. The sequence continues at coordinate 69,617 of CBDUSO010000002.1, forward strand.
CAGAAACACCTTCGGTCGTAGTGAGAAGCTTTATTGCACATTCCCTCTTTTTGACTTTGTCATAAGCAAGGTAGACCTGGCCCATACCACCTTCGCCCAGCTTTTGTTTGAGTTCGTATCTACCGGCAATCAGCATTGCGATTAGTATACTACATTAATTGAGATTATCAAATTGTATTTATATTATCAATCTATACTAATTATTTAATATCAGCTCCAACATACCAGCTGAGAGTTGGCACAAACCAACTTGTTATTTCCACCATCCAAGTTAGAATCAAGGCAAAGAAATTCCCAAGGGGGATACAAATGGACAGAGAACTTTTCAAACAGATTCCACAGGTCTCAGCAATCATTGATGACCCGGAATTCAAAACCAGATACGAAGGATTCAATCCTGAGGTCGTAACAAAACTCGTGAAATCAGCAGTTGATGATGTCAGAAAACAAATTATTGCAGACAAAATAAAAGATAATATTGAAAGTGTTGTTCAAAAAACAATCGAGAACAAACTGCAAATTCTCACCAGCAGGTCTCTGAAAGCAGTAATCAACGCAACTGGAATCCTCCTCCACACAAATCTTGGAAGAGCACCAATGGCAGAAAACACCGGGCTTGGTGGAATCCTTGAAAATTATTCCAATCTGGAGTTTGACCTCTCAAGTGGCAAGCGAGGCAAGCGAGGATCACATGCCAAAGAACTCATCAAAATTGTAACCGGTGCTGAGGCTGGAGTTTTAATCAACAACAACGCCGCTGGAGTTTTGCTACTTTTGAAGGTGCTTGCAGAGGGGAAAGAAGTGATTGTCTCACGAGGTGAACTAATCGAGCTTGGAGGATCATTCCGAATTCCAGACATCATGAAACAATCCGGAGCAATCCTTAAAGAGGTTGGCACCACCAACCGAACCCACCTAAAAGATTATGAGAGTGCAATAAATGAAAACACCGCACTGATTCTCAAGATTCACCCTTCAAATTATGTTATCAAAGGATTTTCATCTGCCCCCTCAAATTTGGAACTTGCAGAACTTGCCCACAAGCACAATCTCCCATTTGCTCATGACATCGGTTCTGGACTCCTGAAACCCCTCGATCACAAAAATTTCAAAGATGAGCCAAGCTGCAGAGAAGCTCTCGAAGAGGGAGCAGATGCAGTCTTGTTCAGCGGGGACAAATTATTTGGAGGAACCCAGGCAGGATTCATTGTTGGAAAAGAAAGTATCATTGGAAAAATCAGCAAATACCCACTCATGAGAACCTACAGGCTTTCAAAAGCCCACATCTGCATGATTGAAGAAACATTGCGTTTATGGTTGCTTCCTGACTCTGAAGTCATCAAAAGAAATCCCGTGATGAGACTCATCACAATTTCAGACGAAGAGCTTCGGACACACGCCGAAACACTACTCAAAATGATAGAACCAGTAGCTGAAGTTTTCTCACCAAAAATCATCAGAGTGGTCGGTCAGATGGGTGGCGGTTCCCTGCCGGGCATCGACTTTGATTCCTGGGGAATCGAACTCACGCCAAAGGGTTCTGCTCAATCCATGCTCTCTGATTTCCGAAATGCACACACACCCATCATCGGACACATCATCGATGACAAGGTGATCCTTGATGTCAGAACCATCCTCCCAAAACAAGATGAAGCAGTAAGAGAAGCTATCGAATATGTCGCAAAAATCCAAAGCTGAGCAGGCAATTCTGATTCTGGCAAAAGACCGTGACGGAATGGATTTTCAACGTCTCAACAAACGCGACCCGTGGCGAATCCTCTGCTCTGGAGTAATCTCTGTCAGAACAAATGATTTGGTTACTTACCCTGCAACCATGAGACTTTTTGAGAAATGGGAGTCTCCAGCTGACCTTTCACAGGCAGACCCTGAAGAGGTTGCAAAAACTATTTATCCAGCGGGATTCTACAAAACCAAGGGCGAGCGACTGGTTTTGATGGCACAAGAAATTGTGAATCGATTTCAAAATAAAGTTCCAGGCAACATGAAAGATTTGACAAGTTTCAATGGTGTTGGCAGGAAGGTCGCAAATCTTGTGTTGACGCTCGGCTTTGGAATTCCAGCGGTAACTGTCGATTCCCATGTCCACCGAATCAGCAATCGAACAAGATGGATAACCACGAAAACCCCAGACAAAACAGAGCAAGCACTCATGAAAATTCTCCCGGAGAATCTGTGGATAATTTCAAATGAACTTTTGGTGAGGCTTGGGCAAGAAGTTTGCAGACCTTTGAAGCCCAGGTGTGAAAAGTGTTTGATTACTGAATTTTGTGATTATTTGTGATAATCAATTCCCGTACCATCCATCATTCTTTGTCCCCCCCCCTTTTTTTTGTCATTCCGCACTTGATGCGGAATCCAGGGTACTTGAAAATTGCGTCCACATTTTGTGAACCAATAATTTTGACTGGTTTAATAATTGTTATTTTCCTATTTTAAGCACAACCTTCTAATCTCCTGGATTCCCAATTTCGTGGGAATGACATGGAATACAAATACAGTATATATCCAAGAATGGCATGTTGCATTCAAACACAATACGTGTAAAATGTATAACAACTCAACTGGAGGTGTTTCATGCCAGAAGAAAAGAAGCCAAAAGTTTCTATTAACGTCTTATATCTTTATTGCAATGATGTTCATGCTATTCGTCATTTTTATAAGGACATCATCGGTATGGGTGAACACGATTTTGGGATGCCAGACAGTGTTTATTGTGGTCAAACCTCTGACGGAATAACCATGATGTGGTTCAAGTCTGAAAAGGAAGGTCTGTTGCCTCGTGAAAAATGGGTTGATTTACCAGGCTTCAATGGTGGAGAAGTTGAGGAACCCGCATGGGGTATCCAATTGCCACTTGAAGATTTCACAAATATTGTAAAAAAATTGAAAGATGAGAAAGCCCATCTTCTCTTCCCAGACCCAATCTGGGCACAGGACTCATACTGGGCATTCCCCGTCCGCGACCCAATGGGATACACGGTTGAGGTGTACACAGTTCCAAAAGAGAGACCTCAAAATAAAGTTTGGGGAGAATAAAAAATGGAAATCAACCTGGGTAGATTTGAACTCTGCTTGAATGTTGCCAACATAAACAAGTCTATCGAATTTTACAAAAAATTTGGGTTTGAAAAAATTGATGGGAATCCTGAGGATGAGGGCTGGGCTATCATGAAACATAACAACGGAATTATTGCTCTTTACAACAAAGACACTATCAGCATGGAAACAGGGCACACTCTAAACTTCAGAGGCGGTGATGTCAAAGCTATCACCAACAATTTGAAAAAACAGGGACTCAAAATGAAGATTGATTTCAAACCAGGAAAAAACGGAGGAGGAAGTGCCACCCTTCTTGATCCTGATGGAAACATTATTTTCCTTGATACCGCCCCTGATGAACCAAGATATGAGTTCAATATCGACAGACTCTAAAGGAGGGTGAGTCCCCATAGACTCATACTTTCGTAGAGATCATTTCGCACTTTTAGATTCTTAAGTCAAGTTCAGAATGACGGTGGTGGTATTTCAAAATATCACACATCGCCTCTCAATCGTTTGTCATTCCTGACTTGACACGGAATCCAGGGTCTTGTCAAAGCGAGAGAATATCTGTGAAAGGCAATGATTTTGACCGGGTAGATAGTTGTTATTTTTCTATTTTGATTGCGATTTTATAATCCCCTGGATTCCCGATTTCTCGGGAATGACATAGCCAAATATTTCAATCCCCAGCTTCACATGAACAAATTTTCGGTGTATACTTATTTATCTATAAAGGAGGAGCGAAATATGAAGCATCTCATAATAACAATTCTGATTCTGGTACTTATAACTGGTGGAATCACAAACCCAACAGGTGATGTCAAAGGAAATGACAACGAACCCAAGCCATGGCCCCAATATGCAGGAAACGCCGCCCACACCTCGGTTGCATTTGATACCTGGGACTATGAAAAATATGATGAAGTTGCCTGGGAGATGACCCTGAAAACAAACCGTGGATGGAACAGAAATCCTGTTATCGGCATGGGTATGATGGTGATTGGTGATACTCGATATGTTAGATGCGTGGATGTCATTTCTGGCAAGCAAACATGGAGCCTGGAACTCTCACAGCCATGCGTAGAATCCTGCACAATGCTGGGAGATATTGTTGTTGTCCCACTTCAGGAACGATATTTGGGTCTCTCGATGGCAACTGGTGAAATCAAATGGTATGGCTCAAGCGGAGATAGCAAAATGTCATCAATCTCAGCACTTAAAAAAGGAGAGGAGATTTATGGTTATTTTGCCTCATATTCAAAAAATGGTGCGGTTTACAGGGTGCGACTAGACCCCCCAAAATCCAGCTGGAGAATCGGGAATGAATGGGCTGTGGTTGGTGCTCCCGGTGTAAATGATCGCAAGGGATACGTTGGTATGGCAGGTCATTACAAAGTCAAACTGCTCGCCGAAGGATATGGCGGAATGAAAGAAGACTACGAGATTTCAACCCAGTTCTGGGCTCCAACGGTTGCATTTGGCGACCACATGGTTTTCACGGCATCCGGTGGTGAAATAATAGTTTTACCAAAACCACCATCTGCAAGTTCTGAACAAATCATTGATGTCGGTGCCTGGTGCTTCCACGGACCCTCTGTTTATGGTGAGAGTCTGGTGATTGGAAATGACAGCAAACGTCTTGTCAGATTCAAAATTAATGGTGAAATAATCTGGGATGTCCAGATGCCAGGAAAGGTGACCGATGCAGTAACTGTGATGGGTGATGAACTCCTTGTCCCGGTTGCAAGCTCTGACCCTGAAATTGCTGGTGTATACATTGTTTCCGGTGAAACTGGTGAAACCACAAAAAAGATTCTCTTTGGTGAAGGAGCAGAAAATGTTTATCAGCCAGTGGTTGCCTGGAAGCGAATGTTTGTTGAGTTTGGAAGCAACGAAAAATATCGCAATCGAAAACTTTTCTGCTACGGTCAAAAACCAAGACCAACCGAGCTTGAACCAAAGCTTCGTGTGAAGGATGGCAGGTTGAATGTCAGCATTCCATGGCGTGGAAAAACCACAAAACAAGTAACTCTCATAAACGAAGGTAAAGTTGATCTCGACCTTTTATTTTTAGGGGATACTTTTATGTCTGCATCGGTTGAAACACTGAATATTCCAGCAGGGCAAGAGGACACCCTGCGAGTTGTGGTGAGTGCTGGAAATGTCCGACCGGGAAAATATTCTGGAAAGCTCGACATCTTCATCATGGATGGTGAATATGGCAGACGTAGTCTGGGTTTTGTAACCGCTGACATCACAGTTACCGAGGAAGAGGAAGAAGAACCCCAGGATGAACCACCAAATCCACCAACAGATGTAACTGCCACCTGGCTCTATGACCATGTTGAACTCAACTGGACAAAGCCAGCGTCTGGGGCAGAGGTTGTTGGATACGACCTCTACAAAACAAAGGGTGATGAGCCATTCTCAAAAACTCCAGTAAACAAAACAAAAATAAAAGAAACAAGCACACAAGATGCTGAGGTAATACCCGGAAAAACTTACAAATATCGTGTTGTCTCGGTTGCGGGCGGACAGCTCTATTCTGACCCATCCGAATCTGTGAGCATCAGCATTCCTCTGAAATTAAAAGCGGTCACCAACCTGAAAGCAGAAAAAAATGGAGCAGACATAATTCTTTCATGGAGCTCTGAGCAGGAAGTAAAATTCAAAATTGAATGTAACGGTGAAGAGATTGGAAGAACCTCTGACAAAACTTTTACCCATGAAAACCCGCCAAAAACCCAGCTCATCTACAAAGTTTTTCCACTGTATGATGGAAAAATTGGACCTGAGGCATACATCATTGTCGACAACAAACCGGGTGAGGTGAAACCTGTAACCGAGTTGAAATCTCAACAGTTGGGTGATTCAGTTTTGCTGGTTTGGAGCCATGAAGGTGGTGCTGAATATGAAATCAGCAGGAATGGTACAAAAATCGGGGATACTTCAGAGCTCTACTACAAAGACAACAACCCACCAAAGAAAAAACTGACATATGAAGTGGTCGCAAAGATTGGCACAGTCAGGAGTTCTGGTGTCAGCATTGAGGTAAATCTTGCTCCCTCTCTGGTCGAAATAAAAGGCTTGAACACTGATGTTGGCAAGAGTTCTATTCTGCTCTACTGGCAAGGAACCCAGGATGGTGTTGAGTTTGTTATCTTGAGAAACGATGTTGAGATTGGAAGAACCTCCGAACCATTTTTCACAGATGACAAATTTAAAACCGGAAAGCTTCTTGTTTACACGGTTTATCCAACCCGTGATGGTGAGGACGGAATCAAAAAAATAGTTGAGGTTGACCTCAGAGCAAAGAAAGTTGAGGTGATTTTCACCATCGGAAAATCCACCGCTCGCGTGAATGGAATTGAGATGGACTGCAAGGGGACACCATTTGTTAGCAGTGCGGGAAGGTCAATGGTTCCTTTCAGATTCCTTGGTGAATCGATTGGAGCAAAGGTTGCATATACCACCAGCGAATCTGGGGGTGTAAAATCTGTGTCCTACATTTTGGGTGGTAAAATCATAATTCTCACAATCGGGTCTAAGATAGCAGATGTCGATGGTGAGATGGTTGAACTTGATGTTGGTCCCATGATTCGAGAGGGTCGAACTTATGTTCCACTTCGTTTTGTCACAGAAGCTCTTGGGGCAAAGGTTGCGTGGAATTCGATGACAAGATCAGCAACCATCACGATTGCTATGGCACCATAAAGGAGGATGGATATGTTACACATTCCAGTTATTCTACTAGGTATCGGTATTATATGTCTTGGTTTTAGCCTTTTGCAAAAAGAAAAGGAAATAAAGAAAATCAAAACAAGGCTTGATGAACTGGAAAATAATCGTTAAGCCTGCACAAGGAGGTAGTAGATGGATAAATCAAATTGCTTGATATACGTTTGTGTGATTCTTCTCGGAATATGTCTTTTGAAAAAAGAAAACGAACTTCAGAAAACCCGGAAACAGCTTGAAGCTCTTGAAAAAGAGTTGGAAGGTTCAGAATAAACATAAATCGTAGGGAACGCAGATCTGCGTTCCCTACACAGCATGATCAATCGCGTAGGGGCGGGTTTCAAACCCGCCCCTACATAAACAAATCCCTACTAAAATACTTCTGGTGGTGGAGTTTTCCCCGCTTCAAAATCCTTACGATATTCCGCATTAACCCTGATGATTCCAGATGTCGGAACAATCTTCACACCACGTTTTTCAAATTCATCAAGTAAAATATTCACACCCACCGAATCAGATGCCATATGCCCAATGTTCACAACATTGAGATGATGCTTTTTTGCTTCCTCGACATGATCCTTTGGAATATGCATCACGACAAGTGTGCCAATTCCTTCATCCGCAAGATGTTTGTAGATACCCTTTGAGCCAGTGGTTCCACCCGTCATGGAAACTCTGATCTTGCCACAAGTCCTCTTCTTGTCGCCATTTTCAATCTTGACGGGAAGCCCCTTCAATCTGGCAAGGTGATATTCAGGAATCTCATGGATGATATCAACAAGCTCGCCAACGGTCTCTGGATTTTTCTCGTCAAGAAGTTTTGTCAGGAACGTCTGGACACAATTATCAGCTGGAGAATGGAGTGAAACGAGAGGAATATTCAAGAGTCTTGCGGCATTTGCTGTTCGATAATGGTTTGCCGGATAGATTCGCTCAGCAACTTCGTTTGCACGAGGAATCACCAGGTCTTCGGCGATATTTACTGTTACTCCCGCAAGCCCAAGTAATCCAGTCTGAATCAACATCAATTCAGAGAGTCCAACCATCCCCCGTCCACCCGGATGATGGGAGATTACCGCATCAATCTTCTCACCTTTTTCACCAAGTCTGTCTGCCAGAAGCAACTCGCTGGTATCAATATCAACTCCAACAAGGACTGATTTTACCTCGGTTTCAAGATCACCAAACTGAATTCTGGAGTCTGCATATGGATTCCAGAGTTTGTCTTTGTCAAAGAATGGTTTGTCTTTTTCATCCATCTCTTCAAAATCTTTTCTGGCTTTTTTTATCAGCTTTTCCGGTGCAGAAATTCCTCTTGGGTCATTCTTCATGCCAACTTGCACGCCAAGCCTGTATAGCTCTTCAAATTTCATTGTTCATGTTCTCCTTTTTTTTAAAAGTCAGCTTCATTATAACAGTTGATTCAATCCGTATTCAAAACTATCCTTAACATTATGAGAAAAAGTTGGATAACATTAATGACAGTTTCAGTTCTGGTTTTGCTTGTTTCCTGTGGTGGCAACGTCACAAGTGAGGCAAAAATATATTTAGGATTTATTGCTACAGGTGAATTTGAACAGGCATACGAGGAACTTTCTCCAAGATTGCAAGAGAGCCTGGACTTTGATATTTTTAGCGATTATATGATCAACCCTGACAACAACGAGAGTGTTGCTGATTCTGGAATAGCATTCACAATTACCGGTGAGAGAATTTTTCCAGATGGGAAAACTGCATCTGCATACGGAACACTATCTATGGAGGGTGCAACTCAGAACTTCAGGATACCAATGAGTTTTGATGAGGACAGATGGTGGGTAAACGATGTTGTGGTTGAGCAGGAAGACTTGGAATATCCTGGATACTATGTCTCACTGAGATTGCGTGGAGTTGCATTAGATTTTTTTGACTTGATGCTTGACGGAAAAATCGATGAGATGTGGGAACAAACCAGTAACAGGATTCACGAAGAGATGACGATAGAAGATTATTCAGAACTCACAATCTCAACGGTTTCTGGGAAAACACCACGCGAAGAAGAGTACACAATAATGATCGGTGCAGCATACTCCAACGAACCTGAATTCAAAAACAGAGAAACAATTATGTCTGGATTTGCGTTTGTCACAATCATACTTGGCAACCCGGAAACATCAGAAACAACTGCCAACACCAGGGCGGATTTTGTTTTTGAAGATGGTATATGGAAAGCAGATTTTGCAAAACTTGAAGCGACTGAAGAGTAAAAAAATCCATGCTTTGAGAATAATTTGCATCTAACGTCATAATCCAATTTTCCTATTATTTCCATGCCCATGATTACTGTTCTTTGATGCAGTATGCCTTAGCAATATTATTCTGTGGATGCCAAATATCTAATTTCTGATTTTTTGAACCCCTATTTTCGGTTTTTCTTCGGTTTTAGTTCCAACTATGGTTATATTGTTAATTTACATTATATTAAAGATTCTGTCCAAAAATATTATTCTGCGTTTATGTCGTTTATCAATCTCGACAAACTGCTTTGCTATCAACTACTGCATTAATGATGTTTTTTTATCTACCAGTCATGTACAAAAAAGTTGTATAATCATGAACAAATTTGTAAAGTTTCAAATTCATAACAGGTTGCAATTGTCCAAAGTAGCACTATATTTTATTTGCGATGAAAAGAATGCTAGCGATTACGGTGGTGTGCATGTTGCTTATCGTGCAGATGGGGACTTCACCTGCACATGCTTTTACAGGCACAACAAATCTGATGGGCTATATTGAAAATATCGACATTGGCAACCTTACCCTAGTTGTTGATGGGGAAAGTATTGAAATAACTCCCAATATCAGCGTTGAAACCCTCTCTGGTGGCAACAAGACAATCTTTGATTTACGTGTAAATCAATTTGTCAATATCAGGGTAATCTCGTATGGTAAGAGCTGGAAAGCGAGTAAAATAAAACTGATCGACAAGAAATATGTCAAATCAATCACGAGCTATGTTTCCCGTTTTGAAAAAAATATACTCACTCTTGGAAACGGTCAAAAATATACTGTTCCAGATAAACCGAAAATTATTGGTTTCAACAAATTTGAACAGGATATGATGATCAGGATTGATGGATATGTTTCAAGTGGAAGACTGAACATCTGGCGATTTGTCGCACCCTACAACGAACGCGACGAAGACTACTCCTTTTGTGGGGAACTCACAGACTTCCAGGAAGACAAACTCATAATTGATTCTCGGGTGATAATACACTTTGAAGAAATAGCAATGTGGGACGAGATGGGTTGGAGGGTGTCAGACATAAACCCTGAGCCCGGCATGACATTGCGGATTACATGTGATGTCCAATCAAATCTTTTATTTGCCAAAAAATTCGAGCTTTTTGAATCAATTCAGCTCAAGCTCAAAGATAATTCAGATATCGCAATAATAAACAAACAAAAAGTGACACTTGCACACTCAATCACAAACATCGATGATCTTACACTTGTCCCAATAAAATCAATCTTCGAAATCTGTGGTCTCGATCTTTTTGTTGATAAAAAAAACAATCAACTGTCATCCGTCATTGATGGCATCAACATTTCCTACAACATGGCTACGGGTGAATTATTCGAGGAAAACAATTCTATTAAAATCTTAGAAAAACATGGCTTTACCAAAATAGATGATGAATACATGGTTCCTCTTCGAGCGTTTGCATTTTTATTTTGTAGAAATGACTACATCAGATACCCACTCCTTCAGGACAAAGATGAAGTTGTGTTTTTCCGTTATTGACACCAGCCAATAACCAACCATCATATCAGTCATGAACATTTCAATTATTGCAGTTGGAAATGAAGTTTTGTTTGGTGTGATAAAAAACACGACAACTCCCTGGCTACTTTCCTCGCTTGTATCAATTGGACACGAACCCGTTATCACCACGGTTGTTCCAGATTCTATTTCAAAAATCCATGATGCTCTCAGTATTTCTATGAAGGTTTCCGACATGGTAATTCTCACTGGCGGACTTGGCCCAACACCTGATGACCTCACAAAAAATGCGGTCGCCCAATTTCTTGGGCTACCTATGATCCATTCCAAAACCGCAGAAAAACAAATTCTAGAATTTTTCAAAAAAAGAAAATTGCGAATGCCTAAATCAAATTTGAACCAGGCAATGATTCCTAAAGGCTCTGAACTCCTGAAAAATATTGTTGGCACAGCCCCTGGTATCAAAATCTTATCTGGTGAAAAAACAATAATTCTTCTCCCAGGTCCTCCCCGTGAACTTGAGCCAATGTGGAATAATGAGGTTCTTCCAACCCTGAAAACAAACTCAAAACTTTTCACCAAAGATTTTTTTGTGCTCGGAATGAGTGAATCCAAGATGACTGATATTCTCGGTTCAATCCTCAGCAACACCGATGAACCCACGGTTGCTCCGTATGCAAGCCTTGGTCAGATTCGACTCAGAATCTCTGCTCACGCAAAGACTACAAATGATTTTGAAAATAAAATATCTCAGCTCCAAAATAAATTGGGGACACTTTTGAAAGGGTTTCTTTTTCCCAAACCAGCACAAGAAACCCTCACCGAAATTCTCAAAAAAAAGAATCTCACAATCTCGACTGCCGAATCTTGTACCGGCGGATTGATCGCAAAAACCCTCACCGATATTCCTGGAGTCTCGGAAACTTTCATGGGGAGTGCCGTGACATATTCCAACCAGGCAAAAATGGATATCCTTGGAGTTTCAGAAAAAACTCTTGAGCAGTTTGGAGCGGTATCTGCAGAAGTTGCCCGTGAAATGGTAACGGATGCCAGAAAAATTTTCAATTCTGATGTTGCAATTTCCACCACAGGAATTGCAGGACCAACAGGCGGAACAGACGAAAAACCTGTCGGATTGGTTTACATGGGAGTATCCACCCCAGAAAAAACAGAGATTTTTAGAGAAGTTTTTCACGGGAATCGGGCAGACATTCGTCAGATGAGCATGATGAGGGCTTTTTGGAGGATGATAAAAATACTCCATGAAGGCAAGGAACAAACATGAACACTAGCAACATGGAGAATGCAATTTTAAGACTGAAAGATGCCCTAAATTTGTCAATGGCTGATACTGAAGTAAAAAACATAATCGAGTCAAGAGATGAGGTGGTTTCAAAATATGGTAATATTTTTAGACTAGAGAACATTGAAAAAATTAATTCTGATATATTCTACAGCTTTTTGCTTTTTAGCAACAACAAACATTGGGGTGGATTGTATCGTTCTGGAAAGCAGATCACAAACAATATGGATAAACTCAAAGCAGTGCTTTCCAAATTAATTGATGAAAGAATCCCAATTGCTGAAAGAATTAACTTTGTGCTCCCCCACGCAAAAGCGAGAGTTAAGGGTCTTGGAAAAGCAGTACTCACTGCCATCCTTCTTGTTTCACAACCCGAGAAGTATGGTGTTTGGAATTCAACCTCCGAGGGAGGGTTGAAGGAACTGAACCTTTGGCCAAATTTTGAACGTGGCGAATCAAATGGATCAAAATACGAAAAGATAAACTGGGTGTTGCTTGACCTCACGGAAAATCTCAAAGTAGATCTTTGGACTCTGGACGCCCTCTTTTGGTTTATCACTCAGCACTCCCCGGATATAGAAAAAACTGAATCATCTAAACCTCTTCTCACACAGCAAAAATCAGAAATATTTGAAACTGAAAATAATTTCAGATTGGAGCAACAACTTCAAACCTTCCTCCATGAAAACTGGGAGAGAATAAAATACTTCAAGGACTGGGATATTTATGAGCGTGAAGGTGATGTTGTTGGGATAGAGTATAACACGAAAACTATTGGACGAATTGACATTCTTGCACACCACAAAACTGAATCCAGATGGCTAATAATTGAGCTGAAAAGGGGACAAACTTCAGATGATACCCTCGGACAGGTTCAAAGATACATGGGTTGGATAGCTGAAAAACTTGCAGAACCCAATGATTCTGTTGAAGGTCTGATTCTCGCTGGGAGTTTTACAGAGAAGCTACGTTATGGTTTAAAATTCTCCCGTGGTGTGAAACTCATGTCATACCAAATTCACTTTGACTTGAAGACAGTTGAATGATTTAGCTTCTAATCTGTATCAATACCCCTGCCAAAGCGGTCCAAAGTCCTGCCTCTCAAATTTGTCAAACAAATCAAAGATGCTTCTGACGTATTCAAACCAGAGGGTTTCCATTTCTTCTTTTGTCATGTTGCCTGATTCGAGTTTTTCTTTTTCTTCTGCTGGAATTATCCACTCCGACCAGACCGTTGTTATGTTTCCTTCGTTCACAATTTCCGGGGCTTCGAGGTGCATGTCTTCGCTCCACCAATTTCTTTTGGTGAATCGACCCTTTGCAGTTTCTATGGCATCTCTCAGGGGTTCAACATCAGACATTGCATTCTCAGGATTTTCATATTGAAATTTCCAGAGAAGCCCGTGGTGTCCATCACGGGTTATGTGTGAAACTGAAAACCAGGTGAGTTCTGATGGTCTTCCATTTTCAAGTGTCCAGATGGTTTGTTCTTCTGAAAGGGCAACTCCAGAAAATCCTGTGTCGTCTTTGGTTGTTGCACGGTTGTGGTTTGAGACAGAGGTTTCCAATTTGCAGACCATTGCAGAAAATGCTGACTTGGGAACCCCCGAACTGATTGAAAAAATATCAGGGTCGGAGAGAAGTGATCCTACTGTACCCTCATAAATTCCGAGTGCGGCATCAACCGTTCCATCTGTTGGAACTTCACGACAGATAAATGTTGCACCATCATCACCCTGGACAATTCCCGCTCCAAAAACATAGGCATCCCGGTGAAAAACTCTTCCGGTTTTCAGTGTGAGAGCAGGGTCTTTTTTGAAAACTTCAAAATTATGACGGAGCATCCAGGTCATAAATTCATCAGGGTCTGATTTACTGAAAACCACCTCATGGTCTCTGACATAGTCAAAGATATTCATCGACCAAGTCGATTGGTTCATGAAATCTGTGTGATGCCATTTTCCAAAGTCAATCACAGACGACATCGATGTTGTGATGTTGTGACCCATGCCAAACATCCATGCAATCTGCTCTTCTTCGGTGTGCTGAATGTATGTAGGAAGATTCCTGCTCTTTGCAGTGAGTTCGATGTTGTTGAAGATGAATGCCTTCATTTTTAATGTTCTGCTTGGAATATCCATTATGGACAGTGGCATTTTTGAGAGGGCAGTTTGCATTGGATTTGTGGGGTTTGGTTCACTGATTCTGCCTCCACCACATCCAACAACAAATATTCCAACAAGAGCCAGCACCAGAGCGGTTTTGATTATTTTCTCCAAAACAATCCCCAGTCTCCTGTTTGATCCATAAACTTCAACATTTGCATCGAGAATAATCCATCCTCTTTTTTTCTATCTTTTATGTCGAAGTCAAGTATGACAACATTTTTTGCTTGTCTGATGATTGGTTTTCCAAAACTCATGTGGTTCATCCAAACTTGACCATCAACCATGCTTGGAAGTGCGAGGACAGCTTTTTGAATTGTGATTACATCTTCTCTGGCTATTGTTTCATTCTCATAGAGCAACACAATTGTTGAATGCTCGACTCCATTTTTCACGCTGGAGCCGATTGCTCCAAGCATATAGCCATCTGGTCTTCCCCAAATTTCAAATCTTGGTATCATCTCATATTGTTGATCTTGGTCATAAAAACCGAGTATTGTCCCTGCTTCTGCTTTTTCGCTGAATTTTTCAAAACTGAAAACCAGAGCTACCGCCTGATGTTCCGGCATGTATTGCAATATTTCTGGTATTTCAACAAAATCACCAACTCGTCCACCCTCTTCTATCAGCATCATTGCCAGTACTTCTTTTTGGAGCTTTATTGTTGTTGTCGCCTGCACAATTGTGTTATTTATCTCACAACTTACGGGGGCAAGCTCTGCTGTGATGTTGTCTTCAAAATCCTTGGTCAAAAGATACCCGTCACCAATTATTTCTTCGATAAATCCAGCATTTGAAATGTTCTCTCGTAATCCTTCCGCTGGGGTAAACGCTTGAATATCCCAATATGGGCAGGATGCCAAGTAACTCATCGTGTCAGGGTTAATAAGCCCAAGTTCCTGATTTTTGCTATAATACCTGCTTGTAACAAGTCCCAGTTTATTGATTATTGCAGAGTGTGCTTCGGCATTATCATATGGAATATTTGCTCTGATTTTTTCCATATCAAAAGAAAACAGAGTAACATTATCTTTGGATTCACTCGATTTTCTCACCACAAAATCTGGAAGCATCGAGAACGAATCAATGTGCTTCTGATTCACTGCGGGTTCACCACATGAAACAAGCGACACGATAACAACAAGCAAGACTACTTTGAACCAATTTCTCATACCCCTATTTTTATCAAAAGAGTAGCGAGTCGTCAAGCGTATTTTGTGTAGAATTTGGTTATGAACTCTCACACATACGAGAATTAACAGGTTGCCGGAAAGTTGTCATTCTTGGATTTCGTCTGAAAGTCGGTTGAATTCACACTCCAGGTCAGAGAGAATCTCTGAGATTTCTGATGTGTTTTTAGTTTTTATCAAACCGCCAAGTTTGATAATTTTTGAAAGAAGGGGTTCAAAATACGCCATTCCCTTGAGCCTGTGGCAGACATCTCCAGCTTTACCAAATTTGTCATCAACAACAAACTTCTTGATTTCTTCAATTCCCTCCAAACTCTTTATCACATACTCCGACAAAATATCTTTGAGCTTGGGGAGTGCAATCAGAAGTTGTTCGGATAATCTTTCCAGCATTGATGTTTTTCTTTTTCCGATTGCAGATTCCATCATCTTGATGAGTTCTGGGATTTTTATTGGTTTTGAAACGTATCCGTCCATTCCAGCTGTCAGGCATCTGTCCCTGTCTGTTACTGAAGCATACGCAGTCAGTGCAATAATTGGAAGTCTGTCTGTCCCAGTTTTATCCTCGTGATACCGAATTTGCATCGTGGCATCAAGTCCTGAAATATCCGGCATCTGGATGTCCATCAGACAGATACCAAAAGTATTCTCTGTTGCCAGCTTCACACCACGAACACCCGTTGAAGAAACCGTAACCTTGCAACCATATCCCTTCAAAATTTCTGAGATTAATTTGATGTTTAGGGAATTGTCTTCAACCACAAGAACCGACAATCCTTCCAGTGTATGATTTTCTTTGTCATCCGTTGCTGGTCGTTTTGAGACAAAATTAACGGCTTCAATCAACTCATCATTTGTGAAATCATCCTCTATCCCGACCCAACCCTCACCTTCACCCTTTATTCCGATTGAAACAATTTTGAGCTTTGGGTTGATGGTCAGCAATCGCTCTATCTCGCCCAATCCACTGTCTATGATTGTCAGATTTGCAGATTGCAAACCTCCACTTCTGACCGTGTAACCTTCATTTTCAAGTGGCTCCCTCACTTGATCAAAAATATTTTCACGGACAGCGATAACATCTTTCAGGGATGCTTTTTTTGATCTGTCCAGAATCAGATTTATTTCAAACCTTGTGCCGGGGGTTTCTTTGTTTGCAACCTTTATTTCACCATCCATGGAGTCTACAATTCCCTTGACGATGGACAACCCAAGCCCCGCCCCTGCATGTCTTTTTGTGGCAGAACTGTCAATCTGGGTGAACACCGAAAAAACAGATTCTCGCATCTCGGAGGGAATTCCAATCCCAGTGTCATCCACAAAAATCGTTACATCATCAGCAAATTCATCCGTGTGTTTCAGTGAAAACCCAACAACAATGTGTCCGCTTTCAGTGAATTTCAAAGCGTTCCCCAGGAGGTTTATCAGCACCTGTTTCATTCTGGCATTGTCAAAAAGATGAAGCGATTTTGAATTATCCGGATAGCTGACAATCAACTCTATGTCGGTATCTTCAACACGGCTCTGCATCATCCTGACGGTCTGTTCAATTGTCTGTCTCAGGTTGTTTGGAGCGGGATACATTGAAAGCCGACCAGCCTCAATTCGGGTAATATCAAGGAGGTCTGAGGTGAGATATTCCAGAGATTCACCCGCAGATTGAATCGCAGACAGATATTCTCTGGCTTTTCCTGTCAATTTTTCAGCATCCAACAATTCGGAAAATCCAAGGAGAGCATTCAAAGGGGTTCTGATTTCATGGGACATGTTTGCAAGAAATTCACTCTTTGACCGGTTTGCAATCTCTGCTCTTCGCATCTCCTCTACCAATAATCTGGAGGATTCTTCGGAGGTAGTGGTGTCTTCAATTATTAACAAAAATCTTTCAAATTTGCCCCCGTTCCAGATTGGTTTCAAGTGGAATCGGAAATATTTGATTTCCCCATCCTCGAGAGTGATGGTTTTGGAGCGGATGATTGTCCCAGATTCTTCAGTTATTTCACTCAAATATCTTTGAACAATCTCGAAGACCACCTCTGGTAATCTTGTAATCTTAGTTGAGTCTTCATCTTGAAAATCAATGAGCATATCGAATCCCTGCTGATTCAACTCATCGATTGAACCATCACGGTTGCAAAAAACTACTGCAAACGGTGAGGTTTCAATTATCAATCTATAGCTATCTTTTGGAGCATCTCTTTTGACATGGAGTGCTTTTGTTTCAAATTTGCTACTGCTCCGATTTCTGGCAACCGCTGAGCCAATATAGTTTGAAAAAACTTTTATCGGTAACAATTCACCATTATTCCAAACTCGTCGGCCCCGGGTTTGGAATAGGGCCACTAAACCATAGGGTTTATTGTTGGTGAAAACCGGCAGGATATATGCCTGCGAGTTTTTTATCCAGTTTTTTTCACCATCTTCAGGCTTTATTCCCTCCCGTTTGACCCCTTCGCCCTCAAGCAATTTCTCAAAGTGGTGTGAGTCAATTCCCAAATCAGAGGACTCAAATATTGGGTTGTTCAGTGGTTTCTTTATGTCACCACTTCCTGCAAATGATTTTATTCTGAATGCTCCAAACCCAGAAATTGATACCGATTCAAGAATCATCAGAGCATCGACATCGAGGCTCTCAAAAACAATCTCTGTGGCAAGTTTTATTGCTTGATTCAAGTTGTGTTCTTCAGTGAAAATCTTTTGTGTTTGATTGATTGCAGTCAGCAGAGAGGTGATTTTTATCTTGTCAGAAATATCATGGACAAAACCTTGAGCTCCTGAAATTTTTCCGTTCCTGTCTCTGGTTGGGTTAATGTTCATATGGAAAAAACTTTCAACTCCCCATTTTGAGGTGTAGGTATGGGTTGCAAAAACTGGCTTGTCGGTTTCAATCGCTCTTTTGTATGTATCTGAAGCCCCGGAGTCAACCAGATTTGGGAACGTGAAAAGATTTATTTTTTTGGATTCTTCAGCAGAGGGTGAGCCAAGTATTGCAACAAGAGCAGGGTTTATGTAACGAATATTCCCTTTGGTATCATATGAGATAAAACCGCTCTTCAGCTGGTCCAAAAACTCTGTATCAAGACTTTCCACAAACTCATCTCGACGTTCTGTCATATGTAATCGATTCAAGATGAATCCATGGGAAAGCACATGGGAGAGCATCTTCAGATATTCAAAATCATCGTCTGAAATCGAGTGTTTTTTTGGTGAGAGAAGAGCGATGTATCCGATTCTTTTCCCGTCCTCCTTCAAAGGAAGCGTGATGAGGCTTCTGTAGTGGAATTTTGAAATATCTCCCCAGGGCGGGGGAAGGGTTTCATTGATGTGGGCAACACTTGAAGAAATTCCAGATCTGCCAATCAAACCAAGGATTCCCTCACTTTGGGTTTCTGACATGTTGAACGTTGAGATAACCTCAGCCGAATTACTAGTATCAACCATCATCCCAGAAGGAAATCCAAGTGTTTCACAGAGTTTTTCTATAAGTCCAAACCCATAAGCAGACCTTGAAGCATTTGTTTTTATTTCTGAAATGGCTGAGATTAATTGCTTCATTTTTCCCCCAGAAGTGGTCTTGTCCCAAGATTGAATCCACATGTTGCTTCTCTGGTTTTCCCGTTCCAGGAAACATCAGCTCCGAGAAGGGTGCTTGCCGAGCGAAGCGGAATCAGAGTTCGACCGTTTATAATTGTCGGGGGCTTTGAGAGAGTGATGGTTTTTCCATCACTTGTTGCTATGACTTTATCGATTCCAAGCTCAACCCTGTGACCGAGTGCCTCAAGGATTACAGTTCTTGTTGAGCCTTCCCAGAGGGCAACTCCACCAAGCGGTTCAACCAAATATCTGGCTGGGATAAATGTGGAGCCATCGATGATGATTGGTTCAACCGTCATCTCCATTTTTTCACCGTTTGCCACAAATTGCCTTGAGCCAATCGTGAAAATTACATCTCTGAAAATAGACTGGTGAACAACCTTTTTCCCACCATCACACCAGAGCAGATAATCAATCACTCGTTGCCTGATAAATTCAACATCCTCTGCATCATACGTGTTCACCACATATCTGTGAGATGCTGTTTTGATTATTCCATCTAAAAATTCCAGGGCAGATTTTGAAGATTCTTTGGATGGATTTTTTTTAATTTTGTCCAGCAATAAATCTATCAAAGCCCGGTCTACCAACCCCTCAAGGAAACATTCCCAGCGGAGTGTCGGATAAAGCTCATAACCCTCGCTTGGGTATGTCATCATCAAATCACCTGGTGTGTGTTGGTCAATCCCAACCTTGATGTCAAAGTCATTTTCCGGATTTCCGTATGGCTCGTTGTAAACACTTAGCCCTGTGACCGGGGAGCGAGTTCCGAGAGAATACAGACCCGTTAAAATTCTCATATCATGGTGATGACCCCAATGCGGGATCGGGGTATAAATCCAGTTGCCCGGAGAGAGACCAGATGTTTCTCGTGTCCAGTCAAGATTTTTGCTTTCAAAGAGTGGGAGGTCTATGTTCGAGATGAAACTCTCTGGTTCGTCTTGCAATGTAGAAATTAGAGGTTTTTCTTTCATCAATTCAATTGCTTTTTGCAAACGATCAAATTGCTCAGCGGTCATCCTTGTTTCATCAAAATATAAAACGGGAGTCAGATCAGTCCCCGTAACTGTGTTCATTATTTTGTCGAGTTCACCCGGAAATTCTTCAAGATAATATCTCCCTTCAACCTCTTCACATGCAAGCGACACGTCAACAATATCCAGGAAGAGTTTGTCCATTCTGTTGTCGCTGGCAATCTGTGCAATTTTTCCAAGCGTCTCTGTGTCTGTGAAATATTTTGGAGATTTGAGAGTGGGAGATTTGAAAACAAAACCGTTGAAACCATGCGAGGAAATATCTTGAACATCCAGCTTCCATCTTCTCCAGGCTTCATCCTCTGTGATTATTTTGTTTCTGGCAAACATGTGGTGTGGCTGGCTGTGAAAAATTATTCTGTCTGAAATATCGACAGTCCTGAGCTTTGAAACATTCAGAGATTTTGAGAATTTTTGGACATCCACCTCGTATGGCAGAACCTCAACAGAGAGAGGCAACATGATGTCTTCAACCTCGTCTGTTTTTATTCTCAACCTGCATGTGTAAACTCCAGCTTTTACAGAACTTGGAATATCCAAATCCAACCAGAAAAATTCCGTTCTCCCCTCCTTCACAATGGTTGAGTTTCCGGGAAGCAGATATTCAGCAGAGGTTACAGTATTCCTGATTTCACCATTTCTTTTGAAGCGTTTTCTCATGTAAGAAACTACGGAAATATCTATATCGCCGAGCTCTTCACCATCGGCATTTTTTAGAGGAAAATCATTTATCAGTTCAACATTTCCAAGGTCTATCCCACCAAAAATCCCAACAACAACGGGATGTTTCACACCCTTTGGACAACGTGTGGAGATGGATTCTACACGGTCTTCTGTGTTAAATCTGAGGTCATCAGAAAAATTGGTGGTGATTGTCGGGTTAAAAATCTGGAGTTTTTTGTCCGCCATCTGGTAGGGGTCAAGAGAAAGTGGTGGAGATTTTGAGTCAGGAGTGAATATACCATCACCCAAATAAATTGCATCAACACCAATATCAAATGGTTTGTCTGTTGAAATTTTCATGGTTAGTTCGTAAGAAGTTGGCTGGGCAAATTTCAAATTTTGTGGTACCTCAAACTCTATCCAGGTGAAGCGACCATACTCAACACCTTCACCTTTTTCTGTACCGACATATGGATGTGGGTTGTTGAATCCCTCAAGATTTTCTGCAAATAATTGAATCTCTGGGAAATAGTCACCAAAGTTTGCAAGTGATACCCACATTTTTCTGAATGGGATTCCAATATTATCGCGGATAAACCACCTAAAAGTTACCCAACCATCACTTGTTTCCATTTCAGCATCAACACCAGCTGTCAGTCGAAGATAGCTGTCATCACTTGCCAAAAAATCAAACTCGTTGGAGTTTGTGATGAATTGATTTTTGATTCCGATGAATGTTGCAGAATCACTCTCAAGCCAGACACCATGAAGATAAGGATCCTCATACTCAGCATGGATAACACCCAAAGAAAACATGAGAATAATAACAACTACAACCACAATAATTTTTTTCATAAAATGTTACTCCTATATTCCAACACGAGCAGTAAGGATGAGCCTGGGGCTTCTGATGCTGTACGGGGAACCATCCCAATCCCCCAGCAAATTGATGTTATAGAGGTCTTCCGAATGAGCCAGTGCCATGATTTCATGAGAGCTGTAGAGCCTTATCTCACGCTTTGTTGTTTTCTTTTCACCCCTCTTGAGAATGGTTCGTTTGCAGAGGTTCACAGAGCGATTGTGGTCAAATTTACTTCGTTCAAGAATCAGAGTATCACCCTTCATTTTCCAACTCTGTGGCTGGAAATGGCTGAGAATATAGTCTCGGTTTTCAATATCGATAAAGATATTTCCACCGGGTTTTATGCTTCTGACCATCCTGGAAAAAATATCAGCGTTTGTTTCATCGTCAAAGTAACCGAACGATATCCAGACAGAAATTAGAGCATCAAACATCTCTTTCATATCAAATTCACGCATGTCTTTGTGAATGAAAAAGGTATTTTTGACTTCCTGCTCTGCTGCAATTTCGCTGGCTTTTTTGAGATACTCAGCATTTGAATCAAACCCCTGGACAACATAACCACGCCTGGCAAACTCGATTGTATGTCTTCCAAGACCGCAACCAATATCTGCAATCTGAATTGGTGGCTCAAATCCAAAGCACTTGATTATCATATCAACCTGGGCTCTTGTCCTCTTCTGGTCAACATCTTCGAGGGAAGCCTCAGCATAATAGGTGTCGAAATAGCTGTCTGTCCAGTCCACGAACGCTAGTATAACACAAATATCAATATATGTAAAACGATTTGGAATCACACTTGTCATTCAGGAGTACCACCTCATCATTTGGGAACACCCCGCCGTCATTTAGGAACTTGACTTAAGAATCTCATCCCTTAAAACAACACAATTTTCACATCATACAGATTCCAGAGATTCCGTGTCGTAGCACGGAATGACGATAGCTGTAACTAGAGAATATACGTTTCTACAAACACTGTAGAGGTGGGTTTGAAACCCACCTCCGCCGATATTTGATAACCTTAATGAATCTAAACAACTTTCGTCTTGCCTGGCAATGACTTAGCAGTTATCATACCCAGCATGACGGAAACAAGAATCCCCCCATTTTCAATCGAATCGGAACAGGCAACACTCGGTGGAATACTGATTGATCCAGATGGATTTGCCAAACTGGAGGTCAGGTTATCCTCTGAAGATTTTTACGAACCCAGGCACAAAACAATCTTTACTGCAATCGAAAAATTGTATGAAACATCAAGACCGGTTGATATGCTGACGGTTGCAGAAGAACTAAAAATTCAAAAAAAGATTGACAGCATGGGCGGGATTGGCTATCTGATGGATTTGACAAACGCCACCCCAACATCTGCCAACCTGAACTACTATGCAAGCATCGTTTCCCAAAAATCCATCCTGAGAAATATTATTCGAGTTGGTGAAGAGATTGCAGGGATGGGCTACCAGGATGATATGGATTCCAACAACGCACTCGACACCGCTGAGAGAAAAATATTTGAAATCTCACTCAAGAAAAAAACTGCAGGATTCACTCAACTTGGAAAACTCCTCGGTCCAGTAATCGACAGACTTGACGAGATTCACAAATCCGGCACAGGGCTTACCGGACTCGCTTCCGGATTTTCGGATCTCGACAAGATGACAGCGGGATTCCAGGCATCAGACCTCATAATCCTTGCTGCAAGACCATCGGTTGGAAAATCTGCACTTGGAATCAACATCGCCTGCAACATCGCCAGAAAAGGGGATGGAGTTGCAATCTTCAGTCTTGAAATGTCAAAAGAATCCCTTGCACAAAGAATCATCAGCTCTGAAGCCAAAATAAATTCCCAGGACATGAGGCGAGGAAAACTCTCTGACGAAACCTGGGAACGAATGGCAAGAAAACTTGGAGACATCAATAAACTTCCCATCTACATCGATGATTCTGCCGACCTGACCGTCCTTGAACTCCGTGCCAAGGCAAGAAAACTTACGATGGACAAAGGAATCAAACTGATAATCGTCGACTATCTTCAACTTCTTCACACAAAATCAAAAACGGAAAACCGTGTTCAGGAAGTCTCGCAGATGACAAGATCTCTCAAGGGTCTCGCTCGTGAACTGAGTGTTCCAATCATCGTTCAATCTCAGCTATCCCGTGGAATTGAACAGAGGCAAGACCATCGACCAGTTCTCTCTGACCTCCGTGAAAGTGGATCAATCGAGCAGGATGCAGACGTTGTCATGTTTCTGTCCAGACCATCCTCCGAGCAGGAACGAGCCCAGGGAATCATCAACCTGATTCTCGCCAAACAACGAAACGGCCCGGTTGGAATACTTGGTTTGAAATTCCTCAACCAGTACACCAGATTTGAAATGCTCTCAAGAGATAACAACCAAAACTGGGAACAATAAATAAAAACTGAACCAAAGTAGGGGCTTGTTCGTCTAAATAAGTGGAAGACAAAATGATATGCCGGATGAAAACATTACATGGATGAGAAACTTGAGGAACTTGCCAGGAATGGTGACCAATCAGCTTTCATTGAGCTGGTTGAAATCCATATGGAGAAGGTTGCAAGAATCACGCTTTATGTCGTTGGCAACAAGGCTTTGGCAGAAGAAATCACCCAGGAGGCATTCCTCAAGGCATTCCAAAAAATTCACACTCTCAAGGTGGGAATTCCATTTGTTAACTGGGCTGTCAGGATTGCCAAAAATCTTGCAATCGATACACTCAGAAAAAAGAAGAGAATGCTTCCACTCAATTTTGAGGTTGACTGGGGAGACCCGAATGACCAGTCGATTGTGCTGGATGTCAGGCGGGAACTGATGAAACTTCCCCTGAAATTCAGAATGCCACTCGTGCTGGAATACTACGAGGGTCTCGGAATGAATGAGATTTCAAAGCTCCTGAAGATTCCGGCAGGAACAGTAAAATCCAGGATACACAATGCCAAGTTGAAGATGAAAAAGGCTCTATCATAAAAAGGAAGGGGAACATCAACAAACATGAAAGCTGATTTAGACGAACTGATTCCAAAAGGAAAACCGGGTCGAATCTTGAGCAAAGAATTCTTGCCTCGGTTGAAACAAGCAATTGCAGATGTTGGTGTTTTTAGTCGAACCCATCCCTTCCAATCAGCGGTCGGATGGTCATTTGTGATGATAACAACTGTGCTTGCGGTGCTTGTGATTGTCGGTCGAGTTGACCTTCTGCCCGAATTTGTTGGATTTCTCCTGAGAGTGGTGGGTGCATGAGGGAATCTTTCCGTCAAATCAAACTTCTATTTTCATCTGCTGTGAGTGCGATTGATAATCCACCACCGCCCTGGCAATCATTGTTTGTTGGCGGGATGATGCTTGTTGTTTCATTTCTGCTTCTTCTTTCAAATTCACTCTCTCCAAATATTCTAAGCATCTCAATTTTTCCCGCACCAAAGCTTCCCCCCGTGGAGCTTTTCCTGTTCACGATTTCCACCCAGATAGTTTGTGTGGGTTTGCCAATGTTGCTGGTTTTTGGGAGAAAAGGAATCAGGACATACATCGATAACTTTGCACTCATCCAACTCTCTGGACTTGGGCTTGCTCTTGTCGGATTTTTTTACAACGAAATCTTTTGGAATCTCTACAAACTTCTCCCCTTGAGGGGGCTGACTGCAAATGCAGTTTATGAGGCAACCCTTCTTCTATATCCAGCTCTGATACTGGTTTTGTTTCGATACATTCTACTTTGGATGATAAGTACAAAACTCAACACATCCACAGTCAAGATGATGATGCTTGTTGCTTCACACCTGGTTTTATCTGCACTTGTTTGGATTATCGGAGGGCTGATATGAAAAAAACTCTTCCCTGGTTGATAGCTGGACTTGTTGTGTTTGTAACTTTGTATGCGTTTATTTTTCCTGAGAGTCAGTTGCCTGTCCGAATAAAAACTGAGGTTCTCTGGAATGTGAACATCCCAACGGGTGAAATCCTTTATGAGTTTGAAAATTTCACAGTAACGGCTACTGGTGCTTTTGAAAAAATAGACGACGAGTGGGAAAATATTGGTTTTCCGGAATTCCCAGAAAGGGCTGAGCTGCCAGCTGGACTCTCATGGTCAGACCCTGTTGTCACCGGGGTAAACGTCTTTGATGGCGACTTGACAATTGCATTCCCTGATAACAAATCTGCGGTTTGGGACGGCTCATGGAAGTGGGAAACAAATCCGAACAAAAAACTGGATTTTGAAATTCCGCTGAAAAATCAAGAAAAATCTGCCAGCGAGATACTGAAGATTGGCTCAACCAGTGAGTTTTCATTCGGTGAAAAAACAATTTCAGCCAGCACCCCGGAAATAATTTCCGACTGGGGAAAAAGCAACATTCAAATCGGAAAATACACCTACAAAATCACAGAAGATGGAAGAATTGAAAGAATCCGAGAGGAACTGGTCACTGCAATTTCAGACAGGACTGAGCTTGATCCCTTCGTCATCCCAAAGAATTTCGTGGCAGATGGCAAAAATCTTTTTGTCCTAATGAAGAGCTTGACGGACAAAAACCCTGAGAAATGGGTTCAAGTTTTGTCGAGCAATCTTTCTGCGGTTGATTCTATTATCTCAAACAGAAACTCAGAGGTACCAGTTTCAATCTGTCTGTGGAACACAGATACCCTGCTTGTTCTCTGGAATGATGGGGTTTTTAGCGGGCATACTCTCTGGGGTCAGGAAAAATTTCAGTTCCAAGTTTGCCAAAATAATAAACCGCTTGATATGGTTTCAACCGGTGAAAATGTTTTTGTTCTCACACAAAATAATCTTCTTCGAGTAACTCTTTCAACCAGAGATTCAGACATTGACGTTTGGCCTCGAATTCTGAGGCTTGGAAATATCTCTGAAAAAAAGGATTTCTCGGTTTACATCGGGACAGATTCGGTTCCTCGGATTCAGATAAAAGGTGATGGGGTAGAACTTGTTTCGATCATGGGCAAGCGTGATGGAATGCTTGCCACCTTCTCGATCAACCCCTCTGGACTCCCTGCTTTTTCTGAGCAAACAGGCGAACTGCTCGTTGAAACCGAGTTAGGGCATGAAATTGTTCCATACTCTTTTGTTCCGTTTGGCGGTGTTGATGAACTCAGGATTTTTTCTGATGGGTTGTTGAATCTTGAAACCGGTGAATGGCTTGAATATACACGGGTTGAGGGCGAATTGTTTATCCCTGAGCTTGAACTGCAGAGTGTAGCCCACAGCAAGTTTTATGATTTCATGTCGGCAACAGTTTATGTTTTGAGACCACCGCCACTCACTCCATTGAATTGATTGCGAAATGGAACAGGTCGCACGACCTCATTACAAACTCATAGCCAGAATTGTAGTGAACGCATATCTGCGTTCACTATGGGACAAATAACTTCCGTGCTACGACATTGAGCCTGCCTCTATGAAAACAGGGGAAATCCAGGGTTGAAAAAAGCGTGTAGATATTGGAGAAAACAGAAACCAGACAAGATGGATTATTGGCATTTTCCAAATTTGGATACGATTTTCTAATCCCCTGGATTCCCACTTTCGTGGGAAAGACGGTGGGGTATGCGGAATGACGGAAGGTTGTACGGAATGACAAAGCTGAAGTTCTCGACCCCACAGATTTTCTGTTCCAGGAAACTTGGACCCCTTTGGTCTCAGCCATCACAACATACAAAACGTCCTTTTATCAGAAAGATTCTTTTTAGCAAAATCATTATTCACGCCCCTTGATTGAGATGTTTCAAGAACCGGTCCGTTGATCACTCTGTGCATATTTTCTCCATGAACCTCAAAGGAAACACAAAATTTTTTCGTTTGTGATGAATTACTTTCGAAATTGCTTGTGTTACACCGCCAGCTATGCAATTTATCATAACTGATCCAGCAATTTCCATTGCCGTTTGACTCAGCACACAGAATTTTTTCAGAGGTAGCAACGTCTTCGCTGTCAACACGATAGGGGAAAGATGTCAGCTGTTTCCAGATGCCTCCACCATTTTTGTATCGAATACTCCGGGCTTTTATCCTGTAGCTGAATCTGAAGCTGCCAAAAACGTCACTAGACTGGTAGAGTTGTGAGGTGGTTCGACCATCATTCATGAACCAGAAGAGTTGAAGAGCCAGAAACTCATTTCCCGGATTGAAGAGACCAGCAACCACAAACCCGTTCCTGAAGGTGCACAGGAATGGTCCAAATCTGCACCTGGAACGTCTGAGCAAATATGTCAAAGGAACGAGTTGGTGATTTCTTGTGATGAGATTATCTCTATAGTTTGCCCGTGTAATCTCGATCCCTTCGGTTTGACTGATCCTCGCTCGAATCTCCCAGTCCATGAGATTCCGCCTGTACACAAGCCCCCATCTCTTCTTTTCATCACTGGCTAAATTCCCACGCCTACCTGCACCATCACATGACGTTGGTCTTATGTGGTTCAAAATCCACTCTGATGATGTCAAATTCTGTCCGGTTAGAGGATCACTTTTCAGCCCCTCATGCAACAACTCAATTGCAGGAGGTGACAGATTGCGGTCAAGTTGCGATGTCCAATACGTAATATCTTCCAGGTTTTTCATAACAGACATTGTAAACTATCACCTGTGACACCCCTTTGTCATACATGGGTTAAAAAATGTCGTTTTGAGTCAAAATATCAAAATTTTGCCAAAAAAGCAATTAGCTGGTGAACAAATCCTTTTCACTTGTTTCACCATTGTATCTCTCTGCTCGAGTGAATGGTGATTCTCCGCCCGTATCCCTGAATGGATACTCAGGCTGTTTTCCTTCAAATATTTCTTCGATTGTCAGGATTTGGATTCGGCGGTAAACCCTTCCATTTGTTGCTTCATAAATTCCTGCATCAGCAGCGGCTACCCTCATTTGTTTTGTTGGTTCCTTCAGTGTGATGAAAATTCCAATCTCCGCGTGTTTTCTACTGCCAACAACCCCTGCTAAATCCCGAATCTGGTTTGCTGTGATGTGTCCTGCTTTTACCTGGATCACCACCTCTTTATGTTTTCCAGTTTCCATATCGTGGAAATACATGATGCCATCAATTCCCTTGTCAGCTCCCTTTTTCTTGTCCGGTCTTCCGCCAACAAGTGTCAACGCCCACCACTCAAACTGATATTTGTCTTTGCTTGCAAGTTCGATTGCCCCCGCCAAAGATTTTGGTGTTCCGTAAATATCATACGGTTTCAAATCACTTTTGAACGTATCCCTGAGTCGGTTCTCCATCAAATTGACTGCAAGATGTGTGATGTCAATTCCAATCCAGCGTCTGTTCAATCTTTCTGCAACCGCAACCGTAGTTCCGCATCCACAAAATGGGTCAAGAACTACATCATTTTCGTTTGAAGATGCTTTGATGATTCGTTCAAGGAGAGTTTCAGGTTTTTGAGTTGGGTAACCCATCCGTTCTTTGGCTGCTGGGTTTATTATTGAAACTTCCCACCAATCTGGCATATACGACCCTTTTGATTCTTCATCAAGTGAATATTGATGCACCCTTTTCCCATTCTCAAATTTACTCGCTTGTTTTTTTCCTTTCCATCTTTTATAAGTACCCTCTGAATAAGGAATAAACTGTGGATTGAAGACATTGTCTTCCTTTTTATAGAACAGAATTGTATCGTGGCTTCTAAGAAATCTATTATTACTCGCACTCCACTTTCGATAACACCAAATTACTTCGTTCATAAAGCATTTATACCCAAACACTGCATCCATTAACAGCTTCAGATAATGACTGGCAGTTGGATCACAGTGAAGATAGATTGATCCGGTCAGCTTCAAAACTCGATGGAGTTCAATCAACCGAATTGCCATCATCACCAGGTATGCCATCAGGTCATTGTGTCCAAGAAAATCATCAAGGGTATTCATCAGATTGGCAAGCCTGGGATACTCAGTATTCATTATCAGTTCATGGAATATCAGAGGGGTTGTTTTGTCCCAATGCCAGGTATCATCAAATGCTTCAATCTGGGCTTCCGACTGGTTGTCAGTTTTATCCTTGAACAACACATTGTAAGTTGCCTTGCTGTTGAAAGGAGGGTCAAGATATATCAAATCAACTGACTCATCCCCTATCTCATTTCTGAGAATTTCAAGGTTATCACCATAAAATAACTTGTTTGTCCACTCGCTCATGGGAATAATTATATTCGACTATCCAATTCTTTCAAGCGTATCTCTTTGGATATTATCACACTAATCCGATATTTTTTCTTGCTCTTTTTTCTCCAGCTTCTTTATTTTTCTTTCTACTTTTTTTATGTCCTCTTCGACGGGTAAATCTTCTGGCATTGGGTTTCCTATTTCTTTGATCGTGTCTCGAACCTTTTTCCCCACCTCATGATGCACTTGAAACGCTCTATTCTCAGTATTTATTTTTTCTTTTTTCAGCTTTTCTTCAGTTTGCGTTATTCTGAAATTGTTTGCAGTGAGTTCTGTTCTCCCCATGTGATCCAGGATTTTTTGACTCTTTCCCAGCCCACGCCTGCCATGCAAATCCTTGCTTGATAACCCACCATATAATCCCTTGTAACCCTTATCCTGAAAGACTCCATAATTAATTACTCCAGCCTTTTTGGCAGTTGATGCCAATTTTTTGTTGTACGTCTTCAATTCTTCTCTAGCTTGATACCTTTTTGTCATCTCCTCGAATTCTTTTTCTTTTTCATATTTTCGAGTGCTCACTGCAAAGTATGTTTGCCCCAAAGCTACAACAGGTTTTGACGGGTCAGCATTTTGAACGATGAGATAGCAAGCGTACCTCGTCAGTTTCAAATCTTCAATAGCTCTTGTTGCTGTTCTTGCAAGTTGTATCATTTTGCGGAAGTCCGCAAAATGATCGGAGGTAGACTCAGAGCTATTTTCACACGCCCTCTTTGCTTTATTTATCACTGGTTGAAAATTTCTGTACTGCTTGTAGCCAAGAAGAGAGCCTATTTCTCGTGCCAACCAGTATTCGTTACCATTGTCGTCTTTATGTTTACTTCTTTCAAAAGGATTATTCAACCTTCGCCACTCAACTGCATATTCGTTCTCTGTTGTATCTAGCAATGTAAGAAGGTTTGGTGGACAGTCAAACGCATACGGTCCTTCAATATCATCAACGCGTACATACCATTCCATGGAGTCAATAATTTCCTTAAAAACAACGGATAACACTCTGTTATTCCCGTGCCACCAGACAACATAAACCTTATCACCAACCGTCTCATTATCTATTATTATATCACTGGAAAGAAAATCATTGAATTCTTGCTTATCCCATTTTTCGCTCATGGGTACTATTATATCTACCTGCAAGTTTCTTTCAAGCTGTCTCGCAAAATTCTAAGTCCTAACTGTCAACCACACACCAAAGATAACAACCACTCCGCCAAGGTAAACAAGGGGTGCTACCACCTCACCAATAATAAACCATGCAAGAATTGATGCACCAACCGGCTCAAAGAGGACGGAGGTTGCGGTGATCGTGGTTGAAAGTTTCACGACTGAGATATTCAAAGCAACATGACCAATCAACTGGGACAAAATCCCCATGGAGATAACAGCGATCCACCCGACTGAATCAAACCCGACAATATCTCCACCAAAAAAAGGTATGCAAACCAGGAGCAATACTGTTGATGTTGAAAATATCACAGAAATTACCTCCCAGGATGTCATCTCCTTTTGGGCAAGTTTTGAGGTGAAGAGATACGAAGCGGCTAGGATTGCACCAGTCAATGCCAAAATTGAACCGGTTACCTGACCAAAACCAGCTGACAATCCAGACAGAGAAACAATGATTGCACCACCCATCGCAACTGCAATTCCAAAAACTGTTGGAGATTCTGGTTTTATTTTCAGAATCAAAAAATCCAAAATAACCATAAAAACAGGGGTGGTCGTGACAAGAACAACCGAAACAGCGACACTCACAAAATCAAAAGACCACACCCAGGCAAGGAAATGAAGAGCCATCAAAACACCAGAGAAAATTGCCAGAGAAATACTCTTCCAGCTTGCTCGGATTTTCCAGGGCTTTCCGATAAAAACAACCACTGAAGTTCCAACCAGAATTCTCCAAAATGCAGTAGCAAAAACCGAAGCACCATGTGCTCTTGCAACCTTGATAAGCGGAGAGGCAAAACAGATACCGATTACCCCGGCTATCAAAACAAGATAGTCCAGGGGTTTTGGATTAGTTTTTTTCACTGTTTTTCAGGTAAGCGATTGCCTTGTTTTCATCGGCACTCATCACAAGTGTCAGAGTTTTTCCGTTTGATGATTTTTGAACATCAACCACACTGACAACATCCTCAAACTCACCTGCCCAAGGGACAAATTCTGTGAGCTGGTTTTCAGAGTGTTTCAAAAATTCCATGTTAAAAATCTGATTTCTCTCATCGGGATAAAGTGGGAGATAAGCAATCCCAGATTCCACCAGATCCTGGAAAAAATGTGTTCCAAACGAAACCTCCGGGACATACGATTGTTTTTTTCTTGCAATCTCAATCAATGCACAGGTTTTTGAGATTCCAGAATAGGTGATGCTAACGCCAAGCTTAATATCACCACGGCTTCCCCACCTCCCCGGACCCATCAGAATAAATTTTTTCTCAGGAAGGATGGAGTTCAACTCAGACACAATCTTGCCAACCGTCAACATCTTGTCTCTACTGTCAAGTTTTTCATAATCATCCGAGGAAACGTATACAATGTGGGAAATGTCCTCGCATAGACCCTCGCTAATATATTTGTCAGCTGAAAATACTATTTCATCATCAGGAATATTTGAAGGTAGTTTTACGATTGCAGTTTTTTGCTTTGTGTATTGAGGGCGACACTGTAGAATGTAAAGATTCTCACCATCCGAGGCAAACTCGACATCAACAGGAGTTTGAAGGCTATCTGCAAGAATATTCAGGATGAGTTTTATTTGACCTAAAAATTTTGTGTTGGTAAGAAGTCCATTAAAAGTTACCACAAGGTTAGAATCTTGAAGATCAGTCAGAGGGATTGCTGGCTCTAGGATTTCATCACGATACACAGAAACAATCTGGTAAAGGCTTGGATATTCATCACCAAATTCTTTCAAAAGTTCCTTTATTTCCAGTGTTTCAAATTCACCGGTTTCGGTGTTTATGACATCAATATATCTCTGTGAATATTTTTCAATCTCAGATGGAATAGTGTTTACCCGCAGCTTGGGCTGCCCGGGAGAAACAAGTGTGGGATAATCACCAGCCACACGGTCAACCGCCCTTGTGCCAAGCCCCGCAACTAATCTTGCAACCCCATCCTCACGCTTGATTCGAGATGACCATCTTATCTCATTGTTGGAAAATGCAACACCTGCAAATGCCGGCAAAAAATATCGTCCAACCTTCCTTCCGACAACCTCCTGGATTAAACATCCCATCTCTTCTCTGAAATGCAATAAACCTCGTTCTTTCCTGTATTGGATTGCATCAGGATTAAGTACTGATGCATAAACCTCAGAGATAGCATCGGTTAACCCATCCAATCTTTCACGCATATCGCCTTTATTTGCCAGAAACAAGCTCTTGTATTTCCCTGCAAATGAAGCCTCAAAGCTATCTTCGAGAAGTGATGAACTTCTGACAATCAAAGGCAAATCATTCATATCTTCCAGAGCAAGAACAAGATTCTTCAGGATTTCCGGGCTGAACTGTGAGTGCTTGAACATCTGCTCAAAATATTGAAACTCCTGTCTTATCTCCTCAATCTCTCGGTATTTAAAGGACGTGATCTCTTCAAGTGCATTGTAGTGGATAAAATCTAAAACTGCGTCAGAGAGCAGATACCAGGTATTTGGAACCCTTACGTTCGCAAGAATTGGATGTTCTTTTTTGGCGTTTTCAATTATTCTGTGGGCGATGAAAATTCCTGCTCCCTTGCCCCCTGTTTTTCCAGCACCGAGTTTTGTTCCAATCATTTTGGGAAGGAGTTCTTGAAAATTCTTTACGGTGACATGATCCATCGAAACCTTTACAAAATTTAGAGAATCACTCAGGAAACGCTTTATGAGGGAGACCCGCAGACTCATATACTGTTCATGAGTCAGATGTCTTTCATGTTCCGGAAGCTTGAAATATCTCTCCAGGCTTTTTTCAATTTCCGAAAGCGGAACAGCTGGATTTTCCAGAGTATCGGTCAGATAACTTGTTCTATCCTCCCTCAACCAGGAGAGAAGCATCTCTGAGAGTTCTTCATCTCCTAAAAAATCCGATGCTATCTCAATTGTTTTTTCTCGAATTTCATCCAATTTTTCTGAGTCTGCTTTTGGAAGGGGTTTGTTCTCACCGACTTCTGTTTCGAGTCTCTTTCCGCTTCTTGCCAGATCAAATTCCTGAATCAATTCCTCTGCACCTGTAGCTCCCATACGATATAAGTGATAGAGAAGCATTCTACAAATTCTTTTGTATAAAACACGGTTTGTGGCAAGGATTGTTTCCAGAACCACCCGCCATTTCTGAGCTGTTTTTTCTGAATTGTTTTTCACAGATATTAGTTTAGCAGATTTGGAATTGTTTGGAAGAGTTATTTTAGTCATTCTGGTTTACCCTCCCTTTTTTGTCATTCCTGGCTTGACCAGGAATCCAGGATGCTGTAAAAACGTGTGAACGATTAGTCTAAACAGAAATCTCATCAGGTTGGATAATTGTTGTTTTCCTATTTTGATTGCGATTTTATAAACCCCTGGATTCCGCATCAAGTGCGGAATGACAAGAGGGGATGCGGAATGACCAAGGTAGTGGTCTGCTATGGCTGACCACTACAGCTACTGTGCAAAATCTGCAGAAATAAAAAAAGGGGGTGGGTTTCAAACCCACCCCTACAATATTCAATCCTTATATCCCAATTTTATATTTTTTAGAAATTAAACCCAGCCTCGCATCTTGCAAGCTTTCGCAACTCTGTCGATTGAGATCATGTATGCAGAATCTCTCATGTAGAGTTTTTTTCTCTTGGCAAGATCAGCAACCGCATGGAACGCATGGGTCATTTTCTTGTCAAGTTTCTCAAGCACTTCATCTTTTTCCCAGAAGAAGTTCATGTTGCACTGAACCTGCTCAAAGTAGCTGCAGGTGACTCCACCAGCGTTTGCCAGGAAATCTGGAATCATATATATTCCACGTTCGTGAATAATTTTGTCAGCCTCTGGTGTGGTTGGTCCGTTTGCCCCTTCGGCAATCATTTTTACAGAATCTTTGATTTTTTTGGCACTCTCACCGGTCAACTGGTTTTCGAGAGCACAGGGAATTAAGATGTCAACTTCCTCTTCAAGCCAAGCCATATCAGGAAGAATTTCATACCCAAGACCTTTTGCTTTGTCTAAGTCAATTCCACCGAATCTGTCAGTGATACCAAGAAGTTCATCCAGATTTATCCCGGTGGATTTTTTGACGCTGTATGCTTTTCCTTCACTCTGACACCAACAGGAAACACAGGTGACTGTTCCACCCATGGATGTGTAAAGCTGGATTGCAAACTGGGCAACATTGCCAAATCCCTGGACAGAAGCCTTTGTGGTTTTTGGGTCAATTCCCATATCTTTGAGAGCCTCACGAACGGTGTAGATAACACCATATCCGGTTGCTTCTGTTCTTCCAAGTGAGCCACCAGAACCAACTGGTTTTCCAGTTATCATACCTGGGAATTTGTTGCCGCCATTCATGGCTTCATATTCGTCCATCATCCAGAGCATGTGCTGACCAGAGGTCATCACATCTGGAGCCGGGACATCTTTCAACGGACCAATATCTCTTCCGACTTGACGAACCCAACCGCGACAGAGTTTTTCCTGCTCTGCCATGCTTAAGTTATGAGGATCGCAGACCACTCCGCCTTTTCCTCCACCAAGAGGGATGTCAACAACTGCACACTTCCAAGTCATCCATGTTGCAAGTGCACGGACTGTGTCAACGGTTTCCTGTGGGTGAAAACGAATTCCACCTTTGCAAGGTCCTCTTGAGTCGTTGTGCTGGACTCTGAAACCTTCGAACACTTTAACCGAGCCATCATCCATTCTGACTGGAATTCGGAATCTGTATTCTCTCTGGGGCCATCTGAGAAGTTCTCTTGTCCCATCATCAAGATTCAGTTTTGCTGCCACTGAATCAAACTGCGTCTGTGCCATCTTGAATGCATTGAAGCCTTTTTCGGACATTTTTTCTCCTTGTTTTTCCAACCAAAGTGTTGGATTTCACGTTTCAATTGCACCATTTATGTATTCCCTTTATGTCATATGTCAAGGTATAATTTTATACACATTTTTATGTTCTCATAAACATTTGAAACCATCAGATTCTTTTATAAAGTCCTTCCCAGTTGACCAAAATATTTTTTTGGTATACTATGTCAGACAGTTCTATGAAACTTAATTATCAAGGGCTTCCATTCCTTTGAACTGTTGTTATATTGTATGGGATTGGACCGATCGAGTCAGCTTAATGGAGGAACGATGAAAATAAATATATGTGTAAAACAGGTACCGGACCCCGAGAAATTCCCTGTGGGTCAGTTTACAGCTGATGGGAGACTCTCAAGAGACAGCTTCCCAAAAGCCACCAACCCGCTGGACAAAAATGCCTGCGAACTTGCATTGAAACTCGTTGAAAACCCTGAGGATGTAACGGCTTTTACAATGGGTCCTGCTGATGCCAAAGAGGCATTGCACGAAATTCTTGCGATGGGTGCAGAAAATGCAGTAATCATATCCGATCCTGCTCTTGCCGGTTCTGACCTCTTGACAACAGCCACTGCAATTGCTGGAGCCATGAAGAAAGAGGGCGAGTTTGATCTGGTTATCTGTGGTGGAAAATCGACCGATGCTGAGACGGGTATTCTTCCCGCAATGATCGCAGATTTACTGGGCATCCCATCAGTTCTTGGTGCTGAAAAAGTAAAAATCAAAGGAAAATTTGCCTTCGTGTCAGTCCCTTCTGAGGACGGAATAAATGTCTGGAAGGTAAATCTTCCCTGTGTTGTATCGGTTACTAAAAACATCAACACCCCCAGACTCCCCTCCTTGCGTGGAATGAACAAAGCGGTAAAAGTTCCGATCACAGAGTACTCTGTCGAAGACCTTGATATCGATCTCCCCACCGTCAGACCAAAACTTCTTGGGCATGAACCCGTAGCCTCCCAGGTTAGAACGGAATTCATTGAGGGGCAGTCACCAGATGAGATTGCAAACAAGTTAATCACTGCCATCAAAACAAAGGGGGCACTCTCATGAAGCATTTCTGGATAGTTGGACAGCTTGTCAACAACCAGGTCTCAAAGGCCACATCTGAACTTCTTGGTTCGTTGCATGACCTGGCTTCCGAACAACTCGCTGAAGTTGCCGTTGTCCTTGTTGGATCAGATCTTAGAATGCGAGCCCCTTCCTTTGGTCGCATGGGTCAACCGATGACAATCCTGATTGAATCAGAAGACCTGAAAAACAGAGACTCCGGGCTTGTCGGCAGGGAGATTGCAGACCTCGCTCTAAAGAGAAAACCGGAATTAATCATTGCCCCTCACAACCAATGGGGACTTGAAGTTGCAGCCAAAATTTCTGCCAGAACAAAAATTCCACTTGTGACCGATGTTCATTCAATCAGTGCAAGAGAAGATGGATTTGTACTGGACAGATTCGCATTCGGTGGACAGATCAAATCAAAGATTTGGACTCCACACAGCTCAATAATCACAATCCATCCCGGAGTTTTTGATTCTCCAAGATCAGCAGACATCACAACCACGGTTGAAATGCTTGAACCCGCAACCATGGCATCCGAGATCAAAAGAACACTCGACCACATTGAACCCGGAGATGACAGCGGTCCATCAATCGCAGACTCAAGCATCATCGTTGCCTGTGGCAGAGGATTGCAGAAGAAAGAAAATCTCATTCTTGGGAAACAGCTCGCAAGAAAACTTGGCGCCGCACTTGGTGCATCCCGAGCAATAGTTGATGCAGAATGGATTCACCCCTCTCATCAGGTTGGACTGACTGGCAAGGTGGTTTCACCCAGATTATACATTGCATGTGGAATAAGCGGTGCTGACCAGCATCTTGCCGGCATGAGGCAGTCTGACATCATCGTGGCAATAAACCGCGACCCAGATGCCCCAATCTTCAAGGTTGCCGATTTTGGTGTTGTTGGTGACTGCATGGAAATCCTTCCCGCACTCATTGAATATCTGTAAAAAATAACTACATACAAATATTTAGAAAAGACCCAAAACTCAAATCGAGAATTGGGTCTTTTTTTATTTCAGCTATGGCTGACCGAGGAACAAAAGTTTCTGGGGATATAAGACGTAGGGACAATCTAGGATTGTCCCTACAAAACCACGCTATTCCAGACCCCATTTGTCATTCCTGGCTTGACCAGGAATCCTCCACCACTCACCACCCCCCTTTCCAAAAGCATTCTGCTGGAGTTTGATAGTCAAGACACTTCCTGGGAGT
>CBDUSO010000003.1:0-91421 GCA_965370295.1 uncultured bacterium
CCGTGAGGGTGGCAGAACAATCGGAGCAGGTGTCGTAACAGAAATTCAGGAGTAACTATTTGTGTCAGCACCAAAAATGCGAATTAAATTGAAAGCCTTCGATCATGTTATCCTCGATCAGTCAGTAATCAAAATCGTGGAAACTGCTAGAAGGACAGGGGCTGAAATTGCTGGTCCCATACCACTCCCCACCAACAGGCAGGTCTTCACAGTTCTTCGTGCCCCAAATATCGACAAAGATTCTAGAGAACAGTTTGAGATGCGTGTCCACAAGAGACTCATCGACATTCTAGAGCCATCTGAAGAGATAACAAAAGCACTGATGAACATTGATCTCCCAGCTGGGGTTGATATAGAGATAAAGCTGTAGAGGAGATTACCTATGGCGTTCAAAGGTCTTATCACAAAAAAAATTGGTTGCACAAACATTTGGGAAGAGGACACGTGTGTAATGGTGACCGTTCTTAGAACCTACGATAATGTTGTGCTTGACCAGAAATCCAAATCTGAACACGGATATAAAGCCGTGAAGGTCGGATACGACAAACCAAAATCTGAGAAAAAGTTTGTCAAGAAACCTGTAAGGGGATACTACGAAAAAAGAGATCTCCCAGTCCATCTTCATATGATGGAATTCAGGAATCTTGAAGCCGAAGTTGGTTCCTCCTTATCTGTAACCCAGTTTGAAATTGGTGAAAAGATTACAGTAAGAGGACGAAGCAGAGGACTTGGGTTTGCTGGTGTAGTTAAAAGGTATCACTTCCGTGGCGGAGAAGCTGCTCACGGTGCAATGATGCACAGACGAACCGGCTCACTCGGTTGTAGGCTCACACCTGGACATGTTATCAAGGGCAAAAAAATGCCTGGTCACATGGGATTTGAAAACATCACTGTCAAAAATCTTCGAGTAGTCAGAATTGACGAAGAAAAAGGTCTACTTCTTGTTTCGGGTGCAGTACCCGGAGCAAAGGGTGGACTCGTGATTGTGACAGGGAAGTAGGAGATCGAAAATTATGAATATTCCGATCGTAAATGTTGCTGGAGAGAAAACTGGTGAATACAGCGTTCCAGATGCAATCTGGGCAGTTGAAAGAAACACAGCCTGTGAATTCATCTCGATTCTCAATAGCCGTGCTGGAATGAGAAGAGGAACTGCTTCCACAAAAACTCGCGGAGAGTGTCGTGGTGGCGGAAAAAAACCTTGGAGACAAAAAGGTACTGGTCGTGCAAGACATGGCTCAAGAAGATCCCCCATCTGGAAGGGTGGCGGAATCACCTTCGGCCCAAAACCAAGATCGTTTGCATTTGATTTGAACAGAAAAGTAAGAAGGATTGCATTGTTCTCAGCCATCTCATCAAAAGTTGGCGATGACACCACAAGCGTCATCGAAGGAATCGCACTTTCTGATCTGAAAATCAAATCCGCTCTCTCTGCAATCGGTGAGAACAATATCGCCAAAAAAACACTCGTGATTTATGAACACGAAAAAAATGGTGATTTAATGACAGCACTTGCAAACTCAAAAATAATCACTGCAAGGCCTGTAAACATGCTCTCAACTGATGAAATAATTCATAGCAACAAGCTCCTTTTTACTAAGGAAGCAATTGATGCCATGAAGGAGGTCTGGGCATGATAGATAAGAGAAAAATGTCAATCGTTAAACCGATGATCTCTGAAAAAAACACTGACCTTGAAGATATGAACAAGTATGTCTTCCAGATCATTGAGTCTGCTAACGCAAGCTGGGTGAAACAGGATGTTGAAAAACTTTGGAAGGTTGAAGTAGAGAGCATCAATATTGCAAGATTGCCTGGCAAGAAAAAGCGTGTAAAGAGAACATTTAAAACAACAACTCCAATTAAGAAAGCTATCGTAACCCTCAAAGAAGGTTACAAGATAGACATTCTAGAGAAGTAGAGGGTTTCCATGGCTGTAAGAAAATATAAACCAATCACGCCTGGAACGAGGCACAGAGTAGTACTGGTATACGACGAACTTACTACTGACAAACCTTTCAAGCCACTCACAGTAGGGCTGAAGAAACATGCAGGTCGTTCTGGTGGTAAGATTGCAATCCGAAGACGTGGCGGCGGGTCAAAGAGAACCTATCGCATAATCGACTTCAAACGAGACAAGATGATTCCCGGCAAAGTCGCAACGATTGAGTATGATCCAAATCGCTCAGCATTCATAGCACTCATCAACTACCTTGACGGCGAGAAGAGATATATTCTTGCTCCGACCGGTGTCAAAGTTGGCGATACAATTCAGAGTGGTGATGATGCCGACATCAGACCAGGCAATACACTCCCTTTGAATAAACTACCACTTGGAACAATCATTCATAACATCGAACTTGTTCCTGGTCGTGGTGGAGTAATTGTCCGTTCGGCTGGTGGATCAGCCCAGCTTCTTGCAAAAGAGGGAGAGCTCTGTCTTGTGAGACTCCCAAGCAACGAAGTCAGATACATCAAGTCAGAATGTCGTGCAACAATTGGTGTTGTAAGTAACGGTGATCACAACAAGATTAAACTTGGAAAAGCCGGAGCAAGCAGATGGCGCGGAAGAAGACCAAAAGTTCGTGGTGCAGCTATGAACCCAGTTGACCATCCACACGGTGGTGGAACAGGTAAAGCACCAACGGGACATCCAGGTCCACTCACTCCATGGGGAAAACCCACCAGAGGTTACCGCACCAGAGATAGAAAAAAAGCCACCAATAAGTTCATCGTTCGCAGAAGAGATGCTGGAAAGAGGTAGGGGTCAGATATGAGTAGATCAAGTAAAAAAGGACCATACGTAGACCAGAAGCTTCTGAAGAAGGTTCAGGAGATGATAAAAACTGGGAAAAAGAGAGTAATCAAGGTTTGGTGTAGAAGCTCTTCAATCACTGAAGAAATGATCGGCTACACGATTGCTGTTCATAATGGCAAAAACCACATTCCAGTTTACATCACAGACCGTATGATAGGCCACAAGCTCGGAGAATTTGCCCATACCAGGATGTTCAGAGGACATAGAAGACCAACTGAACGCTCGACAACCAAGAAGTAGAGGTTTGATATGAAAGTACATGCAATCCATAAATTTGCGATGATAGCACCTCAGAAGGCTCGAAAGGTCATTTGCATGATAAGAGGAAAGGCTGTCGAGGAAGCGGAATATATTCTTCGTGCTCTCCCGCATAAAGCCGCTAGACTCACTTTGAAGGTTTTGCTTTCAGCAAAAGCAAACGCAGTAAACAATTTCGAAATGGATCCAGATACCCTCTATATCAGTGAAGCAATTGTTGATATGGGAAAACCATGGAGAAAAATGCTTCCCCGTGGAATGGGTAGAGGTGACATCATCAAAAGAAGAACCAGCCACATCAAAGTAGTGGTTGATTCAGTCGAGGGGGTCTAGTATGGGTCAGAAAGTTCATCCATATGGTTTCAGGCTTGGTATCATCTACCCTTGGAGATCACATTGGTTTTCAAACAAAGAAGATTTCAAGAAAAATCTCTCAGAGGATCTTGCAATCAGAAAAATCGTTGACGATCTTGGAAACGAAGCTGGAATTGCAGAAACGGTAATCGAGAGAAGAGCTGGTAAAGTCAGGGTTATTCTTAGAACAGCAAAACCTGGAATCGTTATTGGAAGAAAAGGTGCCGCTGCCGACATATTGAAATCAAAAATTCAAGCTGTTGTTGGTGCGAAGAGCCTTAAGCTCGATATTGTTGAGGTGAGACAACCCGATACCGCTGCTAAATTGGTTGCCGAGTGGATAGGTGATCAGATCCAGAGACGTATCCCTTACAAGAGAGCAATGAAACAGTCGATCTCAAGAGCAATGAAAGCTGGAGCAAAAGGAATTAAGATCATGGCTTCCGGCAGGCTCAACGGTGCAGAAATTGCCAGATCAGAATGGTTCAGAGATGGTCGAGTTCCCCTTCATACAATCAAAGCCGACATCGATTATCATATTGAGCACGTTATCACCAAGTTCGGCGTAATTGGCATCAAAGTGTGGATCTATAAGGGTGACAAACCCACCACAGGACCATACTCCCTGAAATAGGAAGGTTATCATGTTACAACCAGAAAGAACCAAATTTAGAAAACAAATGAGAGGACGCATGAGGGGACGCTCCAAGGGTGGAAACACGCTTAATTTTGGAGAATATGGAATCCAGGCAATGGAATGTTCATGGATTACCGCCCGTCAGATTGAATCAATCCGTCTCGTTGTTACCGGTCGAGTTCCCACCACAGGAAGACTTTGGACACGAA
The DNA here is from genome assembly GCA_965370295.1 of uncultured bacterium. Taxonomy (GTDB): domain Bacteria; phylum Caldisericota; class Caldisericia; order JAAYUI01; family JAAYUI01; genus JAXGMQ01. Next base: position 4,277 of record CBDUSO010000003.1, read on the forward strand.
TATTCCCCGACAAACCAATTTCCAAAAAACCACTTGAAACCAGAATGGGTAAGGGTAAAGCCGACACCGATTATTGGGTAGCAGTTGTAAAACCAGGTCGCATAATGATGGAATACACAGGATGCACCCTGGAAGTTGCAAAAGAAGCTGCAAGAATAGCTGGCTCAAAGCTCCCGATTAGAACTCGTTTTGTTAGCAGGACACTTGAGAAAGAGATAAGGTTATGAAGAAGTATAAGATTCTTTCAATGAGCAAAATTGAAAAAGAAAAAGCTCTCGAAAAGATCGAAGCAGAACTTGTCCAATTGCTCTTCAACCATAGAAACGGTCAGCTTGATAAGGGTATGCAGATTCGAGAGTGCAAACGAGATATTGCAAGACTCAAAACATATATCCACCAGGAAGACCTGGAGGCCAAGATATGAACGATAGCATGATAAAAAGACAGGGTGTTGTTACCTCTGACAAACCAGAGAAAAAATGTGTTGTCAGAGTAACAAGATCAGTGATGCATCCAATCTATATGAAACGCGTCAAAAAGAGCAAGAAGTTCATGGTGCATGACGAAAAAAATGATGCAAACATTGGTGATACAATCGAGTTTGTTGATTGCAGACCACTCACAAAGAGATGTTCTCATAGACTCGTGGCAATCATCGACAGAGCCTCAAAAGCCGAGGTATTATAATGATTATACAGTACTCAAGACTTGATGTTGCTGATAATTCTGGTGCAAAGGTTGTACAGGTCATCGGTTTGCTCGGTGTTTCTGCAAAAAAGGTTGCCAGAGTTGGTGACAAGATTCGTATCACTGTAAAAAAAGCAATCCCGAATTCACCAGTCCCAAAGGGTTCAATTGAGACCGCAGTAATCGTCAGAACCAAACAGCCGGTAGTAAGAAAAGATGGCTCAAGGGTAAGATTCAACCAGAACGCTGCTGTCATCATCGACGAAGATGGAAACCCAAAAGGAACCAGAATCTTCGGTGCAATCTGCAGGGAACTGCGTGACAAGGGATACATGAAGATTGTCTCTCTTGCACCAGAGGTGGTATAACATGAAAACAGCAAAGAGAGAAAAAGTCACAGTCAGAAGTGGCGATCTCGTAATGGTGATTGCTGGAAAGTCCAAAGGACACAAGGGCAGAGTAAAAGATGTTCTCCCGAGCAAGAAAAAAAATCGTATAATTGTTGAGGGTGCAAACTGGATAAAGAAAGTCAGCGTCAACAAGAGAACACACGAGAAGGATTTCATTGAGCTGGAAGCTCCAATGCATCGCTCGAACATCATGCTTGTCTGCCCAAATTGCAAACAAACCACACGCGTTGGACACAAAGAACTTCCAAATGGAAGACAGATAAGAATGTGTCGCAAGTGCGGTGAGCTTGTGGACAAGATTTGAGGTAGTGGGTAATGGCAGTTAACAAGAAAAATAAGTCACAGAAGAAAACGACAACATCAACAAAGTCAGTTGTTTCAAAGGGTGGAGTTTCACCAAAAGTCAAGACAAAAAAACTTGCAAGAAACGAATATGTTGATAAATATTTGAGTGATGTTAAACCCGCTCTCATGAAAAAATTTGGATACAAGAGTTCAATGCAAATACCAAAGATTGTTAAGGTTGTTTTCAACCGTGGTGTTGGCGAAGTAACCTTCAATCCAAAAGCACTTGATTCAACTGTAGATGAAATGTTTCTCATCACAGAGCAGAGACCAATCATCAAACACGCAAAAAAATCAATTGCAAACTTTAAACTCAGAGAGGGAATGCCGATCGGTTGTATGGTCACTCTTCGAGGAAACAGGATGTACTCCTTCATCAAGAAACTTGTTGAAGAAGCACTTCCAAGAATCCGTGACTTTAAGGGTCTCTCACCACACTCATTCGACGGCAGAGGAAACTACACCTTTGGCGTAAAAGAACAACTCATCTTCCCTGTGATTGACTATGATAAAGTTGATAAAACACGCGGATTTAATGTTTCATTTGTAACAACAGCTAATACCGACGAGGAAGCAAGAGAACTTCTCGGACTCATCGGATTACCATTCAGAGAGAACTGAGGAGAGTTGATATGGCAAGACTAGCGTTAATAAACAAAGCAAAGAGGAAACCAAAATTCTCATCGAGAAAGATCAACAGATGTATGGTATGTGGTCGACCTCGAAGCTATTACAGAAAGTTTGGTCTCTGTCGTCTCTGCCTCAGAAAACTTGCAAACGAAGGTAAAATACCTGGTCTTGTCAAGGCATCGTGGTAAGGGGAACGTAAAATGAATACAGATCCAGTAGCAGATATGATAACTAGAATTCGTAACGCCGGTATGGTAGCAATGCCTACAACCAGCGTTCCTTGTTCCAAAGTGAAAATAGAACTTGCAAGGGTTCTTAAAGAAACTGGCTTTATAACTGATTATAAAGTGATCGACAGAGAAACCAAAATTGGTAAAGATATCAAGATATTCCTTAAGTACACTGAGAATGAGAGATCTGTAATTACAGGTATCAAAAGGGTTAGTAAGTGTGGAAGAAGAATTTATTATTCACACGATAATATCCCAAGAATCCTCAGAGGAATGGGTGTTATAGTGATGTCCACATCAAAAGGTTTGATGACAGACCACCAGGCTCGCAAGATTAAGCAGGGTGGCGAAGCACTCATCGCTGTCTGGTAGGAGGAAAGAACAATGTCACGAGTAGGTAGAAAACCAATAGAAATCCCAAAGGGAGTTGAAGTAAAGATTACTGATTCTTCTTTGGGTCAAAAAGTGACCGTCAAGGGAAAGAGGGGTACTCTTGAGAGACTGTTCCGACCTTCGATCACAATCGAGCTAGAGGATGGAATAGTCAACGTCACAAGATCCTCTGAACTGAAGCACATCAAACAGCTTCATGGAACAACCAGAGCTCACATCGCCAACATGGTTGAGGGTGTCAGTAATGGATTCAAAAAAGTTCTCATGATCACAGGTGTTGGATACAAGGCAAACGTTCAAGGGAAAATGATCTCCCTGAGCCTTGGTTACTCTCACCCGATTGAAGTCAAAATACCAGACGACATCAAGTGTGAGACTCCAAAGGATAATCGCATTGAAATCGAGGGAGCAAACAAAGAATCCGTCGGTGCATTTGCCAGAGATATTAGACAGTATAGAACTCCAGATCCATACAAAGCCAAGGGAGTGAGATACAAGGATGAAATTATCCGTCGCAAGAGTGGCAAATCAATGGTTGCAGGAGAATAGACATGATAGTTCCATTTGAAAGAAACAAAGAAAGACTCAGGAGAAAACGCACCATTCGTAAGAAAATCAACGGTACTCCTGAGAGACCAAGGCTTACAATTTTTAGAAGCCTCAAACACATCTCCTCCCAGGTTATTGATGATATGAAGGGTGTAACTCTCTTCTCAGCAAGCACCATGCAAGATGTTGATGCAAGTGGAAGCAATGTGGAAGCTGCAAAAAAAATTGGAAAGATTATCGCAGAAAGAGCTATCTCAGCAGGAATAAAAGAAGTCGTGTTTGATCGCTCTGGTTATCTTTATCATGGACGTGTAAAGGCTTTTGCAGATTCTGCAAGAAAAGCCGGACTCAAGTTCTAGGGCCTTAAGGAGAATCTCACATGGCAGATAATAATAGAAGAAGATTTGGCAGAGACGAGAATGACCCGTTTGAAGAACAGATAGTTCAGATAGACAGGGTCAGCAAAACTGTCAAAGGTGGTAAGAGGATGCGATTCAGAGTTCTTGTTGTTGTTGGAAACAAGGATGATGGAACGGTTGGTGTAGCACTTGGTAAGGCTAAGGAAATCCCAATCGCAATCAGAAAAGCAGTGACCAGAGCAAAGAGAGCTATGATAAAGGTTCCAATTCGTGGAACAACAATTCCACACGACATTACATCAAAAATTGGTGGAGTAAGTGTTTATCTGGCTCCCGCAGTTCCAGGAACTGGTTTGATTGCAGGTGGTGTTGTCCGAATGGTTCTTGAAAAAGCCGGTCTCAAGGATGTTATCAGTAAAGCTCATGGCTCAACAAACGCCATGAACCTTGCAAAAACAACCGTTAAAGCAATTCGTAACCTAAAAGATCCAGTAGAATATGCCAAACAAAGAGGTATTTCGGTAGCCCAGATGTTTGGTACAGAGGTTTGATATGAATCTACATACACTAAAACCCGTTGAGGGCTCAAGAAAAAAGAAGAGAATTATTGGTCGCGGTGATGGCTCAGGTCGAGGCAAATGTTCAGGTTATGGACACAAAGGTGCCAAAGCCCGTTCTGGTCGAGGAAAGGGATACGGAAGTGGTTACGAGGGTGGAGCAACCCGAAGTTATCTCCGCATTCCAAAGATCAGAGGTTGGAGAAACAAACTGATAAAGCCACTTAAACTTGGTGAAATTCAGCTTGAAAATCTCAACTCAATCCCAGCCGGTACTGATGTAAATCTAACTGTTCTCTGGGAGCATGGTCTGGTCAAAAAAACAGATCGAGCTTACAAAATTCTTGGTGGAACAGAGATTACAGTTGCCCTCAATTTCAAGAAAGCCAGAGCAACAAAGAGTGCAGTAACTGCAATCGAAAAGGTTGGCGGAACAATTGAGATAGTTAAACCACCAGCCGATCCTAAAAAAAGATTTGCAGCAAAAAAACCAATTAGCAAAAAATCCGAGCAAGGAGTTTAGCGATGTTCAAAACCTTAAGAAATGCCTGGAACATACCCGAGCTTAGGCAGAAGTCTTTTGTGACCCTGATTCTTTTTGTTCTCTTCAGGTTGGGTAACCATATTACCCTCCCCGGTATCAACCGACTTGCATTATTTGCAATGAAGGAACAGGGCGGACTTATGGGACTCATGGACATGTTCTCGGGTGGCGGACTTCTGAAAATTTCAGTTTTCTCACTCGGAGTAATCCCGTACATCAATGCATCCATCATCCTGAATCTCCTCCAGTCTGTTATTCCAGCACTTGAACGTATGGTGCAGGAAGAGGGCATGGAGGGTCGAAGAAAGATGGCAAGAATAACCAAATGGGTAACCGTTGGTTTGGCATCTCTCCAGTCCTTTGCGTTCGCATTCATGCTCTATCCTGGTATTCTAAAGAGTAATGCTGCATTCCATGGAATTGACCTCTATGCAAACCCCGATTCTATTATGCTCAGATTCTACGCAGCATTCGTTTTGATTGTGGGTTCATTCCTTTTGGTTTGGCTTGGAGAATTAATGACCGAAAAGGGCATCGGTAACGGTGTCTCACTCATCATCTTCGCTGGAATCATTGCTCGTGTTGTTCCTGGATTCAATATTGTTCTTCAGAATATCAAAGGTAATGCCGCATCATGGATTGGTTTTGGAGTTTACATAGGAATATTCATTGCCTTTATCGGTGTGATTATTTGGGCATATGAAGCTGAAAGAAGGGTACCGGTTCAACATGCCAAGAGGATTGTCGGGAGAAAGATGTATGGTGGTCAAACCACGTACATCCCACTTCGCTTGATTCAAGCGGGTGTTCTACCAATCATCTTTGCCTCAGCCGTCATCACATTCCCCCAAATAATAGGTACCTTTATATCTCAGCAGTCCTGGTGGAATACTGCGGTAGTCGCAAACCTGTCAAGTACAGGCAAACCACTCTACAACGTTCTGTTCTTCTTCCTGGTTGTTTTCTTCACCTATTTCTACACAGCAATGCAGTATGATCCCGAAAAACTATCCTCCGATCTTCAGAAACAGGGTGGATTTGTACCCGGTGTAAGACCTGGTGAAGCGACGAAGAAATACTTCCAGGGAGTTCTTGCAAAAGTAACTCTTCCTGCATCGGTATTCCTTGGTATCTTAGCAGTCCTTCCAAACCTGCTTCTTGCAGGAGTTCCACAGTTTGCAAGCATGTTCATCGGTGGAACAGGTATCCTGATTGCAATCGGTGTCTCACTTGAAACAGTCAACCAGATTGAATCATACTTGACGATGAGAAACTATGAGGGATTCCTAGGAAAATGAGATTGATTCTTCTTGGCCCACCCGGATCTGGAAAGGGAACTTCCGCGAGAAAACTCGCAGAGAAGTTTGGTGTGGAGAATGTTATCGCATCCAACCTTTTGAGACAGGAATACAAGAATGGCTCTCCGGATGGGGAAAAGATAAGAAGCTATATGGATTCTGGGAACTTGGTTCCAGATGAGATTACAAACAGAATCCTGCTGAGTTATCTGAAAGAAGTTGATGGATACATCCTTGATGGTTATCCAAGAACCAGGAATCAAGCAGAAAAACTTGAGGAGAAGTTGCAGGAAAATGGCGTCGTGATAGACCGAGTAATCTATCTTGATGTCCCACTGGATGTGGCTCTTGCAAGAAACCTCTCCAGGATGACCTGCCCGAATTGTGGTTATTCACCGTCCTCTGAGATGGAAATATGCCCACATTGTCACACAAAATTGGGAAAAAGAACCGATGATGCTGTCCAGACTATCAAACACAGATTCAAAACATATCTCGAACTGACAAAACCGCTCATCGATTTTTATAGTGAAAAAGGAATCCTGCTTACCGTTGATGCAAGTGTAACGATTGATGAAGTTAACAGGTCTATTGTTAGTGGACTTGAAGACTAGATGATAGTAATAAAAACTCCTCAAGAAATTGAGAAGATGAGGGTGTTGGGTCGCGAGGCGGGTCACATCCTTAGCACCTTGAAAAAAAATACAAAGTCTGGCATGACAACCAGACAGATTGATGAACTTGCAGTAATTGAATCTGAGAAGATGGGTGCAAACCTTTCCAGCTTTGGCTATCATGGTTTCCCTGGTCATCTGTGTATCTCTGTGAATGAAACTATTATTCATGGAATTCCAGACAGGAGAAAACTAAAGAATGGTGATCTTGTCAGCCTGGACATGCTTCTTGATCGTGATGGGATGTATGTTGATACAGCAATCACATTCACGGTTGGAAGCCCGAAAAAACTGCAAAAAAAATTGATGGAAGTCACAAGAGAAGCCTTGAATTTAGGCATCAAAAAGGCTGTTTCGGGGAATCACGTTGGTGATATTTCCTTTGCGATTCAGCTCTTTGTCGAATCAAATGGTTTCTCAGTGATAAGGGAGTTTGTGGGTCATGGTGTTGGTAAATCAATCCTTGAAGATCCACAGATTCCAAATTTTGGAAAATCAGGTTTTGGGCATATCCTGAAACCTGGAATGACCCTCGCTATTGAGCCCATGGTGTCTGCTGGCACATGGAACGTTAAGGTTCTGTCCGATGGTTGGACAGCAAATACAGCAGATGGTTCACTTTCCGCTCATTTTGAGCACACAGTGCTTGTGACTGAAGATGAACCAGAGATACTAACTAAGAGAATGACAGATTAAGATGGAGGTTATGTGGCAGATTCACGAGAAGTGATTGAGACTGAGGCAGAGATAGTCGAAACTTTACCCTCAGCAATGTTCAAGGTAAAGCTTGCCAACGGCAAGATAATCCTTGCACATGTATCTGGTAGAATGAGAAAGTATTTCATTCGTATCTTACCAGGAGACAGGGTACGTATCGAGCTGAGTCCCTATGATCTTTCCCGTGCTCGTATAACCTACAGGTTGTAGAGAAGACTGGAGGAAGCACACTATGAAGGTTAGAGTGTCAGTAAAACCAATTTGTGAAAAATGCAAAACCATTCGACGCAAAGGTCGAGTGATGGTGATTTGTGAAAACCCAAAACACAAACAGAGACAGAAATAGGAGTATGTAAATGCCACGAATTTCAGGTGTAGACATTCCAGCTAACAAACGTGTAGATATTTCTCTGCGTTACATCTACGGCATTGGTCCTGTCAATGCTCATGAGGTTGTCGAGAAGGCCGGTATTGATCCCTTAAAGAGAATGAAAGAGCTCACAAAAGAAGAGCTTGAGAAGATCAATGAGGTTCTAAACAACGATTATAAGGTTGAGGGAGACCTCAGACAAGAAGTCACCCAGAACATCAAACGCCTTATTGAAATCGGTTCGTACAGAGGTCTCAGACACAAACGCGGTCTCCCTGTCAGAGGACAGAGAACACGTACAAATGCACGTACCCGTAAGGGTAGATCTCATGCAGTCGGCATTTCAAGAAAGAAATAAGGAGTAAGGGATATGGCTAAGAAAAAAAGAGTAAAAAAGCTGGTCTCTGAGGGACGAATCTATATTCATTGCAGTTTCAACAACTGCATTGTTTCTATCACTGACAAAGATGGCGGTGTGGTAGCATGGTCATCCGGTGGTGAGAGTGGTTTCAAGGGAACAAGAAAAGGAACAGGATTTGCAGCCCAGGTAGTAGCCCAGAATGCTTGTAAAAAAGCAATGGACATGGGTATGAAAGAAGCCAGATTGTTTGTCAAAGGTCCGGGTTCTGGCAGAGAAACTGCAATCCGTTCAATAGGTAACTCAGGTATCACAATAACCGCAATCAAAGACATCACTCCAATTCCACACAACGGATGCCGTCCACCAAAGATCAGGAGAGTATAAAAGATGGGTAGATACACAGGACCAGTCTGCAGACTTTGCAGAAGAGAAAAAAACAAGCTCTATCTCAAGGGTGCAAGATGTTTTGGAGCAAAGTGTCCACTCGAAGGGAACTATCATATTCCCGGAATGCACGGACCAAAGAAGAGACCAAGAGAAAAGATTTCTGATTATGGACTTCACCTCAGGGAAAAACAGAGAGTAAGAAGAACATATGGAATGATGGAGAATCAGTTCAAGAATTATTTCGTGGTTGCCAAAAATCAGAGAACTATTCCAACCGGTGACAAACTGCTTGAGCTCCTGGAGAGAAGACTCGATAACGTTCTGTATCGTGCATCTCTTGCCCCAAGTCGAACATCAGCAAGACAGATTATCAACCATGCTCACATCAGAGTGAATGGTAAGAGATTGGATATCCCCTCATACATCGTCAAACCCGGTGACTCCATTGAAATCAAACCAAAGGCAAGAAAAATTAATCTGATCGAAGAAGCTATCAAATCACCTGTCACACCACCATCATGGATGACATTTGATGAAAAAAACTTTAAAGTTGAAATTCTTAGAATTCCAACGATTTCAGACATAGACTCGACCGTCAACATCCAGCTTGTGGTTGAGTATTACTCAAGGTAGAGGGGTAAAAAGTGTTTCCACTTGCTAGTCTTGAACTCAAGACCATCGAAGAGGATGCCTTCCTGGGGCGTTACACATTAGAACCTCTTCATCCAGGATATGGAGTACTAATTGGCAACAGTTTGAGAAGGGTTATGCTCTCCTCAATCAAGGGTGCCTCTCCTATCGCACTCCGAATTGACGGTGTTCCTCATGAATTCTCCGTGATTGAGGGTGTGGTAGAAGATGTTGTTCAGATCGTTCTTAATCTGAAAAAACTCGTGGTTGCCATGGATACTGATGAAATCCGAACACTAACACTCGATGCTTCTGGTGAAAAGATGGTTACTGCGGCTGATATTATTCCCGATATTGATACCACCATCGTGAACCCGGAACTTCACATCGCAGAACTTTCATCACCAAACTCAACTCTTCGAATGGACATAATGGTATCCAAAAAGAGGGGTTACGTTCCCATTGTCAAAAACAAAATGGAAGGTTATCCCATTGGTACCATCTGGCTCGATGCCATGTTTACACCGGTCAAAAATGTCAGATTTTCTGTTGAGCAGACATTAATTGAACAGTATCTGGACTTTGAAAGATTGAGTATCGATATCCTTTGTAACGGTGCAATTCCACCCCGTGAAGCATTGCTCCAGGGACTCCAGATACTCTCAGATTACTACACTGTGATTGCACAACCTGAGCTTCTCAAAAAAGAAGAAGAGGGACTTGAAGAGATGCTGGAAGAAAAGCTTGGTCAACCACTTGACACAGCAGTTCCAGGCATTTCTGCAAAAACCCACCATCTTCTTGTTTACGAAGGAATCAAATCACTTCGTGACCTCCTCATGCGTGAGCAGGATGAAATCAAAGCAATTCGTGGAATCAGCACAAAGGCTCTCTCCTCCCTCATGAAGGCGTTAAACAATTCCCCAGATTACGAATTGATTTCACAGTACACATTCCCTCTCTTTGGTGAAGAATCAGCTGTAGAAGTTTCCGATCCAGTCGAAGAGGAACCCAAGAAAAAATCTCAGAAAGAACCAGTTTCCGTAACTCCCGAGGTTGAAGAAGAAATTTCAGAACCAGAGGAAGAAACTGTTCTTGAAACTGAAGAATTAAAAATTGACAAAACCGTAACTGGTGAGGCAGATGTCCCTCAGGAAGCATTGAACTATCAACTTGAAGATATTTCACTTGCAAAACACACCATGAACTTCCTTGAAGAAAATGGTGTTACTACCCTTGTCCAGTTGGTAAGCAGATCCAGAGATGAAATTCATGAGATGAAAGATTTCAAGGATAAGATTATCACTGAAATCGAAAATAAACTCGAAAAATTGGGTCTTCAACTCTCATCAGACAAGAGTTTTGAGTCCATGGATAAGGCAGCCCAGGAGAGAACAATTCGTGAAATGGAGATTGAAGTCTTCATCGCAAATGATGTTCCAATCCCAAGCACATCCCAAAAGGCACTCGAACAAAAAGGGATAAAAGTTGTTGGTGGACTCATGGATTTGGGAAAATCCGCACTTAAAGGAAAATTGAAATTCTCAGGAAAAACAATAAAGACGATAGAAAAGAGACTCCAAGAATGGGGTCTTGAGCTCAAGGAGTAATTATGAGACACCAGAAAACACATAGAAAACTTGGAGTTTGGAGTTCCTACAGAAAGATGATGCTCAGAAATCTCGCCACAAACCTCGTAATCTCAGGCAAGATTGAAACAACTGAAGCAAGATCAAAGGAACTCAGACGAAAGATCGACCAGATATTTGTGGTTGCAAAAAGAGATGATCTTCCTTCAATCAGAAAAGTTTATTCCTTTTTCACAACAAAACAGGCTGCCAAAAGATGTCTTGATGATGCTAAGACAAAATTTGACGACAAAAAAACCGGTGGATTTTCGAGACAGTTTAAACTTGGACCACGCAGGGGAGATGGTGCCCCGTTGGTTCTTGTCAAATTAGACTATGCCTGAAGAACTAGAGGTATCTGAGAACTCATCTCTGATAAAGTTCAGGGATGTGACATTCAGTTATCGCGACAGCGAAGATAATCGAGCACCCGCACTTAGTGGGTGCTCTTTTGCAATTACCGCTGGTGAATTTGTGGCACTTGTCGGACACAATTCCTCAGGGAAGTCGACGCTTGCAAAGCTTGTTAATGGATTGCTTTTGCCGGTTTCTGGTGAAGTGGTTTCAAATGGACTTACAACATCTGAAGAATCAAATCTGATTGAGATTCGTAAAGTAGTTGGACTCGTTTTTCAAAATCCAGACAATCAAACGGTTGCAACGATTGTTGAGGACGATGTCGCATTTGGTCCTGAAAATCTGAACCTTCCCCAACCTGAGATTCGTGAACGAGTAGACAAAGCACTCGACACAGTTGGTATGTCAGACAAAATAAATCACATCGTTGCAAACTTGTCTGGTGGACAAAAGCAACTTGTGGCGATTGCCGGGGTGCTTGCACTTCGCCCTAAGGTGATAATTCTTGACGAGGCAACCTCACTTCTTGACCCTAAGGGAAGACGACAGGTTCTCAAAAGAATCACTGAACTAAATCAGATGGGTATTGGAATCGTAATGATTACCCATCGAATGGAAGAAGTCTTGCTTGCAAATCGGGTGATTGCACTTGAAAAAGGAAAAATAATCTTTGATGGAAAACCAGCCGATCTGTTTGTGAATCGAGAATTACTAATCAGAGCAGGACTTGAACCACCAGCAATACTTGAACTAACCAAAGAGCTTCGGGATAAAAATTATAAAATAAAAACCCCCAGAAATCCAGCAGAACTTGTGGAGGAAATATGCAAATTGAGGTGAAGAACCTCACTCATGTTTATGACCGAGGGATGCCATTCGAATACACTGCACTCGACGATGTTTCTGTAACAATCAAAAGTGGATGTATCACTGGAATTATTGGGTCAACGGGTTCTGGAAAGAGTACCCTGATTCAACATTTTAACGCACTTCTTTTGCCAACCGAGGGTAGTGTTTTTGTTGATGGTGAAGATATTTCTGAAAAAAAGATGGATAAAAAACGACTCAGACAGAGAGTCGGAATGGTTTTCCAGTATCCCGAATCACAACTTTTTGGTGAGACCGTTGAAAAAGATATTGCATTTGGTCCAACCAAAATGGGTTTGAATGCTGATGAAATCGAGCAGAGAGTCAGAGAATCAATCTCGATGGTTGGGTTGAGTTTTGATGATTATCGGGAGAGATCCCCCTTCAACCTCTCTGGTGGTGAAAAAAGAAAAGTTGCAATTGCTGGAATCCTTGCACTTCGTCCTGAGGTTTTAGTGCTTGATGAACCGACTGCCGGACTTGACCCAAGTGCAAGAAAAATACTCCTGGAGCTGATCGTTTCGTTCCGAAAAGATGGGAAAACTCTTGTGATGGTCTCTCATGATATGGATGAGATTGCTGGAGTTTCTGATGATGTGATTGTAATGAATCAATCCAAAATAGTTTTCTCCGGTGAGACTAGTGAAGCCTTCTCACAACCTGAAATGCTTCGAGGTGCAGGGTTGGATGTCCCCATGCTTTCAATCATTGCCGAACTTCTGAGAAACAAAAAATTTGATATTCAGAGAAAAACCTGGACAGCACCGATGCTTGCAACCAGAATTTCAGAGGAATTAGAAAAATAATGGCACTTGCAAATCTTATTGTAATTGGTCAATATATTCCACTCAAAACCATCATTCATCAGATGGATTCCAGGATGAAATTGTTTATTGCGATGTTGCTCCTTGTGTTCATTTTTATGATCAGCCATCTTGGTGCATTGGCAATATTATTTGGACTCATTTTACTGTTGAGTTTTGTTGCCAAAGTTCCGTTCATGCATCTTGTTCGAGGACTCAGACCAATTTTATTTCTCATATTGATAACCGTGGTGATTCAGATTTTTGTGGCTCCCGGCGACCCTATCGCTCAATTCTGGGGAATCACAATCACCAAACAGGGATTGCTCTTCGCAAGTAAAATCGTCCTCAGGTTGATAACTCTTGTGTCGGTGTCGGTTATTCTAACATTTGCAACATCACCACTTGAGCTGACATTTGCGATGGAAGCATTTATGACCCCCCTTAAGTGGGTGAGATTTCCCGTTTCAGAGGTGGCCCTGATGATGAGCATTGCACTCCGTTTTATCCCAACACTTCTCTCAGAGGCGGATAAAATTGTGAAGGCTCAAAGCTCCAGAGGGGCAGATTTTGGATCCGGTGGATTAATCACGCGGGCTAAAGCATTCATCCCTGTGATAATCCCACTCTTTGTCTCATCGTTTAGAAGGGCTGAGGAATTGGCTCAAGCGATGGAGTCAAGATGTTTCATCACAGGCGGAAAGCGTGGAAGGCTTCATGTTGTCAAGAGCAAACCAATTGATTGGATTTTTTTGATTTTAATAATCCTGGTTCTGACAGCGTTGTATCTCTATGCGACCCTTTAATTATAAAGCAATAATTTCTTACGATGGAACGGATTTTTTTGGATTCCAGAGACAGTATGGTCTACCCTCAATTCAGGTTGCTTTTGAGGATGCAATTTGGGAGGGGTTAGACATTAAAACAGCGGTGTATGGCTCCTCAAGAACTGACAGAGGAGTGCATGCCTTGGGTCAGGTCATCTCTTTTTCGATTGACCGGGATATTCATCCTGCCGGCATGAAAAGTATGATAGCCGGCAATCTTCCCCCAAGTATTCGTCTTCGATCGCTGGAGAGAGCCCCATGGGGATTTATTGCCAGGTTTGCACAGAGAACAAAGGTGTATTCGTATGTTCTTTACAACTCTGATTCTGATTCACCATTTGTGCATCGAGGCTCCTGGGTTCTTGCCAAAAAGAAAATTGATCCAGATATTCTTGAGGATACTTTTTTGAGATTCAAAGGAAAACACAACTTTGTCTGTTTTGGTAAAACCACAAAAGAGGGCAAAGAAAAAGACCCAAATTGCACAATCCTTGAGGTTGATGTGATGAAAAAAGGTGATTTTATTTCTCTCGTTCTCCGAGGGGATAGATTTCTTCACAACATGGTCAGAAGGATTGTCGGGTACTCTGTTGAATGTGCTTTGGGCAGAGAGGATCCAGATTCTCTAAAGTCAATTTTTGCAGGGAATATGCGTCCCTCTGCTGGACAAAAAGCTCCGCCTCAGGGATTATACCTTGTTTCAGTAGACTATGAATAAATAGCCAGTATAATCCGAGTCATGAACAGTTTCATGACAGTGATAAAACTTGCTTTTGAAGTACTGATAGCCCTTTTGATGCTTGGGACATCGATATTTTTGTTTCAACATTACCGCAAGGGTGAAGATATTGCTTCGTTGCCGTTTGCAGTTTCCAGCCTCTCGTTGTTTGCATCTCAAATTGTACTGATAGTGATTCTATCTATGACCGGTGCCACATCAATGCCCACCCAGTATACGCTTCAGTATCTGCAGTGGTATGTAAGTGCTGGATATTTGCTCTTTGCAGTTGGCATCTTCTGGTCGATATTTTTCACCGGGAAAATTCTCTCAACGATAATAATTCCAGTAATTATTTCAGCATCCATTTTTTTTGGAATCGGGTTTCTTCCCGGATTCATGGATTGGTTGCCGGCATTTCCAAATTCTGGATATTGGCTGTTGTTTTTGACGGGTGCAATATTTCTTGCGGTCTCGCTCAACTATTTCCTCCATTGGATTCGTGAAAAACAGGCCTTCAGAATCAGGATGTCCGTTGCAACACTTCTCCTTGCCATCACCATGCTTCTGCACATGTTTTTGCCACAGAACAATTTTTATTGGTATGCCAACCAGTTTCTTAGATTTTTGGGATTTTGCATAATTTTTTACGAGGTGCAGGTCGGACATTCATGAGATGGCTCTCGGTTCTGGTTTGCGTAGTTGTTGTGTTATCGACGGTATCATTTGTTGATTCACATGATCCGGAGACTTTCATTGAAACAATTGAACCAGAAAAAATTGAACTCTTTAACAGATTTGAAAGACTCGGATTGCTCCCTCCCAGCTTTGAGCTTGATCGCATGGATGAATACGTCAGTAGAGACGATTGTATATCGCTGGTTTCTTTGTTAGTTGATTGGGGAGATAGGCTCTGGATTCAACGAACATCATCAGGATTTTCAAAAACTTTTTTGAAAATAAAACGTTTTTTCGGATACATCGATACTGATATTAAGTTTCTTGAAAATATTTCCAGCAGAGAAAATGCAACACTGCTGATGATGGCGAGGCGGTGGAATCTCAGGGTAAACGTAGAGAGTCTTGACGTAGAGGTTTTTGGATGGGAGATGCTTGAAATGGAGTACAACGCACTCTCTCGGATGCTTTGGACGGCTGGAATTCCTAGAACGTTGATTGATGAGGTTAGTTCGGTTTTAGAAGAGTTAGGCGATATTCAGGATGAATCTGATAGTTTGTTTAACTCTGGGAAGCTGTCTGGCATGGTTGGATTGAATTCGTACAGAGGGGATAAACATCTCTGGGCTTACTACCTGACCGCACTTCAACATGAGCTGTTGCCTGGGTCCTCCGAGGAGATACATTTTAACGAAAGAAGTACTCCTCAAGAGATTTTGAACCTTGAACTTACGATGTATGAAACACTTCTTTTTGCAGACAGAATGATAGGCTATGTTGATTCGTTCACCGGCCATGTTTCTGGTTTTTACGAAAGAGTAAACCTGATGAAAGAATCAGCTGTTGTGACCTCAGGACAGATCGTTGAACTTTCAAATAGTTACTAACCCAAAAAAAAACAGAAAAGGACTCCTTTATTTTGAAATATAGAGTCCCCTTGTTGTCCTGCTTAAGTTTTGTTACAGAGTGTTTTTTTAGCTAAACTATTTCTACTTTGCCAGCTTTAAGGCATTTTGCACAGAGTTTTACTCTCTTTACTGTACCACCGATTTTGGCTCTGACAGTGTGAAGATTGGGTAACCAACGCCTCTTTGTACGGACGTGTGAATGACTGACCGTGTGACCGGTTATTGGACCTTTGCCACATATATCGCACTTTCTTGACATTATTCTTCGACCTCCTGGTTATTGACGAACATGTAATCTACCATTCTTTTTGCGTTGTACAAGTGAGGAAAAGGAAAATGAATGTAGTTGACATGAAGTGCATAAGGGATACAATTCATGCTTCGGTTAGGAGGATACCATGGATACAGTATTCCCAAAGATAGAAGAGAAAGATAGAAAATGGTACTTGGTTGATGCCCAGGAAGCACCTGTTGGCAGATTGGCAACAAAAATTGCCAGATTGCTCACAGGCAAAAATAAACCAATTTGGTCTCCACACATTGATGGTGGTGATTATGTTGTCGTTATTAATGCAAATAAGTCCAATGTAACTGGTAACAAGAGAACGGATAAAAAATATTATTCCTACTCAGGTTATATCAGTGGGTTAAAAGAAGTTCCCTTCAGAAGAATGTTACTTAGACATCCAGAACGAATCATCGAGAGGGCTGTTTGGGGCATGCTTCCAAAGACGAGATTGGGTCGCAAGATGTACACAAAACTAAAAGTGTATGCCGGTGAAAGTCATCCGCATTCAGCCCAACAACCAACCAAGCTGACATTTTAAGGAGTAAATGAATGTATAGAGCAACAGGAAGAAGAAAAACAGCGGTAGCCCAGGTTATTATGACCCACGGGGATGGTGAGATAGTAATCAACAACAAGCCACTCAACGATTATTATCCAAACTCTACCTATCATAGACCAATCTTTGAGCCACTTGCAGTAGTCGATCAGCTCAGAAAATATAACATCAAAGTGAAAGTTGCCGGTTCTGGAAAATCAGCTCAAGCTGGTGCGATCAGACATGCTATCGCAAGAGCCCTGGTTGTTGCAGATGCAGATCTCAAAACACAGCTCAAGAGCCATGGTTTGATGACTCGTGATGCCAGAAAAAAAGAACGTTGCAAAGCTGGACTTCGTGGAGCCAGGAAGGACAGGCAGTACCGCAAGAGATAATGCAACGGTCATTATTCTCGAACACAAATATCGAATTCACAAACTCCCTGGAAGAATTATCCGGGGAGTTTTCTGATTTTAGCGAAGTATCTCTTTTTATTCCCTCGATTTGGAAATATTCCCAGTTCCCCCCAGGGGTCGAGATTGTAAATTTACTAATCAATTTTCTTGTGTCAAAAGGAACTCGAGTTCGATTACTTTATGATGGATTCAAGATGAAAGATTGGATTCAAGCGGTTGATTCAGAAAAAATTGAATTGATTGACCTGAATAGTACTCGCTACATGAGAACCGACGGGATTGGTGAAAAGAAGGTTCAACGATATGGAAAATCTGACAATCTCCGAATCCCGATTCTCAAAAATATCTTCATTAATTCTGTAGTGATGGATTCCTCAGCAATAATTCCCATTCTTACGCCATATCCTTCAAATGTTTTTTTAGTGAACGGTGTGATAAGTTCGTTTATGTCTATCATTCCCACCGAGACAAGAACCAGAATTCTTTTAGAGGCTGGTGTTGGCAAACACCACGATGCTCTCGTTGAATTATTCTCACTCATTTACAAAAAAGTGATTCTTGCGGTGTACGATTTTCATCACTTTTTTAATTGGTCCGGAAGTGGTGAGGTCGAACATGTTAAAGTTGATTCAACGCTGGTAACAACAGATGTGGTTGCGGGTGATGCACTTATTTATTCGCTGTTTGGATGGCCAAAACTAATATCAAAAAACATTAGAACTGCGATTGATTTGAGATTGGGTGATGGGCTTCTTGATGAAACTCTTATAACAGGATGCAGACCAGAGCTACCAAAGATAAAGAGACCTGTTTCAGACCGAACGCAAATACTATTTCCATTCTCTGCGATTGTGAAGTTTCTGGTTCAGGTCAAGCCGGACTCTTGTACAGGTTGCATGGAGTGTACCTATGCGTGTCCTAACGGGTCGATTACGGTGATTGATGAGGATGTATTGGTGGATCATTCAATGTGTGTAAAATGTTTTGCCTGCGTCGATGCCTGCCCTGAATTTGTACTCTCTATCAAAAGGAGACCCTGAAGCCAAATTCATTTTTGATTTCGAGCATGATTGTTTCTTTTATCTCCAGGACTTCGCTGTATCTTGGACCAATTTTCAGTTCAGAGATAAAAATTGAAAGAGTTGCTTTTTCACCCTGAGCTTCAATACAAACACTTCCATTAATAAGATTTTTGACAAACCCGGTTACTCCCAATTCAGTAGCCTTTTTGCGGGTAAAATTTCTAAAACCGACACCCTGAACTAATCCTTTAATCCGGACTTTTTTCCTCATCATTTTTCTTCTCAAGCTCCCTAAAGATTCCACCAAGAATTCCGTTTACAAAACGACCTGACTCGTCACCGCCAAACTTTTTCCCAAGTCGAACTGCCTGGTCAATAACGACAGATGATGGTGTTTCTTCGGGGTGGAGGAGTTCAAATACTGCCATCCTGATGATTGAAAGATCAACCTTGTGGAGTCGGTCCAGCTTCCAGTTGTTGAGTCTTGCTGAGATTAGTTCATCAATTTTTGCAAGACTGGCGAGTGTTCCTTCAAAAATACTGTTTGCAAATTCACCAACCTCCGAGTCGACGGTTGATGTTTTTAGAACATTTTTTCCAGCAAGTTCCAGATCGCCATTCCAAAAACACCCAGCGAAGAGCATCTGAAGAGCTAGTTCTCTGCCAGCTCTTCTGTTCATCTGGAGACAATCCCTTCGGTTGGATTATTTGTTTGCACGTTCAAGATATAAACCAGTTCGTGTATCCACCTTAATTTCTTCGCCCTCCTCAATAAAAAGAGGCACCTGGCAAATATAACCAGATTCGAGAGTTGCTGATTTTGTGCCAGCTTGAGCACGGTCCCCTTTGAAACCAGGTTCAGTTTCGGTTACTTTCAAAATCACAAAGTTGGCAAGCTCGATACCAACCTGTTTTCCTTTGAAAAATGATACTTCAATCATCTCGTTTTCTTTGAGAAAATTTGCAGAGCTTCCAAGATCGCCCCTCATTAAGGTCAGCTGTTCGTAGTTGTCTACATCCATGAAAATGTATTCATCACCTTGGGAGTAGAGATACTGCATCTTTCTGTGGTCAAGAAACGCCGGTTTGAATTTTTCGTTTGGTCGGAATGTTTTTTCGATGGTTGATCCGTTGTTTACATTTTTTATCTTCAAGCGGACATGAGCAGTGCCTTTGCCGGGTTTTACGTGGTGGTATTCGACGCAAATCCAGAGATCATCGTCCATCTCAAATGTTCTACCTGATCTTAAGTCGTTTGCTGTAATCATTATTCCTCCTTGGAATCATAAAGATTATATCGACCATCACGTTCCTGTCAACGAACCATCTAGCTTGACTACCTTACGTAAAACTAATATCATGTTGCTAGATGCTTTATCTACCAAAAGGCGAGTTGATATTTGATATGCTACCAGTTAGCTCAGTTTCTATTGACGAGTTGCTGGACGGAGATAAAGAGATTAAGCGTTTGATCGAGGTGCATACTTCGGATTCCTCAAATGCATTCATCACCCATGGACACGATGTAATCTTTGGTTTTGAGTTTCGTGAGGAGATAATCCATCTTGGGGATTTGAGCATTACAAAAATTCTTTCAGACATCAAACAGAATCCATCAAAAATTTCCATCAGCAAACTTGACGAGACGCTGTGCAAATTTTATTCAGATTTGATGGTTGTGGTGCCGAGGTATCAAAATCTGGATACCAGATATTTCTCCCTGTGGCGTTTCTCAGATGTGATTGCTGAGGGGGGTTTGAGCGGTTATATTAGTGTTCAATTCCCGGGTGGAACGTTGTGGTCAACGTATCTTGATGGCGTAAATACCGGTGGATATTTAGTTCAAGCAGAAAAAGGAAGAACAGAGAGACTGACAACAAAACAGATATTGGAACAATCTGTAAGGCTCACCGGCAGAATTGATTTCCACGAGCTGACCAGGAAAGAAACATTTCATATCAAAGAGGAAACGATACTGTCCAGAAGCGATTCCTTTTTTGATATTATAGACACCGACTCACAACCACAGAGAAGAATTATCAAACAATTTGGAGAGATGGGGATTGAAATAGCCATGAGCTTTGACGGGGTTCGTTCAGTTTTGCGAATTGCATCAGAATCCAGAGAGCCGGTTGAACGAGTATTGTCGCTTGCAGGTTTTCTTATTCAGTTAAAAATTCTTGAACAGAAGTAAGGGAGTTTCATGGACGAAAATAAACAAATACAAATTAAACACAGCACACCTGAAAGATTGGCGATGCCCTTTGTCAGATATTTTTTCTTTAGACAAGAAAAGCGTGCCTCCTCCAGAGGTTTGGCGTTGGTCACAAAAGGGATTTGGGAGATGTTTGGTGCTAGAAAAGCCAAATCCATTCTTTATTATGTTGGAAGACAGGCGGGACGAGAGATCTCAGAGGCAACGGAAGTAGAATACAAAACGAGCAGAGCAAAGAGCTGGTCAGAACTTCTTGGAAACATCGAAATATTCTGCGACTTGCTTGCTGGAGCAAAGGGAAAAATAGTTTCAGCCACAGAAAATCAAGCGATAATCCATCTCTATGACTCTCCATCATGTTATAAATTGTCAGGATTCTCCGAGCCTTGTTGTGATTATATGGCAGGTATTTTTGCCTCACTCCCCCCGTTTGATTTTGATGGAGCTCAAGCAAGTTGCAAAGAAATCAGATGCAAAGGCAACGACCCAGATATTGATTATTGTGAGTTCGAATTGAATGTTGTCTGGCCAAACGGGAAGATGCCAGAATAGTTAGGATAAACAAACTACCGTCCTTTTTTTATTAGCTTGGGCTTATTCTGATGGTCATAGTGATTGTTTTTGTT
Source organism: uncultured bacterium (assembly GCA_965370295.1). Lineage (GTDB taxonomy): Bacteria > Caldisericota > Caldisericia > JAAYUI01 > JAAYUI01 > JAXGMQ01. The sequence goes on from CBDUSO010000003.1 coordinate 25,307, forward strand.
TCACCATCCCATTCAACGGTGGCTCCTAACGCTTCAGCAATAAATCTGAAAGGAAGCATTGTTCTACCTGATACTATCTGAGGTGGCGGACTTACTGATTCTACTGAATCACCTACTATTGCTGTTTCTGAACCTATAGCCAGGATAATATTAATATCATTAAGTGTGATGACAATACTCCTGGTCTCTGCTATCCAATCTACATCTGCCCCAAACGCTTCAGATACCGCTCGTACTGGAACCATAGTACTACCACTGATAATGGTTGGTGCCGGATTTACATCTTTCTCTACACCATCAACCACCATTATATTTGAGTTTATCTGAAGCTTAACTTCAAGTTCTTTGATATTTCTAACTGTGACTGTGGATGTCGTTTCATTACCAAGTAAGTCTGTAGCTATCACTTGAATTTCAGTGATGCTGGGAGCCGGTATGAGAGGAATCACCACCTTGAAGACGTTTTCATTCTCAGCTGAACTAGAAAATTCTTCACCATTTACAATTAAATTGCACGGTTTATTAGTGCTGATAGCCAACTGAATTTCTTCTGCGTTTATTTGATCTGGAATGTTTTCTATCTCTACTTCAGGTGCAATCTCATCAGCTGGTGTCGAGAAGGTCACTGGAATTTCTAAGTACCCACCGTCTCTCCATTTGAGTGTAACCTTGCCTTTAAACGATTGACCAAGCTCCAATCCCTCCGTATTTATAATGATTTTTATCTTTTGGGAATCCATAACTCCAAGAGAATAACTGTCTTTTGAAATGCTCAACCATCCACCAGAAGTAGTTGTAGAAACTTCGACATTTGTCATTGCATTATTATCAAGATAGAGTTCATGTTTTGATTCACTATTCAACTCAATGATTCCAGCATCCAGTTTTCCAATGCTGACCGAAGGTCCTACAGTGGTGGCAGTAACAGTGACAATAGCTTCACCTTCTGCCCACAATAACTCGACTTCACCAGTTACTTCGCGTCCTAGAGGAACTCTGTTTTTGTCTAGCTTAACAGCAACAAGTCCTTCGCTTAAGCCATCTATATCAAAATAATTGCTATCAACCTCAATCCATGATTTGGAGGATTTTATACCAACAGCAATTGGGTTTATGAAATTATTTTTAAGAACCAGTGTTCTCCCGTTTCTGTCAGTGAAATCAACTTTTCCAAAATTGATTTCACTTTCCATTATTTCCAAGAAAGCGTGTTCAAAAACCTTCACATCCACAGTATTCTTTATCTTACCACAGCTGATATTTATCTTGCATTCACCAGCACCAATAGCCTTAACAACACCATCCTTATCAACAGTGCATACATCAGTGTCAGATGACGAGAAGTCGAGTGATGGATTTGGAATCTTTGATTTATTCTTATCAAAAACAGAGACATCGATTGAGAAGCTGTCATTTATTACTACCGCCACTTTAGTGGGATTAACTACTATCTCTGCTGGTTTACTCGATACTTTCACTCCCTTCTCAAAGCAATAAATGTTGCTACTACCCCTACTTCTCATATCACGAGTGATTACAATAAGCCTGTTTTCTGCAAGAATTGTATTTAGCTCAACTGTACCATCCATTTTGTATTCCCAGGTAATCTCTCCATTTGATGCATCCAGCCTGTAAACTTTGTCTCCACCATTTCTATTTCGAGATGTTACAAATAATCCATTCCCACATAAAATTGGATTAGCTATCGAGTTGTCAAACTTTTGCACCCATACTTCTTTTCCAGTGTCTTGCTCTATACAATGCATCCTTCCATCATACGAACTGTAAAAAATATTATTACTACTCACTGCAAAACCATCGATTCCTGAATCATAATCAATCGACCATTCCTCATTTCCAGTGTCAATGTCGATACAAACTACTTCTGTGTTATCGGAATCTGTGCTGTCGAGTGCAACAAAAACATAATCATCATTACATGCAATATCACGAGCATAAGCATTAGAGAATTTGTATGATTTCTTTCTTCTAGTATTGTTCATATTAACAATATCGATTGAGGTATCATGGTCGAAGACAAATTTATTGTCAGCAATCAGTAGCTCAAATGGACGTGCATCATTTGGGCTATCACCGGTTTCATAAACTGTTGCTGAGTTATGTGTTCTTGGGTTGTGTTTGAATATTTTTCCACCTGAAGTCACGTATACTTGTTCCTTGTAGAGCATTGTTTTTGGGTGTATGCCAATCATAACAAACATGTTGGAAGTCCTGGGATAACGCATATCAAATTTTGTAATTCCTTTGTTCAGGTCAACACCTTTGATTCCCATCATTGTGCCATAAAAAATAGTATCATTTGTTATTACCGAATAAGTGCCATAAATCTGGTCAAGAGCACCTGTTTGTTGGTCCCATAATTTCTTGCCAGATTTTATGTCATAGCAGTGAAGATGGCGTTCCTGAAGGATTAGCTTGTCACCGGAGGAATAAATCCAAGTATTTGGTAAACCGGTGCTTGCAGTAATTTCTTTTTTGTAGCTCAGTTTGAGAGTGGGTGTGGTAATACCGCAGGCAGGTGCAATATTTTTTGTACTACCAGAGTCTCCATCATGCTGATTCCAACCAAGACAATCTGAACCAGCATTTGTTGGTATATTTCCATGTCCAACAATCAAAAGAAAAACGACGAACAATGCAACAAATTTGTTTCTTTTCATTTTTTTCTATTCTCCCTTTCCAGGATTCTTCATTTAGAATCTAGATTAATGTTACAATGGTTTCTCACGGAATAAACGTAAGGAGCCTGGGGTTAAGCTATTTCAGAGGTCTGCTCCTGAACTCCAAAAGGAGTATATATACAAGTCCAAGTTACACAAGTTGAATCTATATTCATACTCTTTAATAGAATTTCTTCAGCCTATGTTTGGCATATGACCAGAATGACTCTATACTGTTGACGTGTCCTGTTCCTTCCACAAATTCATCCTTGCTGTGGATTACCCTGTAAGGTTACTTGATTATCATTAGTTCCGTATTTTGCCTGCTGAGTGCATGGAGCTAAAATCAGCACCTGAGTATAACCTCACACATTTAGTGAAATTTCTTTTCGTATTCTCTCCTGTTGTTTGAAAAGTAATTCAATCAATTTATCCTACCAGATACAACCAACCTTTCCACCTTCACCATCTGAGTTTGCATCCATCCCAACGCCAACCTCAATGCCGGGGCGGGTTTTAGATTCTTCATACCAACTATCATCCTCGACACATTTTTCATTTCCATAGGTGTCATTTCCACCAACATCCAGGAATAGACCCAGACAAAGAATTTCATTTCGGATAGTGTCTGGAGAAGTATCTCCACGGATATATGAACCGCCGTACATTCGATTGCTTTTTCCGTCATAAACATCGTCACCACCAACATTTACGAATATCCCAATCCCATTTGCGTTGCCACATCCCAACATGAGACCACCCTCTTTGCGAACTTCATTCCCCTTTTTATCCTCTTCAACTCGGAAGCAGTCGTACTGGTCGTTTCCACCAGTGTCTATATGCCATGAAGTTGAGAAGTCATGCCCAACACCGATTGAGGTTGCCTGTTTTGCCTGGTAGTGGTCGTCTCCAGCCTCATCTCTGAAGAGTGAAATTGCAAAATGTGCGGTTGCACCCTGGACATACCAGAGACCGGTGTAGCTGTCATCACCAGATTTATCCGACAAGACTCCTACCCCATACCAGTATGCAACTCCCTGACCAAATACTCCGCATGAATACATATCATCACCCGCATCATCAACAAGTAATCCGCATCCACCCGACATTGAATGACCATCAAGATAATCAGCACGCCTGCCGTATCCTGCCCCTTGGCTCAATGAGACGTTGTGATTTGCGTTCTGGGGTGAGGGGTTGATGATGTTGGTGTCATTTGCAATATATTCATCATTCCCCTCTTTGTCGTAGAGAAGTCCATATCCCCAGGTGTAACCAAATCCCTGGGATTCTATGTAACAGTTATAGGTGTCATCACCACTGTAATCCATGCAGATTCCAACACCAAAAGCCCCTGCTCCCTGGGAGAGTTCAACAGCGTCATATGTGTCGTTGCCGGCATAGTCAGCGAGTAATCCCACACCAAATACACCACTACCTTGAGAATTGTAAAATCCTTTGTAATGATCATCACCATCAATATCCAGTAAAATTCCACAGCCAAGAATCCCTGCACCAAAAGAGGGAAGAGCTTCAGTTTCAGCGATGTATTCATCATCACCGCTTAAATCAATAATGACACTCGCACAGTTTGTGATACTGCTGGTTGCACCTGCACTTCCGCTGTAGGTGTCTGAGCCGAGACTGTCGATTATCAGAAGATGATTTGTTCCACTGTATTCATTGTCATTATCCCGACCGTCGATTGTGATTTTGCCGTATGGTGTCAAGATTGAAAAGTATTCTGAGGGGGTAGAAAATTTCTCCTCCATCATTGCATTTTTGATGTTTTGGGTGGTGAATACTACTCTGCAACAGGCCCAGAAAAGTTGAAGCATGTCAGTGTTTTCACCAATTTTGTAGAGTGAAATCATGTCCTCTTCAGCCATCAAATTCATGAGTTTATGGAAAAGGGCATCATTCAATTCAACATTTTCAAAAACACGTTCTCGTTCAGTTTTCAGATGATTGGCAGACCAGATAAACTCAGCTAAAAGATGAGCCGTTTCTGGATTCAACTTTGCTTCATATCCAGAAATAATTTCCTCAGTTTTGTCTCCCCATCTCCAACCTTCGAGTTCATAAATACTTTTGAGTGATTCAGTTAATGGATTTTCATCGGGAATATCAAATTCTGGCAGGTAGTCATCCATGAATCCTGCGATTCGTCCGGCAACTTTGCCTGCACCATAATAAAAATTCATCTTCAGCTCTGCACCCATTTCGCCACTGTTCCACGCAGAGATTCTGTCTGTCATCTGTCTTGTGATTTGAGGAATTCGGAGTGGTTTTGACCAGATTTCGTCAAACCAGTAGAGCCGAAATGGATCACTTCCCAGTCGGTTGAGTTTATCCATATCCCAACTGACATCTTCTGGGGTGAGATTACATGCAGTGAGTGCCTCTTCAAAATAATCAATCTCATCTGCAATCAAATTACCTGTGCCTGAAAAAACAAGAGAGACCACAATTAAAACCAGAACCAGACGCTTTATCATTATCATTACCTCCAAAGGTGACTGAAGGTAATGATAACATAAAAACTCATACTACTCAAAATTAATGCTATTGTTGTGCTTGTTTTAGCTGGTCATCTTCAGCTCTACATATGATGCAAGGATAATCAGTAGTGTCCCAACTTGAGATAACAGGGGCAATAGTGGAATGTTGATTATGATTCCTCTTGCAGACATGAATTGAAAAATTGCATAGTTGATAGAGAAAAATAAAATTGCTGTTGTGATAATTTTCCACGATCTCGACAGCAGACCTTTGTGAATTTCAGAGAGTACCGCGATTGAAACAATGATGCAGGCAAATGCAAATCCAATATTCCAGAGTGAAATCATTCTCTCGGCAGTTGTAAATACTCCTGGTGCAAAAATTGGAGAGACAAAAGCCAGCATAAGTGCATAAACAACAAGTACAACCGGAAGACCAATTTTCATAATTTTGCTTGGAGGTGATGCAGTCTTAACCAGTGAATATTCTCTTAAAATTGCAACCAGTAAGAGTGGTAGAACCCATAACAGACCGAACCACTCCGCCCAACTTGGTGGTCTGGACGCATATACTTTGAATACATACATAACGAGAATAGATACTAAGCTACCTAACATCAAAAAGAACATGGAAAACATTACAAATCGCCAGATTTTTCTGTGGTAATCGGTAAAGTCGTAGTTCTGCATTGTTTTGTAACTATAGTAATATGCCACAAAAGCATTCAAAAATTGTATTATAAGTATTGGAAGATTTTTGTAGTGGATACCACCAGTTTTTGCAAATATTTTTGGGAGGAAGAAGAATGCCACTGCTTCAAGAATCAAAACCGACAGAAGAATAATTCGTGCTCTGTCAAATGTATTTTTAAGGAGTTTTTTTATCAGATTCAATTGGGATGCTCCTCTCGTTGATGTTGCCTGCAAGGTCAACCGCCTGGATTTTGATGTATAGTGCAGTATGATTTTTGATTGTTTTTAGTATCGAGCCTATGCCTGTTTCAGCATTCACGGTTACAGCGTCTAAGGTCATGTCAATTCCTTCAACATAAAATTTTGTGAGAGCTTCAATCTCTCCCATAATCGTAACGTTACCGGTGGTAGGGTCTCTCCTTGCCTTGAGCTTTGATAGATCAGGTTTTGTTAGATCGCAGATAATCTCAAGCTCTTTTTTTGTTCTATTCCCACCACTGGAGGTTGCGATTATTTCGAAGTGATTTTTTCCCTCTTTGAGCGAGAGACTCTTTTGAAATTTTCCCTCAGGACTGACTGAGATCGTTTCGTCTCCAAAGGTAAGGGTGCTTGTATTTTTTACAGAACCATAAATAACAATTGTACTACTGTCCGTTATTTTTTTGTAGTCATCAATTCGAATGGTTGGTGATGGTGCATCCGATCTTTTTCGATAAACTGAAATTTCAGCAGAAGTCTGTTTGTGTTCGTCATCCTTCGCAACAAAAACCAGGATATTGTTACCGTAATCAAGTCGAACGTTTACCTTGAATACTCCATTTACGACATTGATCTTCTCTCCCTTGAACAAGACGTTTTTTGTGTTGGTGATTCCTCTTATGTCGATGTTTGTATTGTCGGTTTTCAACCCTTTTTTTGGAGATGTGATTGAGATTGATGCAAGCTCTAAAGACTTCACCCTCTCTACGTTACGCCACTTTCGAAGCTTGTTCCCGTCTGCATCCACCGATGAAACCTCAATTACCTGTTTACCGACATATAATGGGTACGAGTATTCAAAAATCCCTTCAGAGTGTGTGATTTCAGTTGTGCCGATAAACAGACGAACTGAACCCTGGATATTTCCAGTTATCTTTATGGTTGCTGAGTCTGTGATGGTGTTGTCTATGGGTGAAATTATCTCCAGGGAGTGCTCTGTCATCTCTTTTGGCTTTTTGCGAAATATTGTGATTGCCTTTGAGGTCTCTCTGTTTGCCTTATCTTCTGAGGTAACAAAACGTTCAACTCTACCGAAAGGATGATCGTTGATTGTTATTTCAAATCTACCATTTGACTCGGCGATAACCGGGCTAAAGTTATCAACAGAGACCTTGTTGCCAGGATTTGTTTCTCCTGTGATGATAATAACAGACTCTTCAGTTTCAATATAGCTTTCATCAATTATGAGTTTTGGTTTTGCCTGTAGGAGTAACTCTTTATCTTTATTGTTCAGTCTCGCCGCACTCACATTTGAGCGACCATTTTCAAAAAAAGTGAGTTTCTCTCCAAAGGGAATTCTTTGAGTGGAGCCACCACTTTCGTGCGTAACAATACAACCTTCTGTCAGTGGCTTTACTTCATTGTCTGTTATCAGACACGTACCCTTCTCTATTCTGATGGTGCCTGTTTTTGTGACAATTTCATAGAGTGAAACCTTTCCACCAGCATCTACAACATAATTTCCATGTACCTGTTTCCAGTTAACAGTCCGAATCCCCTGCCATGGATTTGAGTAGAATGCCAGGATATGAACCTCAGAATTTTCCAGCATACGCAGGAAAGAACCATCATCGAATCGGATCTCAGCAGTACTTGCGGAAGCGGTTCTAATCTTGCTACCCGGACCAAGTTTATGTCCAATATCTGTCGAATCCCAGCTTCCAGTTGATTTTTCATACACGGTAACATTGCCATCTTTGACGTTAATGTATGAAGTTATCTCATCACCAGATCGAATAAAGAATAAGACCATTGCGACAAAGGTGATGGCTGTAAAGGCAATCCACACCTTTACCAGCAATCGTCTCTTCCACAAACCTTTAACTATATCATCTATTTCCATTTGAACCCATTGTAACAGGAATTATTTTTGTGTCTACAGCAACATTACTTACTTGATAAACAATTTGATAACAATAGAATCACTCCTATGAACTGGAATAATTTAGACGAGAAAACACAGCGTGTATTCTATCTTGCACAAGATGAGGCATACTCGCTTGGAAATGATTATCTTGGGACGGAACACCTTTTGTTGGGGCTGACACGGGAGGGGTCAAGCTTTGCAGTTTCAACTCTCAAAGCAATGAATGTTGACTTTCAGGCGTTGAGAGACAGGGTCGTGTCCCTGGTAAGAGGAGTCAGAAATTCAGCAACAGGTCCCGTCCAGAAGAGTCACATTGTGGTTTCAGCACGAGCTAAAAGAGCCTTAGAGATGGCTGACAAAGAGATGAGAAACTCAGGGGTTAAAAAGCTTTCACCAGAGCATTTGTTAATTGGAATTCTGATGGAAGCAGAGGGGCTTGCCGCAAGAATCCTTCGAGATATGAATGTCGATATTGATTCATTCAGACAGAATCTTTCCCAGAATTTCTCAGGTGCAGGCAAAGGAAAACCTGCTTCGATACTTGACAATTATTCAAGAGACCTCACACAGATGGCAAGGGAAGGAAAACTTGACCCAACCGTTGGAAGGGTGAAAGAGATCAGTCGGGTAATCCAAATCCTCTCACGGAGAACAAAAAATAATCCCGTGTTGGTTGGTGATCCTGGTGTTGGAAAAACTGCAATTGTTGAAGGTCTCTCCCAGAGAATTGTTACAGGAGAGGTTCCAGAACCGTTGCGGGATAAGAGAGTGTTGTCTCTTGACCTTGCAAGCGTTGTTGCAGGCACAAAATATCGCGGAGAATTTGAGGAACGAGTAAAAAATATCCTCGCAGAAATCTATAAATCTGACGGGGAAATCATCATCTTTATCGATGAGATTCACACCATTGTTGGAGCAGGTGCAGCAGAGGGTGCAATTGATGCCTCTAACATGTTGAAGCCACCACTTGCCCGTGGTGAACTCCAGTGCATTGGTGCAACAACGATGGGTGAATATCGAAAAAATATTGAAAAAGATTCCGCTCTTGAGCGTCGTTTCCAGATGATAAAGGTTGAGGAACCATCAGTCGAAGAGACTGTAAAAATTCTCATCGGACTCGCCCCAAGATATGAAAATCATCACAAGATAACAATCAGCCATGCGGCACTTGAAGCATCTGCAAAGATGTCTGCAAGATTTATCTCCGATCGTTTCCTCCCGGATAAAGCAATCGATTTGATTGATGAAGCGGGTGCAAAGGTGAGATTATCCGTTTTGAATCTCCCACCAGAAATCAGAAAACTTGAGAAGAAGCGGAAGGAGATTGAAGAAGATAAAAAATCAGCGGCTGATTCTCAAGAGTTTGAAGAAGCTGCAAAACTTCGTGACAACGAACGCGAGATTGAAGACCAACTTAGACTGAAACGAACAGATTGGCAAAAAGAGGTTGATGCACTCGACCTTGTTGTAACACCAGATGATATTGCAGAAATTGTTGCAATGTGGACTGGAATTCCAACTACCCAACTCGTTCAAGAAGAAAAAGAACGTCTGCTGTCTCTTGAAAAAATTCTCCATGAAAGAATTATTGGTCAGGAGGAAGCTGTTTCTGCCATTTCAAAATCACTCAGAAGAGCAAGGGTTGGGCTTGCTGGACGCAACAGACCAATCGGATCATTTATCTTTGTTGGTCCAAGTGGAGTTGGAAAAACTGAACTTGCAAGGGTTCTAGCCACCCATCTGTTTGGTTCTGAAAAATCAATAGTCAGGCTTGACATGTCTGAGTACATGGAGCGACATGCTGTTTCAAGATTGATTGGTGCTCCTCCCGGTTACGTTGGTTTTGAAGAGGGCGGACAGCTCACTGAAAGAATCAGAAGAAGACCCTTCTCCGTCATCCTGTTAGATGAGATTGAAAAAGCACATCAGGATGTTTTCAACATTCTGCTTCAGATAATGGATGATGGCAGGCTCACAGATTCCAAGGGTCGACTGGTCGACTTCAGACATGCAATAATCATCATGACTTCAAATGTCGGAACCCAGTGGAAGGGTGCAAAGAGTCTTGGTTTCTCCTCTTCTGAACAGATGGACAGCAAGCTCGAAGGAAACCGATTGGATGATGCCATCAAAAAGATTTTCAGACCAGAATTTCTTGGCAGGCTTGACCAGGTGGTTCATTTCAGTTCCCTGAGCAAGGAACAGCTGGGTCAAATTGCAGTGCTTCTGATTGAAAGACTCAGTGAAAATCTTGTCGATGAGGGTCTCAAGGTTGAACTCACGCCAGAGGCAATCGAGGCACTTGTTGAAAAGAGCTTTGATCCAAAGCTTGGAGCAAGACCGCTGGTCAGAGCAATCCAAAACATGATTGAAGACCCCATCGCTGAAAAAACTTTAGCTGGAGAATTCATCCCTGGTGATACAATCAAGGTAGACAAAAAAGAAGATGAATTCTTTTTGTCAAAAGCATAAAAAAACAAATAAAGAGGTCAACATGTCAGATGAAGTAAGGGTTAGAATTGCCCCATCCCCAACTGGAAAACTCCACATCGGCAATGCAAGAACAGGTTTGTTCAACTATCTTTTTGCAAGAAACAATGGTGGAAAATTTATCCTCAGAGTTGATGATACCGACAAAGAAAGATCCACTGAAGAGTCAGAAAATGCCATCTATGAAGGCTTTGAGTGGCTCGGAATAGATTGGGATGAAGGTCCAAACAAAGGTGGAGATTTTGGTCCATACAGGCAGAGTGAACGAGGGGATCTCTACCATGATGCAATAGAAAAACTCCTTGAATCCGGGAATGCATACTTTTGTTTTTGTCCAAAAGAAGAGCTTGCTCAAAAGAGAACAACAGCCGAAAAAGCTCACGAGATTTACAGATATGACAACAAATGCAGAAATATTCCTTTAGCAGAAGCCAGAAAAAGAGTAGCAGATGGGGAACGAGCAGCAATCAGATTGCGAATTCCCGATGATTTGGCTATCACTTTTACAGACATGATTCGTGAAGAGATTGAGGTAAAATCAAATGCGTTTGATGATTTTGTGATTGCAAAACCAAACGGTGATCCTCTCTACAATTTGGCAACTGTCATTGACGATCACCTGATGAAAATAACCCATATTTTGCGAGGACAGGACCATCTCACAAATACTTCAAAGCAAATTCTGATATTTAATGCTTTGGGATATGATTTGCCAAGATTTGGGCATTTCTCTCTCATCATGGATAAAAATAGAAAAAAGCTGAGCAAACGTGCTGGGGCTGTTTACATCGGTGATTTCAAAAAAGATGGATATTTACCACAGGCGGTTACAAATTTTATTGCACTTCTTGGATGGTCGCCTGGTGAAGATCGGGAAAAAATGATCTTGGAGGAGATGGTTCAGGCATTTTCCATGAAGAGAATTCAGAGATCGGATGCAATCTTTGACACAGAAAAATTGTTATGGTTGAATGGTGTTTATATACGAGATATGTCTCTTGACAAATTCCTTGAAACCGTAAAACCCTACCTGAAATCCGCAGGGTATCCTGTTGATGATGTTTCCTCCGAGTGGCTGAAAAAAGTTGTCTCACTTGAACAGGAACGAATAAAAACTTTCGCAGAAGCCCCCGAAGTGTTTGAATTCTTCTTCAAAGACCTCCCGTATGATAAAATCTTGCTGACCAAAAAAACCAAAAAAACTGAAGAAGAAGTTGCGTCTGCTCTTGGAATTGTCAAAGAAAAACTTTCAAAAGTTGAGCAATGGATAGAACCAGAACTTGAAAAAACCTGCCGAGAAATCGTTGAAAGTTTAGAATGGAATGCTGGACAACTCTTCATGCCTATCCGAATTGCAATCACAGGACGCAAGGCCACGCCACCGCTTTTTGACACGATGGAAGTTCTGGGTCGTGAGCTTAGTCTGAATCGCATTGACAAAGCAATCAGTTTGCTTACAGTCTGAAACGCGGTCGTAGCACAACTGGATAGTGCACTTGCCTACGGAGCAGGAGGTTGCAGGTTCGAACCCTGTCGACCGTATATTTTGTCTGGAGTTTTTAGAGTGATGATTTCCAAATTCATGAAGTTTGCATTTGAACAGGCATACCTTGCCAGAGAGCAGGGAGAACTGCCGGTTGGTGCAATTGTTGTGAGGGACGGGGAAGTGATAGGTAAAGCTTTCAACCATACACTGACAAACTCGGATCCAACCGCTCATGCAGAAATTCTTGCAATCAAAGATGCAGCAAAAACCATTGGTGATTGGCGTTTGACGAATTGTTCAATTTATGTAACCCTTGAACCATGCCCGATGTGCACTGGTGCAATCCTTCTCTCACGAATCTCAAATATTTATTTTTCAGCATATGACCACAAAGACGGAGCCTGTGGCTCCCGAATGAATCTCGCAGTACACCCAATTTTTGGACACAGTGCAAGGGTGCACCATGTTGACGGTGGAGAAGAATCATCAAACCTGATAAGAGAATTTTTCAGAAATAAAAGGAGAAAAAAATGAACAAACATAATTTCATTGGAGAAATGAAAAGTGGAATGGAAGTTGATGGATATTACGTCCTTGTAAGAAAAGCTGAAAAATTGACAAAACATGGTGATCCATTTTTGAGCATGGTTCTCTCAGACAGCACAGGTCGAGCTGATGCTGTGATGTGGAAAGAGGGAGTAACCAAGTGGGGAACAGACTTTGAGAGAAATCAGGTCGTCCGTATAAAAGGAAAAACCGAGGAGTATAACGACAAAGTTCAGATTGTTGCAGAGCGAGTTGGGGTTGCCGATCCAAATAACTATGACAGCAAATGGTTTCTTCCGATTTCACCTGTTTCAGTTGAAAATATAATAACCCAGATAAAGGAAAATCTGGAAATTATCAAAGATGAAAAACTCAAGGAACTCGTAAATCTTTTTCTCTCTGACGAAGAACTTTTTTCAAAATTTGAAACAGCACCAGGTGCTGTAAACCTTCATCATGCCTATCTTGGTGGGCTTGCTCATCACACACTTGGTGTGATGAATCTCTGTTTGGACATGGCAAGCAGGTATCCCAACATAAGTCGCGACCTCCTCATTGTTGCGGCTCTCTTCCATGACATTGGAAAAATTCAGGAAAACACTTGGGATGTAAGCTTTGCAAGAACCGCTGATGGTGATCTGCTTGGGCATATTATCCAGGGAATTCAGATTGTAAGACCGATGATTGAAAAGGTTTCACTGGACAAAGAAACCAGATTGAACCTTGAACATTGCCTGATTGCTCATCATGGATTTTATGAGTATGGTTCACCAAAATTACCGATGACAAGAGAGGCACTGGCTCTCCACCTTGCAGATTATGCTGACTCTCATTTTGATGAATTTGACAGGATTTTGGAGGAAGTTGCACACGGTGAGGGGACTGGACCGATTCGTTTTCTTGATAATCGGAAATTGTATAATCTTTAATGAATATCCTTTGATATTTTAATGTTTGTAGGGGAGGGTTTGAAACCCTCCCCTACGTTATTCTTATTTCCTGTCTCTCTCTACGTCTTTCCCGTAAAAACGGGAATCTAGGGTAGCAAAAAAGCGTATTCATATTTTGGAAAAACAATTGTTGAATCAGATAAGTTTTTTGTTTTTCATAAATGTGTACTCAGCTCCAAGAACCCTGGATTCCGCATCAAGTGCGGAATGACAAAGGAGGGCAAAAAGCGGACATCTCCCCTTGAAAAAGGGGAGCATAAACCGGAATGACGATGTATCTAATTGACTACCAACACACAAAACGTAAACTCACACGTGGAGAGATGGCTGAGCGGTTGAAGGCACCTGATTCGAAATCAGGAGTGTGGGGTTTCCTGCATCGGGGGTTCGAATCCCCCTCTCTCCGCCATGGAAGGGAGATATTATGCCAGAGAGTGTGCTAGACGCAATGCCTATCGTTGTTGCAGTACTTGGAGCTGTATTGACCGGTTTCGTTAGTTTTTTGGTGTCCCGTTATAGTATTAAAGTTACAATCAGGGAAATGGTTTCTATTGAGTACAAGAAAACCAAAGCAGAACTAGCTTATGCAGAATATGTAAGATGTAAAAATGCATTTTACCAGGAACTGTACCATAATATTGTTAGTGCATTTGGTTATGCAAAAGATATCAAAAATGGACCGGTAAGCTTTGGCTTTGATGATGACTCAGTGGATATAGTAGACGCAGAATTATTAATGCAAGACCGAAAAATACCAAACAAATCACAAGCAAAAGTGCTAAATTTATTCAGACAACCAAAAGATAATAGAGTTGCTTTTATAGAGCTAGAAACCGTCTTAGTTGTTGATTACCAAAACCAATGTAACGAAAGCATTAGAGTGTTGAACAATAGTATTGTCAGAGGTTATATTTATATGGCTGTGGAGTTATACGATAGGTGCAAATCTCTGTTGAAGAATATTGAAAATATTTTCAACAACAGCAACAGGATAGGTTGTCTAAATGGAATAAAAAATCCTAAATATTTTAGTATAAAGGAATCAAAAAATAACATAACAGTAGAAAAACTAATGAATAGAAATTCACAAATATTAGACTCAGTCAGCAAATCGTTATTGGATATTGCTAAAGAAATAAAAGAAGAACTGGATAAACCGTTATCAGCTATTATGGATGATGGTAGTAGTAAAAAATAGTATAAAGTCTAATTCAGTTATCCAATCCCACTCAACACAAATATCATAATACCCAGTCAAGCGCAACACCTTTGGACAATTCATAGAAGGTGCTGGTATAAAAGAAATTCAAACTCCATAATATCCAGTCGAAGGTTCAAAATTCTAACACCTGAAATCTTGTAAGAACCCCCCCCCAATTTTCACAGCGTGAAAATTTGATCCCCTTGAAAAGAGGGGATTGACCACCCCCAATCCAAAGTCAAAAGTACTATTCCCATCCGTAGTAATTTAATTGAACAATTCTGGTATATTCATACCATAATCCAGCTGATTCTAAAAGCTAGAAACGCAAAAGGAGTAATTTATGCAAACTATGTTGTTGGTGAATACCGTTGTGAAATCGCTGATAGTGATCGTTTGTGTCGTCGGTTTCATGTTTTCTCTGAACCTTGTGAGACACTACAAAAAGTCAATATTTGGGGTGCTGGCTCTGTTTTTGTCGATTGGTTTTCCGTTTATTGCTGTTGGAAAAGTGTTTGGAATAATTTCAAATATTACCGGAAATGGTAGACTCGGAAGCTTGAACGAAATGGTCTCGGTTGTTGGTCTGATCGCAATGTTGGTTGGATTGGTGCTACTTGACCGAACTGCCAAGAAAAAATTGGAGAGCTTAAATGCCTGAAGCCAGTGTTGGATTACCCGTTTACATTTTAAAATCATTGATTATTGGCGTTCTTATTGCAATGGTTGTGTTTTCGATACTTGTTTACAAACACTTCAAGGGTTCACATTTTGAAAAGACTACAAAGTACTTTACAACAGGATTTTTTGCAATTGGAATTGCGATGATAATCTCCATTATTTTCGTATTCCTGCTTGACAATCACTTCGTGCCTATCGCTTATAAGTGGGCAATGTCTCTCTATGAAGTGCTTGGCTTTGTTGGGTTGTGTTTGGTGGTGTATGGTCTCTACAGGCATATCCACCATTCAGGAGTAGATTCAGCCAGATAAAAATCTGGAGAATATCAGTGTGTTTATGCGTGGGGTGAGTTCTCTCATCTCACGCATATTTTTTTGTAAATCTTTCCTTTCTCACTTTTGACTTGTCAAACAAATCCATCTGTATATGATAACAATTGTCTAGAATCCAGACGTTACTACTCTAGCAATAAAACCTAAAAAAGGTGGTGATATGAAAGAGATTCGAATTCATGGAAGAGGAGGTCAGGGTGCAGTTACTGCCGCTGAGTTGCTGGCTACATCAGCATTTTATGATGGCAAATTCGCCCAGGCATTCCCAAGTTTTGGTTCAGAGCGAAAGGGTGCTCCCGTCATGTCGTTTGCTCGTGTGGATGACAAAAAAATCCGTACGAGGGTTCAGATTGAAACACCCAACTATCTGATTGTTCAGGACTCAACGCTTCTTGCGGTGGTCGATGTTCTTCATGGTCTTGGTGATGATGGTTTAGTAGTTGTCAACACAACGAAGACTCCTGCTGAACTTGGACTGAAAACGAAGTCAAAAGTAATCACGCTGGATGCAACGTCAATCGCAGTTGAGGAGCTTGGAAAACCAATCCCAAACACTGTCATGATTGGTGCATTTGCAGGAGCTACCGGGCTTGTTTCAATTGATTCAGTTGAAAAAGCTGTTCGACATCGCTTCTCAGGTGAGCTTGGTGAAAAGAATGCGAAGGCATGCAGAAGAGCATTCAATGAAGCAAAGGAGGCAAAATAGAATGAGCAAGGTAATCATTAGACCGGGTATCATTGTTCAACCAGGGACAACCAGAGAAAACAAAACTGGTTCCTGGAGAAATTATGCCCCAAAATTTGACAAAGAAAAATGCACAGCATGTGCCCAGTGTGAAACCTATTGCCCGGAGTTTATTATTTACGGAGATCGTGAACATAAATATGATGCAGACCTTGATTATTGCAAAGGTTGCGGAATCTGTGTCCAGGTTTGCCCTGTGAATTGTATTGAAATGGTTCTGGAGGTCAGGTAATGGCAAAGGTATTTATTGAAGGAAGCATGGCTATTGCAGAAGGTGCAGCACTTTGCAGACCTGGAGTAATCTCAGCCTATCCAATCACACCACAGACTCACATTGTTGAGGATTTGGCAAAGTTTGTTGCCGACGGAAAACTCTTGTGTGAATTTGTAAACACCGAGTCAGAATTTGGTGCGGCATCCGTTGTTCTTGGTGCTCAGGCTGCCGGCGTTCGTTCATACACAGCAACCACATCACAGGGACTCATCCTCATGTCAGAAGTTCTCTTTAACGTTGCTGGAATGAGACTTCCATTGGTCATGTGTGTTGCAAACCGTTCACTCTCTGCTCCACTCTCAATCTGGACAGACCATCAGGACGTTGTAACACTTCGTGATTCTGGATTCATCATCATGTTTGCAGAAGATGCTCAGGAAGCACTCGATATGCACATGATCGCATTCAAAATTGCAGAGGACAAAAGGGTTCAGCTTCCAGTGATGGTAAACGTTGATGGATTTCTCATCACTCACACATATGAACCGGTTGATGTTCCAACTCAGGAACAGGTTGACAAGTTCTTGAAACCGTATGTGCCATTCCAGGAACTTGATCCAAAAAAACCATGTACCATGGGTGCATTCACCGAACCTGCCTATCACATGGAAGTCAGATATGCAATGCACAAGGCAAATGTTGATTCTGTAAAAGTTATCGAGGAAGTATCTGCTGAGTTTGAGAAACAGTTTGGAAGAAAAGCATGCGGACTAACCCAGGGATATAAACTTGATGATGCTGAAACCGTGGTTGTTGCGTTTAGTTCAATCACAGGATTACTTGAAGAGGCAACCGATTATCTGAGAGAAAAAGGTCAGAAGGTTGGCGTTCTCAAGATTAAAACCTACAGACCATTCCCAGCAGATGCTATCAGAAAAGCACTTGCCGGTAAAAAACGTGTTATCGTTCTTGACCGTGCAATGTCAGCTGGATTTGGTGAGATTCTTGGTGCCGAAGTTCGTAGTGCCATGTATGGAGCAGACGGTCAACCACCAATCGACAGTTATATTTATGGACTTGGTGGAAGAGACATCAATGTTGCAACAATCGAAGAACTGGTCAACAAACCCAATCCAGGAAAACATCACAGTGAATGGATTGGCGTAAGACATGACATTCTGGAGGAAGCATAATGGATAATCTAAAAGAGAAGTTAATGAAAAAGCATCTCCTTGCTCCTGGTCATACCGCCTGTGCTGGTTGTGGTGAAGCACTTGGAATGAGAATGATTATTGATGCAATCGGCTCAAACTCAATCGTTGCGAACGCAACCGGTTGCTCAGAGATTTTCACATCCAAATTCCCGCAGAGTTCATGGGAAGTTCCATGGATTCACTCTCTGTTTGAGAATTCTGCAGGTGTTGCAAGTGGAATTGAAGCTGCATACAAAGCCAAAGGTCGCACCGATGTTAAGGTTGTTGCAATCGGTGGAGATGGTGCAACTGCCGACATTGGAATGGGTGTTATCTCTGGAATGTTTGAACGTGGTCACAATATTCTTTATGTCTGTCTTGACAATGAAGCTTATATGAACACTGGAATTCAGCGTTCATCACTCACTCCTTTCAAAGCCTCAACCACCACATCCCCTGCTGGAAAAGTTTCCTATGGAAATCCAACTCGCAAAAAAGACCTCATGGCAATCGCTCTTGCACATCGTGTGGGATATGTTGCCTCATGCTCTCTCGCAAATCCAAGAGACCTTGAACGTAAAGTAAAAAAAGCCGTTGAACATGTTGGTCCATCATTCATCCACTTCCATGCTCCCTGCCCCCTTGGTTGGGCTTTTGAATCTGACCAGACAATCAACATTGCAAAACTCGCAGTCAACACCGGATTGTTCCCCGTTCTTGAGTATGAAAACGGTGAATTAATCAAAGTTGGCAAGATCAAAAAAGTTCCAGTTAATGGATACCTTGAACTCCAGAAACGCTACCGTCATTTATTCAAAACTGACGAAGGCAAAGCATTTATTGCTGGCATCCAAGAGATTGCTAATGGAAATATTGCGAAGTTTGGTTTGGAGAAGTAGGACAGTAACCAGATAGTTATTATTTATTTTTGAAAATACAAAAAGGGAGTCATGAACTGACTCCCTTTTTTATTATGCGGGGACAAGGATTCCTACAGGTTATCGATATTCATCTTGCTATGATTGTCATTCCTGAGAAATCGGGAATCCAGGAGATTAAAGAATTGAATTCAAATTCTGAAAAATCAACAATCAACTAGACAAGATTTCTGTTTTCTCAGGAATGACAAGTCCTTATTTTCTTAGTTTGACAATATTAGTCTTTAGAAATAAAATGTGTACTTGTTGAAATGAAATCAGAGGAGGCTTTAGGGTATGTTTACGATTGAATATAAACTTGATAGTGATTTTGGGAAGGAACGGTTTTGGGTGTATATGGATTGGTCATACATGGAGGGTAATGAGGAGGGTATTGTTCTGTATTTTGATATTCCTGTAAATAATCCAAATGCAAATCGTGAACAGCTTTGGGAGGAATTCAATGCTTTTCTAAGAAGAGAAAAGGTTGAATGGTTAATCAAAGATGATGAAGATTATATTCTTGATTTTGACAATCTTCTTAATGACATCAGGACGGGAGATCGATATGAAAAAAGATGTACCAATTTCCCAGATGTAGAATGGTTCAACGGAAAACTCGAAGTGCCTATTCGGCAGGGTGGTGTATCAGTAAATTCAGGCTCAGGTGATCCAAATGACTTGTATTGCACTTACGACTTAACGTTGCTCAAGGCTCAGATTGAAAAAAGAAAAAGAGATATTGAAGAAATAAAAAAATTGCAAGCACCCAAAATAATTTTTCTAAGTTGTGCACACGAAGACCGTAAGCGCATAGATGAATTTCAAAAGACATTAGAAGTTATAGGCTATGATTGTTGGTTTTATGAAAACGATAGTATTGTAGGAAAGCCTTGTTCAGAAGAATATTTGGCTAAAATAAAGAATTCAAGAGTAGTTGTATACTTCATTACTGAATCGTTTACTGAAAAGATAAAAAATACTGGTAGTGGTGTATACAAAGAGCTTTTTGCAGGTGTTGAAAGATACCAATCTGAAAATGAGAAATTCAAGATTATACCAATAATAATGCCTCCTCTGAGGGTAATTTATAAAATATTAAGAAAATTGGGAGTAAGGAAAATTAAGATTCCCAGTATTATAAAAGAGACTGATATTACATATTCGGAGGGTAAATCAGAACTTGAGTGTTTACGCATTATTCTTAAGAGTATCCAAGATTTGGAATTGAACGAAGCAACAGATTACTTAGGTGCTTTTTCTTTTGAATGATATATCCAGTAATAGGTCGCCATACTCTTCGTCATTCCCGCTTTACGCGGGAATCCAGGAGGTAAGGAATTGAATTCAAATTCTGAAAAACCAACAATCAACCAGACAGGATTTCTGTTCCATACAAATATTCACACGCTTTGATAGCACCCTGGATTCCGCATCGAGTGCGGAATGACGAGGATGGATGTGGGATGACAAAAGAGTATTATAAAATAACGAGGGGTGCGGAATGACAAAAGCAATAATTCCCCAGCCAAAAAATGGTTTCTTGATTTTACTCCCAACCCCATATATAGTTGTCTGTCAGTGAGGCGACGTGGCCAAGTGGTCTAAGGCGATGGTCTGCAAAATCATTATTCAGGGGTTCGAATCCCCTCGTCGCCTCCATCTTTTTAGACCAATCCTTTTATCCCAGCAATTCCTTCTTTATTTCGTCACCCGGTTTTTTCTGTTTGTCGGTAAGCGAGATAAATAGTGCTGTCTCAACGATAACAACGAGAAGAATTCCCAACTGAGATGCGACAGTTCTGATGAATTGATTTGAAGTTGCATAGTCGGTGAAATAGGTGATTGTCATCGAGAGCAGAATAATCGGAGCTATAACCAAAACTATCAGTATTACTTTTCCAGAACTGATGTGGATTGAATACTTGATGCTGTCAAATAATCTTTCGGATGATTCAAGTCGAATATAGCTGAGAAATGTGATTCTCAGGAATACAAAAACCAAAAAGATAACGGTTACAGATGCGACGATTGACCATGGTATGAAGCTCGTATTATTATTGATGAAATCCGGAGTAACAACATAGATTTGAACGAATGTACCAATCAGTCCAGCAAAAAGAATTGGCGAGAGCGTCAACCACATTGCCCCTAAAAATCTCATAGAGGGTTTAACAGAAGAGGTAATTGCTTTACTGAGCGAATCCTTGTTTCTGAGAAGTTTGATGATTACCCAGCTTGCAAACCCGACCAAAAGTATCTGTATGGTGAGAGTGAGGAACACTTGAATTCCGCTATTCATTGCTTTGAAAAATACTGTACTCTCCCCGCTTTCAGCAATAACTGGGATTCCACCTCTTATGATTTCTCCAAAAAGACTATCACTCCAGAGTCTCCAGGGAGAGAGACCGCCCCATCCAGACCCAACAAGCTTTGCCATGATTCGTTGAACAAAGAATGTGAGTGGGTATGAAACCGCTATCATGATTCCAAAAACAATAATGCAACTCTTGAGGCACCTGTCTTTTATTTCAATCAGGACTGAAATAAATCTAGCAAATTGTTCAGCCATTTCTATTTGACTGCTTTCAGGTATAATGGTGCGAGCAAGGTGAGTTGGATGATCAGGATCAGGGAGCTAATTAATTCTGTGACAAGGGGAAGATTCCCTGTCAGATTGAAAAAAACTTTTGTCATGATTGCAGTTACAATGACGATTCCAGCCACAATCCCGGTGAACATTTTTGTTTTATCCATCGAGGAACCAAGGGCAGAAAACCAGGATATTTTTTCGACCACCACACAAAATGGTGTGAAGGCAAATCGGATATAAACGTAAAGAACAACGACCACTAAAATAATAAATATGAGCAAACCAGCTATGACATATACCAAAGCTCCTAGTCCAAATCCAACAGCAAAGGAGAGCAAGAGTATAATCGCAATCATAAGGTTTACCCCCATCATTCTGCAAAGATTTTTCCAGCCTGCCTTTAGGAATTGGGAGATTGCTGATTTGGAATTTGATTCTTTTTGTGTCAGATAGTTTGCGATCCCGCCCTGGATGAAACTGAAAACAATGAGGAAGCTGAACACATTTAGAGATATTATTATAGTCAACGTTTTCCACATGGCAGGTGGGATTGCCTGAAGGAATGGAACCCCTGCTTTTATCTGGGTTGAACCGAACTCAAAAATCTCAGAGATCATGACCTGAGAACTAACAATTCCACCTTGTGTTACCCAGAAAATAATACTTGGAATCAGTAGAAACAATGCTGAGACAAGCCATATCATCAGAAAATCACTTGTTCTCTCTCTGATAAATCTTCCCAGAAATGTTAACGATAGTTGTGTGTTGCTCATACCCTGGAGTATAGCTGTCTATGATTTCTGGTCAATGAGAATATTCAATTTTAATTCTTTGTCTGCGATGGGAGTGATTAGAATCACGGTGAAAGTGATTATAAGTGTGAAGATAATTTGGGAACCACCAAAGCTGTGGCTGGACATGAGCAACGGGAGAATCCCAAAGCCAAGAGGAAAAATTGAAAATGTAAACAATGTCCAGAAATATTTGGCAGAGCGATTCCAACTTAAAACCAAACACTTCCCCGGTGAATAGTCAGTGTTCATCACATAAAATGGGGCAAGCATGAATCTGGCACTGCGATAAATCATCGCATACAACCCAACAGAAAGAATTATCCACAATTCCAACCTGCCAAAAACAATTACAGAGACAGTGTAGCAAAATGCAAAAAGAAATGCTGTAGCGATGAAAGTTCTGATTGTGATGAGAATCATTATTCCAACCATTCGAACATATTGAGAGAGTTTGATACGGAAAAAAGTGACAAGACCAGAATTCTCGTCAGATTTTGAAGTGAACACGTTCACAAGACCACAGAGAATATATGGTAAAACAAGCAAAAACCAGACAAGCCCAATGAGTACCCATCGCCAGATTAACCACAAAACAAGCTGTACCTTCAGGTCAAGTTCGTGATTGAAAGTAATTCCGCCTTCATAATCAAATGAACCAAGTGTTTCCAATAATTCTTCGAAGAGATATGTCCCAGTAAAAACTTCGTTGAAAGCCTGTTTTTCTATCGATATTTCATTTATTTTTACGGACTTTCTTGAGCTTCTTGTGACTTCCTCTGTTTGGTTATTTATTTGATAGGGGTCATTTCCAAAAATTGCAAGGTTGATTGCAGGGGATAGCAGAGAGATGAGGAAGCAGACTACGATTATCAGAGCCAGCTCTGACCCCCATCTCTTCAGTGCAGTTGATAAGAAATCTAGTGATTTACCAATCATGTTGTGTTATTTTTACCAGGTAGTTCCTTCTGTTGATTCGTTGCTTATTTCTGATTCATCACCAACAAGTTCTGATGCATGTTTGTAGAGTGGGTAGAACAGGAAAGCTTGAGAGAGAACAGTTATTACTATACTGATAATTAATGCCACATATAATCCCGAAACAAGTGATAAGATTATGTAATTAACAATACCTAGAAGCAGTGCTAATCCAAATAGACTCCAGTATACACTCTTTGCTTTTTTGAAAGATATACCGATGGTTGATAAAACTGGTGTGTCAGTTAATGCAGCTTCGTACATCATAAACATGAAAAATAGTGCGACAGCTGTTACCGCAAACGTGATAATGAAAGCGACAAAGAGTATGCCACTGATATTCCCCGACATAAAAACTGAGAAAAAGATCAGTCCTAGAATCAGCCCGACTATTAGCCCGATCACAAAGGTTAGAAGTGCCTGAAGTAACGATGCACCCAGCACACGACCAAACTTTTTAAGTCCCATATTGAAAAATAATGCCACATGGTTGTCTTCGTTTTTCTTCGAGTTTAAGTATGAGAGAAATCCTGCTGTGGTGAACGATGTAATCACTATCAAGATTATCACGAACAGAAATAATAATCCGACTAGATTACCAAGTTGTGGGGCTACGCCTGTACCTGCCCCAACATTTGGAGACTGGAACATCCCGTATGGGTTTGGCATTGGTGTCATACCTGGACCAAGCGAACCAGAAAATAATAAGTACGGAAGGAGAGTGAAGCCAATAATAATAAGTAGAATGATAAAAAATGCTGATGGATTTCTGGAAATCAACGATATAACGTTATTTATATATTTTTTCATGAAGTTTATTGTATTCAGTGAGTGTTAACGTGTCAAATGGAATTTCTGTGTGATTCACGTTTTCAGTTAATAATTTGTTGTTTTTTGTTGAAAAGAGGTGCTTTGAATGGGGACAAGGAATCAAATTCTGATCCTCATCCCCAAAGAATGTTTATTTCAATTATTCTGAAAATCCGCTTGCGTCAGGATTTTTGTTCTCTTCGTTCCTGAGTTTCTTGTAATGAGATTCGAGAATTTTTCTGTCCATCTCATCCATTTGCCCTTTCTCTGCTCTGTCGGCCAACCATCTTTCTGTAGCCAAATTATAGAGTGGATAAAAAACAAATGCCGTGAGATATCCGAATATTAGGTTTATCAAGAAGTATGAACCATAATACAATAGATCACCAAATTGTCTGAGCGCGCCTATCAGTAATGAAGAAACAATTATCACAAATATCCAGAAAAACATCAACCAAAATACTTTCTTTGCTTTCTTGAATGAATTCGAAACCCACTCACCTACCACAGTTTCATCTTTGAGGGCAGCTTCAAATGTGATGAAATATGTGAACACCATCACAATGATTAATATGAGTGTGGATGCAATAATTAACCCAGAGCCTCCACCTGCTCCGCCACCAGGAGAGATTTGAAATATTGCCATAAGAATTGCAACGGCTATGGCAAGGGGAATGATATAAGCAAGCATCATGAGGTATTGCATCATGGTTGCACCTATCATTCTTCCCCATTTTCCAAATGCTGATTTGAAGAAGAAATTCACATACTCGTCTTTTTCTTGCCTCCCCTTTTTCAGATAGCTCAAAAAGCCACCTTCAATAAACGCAGAAAAAATGCCAATGACCAGGATAGATAGCAACAGAAAAAGGAAGACTTCACCTGCTTGCCCAGTGATATATTCGTTTGTCCCCACCATACCTGTGGTTGAAATGTATTCCTGTGTGTTGAACACAAACTTATTGAAAAGAAACACAACAAGTGTCATCAACCCCCCGCAAATAAACAAAATCCACAGAAATGCACCCGTATTATGCTTAACCAATTCAGAAACTTTTGATATATATTTTTTCATAACGTTAATACTAACTAACATCTGATTTTTTTCAAGACGGGTTCAGTTGACTAAACTTTGCTTGACCAGATTGGTTTACCGATGTATCTTTGTCGGAGGTTATGCCGGAGTGGCGGAATTGGTAGACGCACGGGATTTAAAATCCCGCGATGGCAACATCGTGCCGGTTCAAGTCCGGCCTCCGGTACCAGGCGTAACAACAAAAAAACCCCACTTTCAGTAGATTCTGTCGGTGGGGTTTTATTATTTTGTTTGAATAATTATTTCTGGTGTATCAGGGGATGGTCTCCTTGACCATGGTTACAGTTTTTGTAGTTGCATCCCATTCAAGTTCACAGCCAAGTGTCTCACCAAGGAATCGGAAAGGAACCATGGTCCTGCCGGCAACAATCTGTGGTGGGACATCAAGTGTCTGAATCTCACCGTTGACGATTGCGGTTTTTGAGCCAACTTGAAGGATTATGGTGTCGCTTCCGAGAGTTATGGTGATAGTTTTTGTTTCACCAATCCACTCAAATTCTGCTCCAAAAGCTTCACCGATGAAACGAAGTGGGACAACTGTTCGACCATCGACTATCTGGGGTGGAGCATCAAGTGCTGTGGCTTCACCATTTATGAACGCAGTATCAGAACCAATCTGAACCTTGACCTCTGTTCTTGTCCAGACATCAAATTCTTTGTCGAGAGTGCCTACGTTGCCAACTCTGTCGACTGCCTCGATATGAACTTTGTTATGACCGAGGGTTACGGGAATTTCAACAACAAAAATATCATTCACGACGGTTGCTTTGATGCCGTTCACAGTCACCTGAGAGCCGGGTTCAACACGACCCCTTATCATGAGAGTGTCTATGTCGACGTAGTGTTCTTTGTCAAGTTTAGTCTCCAGAATCATGGACGGACTCACTGTGTCCAATATCATGTCAAACTGTTTTATGGTTGTTGCGTAATCGTTGCTTGCTTTAACCATGATTGTGTTTTTTCCCTCTTGAAGGGCGATTGTTGCAGAGAAATTTCCCTTGGCATCAACGGCAGCTTTGACCTTGTTGACATACACAGAGACCCCTGGATTCGTTTTCCCAGTTACCGTTAGCTGTTTGGTTGATGTCGGTGTTACCTGTGGATCAAGACCAAGTGTTGGTGAGCTTTTATCCGGGACAACTGGAATCTCAGCCTTGGTTGGTATCATACCATCATACTTGGCTGTTACCTTGATTTTGCCCGTTTCAGTTGGTACGACAGCAAAAACTGCCTCACCCTTGTAGCTTGTGAGTTTGTGCATGTTTACACCGCAACCCGTTAAGGTTACTTCTGCTTCTGCTACCAGGGCTTTTGTTCCGACCTCACGAACAATGACCACCACCTCTGAGAGTTTTCCGGGATGGAGCGGACCATCAGGTATCACTATCTCGCTTGAGCGAGCACTTACCAGTATCGGTGCCATCATCAACACCACGAGTGTTACGACTATTGCTACTGTTATCTTTTTCATCATCTTGCCTCCTTTACTCTTTATACGGACAAGTAGGGCATTTGGTTCTAAATCAGTTTTACAATCTGTGGTTTTCGTTTTTCAAAATATGTTATTTCATCAACTCCAATTTGAGAAAGTCTCATCATTGCTTCCTTGCATCCTCTTCCAACATTTTCTGGTGTGTGAGAATCTGAACCAACTGTCAACCATTTTCCACCAAGTTCAAAGAACCATTCAACAATTTTGTAATCAGGAAATGGTTCTTTTGGAGGTTGATAAACCCCTGAAGCGTTTATCTCAATTCCTTTATCGCGACTGATAATGACCGATAAAATATCCTGAATTATTGATTTATACTCTGTTGGTTTGAAGGTGTATCCGTGAAGATTTGAAAACCTTTTGATAATATCGAAGTGACCAACCACGTCATAGATTCCGTTTTCAGCAAATCCGGCAAGTGTATCAAAATATTTAGTGAAGCAGTGTTTTCTGTGTTTGTTAAAAAACTCTTTAACCGTTGGTCCACCCGAGAATCCGAGTTTGTCTATTTCGTGGATAGAGCCGATGATAAAATCCAGCTCAGGGATTATGGAAATATCTTCTTGAGCGGTGGATTCAAATTCCTGCTGATATGCCAGCTCAATTCCCAGAAGTGGTTTGCATGTATCCACTGTTTCTAAAGAATGAAAATTTTCATTGATAAGTCCAAGAATTCTTCGATTTTCTGAGTGATTGTTGTGGTGTTCATAATCGAGATGGTCAGAAAATCCAATAATACTTAAGCCCAGTTCGACAGCTCTATCGTAATGGGCTTGAGGTTTTCCTTGTCCGTCAGGAGAGAGTCCGGTGTGGACATGAAGATCAAGAAGTTTCTTCAATATCTACCTGTGCATCAAGATGTTCTATCACTGTTGCCATGAGGTTGAGTCCCTCGGTTTCCATGATATGACAATCCTCAAGTAAATTTTTTGCTTCTTCCATATCCGGGTCCGGATAGGTCATATCCTTTTTTGGAAACGGGAAGAGCTTTGCCATTTTTACAAGTTTTGCGTGAACCTGGGCAAATCTTTCTGATGCTCTGAGCAAAAGGTTTTGTGGCAAACCCTTGAATGCTTTAGCAGATTCTGCCAGGTACAACGCTGATGACCTGCGTGCCTGGAGAAGAATCCGGATATATTGAGCGTTTCCAAAGAGATTAAATTCACCTTCCAGCTCTTCCTGCCATTTTTTGTAGGAAGAAATTCCCTGAGCGGGATGAAGATGGGAGGCGTATGGCGGTTTGTCCATCAAACCAACCGTAACCGCTGTTCTTAGCGTCATCAATGCCGATGATTTCACTGATATTTCAAGATTCCTTATTGGAAAAATTGCAAATATTGAGGGAATATCACCATTTCCAAAATCTGTTTTGTTTAATGTTTTTCTGCCAGAGATTCCATTTATTATCAGCTTGTCATTATCTATGCCGATAACCAATGCAAATTCAAAACTTTCCCAGATAAGAACCGGTTTTTTTGATTCTATGCTTTTGGAGATTTTATCCCAAACATAATTCTTGTATTTATCATAGCACTTCTGACCGCCCCAAGTTAGAGTTATTTCAACCAGAAATCCAAGTCTGTCAAATGCAGACTGGAATGCATCGTACCAGTGAAAGCTTGAATTGAAAGCACCGGGAAGCAACCCGTCCCAGATAGCATTTCTAAATGCAAACCCAGAAATTGCGTCAACCTGAACATCCGTGAAACCAGCTCCAAGATATGTGATCATGGAGTGAATGAAAGCAGATGCAGAAAGCCAATGCTGTTTGGGTTCGATATCAAGGCATGTCATGAATAAACCATTTGTTGTTTCTGGCGGTAAGGGTTGCCCAGGCAACACCAGACTCCATGTATTCCCAGTTCTCATCGATTTTTTCTTCCAAATATCTTGTCTTGGAGTCTGCCTCTTCCATGGTTTTTGGCATATTTTTCGGGTCAAGAATATCTTCTTGTTCTGGAGTTTCATTCATTTCAGGTTGTACCACTGAGAATCCATGGATCCTGTATCCAATCTCTATCACTGGGCTGTCACCCAAATCGTTGAATTTAATTTGTTCAATTTTTACAGATGTGATTTTTAAGCTGGAGGAATAGTCATAATACTCAACCTGAAAAGAATCTGGATTTCCATACTTTGCATATTTGATGCCTGTTGGATCAAGAAAATCAAATGCAGCTCTGAATTCTCTTTCTGCCAGTGCAGAATAGTATGCTTGAAG
This sequence comes from uncultured bacterium, assembly GCA_965370295.1. Lineage (GTDB taxonomy): Bacteria > Caldisericota > Caldisericia > JAAYUI01 > JAAYUI01 > JAXGMQ01. The sequence goes on from CBDUSO010000003.1 coordinate 54,043, forward strand.
GGTTGCGGTGGGGTTTACTTCGATGTTGTATTTTTCTTTGAGTAGATTTAAAAATTCTGTCTCAGAAAGTTTTCCAGAAGAATCGCTGATGATTTCAATGTTTACTTCTTCAGATAGTTCTTTTGATTTTATGTCGATAAACTGTTCTTTGAGTTCTGGATTTTTTTTGGAAAGTTCGTAGAGAAGTGTGTACTCTTTGGGGTTGTCCGTTTTAGCTTTTTCCAGAAGTTCAACTGAATCTGTGATAGTCTCACCGGTTTTTGTGTCTGTGAATCTAGCCTGTGGTTCTGCTACTTTTACCCCACCACAAGCTGTAAGTACAAACATCGCAACCAATAAAACTGTCAACATTCCTGTATATCTTGTCATTCTTTTTCCTCGCGATCCATCCGTATTTCGTTTTTTTATCATACACAGAGTATTCAAAGTTCACTCCATTTATGCGGTTAAACTTACCCTTATGCTATCGATTGATTGGTCATGTTCAAGGAAGTCTGGTGAGTCTTGGTTTGGTTATTCGTTGTCCAACAACTTGCCCAAATTTATTTTTGAGTTTCAGCGAATTCATCGAGAGAATTGAGGTGTCAAAGGTTGTTATATCCAGCCAGGACTTTGCAACATCTTCGACTGCTTTATCGAAGTTTGCTTTTCTGCCGGAGTGTGCGTATGTTCTTCCCGGAAATCTTCGGATGTCACCATCAAACTTTTCTGAGATGTGCCACAGTTCATGGATTATTGTGTGAACCTTTCCGGTCATGGGAAGATCGATGAATCTGGGGAATAAAAAATTCAGGATGTACAGCATTGTAGTGCCATCAATGACCATCAAAGGTATCTCGTATAGCCTACCTCTTCTTGACGTTACGGTTGCTCCATCTTCAAACCTGAGTGGTGTGAGCGATGCCAGCAACCCTGAACTCTTTTGGGTTCGTGCCTTTGAAAAACCTATCGCAATCTTGTCACACCTGATGTGGTGTAGCTCTGGACACAACCGCGACATGTCGACGATGACATCTCGCAGATGGGAGGTGTAGTTTATCAATCTTCAGGTACCCACTTAAGCTTTGGTTTTCTTGCCGCCTGTGTTTCGTCTACTCTTGAGATTTTTGTGGTTAGCGGGGTGTTGTGGAAGTCAATTTTTCCTTCCTTGGCTTCGTCAAAGATTGATCTCATTGCGGATATGAATTCGTCAACCGCTTCTTTGCTCTCTGTTTCGGTTGGTTCGATCATGATGGCTTCGTCAACAATCAGCGGGAAGTAGTTGGTTGGTGGGTGGAAGCCATAATCCATGAGTCGTTTTGAAATATCCATTGTTCTCACGCCAAACTCTTTTAATGGAGCTCCACTCAAAACGCATTCGTGCATGCAGATTCCGGGATAGCCCTCAGGGTACAAGTCGTTCAGTTTTACTCGAACATAATTTGCGGAAATGATTGCGTGTTCGCTTGCTTTTCTGAGACCTTTTGCCCCCATGATTCGGTTGTAGCAGTATGCTTTGATGAGAACCAGGAAATGTCCCCAGCTTGACATGATTTGACCAATACTCTTTGGTCTGTTGAAGTCAAATTTCAATTTGTCGTTTTCTTTTATAACAACGGGAATTGGCAGGAATTGTGCGAGTTCTTTTTTTACGCCAACTGGTGCAGAACCGGGACCTCCGCCACCATGTGGAGTCGAAAATGTTTTGTGAAGATTTAGATGGATAACATCAAATCCAAAATCACCGGGTCGACTGATGCCCATCAGAGCATTCAAATTTGCACCATCGTAGTAGAGAAGTCCACCATGTTCGTGAACGATGTCAGATATTTTTAGAGTGTTTTCATCAAAGATTCCGAGTGTGTTTGGATTTGTCAACATCAGACCAGCGACTGTTTCATCCATCTTTTCCGCCAGGTCGTTTATGTCGATGCCACCTTTTTCGTCTGACTTGACGGTCACCACATCAAAACCAGCAGTTGCTGCTGATGCTGGGTTTGTTCCGTGTGCAGAGTCGGGAACAATCACTTTTGTGCGATTGGTGTCGTCCCTGTCTTCATGGTAAGCCTTGATGATGCTCATTCCGGTCCACTCACCGTGAGCCCCTGCTGCTGGAATCATGGTGAAGGCATCCATTCCGGTTATTTCACAGTAATCACGTTCGAGTTCGTGGATGATTCGCAGGGCACCCTGGCATCCGCTGACGTGGGTTGACGGGTGAATGTTTGTGAATCCATCTAAGCCTGCAATCTCTTCGTTTATTTTTGGGTTGTATTTCATGGTGCAGGAACCGAGAGGATAGAATCCGTTATCGACTCCGTAGTTTAGCTTTGCAAGGTTTGTGTAGTGTCTGACGATTTCTGATTCTGTGACTTCTGGTAAGTCTGGTTCGTTGTTTGAAATCAAATTTTCAGGAAGGACGGAAGATGGAACATCCGATTTTGGTAATGAATATCCAACCTTACCTGGTTTTGACAATTCAAATAAATATTTGTTTGAGATTTTCATTTTGCCACCTCGATGAGGGCTTCGACAAATCCATCCATTGATTTTTTTGAATTCATTTCAGTTGCAGAGAGAATTAGTAAATTGTCGTTTGTTACATAGGTGATTACAAATCCTTTTTTCAACATGGTTTCTTGTAGATTTTTTGTGGCGTTCGGGATGATAACTGCAACTTCGTTGAAGAATGGATTTTCATTTTTCAGTTGAAATCCGTTTTCTTGGAGTTTTTTTGCGAGGTAGTGAGCCTTGTCGAAGTTCTGTTTTGCGACTTCTCTCAAACCTTTTTTCCCCATCAAGGCAAGATAGATAATCCCTCGAAGCATTGCATTGCCGTTGTTTGTACAGATATTTGAGGTTGCTTTTTCTCGTTTAATGTCTTGCTCTCTTGGGCGAAGCGTGAGGGTGAGGGAGCGATTTCCGTGTCGGTCAACACTTTCACCAACGATTCGACCGGGAAGTTTTCGCATGAATTTTTTGTCGGTAGCCATGAAACCAAGATGTGGTCCACCAAAGCCCATCGGAATTCCGAATGATTGAGCCTCACCACAACAGATGTCAACACCCATGTCTCCAGGTCTCTTCAGAAGTCCCAGAGAAATTGTTTCTGTGATTACCTGGACAAAAACCGAAGTGGATTTTTCAGCTGTCAGAGCTTCAATATCTTCGATTGTTCCGAGGAAGTTTGGACTCTGGACAATGACACAAGCCACATCTCCTGAGACTTTTTTTAATTCTTCAACACTGGTTCTGTCGCCATCAGCCGGGATGTAGACGATTTCAAAGCCAATGTTTTTTGCATATGATTTCAGGGTTTCAATGTAGGCAGGATGAAGGAGCTCAGAAACAGCAACCTTGGTCATTCTTTTTTGACTACATGCAACACGTGCCGCCTCGCAAACTGCGGTTGCTCCGTCATAAAGTGAGGCGTTTGCAACATCTAAACCTGTCAGATTTGAAATAGCGGTTTGCCATTCAAAAGTTGCGGTGAGTGTTCCCTGGGAGAGTTCCGGTTGGTATGGGGTGTAGGCGGTGAGGAGTTCGGGAAGTGAGGCAAGGTGATTCAATGCACTTGGAATATAGTGATTGAATGCAACGCCACCGGCAAAACAGGCTGTTTCGTCGGGGTTATAATTTTCGTTGGCAATAGATTTTGCGAGAATTCTCAACTCAGATTCTGAGAGAGCTCGAGGCAGGTTCATCTCTTGTTTTAGTTTGATGCTCTCTGGAATTGAGGCTAACAGGTCGTCAAATTTTTCTACGCCAATTGTCCCTAGCATCTCTCGGATGTCATCCGGTGTTAGTGGTAAGTAGTGCATTATTTTGGCTCAGTCGTGTGATTTTGAGTAGTCTTCTTCGGAGAGAAGCTCATCAAGTTCAGACAGGTTTGATAGTTTAACCTTTACGATCCAGCCCTCATCTTCAGCGGATTTGTTTACGATGCCTGCTTCTGACGAGAGTATCTCGTTGAACTCAATCACTTCACCTGTAACTGGTGAATAAACATCAGTTGCGGCTTTTACTGATTCGATGGCGGTCAGGATTCCACCTTTTTCGAGTTTGTGTCCAACTGGAATTTCCTCGATAAAGATAAGGTCTCCAAGCTGTTCCTGAGCATAGTTGCTGATTCCAATTATTGCAACATCCCCGTCGACTTTGACGTACTCATCGGTTTTTGTGTATAGGGTTTTCATCATCAAACCTCCTTATTTATTCTTGATCTCTCCAAGCTCTGAGAGATTGTTTATACTCGGTATTTTACATCTGATTATCCAACCGTCACCGATTGTGTCATCAGAAACAAGATTTGGTTTGCGGTTGAGTTTTGTGTTGAACTTGGTTACTTGCCCGACAACAGGTGATTTGAGTGGCCAGTCACCTTCTTTTTCGGTCTCAAGGATTCCGATTATGCCATCTTTGGACAACACTTTGCCCATCGGAATCTGGTCGACGTATGTTATCGATCCCAATTTTGAAACTATGGATGGCAACAATCCGATATAGAATTCACCATCCTCAACGGAAACCCAACAATCATTTATTTCGACATATTCATTTACGTTCATAACACCGGTGATTTTATTATTGGTTGCCCATTCAGTCAAGGATGAAAGAGTTCAGGTTCTATGCAGATTGATAGAGTATGTTTGAGATTTTGTTTCGTGTTGACGAATCCAGTAAATGAAGTTAGAATAGCGATAGATTTAAGTTGAAGGAGGAGCATTATGCCAGAGATTGGAGATTACAATCTGCCAGAGGACCTTTATTACCACAAGGAACATTTTTGGGTAAAGGTAGACGGAAACACGGCCATTGTTGGAATGGATGATTTCGGAACAAAGCTTGCCGGTGAAATCTCTTTCATTGAACTTCCAATGGAAGACGACGAGGTTGGTTTTGATGAGCAGGTGGGTTCACTTGAAACAGGTAAGTGGTTGGGAAAAATTTACAGCCCAGTATCTGGAACAGTTTCAGCTCTCAACGAAGACATCGAGGATGATCCTGCAATCGTAAACGAATCACCATACGAAAACTGGCTTTTCAAAGTTGAAATGGGCGACAAGTCCGAACTTGAAAAGTTGATCACAGGTGCAGCTATTGCCCCGTGGCTCGAAAAAGAAATTGAAGAGCGTGGAAAGTAAAAAGAAGTTCAAGGGGGCGGGATTATTTCTCGCTCTCTTTCTGATTCTTACACTCATCTTTCCGTTTTTTCCACCCGCAAATGCTCAGCAGAAACCCAATGTCCAAAAACTCGTTGCATACTTCGTGCTTAAATCTGATGGAAGTGCAAGGGTCAAATTAAACCTTCAAATAAAAGAGACCGAATCAAGAAGCTCTCTTGTTTTAGGTCCATTCATGTCTGGTTATTCAAATCTTACAGCTGTAATCTACAAAGGCTCTTTGGACGGCTTTATTTTAGATACCAATTTAAGCTCTGTCCCTGTTTCAGTCAGTAACTACGATGGAAACATCAAGCAATTCAATTATTCCAGCTCCTCTTCGTACAACGAAACCTATGTTATTCACCTTGAATATAATCTCCCCGATATTTCCGTCAAAAGTTTCATGAATGGTTACAGGGATATTGGCTGGTCACCGTTTCAAGCATCTCAAACAATTGACAACGTTATTGTCCAAGTTGTTTTGCCAATATCGTTACCAGATGACGTTGATACTCCGGAAGAGGTAACGAGCGATCTGGTCAACGAAAAAGGTTTCATCATGGCAACCGACTCGTCTGGTGACTCAAAAACCTCTGACAAAAAATTTGACAGATTTGTTTTTTTCCCGACACCAGACAGTGCAAGTGGAATGAATTTCCTCTCATTCCATGCTGAGAAAAAAAATGCACCAGCATATTTTCATGCTCAGGTAACATTCAGTCTCCCCGAGAAATATTTTGGTGGAACACTTCCAGATGAAGTTATAAAGAAAATTTTCAAACTAAATGTTTCAACGATTGCAGATGGTTTGAACGATATAACAGTTCTTAACACACCAAACATGACCTCCACAAAAAAAATCATCATCACACGAAGAATTGGTGATGGTGTTGAAGAACTTGTTACGGGTGAACTCAAGGAAGATGGATTTGAGAAGTATTCAGTTACCGATAACTATGACCCGACAACTTTGGAATCAATCACCTATAAAGCCTATCTGTTGAAGGTTCCAAGAGACAAAAAAGACCGATTTCAGAAGCTGAGATATGTGAGTTTTGATGTTGGACGACTCAAAGCAGAATTTGAAATTCTCAGCTCCACTCAAGAGGTCTCTTTTGAGCAGGCACCTGGACAGTCAGTTCTTTCTGCGAAGCTGGACATCACGCTTGACAAAAAGGGAACTGCAATCGTAAAGGTTGAGAGAGATTCTCTCTTTAAGGGCGATCAGAGTCTCTGGAGTGATTGTCTGCACTTTGATTTTGATGATTATCAATATCTCACGGATTGCTGGTTTACAGATTTCAAAGATGACAAGAAAAACGAGTATATCTTGTCCTCCAGGGGATCAGAGGGAACATACAATATAAGCCCTGAAATTGGCTGGGTCGATTGGTATTGGGGTGCTTACAACGAGACTCGTCATTTTGAATATGGATACAAAATCTATGGCTCTTTTGTAAAAACTAATGATTGGTCGACGAACGAGGAAAAGCAGGAAATTTTATTGCTTCCACTCATAAGTGCCGGTGTTTCAAACATTCCAAAACTTGAAGTAATCATAACCGTACCAGATGGATTCCCTGCACCAACCTTTTCTGAGGGTCTGGAAAATGTAGCAGTTGAAACAAGTGGCAACACACACAACTTTATTTTAAGTGGCAATCAGGTTGACGATTATTCCAGCATGATGTTCCCAGAGGGTACGTTCAAAAAAGGCTTACTTTGGTCCAGGTGGTGGATTGACCATAAGGGAACCATCTATTTCTGGTTGTTTGTGTTGCTCATTTTCCTGTTCACCTATTGGTTGATAAGCAGAGGAAAGAGGGCGGGTCGAAGAAATTTGATCAAAAAGGCTACCAAATATGAGTCTCCTGAGATTGAACTTGAAACCTACACGATTGAGGGGAAAGTTCCTGATCTTTCTGCAATTGAAACCGCAATGTATCTTGGCAAACATGACAAGGTCATCGCTGGAATTGTGTTGCAACTGTCAGCTAAAGGTGCGATAACGATCATCACTCACAGACCGCTTCAACTCGAAAAAACAAATCCAAAACTGGCAACAGAGCCTTACGAAAAAGTTCTGATGGAAAACATTTCCCCCGAAGGAACAATCTCAAGAGAAGCCGTCCCAAAAATTATTGACTCAGTTTCAAAAGAACTCTCAGTCAAGATTTGGGATGCTGACCCAACTGCAACCAGAACGCATTACACCAATGTTGTGAAAAAACGCTGGGATGACATACTCACAGATTCAACTCCAAGGAATTCATCATACTTCCAAAGAAACATGGCATGGCTTATCATTCACAATGATTACGCCAAAAATTTCAATAAAATTCCAAAAGCCCAACGACCCAAGACGGACAGTTGGGCTGTTAAGGCTGTTGACGGAATTGAAGATTTCACTGAGGGAATTGTCTCCAGTGTCCAAAGTTCCGTTGCAAAGGCAACAAACGCAATTGAACAGGCACTTGGTTTGGGAACTCCAAACGTAGAAAATCTGTCATACGATGCCTGCCATTCCGCTTGTCATTCAGCCTGCCACAGTGCTTGTGTGCATGATGCCTGCCATTCTGCTTGTGTTCATTCAGCCTGCCATTCTGCCTGCCACTCTGCCTGCGTCCATTCTGCCTGCCATTCTGCCTGCCATTCAGCCTGTGTATCGGGAATCTGATGGAACTAAAAAAATATATAGAGAGTGTGATTGAAAGCACTCGTGAGCATATTTTCATCCGTGATGAAGATGGAATTTTGATAATCAAACCAAATCGGGTTCATAATCTGAACCCGACTGCAACTCAACTTTTGAGCAGGATGTATCAAGAAGACCCCGATAACCCATACCAAGCCGTAATTGATATGGCTAAGGAGTTTGGTGAACCCGAAGAACGAGTTGCAACTGATGCAAAAAAAGTCCTTGATACACTTCTTGATCTGTTGAAAAATCCCTTTGCCATGGTGTCTGGCGTTAAGATGACAACCTTTGGCTCACACAAACGAGATTTGCCCGTTCTTTCGGAGATTGCTTTGACATATGGCTGTAACAACAAGTGTGTTTTTTGTTATGCTTCCTCCCCGGAACGTGTTGATGATGTTCCCCAGATGACAACCGACGAAGTCAAAAAAATTCTAAGAATTATCAGAGAAACTGCAAAGATTCCAACTGTCTCATTTACGGGCGGAGAACCCACAATGAGAAAGGATTTACCGGAACTTGTCGAGTATGCAAAGTCAATCGACATGCGGGTAAATCTCATCTCAAATGGAGTCTTGCTCGCAAGCGGTGACTTGGCTGAAAGGCTGGTTTCAGCAGGACTTGACTCTGCTCAGATTTCCCTTGAATCAAGCATTCCAGAGGTACATGACAAAGTTGTTGGAGTAAAAGGAACATTCGAAAAAACTGTTGCAGGATTCAAAAAAATAAAAAAACTTGGAATCCACTGCCATATCAACACAACAATCTGTGCGGATAACTTTGCTACAATCACTGAACTGCCAAAGTTTGCACGAGACGAACTGGGTTTGGAGTACCAATCCATGAATATGGTAATTCGAACTGGGCATACCTACGACAACCCGGACGAAATTGGATACACTGAGATTGCAAAGATTTTACCGAAGTTGCATGAATCAGCAAAGCAGGCAGGAATCAAACTTGTCTGGTATTCACCAATTCCATTTTGCATCATAAACACAATTGCAGAGGGAATCGGTGGGACAACCTGTGCCGCTTGCGACGGGCTTCTCTCGATTGCTCCAAATGGTGATGTCCTCCCGTGTTCATCTTTCTCAGATGGAATCGGAAATCTTTTGAGAGAGCCATTTGAAAAAATCTGGTGGAACAGGCAAGCTCTTTATTTCAGAAAAAAAGAGTTTATCCCGCCCGTCTGCAAGGATTGCGACAGTGCTCCAATGTGTCAGGGGGCGTGTCCACTCTATTGGGATAACAGAGGAAACTTTGATGAAATCGGTGGAAGTTCAAAGTTGAGCTCTTCCATCTGGAAGCTCAAAAGAAAACTGGTTGGTCGCTCAAAACCAGTGATGGGGGTAAAATAAATGAGAAAAGACCTGGATGGAACAATCAGCGTTGTTGATGCCTGGATAAAGGACATCAAGTCTCTTCAAAATGAAATTGCCGAAATTAATTCTGTCTGGATTACCGAACTTGGAAGTCTTGAAACCGACAAACTCAAAGAGGTTGGCAAGCTGTCGCAGTGGCTTAAGGACAATATCCAGACACTCCCAGCTTCTTCCAAAACAGGAGTAGAAAAATTCTGGGACAAAGAGAAAAAACTTTTGAAGGCAGAAACTCAAAAACTTGAAAAAAGTATCAAAAAAAATATGTCGGAAAGCTTTGAACTTGAGATTGAAATAAACAAACATCGCAAAAAAGTTGAGGAAGATAATCCTGAGTTTGATGAGCAGGAAGAAGCTCTGAAATCTAAGATTGAAGAAGTGCTTGCGGATGTTAAGGATGTTGACAGGGAGTTAGCCAAATATGACAGTTTCAGAGGTTGGTTCAACGGAAAACGAGTCAAAAAACTGAAAACTGAATTTGACAAAAAGATGAGGAAGCTGAATCGTTTGACCGGCAGGCTTGAGGAGCTTCGAGGTACATGGCACAAGACATTGTCTGACAAGGATAGTTCTGAAAATGAAAAGCAGGATTTCTGGGCAAAGCTCCAAAATTTTATCACCGAGGATAAATTTGAACTTGGTCATATCGAAGAGCAGTTTGACGACATCACACTTTCAAATGTTGTGCTTGAAATGTTAGACATTGATACTCCCAATGGTTTTCCCAAGGAGCAAAATGAAAGTTTCAGTAAGGCAAAAAAACTCAAAAGTCGAGTGGAAAGCATAAACAAAGGCATCAAACGTCTGGCTTCCTTGATTGGAGCAATCAATGGTGTAGGCAAGGGTTTATCTGAAATGAACAAGAGTTTTCATTCTCTCAGGAAAACTCAACGAGCACACACCCAACTTCCGAAGTTGTCTATAGAAATCCCGGATAATGTAGTCAAATACAATTCAATCTGGCAGACCCTCGTCCCAAAAGTAAAAAATGAGAAAAAATTTGTGGACGATCCAACCCACCTTGCTGATGAATTTGACAAGATTGGAAGCAAATATCTAAGCATGGAAAATATCAAAACCATGTTTGATTTGTTTGGTGGTGCCTTGAAAGAATCAACCGCAGGATGGAGTGCATAATATGTTTGCAAAAAAAATAATCTATGTTTTGTTGTTTGTTGTTGGGGTTGCCTTGCTCGGACTTGGCTTGTTGTTTTTGATGGGATCAGGTGGAAGTTCAGCAAGATCGATGACAGGTTTTGTGATGATTGGAATTGGAGTCGCAAGCTTGATTGGTGGCTCTGGCATGAAAGCAAGCGTTAAAAAGAACATGCCATCGATGATTGATGCTGACATGATGAGGCTTGCATCCCGCTCGGATGGAAGAGTGACTGCAGACATGGCGGTTGCCGACCTTCACATCACAAAAGCTCGAGCCCTTGAATCGCTTGACCGATTATCATCTAGCGGAACCGCAAGACCAGACATGACAGACAACGGCGTTGCCTACATCTTTGACCAGGTAAAACCAAAAAGAAAAATCAGAAAATGCTCATACTGTGGTGCAGAATATCCTGTCTCAAAACCAATCACAAAATGTGAAAACTGTGGTGGAAAGGTGAAATTGGTAGAGCAATAAATAAGTAGTATGTGATTAGAAATATCTGAGGAGGTTTTGATGAGAGGATTATTGATTTGTACGGTGGTTGTGATGTTGGTGTCTACGTTGATTTCATGTGGCGGAGTTGGCGTAAACAGCTACTCGCTTGATGGTATCCAGTTGTCTGCTGGCGGTAGTAGTGAAGCTGTGTTTGTGGCAAAAGAAAATGATTCATCAGATGAAAAAGCAGAACAGACACAGGCAATTTCTTTTGCTTTGAATAATGCGATAAAGGATAGACCAGACCTTGCTTTGATGCTTGAAGCTGACATTGTTGATGATGAAAATAATTTTCTTTTCATGGGTTCAGACCATTTTCTCAAAACCCTACAATCCTTTGCAGATGAAAACTATCCTAAAGCAAAGAAGATGTTTCTAGAGATGACTTGTGAGGAGTTTTATTACTGCACTGCAGTTGGGTACGAAGTGGCAAACTCAAATAATGTAAAAACAACATCTGTTGATGTATATATTGACACTGAGCATAAAAATATAGATATAAACCCATCATTTGAAGATATAATAAATCATGGATTCTGGGCTACATACTTTGCCAGAATCCATGATTTATTGATCAATGATATTGGTGTTATATCTGAAGATATTGTGTTAGATAACTCACTTGATATGGAATCTCATGGTATATCATTTGATTCTACAGCAGATATTATACAATTATCTATTATCAATCTTAGTATGGATTGTTTAATCCATAACACGATACAAAATTTTCCTGAACTGAAAAAAGATGGTCGTGGTTTGGTAAACCAGTTGATGACCCATAAGATGTTGGATCATCTCCAACTATATGGATTTGAAAAGAAACTTTTTACAAGTTACAGAAGTCGTTTCTCTGAGATTGGCACACAGACCCACTATATGTTATTACTTATCAAAATAAACACCAATCCAGGCGAGAAACAACTACGAATCGGAGACATATTTGCTGCGAATGGTGAATATCTTTTCCAACTTAGTAAGGGATATGGTATGCATAAATCTGATGCAGAAGGAATAAATGAATCTATTATGGGCATGTTTATAGGTGGGAATGATGTTGTAAAATTAGGACATAGGTGGGACAAATGGTTTCGAGATGAGTATCCAAATCCGAATGATAACAAGTTGTACAAAGGATTATTACAGAATTTAAGTCTTAAAATCCCATAACGCTCAGAAATATGTGTACAACGACAGTCACCCTCCCAGACACCACAACAGTCACATTCACCTACTATGCAGATGGTAACCGTGCAACAAAAACAACTGCTACAGAATACATAGAATACCACTACAACGGCTCCCTACTTAAAGAAGTCCATATGGATGCTACCAACGTGGTACTCTTCACTGTCCACTATCAGGGATGTAAATATACAATTGACCCAGGGGCAGAGGGTGGTGGAGATGAGGTTGAATACTACCCAATAACAGATGTATCAACCTATGCCTACTCACCATTTGGTGAAAAATTCAGCACCGGGGGTTTACATGCCTCTTGGGTATGGAGCTATATCTTGTTATCCTCCCCTCTTCCCTTGACATTAAAAATAAAGTTCATATTCTAACCATATACAAATAAACATAGGTGAGATATGAGACCAGGAATGAAAAAACACAATCCCGAGATGATGGGAAAAGAATCCATAGGAAAACTTCTCTTCAAGTTTTCATTGCCAGCGACTATAGCTATGTTGGTTCATGCAATTTATAATGTTGTTGACAGGGCGTTCATTGGTCAGGTTGCCGGAAAACTTGCATTTAATGGAGTTTATGTTTCGTTCCCGATTATGATGGGTGTGATGGGTATTGGATTTCTATTTGGAATTGGAGGCTCTGCACTATTTTCAATAAAGCTTGGTGAAGGGGACAAAAAGGGAGCAATGAGACTCCTCGGAAACTCGGCATTCCTTCTGCTTATTACGTCAATAATGATAACCTCTCTTGGGATAATATTTGCGGAGCCATTGCTAAGACTCTTTGGTGCAACTCCTGAGAACATGCCGTTTGCGTTAACCTATTTGAGAATAATCTTTGGTGGAAATATCTTTATGATGGTTGGTATGGGATTGAATAATTTCCTTCGAGCAGAGGGAAGAGCAACCATCGCCATGGCTACAATGATAATCGGTGCTGTTGCAAATATGATACTCGACTACATCTTCATCGTTTTACTTGGCTGGGGAGTGGCGGGTGCGGCGTGGGCAACTGTGATTGCAAGGGGAATTGGTGCCTGTTGGGTTATGTACTACTACCTGTCAGGAAGAACATCAATCCCATTGAAAGTATCTATGATGAAGCTGAAATGGAGCGTTATAAAACCGATAATCTCTCTTGGTTCATCCGCATTTTTTCAACAGATTGCAATGAGTGTGATGATGGGGATCCTCAATTCGACGATAAGAGGTTTGGGTGGCGATTCCGCAATTGCCGTTATGGGTACGATATTTTCTATAATGGTTCTTATCCATATGCCGATTATGGGTATTGCTCAGGGTGCACAGCCAATATTTGGTTTCAACTTCGGTGCAAAAAAATATGCCAGATTGAAGAAGTCTCTCGTTATCTCGGGGTTAGCAGCTTTTGGGTTTGCGTTAATAGGATTTACTGCAGTGCAACTATTTCCAGGCGTACTCTCAAGAATTTTCATGTCAAACAAAGATGCTCTTGAAGTAATAAAAACAGCAGAGAGGGCAATGCCGATATTCTTGATGATGCTTCCACTGGCAGCCCTGCAAGTTATTGGTGCTGGATACTTCAGATCGGTTGGAAAGGCATGGCATGCATTGGGTCTTGGACTTTTGAGACAATTTATTATATTTATACCACTGGTCTTAATTCTTCCAAGAATATACGGGTTGGATGGCGTATGGATTATTGGTCCGATTTCGGATACCATCGCTTTTCTTGTGACAGCCGTGTTCCTTGTGTTTGAGATTCGGAAACTGAACAATGGAGCCAAGGAAACTGATAAAGATGCTCTTGAGGTAAATCCAGCAAAGGTTTAACGTTTAGTCGGATAACTTTGCAATCACAACCGTGATATTGTCGGTGCCACCTCTTGACAGGGCAAGGTTAACGAGCTGATCGGCACATTTCTGAGGGTCTTTTTTCAGGTCTAGAGTTCGATGGATTTGTTTGTCGGAGATGTGCTCGGTTAAACCATCTGTGCACAGAAGTATCCACCGAATATCATCAAGTGGAACTCTGAAATAATCTGGTATGATTTCATCTGAAATACCAACAGCCTTGAGAAGATGGTGTCTGTGTGGATGTTTTTTGGCTTGAAGGGGCGTGATTTCCCCAGCAACAATGAGTTCGTTTGTCCAGGAATGGTCAACCGTGATTTGCTTTATTTCTGAACTCTTTGTGATGATATATCCTCGACTATCGCCAACAGAGATAAGGTGAAGATCATTGCCTAGAATGATTCCGATTACAATCGTTGTACCCATGCCTGCCAATTCTTCGTGGTTGTTTCCGATGAGAATTAAGTTTCGGTTTGCTAGTTTGACCGCTTCGCTTGATAATAATTTAATATTGTTTGCTGTAAGATTTTGTTGTAATAGATAATCACCAATTGTTTGAAGAGCCTTGACGGATGCCATATCTCCAGCATTCCTGCCACCAACTCCGTCTGAGACTGCAATAAAATATGGCAAATCTTCATAGTCAGCAGGAATTACTGAGTAGTGATCCTCGTTCTTCTTCTTAACCTTACCTTTGTGTGATCTGGCTCCAAATTCTATTTTCATCTTTAAAGTTTATTATGTCAGAGATTTCATTCAAATGCAAGCTGTACTTTCATTTTTTGTTTATGTTTGTATAATGCCTGTGTGGCAAACAGGACAATCGGCGATAGATTCGAGCTAAAGACAAGAATGACTGACAATGATTCCCTCTGGGAGGCATTTGATGTCGAATCACAATGTATCGTTCTGATACGGCTTTTGCGTATCACAAAACAGGATATGCGTGGCTGGATTAGACTGGAATCTACGCTGGAAGAAATCAAAAAAATTGATTGCAAGCATATTGCTAAAGTGGTTGAATGGGGCGATTGTGCTGAGGGCAAGTATATTGCAATGGAGTGGTTTGATGGTCAGTCGCTATCACAGATCAAACTGGAATTACATGATGCCCTCAAGACCCTTTTATCAGTGGCAAAAGCACTCAAAGAACTCACCGATATGGACATTATCCATCCCTTGATATCCGTAGATAATATTTTCATGTCAGATAACGGTGTAAAGTTGTATGGTTTTGATACACTCCTGTCTCAGAGAACAAAACTTAGACAGATGAAATCCAATGAGATTACCAATATTCTCAACTGGATTGCTCCTGAGCTTCTCTCTGGTAAGAAACATAGCGTCCTATCAAATTTGTACAGTTTTGGGCTTGTTTGTTTTTTCACGCTAACCGGTGAATTACCCTTCAAAGATACCAATCCAAACAGTCTTGTTTGGGCAATAAAAAATTCTACCCCTGTCCCGGTTTCAACGATCAATCCAAATGTTCCTGTTTCTCTGGAAAATATGATAAAGAGACTGCTGAACAAGGTTCCTTCAGCAAGATTTCAAACATTTCATGAGGTCATAAAAAATTTAGAAAAGAGTATCTCAGAACTTGGTAGTAGCTCATCGATAAGCATTACCACTGGCTTGATGCTCAATCGTGGAAGAATCATTGGAAAACTGAAGGAGCTTGCAAGTATTGAGGGTGAGATCAAGAATCCAACAGGGAATACTGTGCTTGTTGAGGGTGATGAGGGGGTAGGGAAAACACGATTCCTTCAGGATGTAATGAGCTTTGCAAGAAATTTTGATATGGTTATATTGAATGTTGCCTGTGATGTGTCGCAGAAGGAAAAATCATGGTCAGCTATTTCGTTGTTGGTTTATGAAATTGTTGAAGAATTTGGAATTGGGATCATAGGTCGTTCGAGATTTAAGAGAGAATTTTTATCAATTTGCCCCAAGCTAGGGTCTCGAGCAATGCTCACATCTGAACAATCATTCAAGGATTCAAAGCAATTAAAGTCCAAATTGGAAATTGCTTTCCCTTGGATATTAGCTGAAATTACCAAAAAAAGAAAAGGTCTAATCGTAATTGATGATATTCAAAATTGTGATAATGAATCCCTTGAATTATTTTGTAAATCACTTGAGGCGTTGAAAACACCTGAATTAACGTATCTTTTTTCAGCATCAGGAGAAGACAAATCGAACTCTAGCAAACTAATTAAACACAATTGTCGTCTGAAAAGAATAATCCTAAAACCATTATCACCAAAGCAAACAATGGAAATGGTTTCCAGCGTTCTTGGCAATAAAGAAATCCCTCTCCACATTGTTGATATGCTTCACAATAAAACAAAAGGAAACCCATTAAAAATCTTGCAAATTGTTGCAGGACTCATATCTGGTGGGATCTCATTGCTCCCAGGTACCCAGCTTGTATCGTCTGATAGTCCTTCTGACCTCAAAGGGATTGCTTCAATGAGAATAAAAAATTTAGATTCAAAAACTCTGGAAATCCTTGCTGAGGCGGCTATTCTTGGTGATTCTTTCAAGGAAGACTTTCTGATAGAGGTATCGTCCCATCCGAGAACAGCTGTTGAAGAAACTTTGGATCTAGCTGTAATGTCCATGATACTCTCAATGATAAAAACAGCCAGTGGTTTTAAGTATACTTTCGTTATCAGTGAGCTGAGAGAAACTTTATTAACAAGTTTTACACCATCGCAGCGGATGCATTTTCATGATAGAGCTGGTAGAATTCTAAAAAAGAAATATGAAGATAGTTTGGATCCATACCTTGAGGATTTGATTAAACATCTCCTCAACGGGAGTAATAAATCAAGTGCCATCCCCTATCTGTTGACACTCTCCAATAATTCTCTGAGCAATTTTCAGTTGTCAAAGGCTGTGGAACTCAGTAGGGTAGCCAAAGATACCGCTGTTAAATCCGGAAATATCAAATATATAGTCGATACCGCAATCCAACTTTCCAACATGACACTGCTTAGTGGTGATATTGTAGAGGCTCGAGAGATTCTAATGGGTACCCATAGCGCAATGAGTCAAGCTGGAATCAATTTATCTAATGAAGCAAAACTACTTATCAGTATTGCTAGATTTGAATCATCAGTTGGAAAAATATCCCTCTCTGAAAATAACGTAAGAACCGCATACAACAAACTGGGAAGAAGTTTAGATAGCGATACTATGTCCAGGTTGCATGTCCTGGAGAGTATGAATAATTTTCATCTAGATAAAACAACATCGCTGTCTCATGCTCTGAGGGCTGTTGAATATTCAAATAATTCAGATACGTCAACAACAATTTGCCCCTCACTTGTCAACAAGGCAAGGGTTGAAATGGCTCTTGGAAAAAATAAACTTGCAACCTTATCGTTGTCGATGGCAAAAGAAAAATCTATATCAAAAGGGCAACTTATCTGCAGGATGAATTCGGAATCATTTGAAATTGAAAGATTAATTGAATCAGGGCAGTACAGTGATGCAGAGAGGAATCTCTCAGAGTTTTGGGAGAGTTGTGTAAAATTGGGCTCAGCTCCGTACAAGGCTGTGGGGTCGTATCTGAAATCAATTCTTCTGTGGTATACAGGGAAATCAACATCATCATTAGAGTTCTCCGTTCGATCTTTGGAGCTTGCCAAAAGTTCAAAGATCAATTATCTTGTCGGGAAGATTCTTGTCAACATTGGTCGAATTTATCTTGAACAAGATAGAATTGCAGATACCTGGAATATCATTGATGAATGCAAAGCATTTGACTCGCAAATTGATAAACAGTACGAGACACCTGGTTTGGCGATACTTCGAGCATGGTATTCGGTTTACAGTGGGAACTTCAAAAGAGCAAGTGACATTATTTACAAAATTGGCATTTACAATAAAAAATACAGTATTTTTGATAGATTCAGTGCAAGATTGTTGACGGCTGAGCTCTATCTCAGAAAAGGTGAATTTAGATTTGCTCTAAGTGAGATAAAAGAAATCAGAAAAGAATTTCCAGAGATGATGGAAAATCCAGTAAATCGATGCGAGTTGTTGCTACTTGAAGGTGATATTGGGTTGACTTCACTGTCCGGGAGCATTCCATCAAAAGGAAAGCTCCCTCGAAAAACTATTTTTTCAAGACTGGGAATTGTTAATGTCAGCTCGAGAGAAATGACTGAAAGTGCTATTGATGAAGCATATATCATTGCTCTTTCCTCTGGACTTGAATTTCAGTCAGCAATGGCAACGTTGGCCAGAGCGAGATTCTATGTGATATTGTCGCATATTGAGGAAGATGAATCAGATTTTTATATTAACAAGGCGAATGGTTTATTGGAGATCGCTTCAATGTTGGCAAACAGCATGCAAAATCGGAGATTGCTGTTTCAGGTAGACGAGTTGATAATAAGTATTAACTCAAAAACTCCCCCAAAAAAGAGTTTCTAAAAGTGAAAAAGATTGGTAAATATGAAGTAATACTAACTCTTGGAACGGGGGGTGCCGGTGTTGTATACAAGGCAAAGGATACTCTGTCGGAAGATATTGTAGCTATCAAAACCTTCTCACCTCCGGATGAAATAGCTGCTGATACAGTCGAGAAATTATACACACGCTTCAAACAGGAAATCGAATTCACAAAAAAATTTCAGCACAATAATATTGTTTCCTAAGTCGAAGATTTTATTCTTGGGAAAAAGCATCATCTGGTGATTAAGTACATTGAAGCGGTAGAGATGCAAAATGGAGAAAAGTGGCCACTGTCTTCTGTATTGAGCATTTTGATTCAGCTGGCAGACGCACTTGATTATGCACATAATCTAAAAATTATTCACCGAGATATTAAGCCTGAAAACATTCTAATTGGTGGTACTGTAGAGAAACCAGTTTGTATACTCGCTGATTTCGGGATTGCGTATCAGGATGAAGAAAATATAAGGAGGACAGAAACAGGGGAGATTATTGGTACATTTTTTTACATGTCCCCAGAACAGATCGAGTCAAGAGAGTGCACCCCCAAGACAGATATATATGCACTTGGTCTATTCGGATATGAATTGATGACAGGGGAAAGAGTATTTAATGAGGTTTCACCGGCAAGGGTTATCGGTCAGGTTATGCAGTCATCCCCACAGCCCCCCTCACGATTACGACCCGATATTCCTCCAAGTTTGGATAGAATTATTCTTCGATGCTTGAGAAGAGATGAGAATGCAAGGTACCAGAGTGCAAAAGATCTATTGTTGGATCTTGAGGCACTTCAAGTTGTTGGTTTTGATGAATCTGTTACAAAGCAATTTTCGCTGGTTGTTCAGTTTGTACCGTTGGTGGGAAGGGATCACGAATTGTCCCGTCTTACTCATACTTTGTCAGAAATTCGTGATGGAACTCCAAGGTACACATACCTGATTGGGCCAACCGGAATTGGCAAAACAAGACTCCTGTCAGAGCTAACATCCGTTGCCAGGGCCTGGCGGATGAAATATATTTCGGTTCAAATAACTAGAAACGATGCAAGAGTTCCGTTCGGTGTGATTGCAAAAATTGTAGAAGTCCTACTTGGTGATTATTTGCCAAAACACAAGTGGGTGAGACTTGGTCTTGCCTCGCTATCGTCTGTTCTTTCTAAAAAAATGAACGAAAATCCTCCTGAATTGGAAGCCAGGGAGCTCTCTCATCTAATCGAAGATGCGTTTATCTGGTTGGTAAAAGATTTTTGTAAAGACAATCCGCTCCTCATTGCAATAGATGATTCCCAGTGGACGGATGCTGGTTCTGCCCATATTGCTCAGAATATCATCAGGTTTCTGGGCGAAGTTGGTTTGTTTGTAGTTTTTGCAATCAACACGGATATGGTTGCTCCAAACTTTGGTGCCTTAAAAATGGTAGAAGAGACCAAAGCTGGTACTGAAATAATCAACCTTACACCGTTGAAAAACAATGACGTTGAATCATACATCAAACTCACACTTGGTATCGAAAAGATTCCTTCAACTCTTCTGGATTTTATTGTGAAAGAGTCTGGTGGGAATCCGCTTTATATCATTGAATTACTCAGGACATTAATCTGTAAGGGCGAGATAAAACTAAATGAAGACTCAATTCTTGTTCTTGGTAACGAGTTTTCTGTATCAAATAAATTAATCAGGTATCAAAACCTCGCACTCTCCAATCTCGATGATTCAACGGGAAATCTTTTGAGGATAGCTGCGGTTATTGGTCCAACATTTTCTTCAGAATTGCTAGCTTCTGTTTCCGGGAGTCAGTTGCTGGATGTACATTCACATTTGGATAACGCTCTTTCGAACCAGGTACTCAGGGTGGCGATGACCTCTCGTGGTAATGTTTATTCATTTGCACATGAGCAGATGAGAAAAAATATTGAAAACAGCACAAGCAAACATTTTAGGCAGGGAATATCTCAAAAAACAGCCAGTGTCATTGAAAAACTGTTCTCAGCAAATCTTGATGAACATCTTGAGAGTTTGATTCATCACTACACTCGTAGTGTCGCTCCCACAAAAGCAATTCCGTACTTGATACGGGCTGGAAAAATATCAGCAGAAAGATTTCAGCATGATGAGGCAAGAGTCCAAACGAATCGAGCATTAGCTCTAGCAAAAAACAACAATCTTGTTGAATATTCAATCATTGCGTTAGAGTTGTTGTCAGATATCAGTTGTGCTTCCGGCAGATCAACTGATGCTTTATCCCAGATTCAAGAAGCTCTCGATCTGTCGGATGGGTTTCCTGAAATAACATCAGGACACAAAGCTAGATTGTTACGATTGTGTGCAACCAGCAATAAAAATGCAACCGGAAAATTGGAGGTAAGCCTGGGGTTGGTTAACCGG
The DNA here is from genome assembly GCA_965370295.1 of uncultured bacterium. Lineage (GTDB taxonomy): Bacteria > Caldisericota > Caldisericia > JAAYUI01 > JAAYUI01 > JAXGMQ01. The sequence continues at coordinate 74,804 of CBDUSO010000003.1, forward strand.
GCAATGGAATACCTCTCCGGAACCGTTAACTTCGGTGAAATATCAAGGACTGAGCTGATGCTGGCAGAGTGTCTGTCAGACGCTAACGAAGCTCTTGTCCATGCCAAAAGAGCTTTACAAGTCGCTGAAGAAACAAACGATAATGTCATGGTTATCAATTGTCTTGGTTCAGTAGCAAAGTTTTTGAGGGTTCTTGGAAAACCTGAGGAGAGCATTGTACTACTAAAAAGAGCTTGCGACATTGGTGAAAAAAATGGGCTAGAGGTTGCCTTGGAAGGAATCTATGCTTCGCTCGCGGGCATTATGTTCAATGAGATTGGTGATTCTTCAGCGGGGGAAGAGTATGCAAAAAAAGCTAAAATTCTTGCGAGAAGAACAAGCAATCTTACATTGATAGCCTTTTTTGATATGGTTGAGGGTGCGAATGCATTCCAGAATGGATTGATGCGAAAGGCTGAAAAACTATATCTGGAGGCAATCGAGATATGGGAAAAAACTGGTCAAATTCCCAGATTATATTCTTCATTGATGATGGCTGGCTGGGTGTATCACGAGATTGAAGACTATAAAAAATCAAACGATTGTTTAATTCGATCTAAAAAGTTATCCTATGAGATAAGCCAAAATATTATTGATACTGACTTGATTAGTCTTGAAATTGAATTGATGGCTCAGAGAAATGATTTTGAAAGTGCAATCATCCTGATCAAGCAAACAATGGCCAGTGAAGAAGGCAAAGAGGACTTGGAAAAAAGGATTACATTCTATTATTCGGTAGCAAAAGTCTATCTTGAAAATAATGAAATAATTGAAGCATGGAATGTAGCCAAAGAGATAATGAAGATACAGAAAAAAACATATAATCCTCATTCGAAATCAGATGCATTGCTCATTTGCACAAGAGTCTTGACACAGATAAATGCAGAATGTAAGAGTAAGAATTATTTTTCAAAAATGATGATTTTATCGGGAACGGGACTCCTCGGAAAAGATATTATCAAAATGACCGAATCAGCTTTTGATGATGCTTTTATGTTTATTCTTAAAAAGGGTCTTCCCGTAAAGGTGATCATGTACTATCTCGAACATTGCAGATTTCTTAGAGTTAAAGCAGAATATGAACCAGCAGATAGAAAAGAGCTTGAAAGGGCTATTGCAAAAGAAATTAATATGGCGTACGATCTGCTCAAAGAAATCGACCACCCAAGACTTGAAAAGGAAGTAATGGAAGAACTGGCAAAGTTATCAGAAAATAAGGAGCAAGGATAATGAAAAAATTAACCATCGTATTGGTATGCATTTTGATGTTGTTATCAGCTATCGGAAACTCATCACTTAGAGCTGATTCAAATAAAATAACTACCCGAATTGAATTCTGGTCGAACAGCAATGAATTTTCTGTAAACAGCGTAAAATCGAAAATGGATTCTGAATGCATCATCAAAAATTCACGAACATTTATTGTTGCAAGATATATGGTCGAGGCATTAGATGGTGAAATTGGCTGGGATGCAGAAACAAGAACAGTTTCAATAGACTGCAGAAATCATGAAATAAACCTGACAATAGATAATCCTGAAGCTAAAGTTGATGGGAAGAGTTTTGCCATAGATTCAGACAATTCCAATGTTACTCCATTTATTTACAAGGATAGAACATTGATTCCGTTGCGATTTGCAGTTGAATCACTTGGTGGAAATATTGAATGGAATGCAACCGAAAAAAAAGCAGAATCAGTTTTCTCAAAAACTCAGCTCAAAAACATTTGTTTTCTCCATCACTCCTGTGGCTCAAATTGGATTCGTGAAGGAAAAATCAGAGAGGGTTTGACGGACAAGGGTTTTGATTTTTATGACCATGGATACAATGGTCAGGGGCTAACCTTGCCCAGCGGAAAAAAAGCTGGTTATTCCTATAATGTCCCCGGCGACAATACTAACCCTGACGGATTTGCAACAATATTTGCTCAAGAAAATCACACCCCACCCGACAATACTTTGTCGTACTTACTTCAGCATGATGTGATTATTTTCAAATCCTGCTACCCGGTATCCGACATAAAAATGTATGCAACACTAGAGGAATATAAAGATTATTACAGAATTATTGCCTACAATACCGACAAATATCCAGATAAACTTTTTGTGATTGTGACACAACCGCCGCTTGTCAAAAAAGGAAGTTGTTGCAAACTAACAGCGGCAAACGCAAGGAGTTTTGTGAACTGGTTGAAGTCTGATGAATTCTTGTCGGAACATGACAATCTTGTTACCTTTGACTGGTTTGACCTCTTGGCAGAGGACAATAAAAACATGGGTAATTTCAACAACCTTAGAACAGAATACTCGAAGGGTGGAGGAGACAGCCATCCAAACAAAAAAGCAAACGAGGAGACTGCCCCTGTATTCATAGACTTTATTTCAGAGGTTGCGGTTAGTTACGATTAATCCTTGCAAAACGGCAGGAGACTATGTTTCCTGTATACATAAAAATTAAGTGTATACCTGTTGACTAATTTGTAGCTAAGGAACACATATGATTCCCCCTTTTACAATCTGAGTATCCACTGTAAAATATTTTTCAGTTAGACAGTCTGGACAGGTAAAGAAATTATCAACCAGTCTTGGTTTTTTTGTCTGAAAGAAATCCCAGATCGACTTTGTTTTTTGAATCATTCTTTTTTGGTTTTCTGGGTTTTGGTTTTGGAGCCACTGGTTTTTTTGGAGCTTCGTTTTTCTTTACAGTTTCTGGTTTTGGTTTTTTGACCTCAGTTTTTTTCCTTTTTGCAGGTTGTTTAGTCTGCTTGGGTTCACCATTTTGCTTCTGTTTGTTATCAACTGATTTTGGTGTTGACGGTTTTTTTGTAGTTTTTATTGTGATTGCATCCATGAATCTTTTGTCAATCACAATAACTTCGTCAACAATTGACCTTAGGTCTTGGTGGGGAGTTTTTCCGCAGAAGAGGTGTACAACAACCCCCTCACTTTTTATGACTTGCAGTGCAGGAATGAAATCAGAATCACCAGCTAGAATTGAAACATGGGAAACGAGTCCCTTGGTGGCAAGCATTACAAGGTCAACACCAAACATCAGGTCAACACGTTTTTGTTCAAAGATTGGATGACCCTTTTGGTCTTTTCCGCGATATTGTAGTTGTCCGAGTCTGTTTTCAAAACGTGGAACTGTCTCTAGCTTCCTGAAGAATGTTTTGCGTTCCGTGTAAAATTCCTTCTGCCAATCAGTTGGTTCATCTACTTCAAAGGGCGGGCAGTGATAATAATATGTTCTGAGCAGGTCAAAGTCATTTGTCATCTTGTCCGTGAGTAACTTGTAGTTTATCTCTCTCCCGTCCCACTCATTTTTGAGCAGTGCATCAAGATAACCCCCGTCAATAAAATTTGCTATTCTATTCATATTGCCTGATGGTATGCATCAGGCAATAATTAGCAAGTCTCAGTTATTATTTTTTGTCAATCAGGAAAAGTTCTTTTTTACCCAAGCAACTGCAATTGGCCATTCGGGTGATTTTATAAAGTCGTTTGCAATCTTCTTTAGTTTTGGTATTTCTTTGTAATTATCAAGAGAGATTTCCCCGTTGAGCATTGGGTTTAGTCGAAGTGATTGTTTGCCAAGTATCTCTTTGAGTTCGTATGTATCTTTTTCAGATGTTCCACCATCAAAGAGCATGCTAAGAATTGGAAGAGCAGGAGCACCATTTCCACCTTTTACCCAAAATAAATATCCACATTTGTATGGATCTTTTATTGCAGTTTCTGGAATCCTACTACTTGAATAACCAGTGCCAATTGATAACATTGTGACATCATCTCTGTCAAGCCCCTTGTTTGCATCAAGAGCTCTTGCGTAGGCAAAAACAGAGGGATTGTTTGCGAATGTTCCTCCATCTGTAAGGTATCCATAACCGTCTACGTAATGTGGAGGGAAGTATGTTGGTGCGGCACTTGTTGATAATGCGGCATCTAAATTTGAAACTAGCGGTTTGTCAGGTGCCTTTTTATCGAAGCTCGATAAGGAAATTGGTACCCAACCATCTATTGCTGAGTCGTCTAGCTGAAATGTTGTTACCAAGGCTTTTTTGTCCAGGTCAGCTAAAAGTTTTTCCTTGCCTAAAACTTTTTTCAGGATTGAAATTAATCCCTTGTCGGTATATTTCACGTAGAGGATTTGCCCCCAATTGAAGTGGATTATTTTTTTAAGGATACCAGCAATTATTTCAAAAATATTTCTCGGGAGGTATCTTTTGAAAATGGTTTTGCAACTGTCAACATTTCCATACATGTTTACCAATTCTTCAATTGATGCCCCCGATGCAAGTGCTACAGAGATAATCCCGCCGGTAGAAGTTCCAGCAAAAAGATCAACATCTTTCAGAAAACCAGTTTCTTCATCCAGCTTCTGAATTAAAATTGAAGTGATCAAACCTCGTATTCCACCACCGTCAAGGGACAAAATTTTATATTTGCTCATCCGTTAATCCTCTCTAATTAGTTTCACCTCACCTATACCACCTTTTACGTGTAATGTCAAACTATTCGACATGTTTGTGTCATTCTTACTAACATATTTTCCGTGTTCCCTAGTGAGTCCGTTCACGATTGTTGACCCAAGACCAGTCGTTACATCTGCAACAATTTTCATATTCTTTGGAAGTTTTATTTTAGAACTTCCCACGCCACCAGTTATCCAAATCTCAATATCGTGATCCCAATTTCCTCTCAAATCCACCTTCATCTCACCCGCACCATATTTGAGATTGAGAGAACTCAGATTTAACTCAGACATTCTGAGCAACACATCACCAGCTCCACATTTGAGATTTAAATCAATCGGAATGTTGTTGTTTAATTTCAAATCCCACTCACTTTTTCCAAATGGGATGTTGACTACATTCTCTTGTTTGATTGTGAGATGTCCTTCTGTTTTGTTGTATCGATATGCAACTTGTGGATTAGGAATTGCTGATGAATTTTTGTACTGTGCATCAAGAAGTTCTTCAGCTCCCCCTGTGATTTTGAGCTTTCCAGCCCCAAATGCTATATCGACATTTACCTCACTTACATCTTTTGTTTCAACTGTTTGATTCCGTGTGTGCATACCACACCTCCTGTCGGTTATATAGCTTTGACACATCTATCCACACTTTGATTATTCTAGCCTATTGACAAATCTAGATTCTCGCACTTGACTTATATCTTCCATTTTTTAGAATCGCATCAGAAACTAAAATAAAGAGGTGGGTATGAAGAAATTTGATTTAGTCGTTGTTGGCGGAGGTCCTTCGGGTCAGATAGTTGCAACCACTGCAAAGAGACAGTATCCAGATAAGAGTGTTGTGATTATTACTGAGAACATGAAGGGGCTTGTGCCGTGTGGGATTCCCTACATTTTCCATGACCTCGGTTCATGTGATGCAGATTACAATGATGCATCTGGAATCAAAGGTATTGGTGGTGAATTAATTATTGACAAGGTCAAATCAATTGATGATGAGTCAAAAGTTTTAACCACCGATAGGGGTGAACAGATTTCTTTTGAGAAGCTCATCCTGGCGACTGGTTCGACACCAGTTGTTCCAACATTCATCAAGGGTTATGACATGGATGGTGTGTTTTCTGTTGCTAAAGATTATGAATCCATGGACATTCTCAAAAGTAAAGTTGATGAATCAAAAGAAGTTGTGATCATCGGTGCAGGGTTTATCGGCTGTGAGGTTGCAGAACAGGTTGTATTATTAGGAAAATCTGCAACTCTGGTGGAGGCAATGCCACATATACTCAGCAGGTCGTTCTCAGAAAAAATAAGTGAAACAGCTGAGGAAGCACTGAAAGGTATCGGTGTCAAACTTCATCTTGGAGTAAAAGTAACCGAAATCATTGGTGAAAATGGAAAAGTAAAAGCTGTAAAATTCGAAGATGGTAGTGAAATTTCAGCTGATACTGTGATAATTTCGATTGGATACAGACCGAATGTAAATCTGGCAAAAAGTGCCGGACTTCAGCTGGACAATAGTGGTTTCATCAAGGTTGACAGCTATATGAGATCAAACAAAACAGATATTTATGCAGTTGGAGATTGCAGTAGCACCGTTGGATTTATCACAGGGCAAACAGACAACATCATGCTTGCATCAACTGGAACTGCCGAAGCCAGGATTCTTGGCTACAACATTTACAATATCAATCTCATGAGAAATTTCGGGGGAACTCTTGGAGTATTCTCAACAAAACTTGCGGGAACAACATTTACCTGTGCAGGTGCAAATGAAATGACTGCAACAAAAGCCGGTGTTGATTATGTTGTTGGAGAATTCACAGGAATTGACAGACACCCGGGAAAATTCAAAGATACTGGTAAAATCAATATGAAACTCCTCGCATCCCCCGTGAATGGTGTTTTGATTGGTGCTGAAATCTGGGGAAGCCAGTCAGCCGGTGAATTGATAAACATCATCGGAATGGCAATCCAAAATGAAGTCACTGTGTTCGATCTTCTGACGTATCAGATTGGAACACACCCCCTCCTCACCGGTCCACCAACCGGATATGCAATCATCAAATCCGCAGAAGATATTTACAAAAAACTGTCAGCCAGAAAATAGATTGAGTGGTTGATTGAAATAGTGTTGAATCACCTCTGATTTTGTGTATCATTGAGAGAAAACTTAATCAGAGGTGATCTATGAATTATTGGTTGATGTCTATTAAATGGGGTAGTAAAGGTCGGTATTTTAATGAAGAAATAAAAAAAGATGGCATAATTGCAATTGGGCATTATGAACTAAATGAACAAAGTCTTGCATCAATAAAAAATCAAGCGGATATAAATAAGGTAGTTGACGATCCGTATGGTCGAAAATATTATAAAATGTTTCTGCTTGAGATGAAAATTGGTGATGTTGTATATGTTCGCGGGAACAATAAAGATAGAAAGCTGGGTGCAAATATTTTTGGTAGATGCAGAATTACAAGTGATTACATCTATGATAAAAAGAGATTTGCAAAAATCACAGGTCTGTCAATAGACAAATCATTTTATCATTTAAGGGAGGCTGAGTGGGACAAACAATTCAAGCCTGTCAGAAACGGAAAAGATGATTTACGTTCCGGTATGAACACAATTGTGAAACTTGACTCTAAGAAAGTAAAAGAATTTGAAAAAAAATACAATCTAAAACCTTTTGGTCAAAATCCAGAAACTGAAGAAAAGATTGAGGATATAGATAAAAATTATCCTTATCCTGAAGGTGAAGAAATTTATGGAGTGTATTCTCGGCATGAGAGAAACCAAAGGTTAAAGGAAAAAGTGGTTAAGATTCATGGACTAAAATGCAAAGTCTGCGGATTTGATTTTGAGGAGACTTATGGAGAGTATGGAAAGGGGTATATTGAGGTTCATCACAAGATTCCTTTACACTCCGCTGGTGTTGGATCACCAAACCCGGAACTTGATATGACTGTGCTTTGCTCAAACTGTCATCGCATGATTCACCACCTGAAAAATGATACTTTAAGCGTAAAAGAGTTAAAGAAGATTGTAAACAAACAACGTAGTGATCACTAGTTATTGCCATTGGGAATTTGGTTAAATCAACAATCCAATATTTGAGATAAAACATGTAAATATTAACTTGAGTTTTTATTGTGCATGGATAGAATCAAAAATAATAAAAAGAAGGAGAGTGGTATGTCACAGAAACCAGTATTTTTTCTAAATGGAGAATCGCATGTTGAAAAGAAACTTTTTCCACACCAAAAGGATGCAGTTGACAAGTTATGGGCTTATTACAAAGGAGATGGCTACAAAGAAGAACTTGGTTGGAAACCTCATGTCTTGGTTATGCCAACGGGTGCAGGAAAAACGTTCACCGCAAACTCTTTGATTATCCCACATATGCTAGAAAAGGGTTACAAAGTTCTCTGGCTGGCACACAGGGTAATGTTACTTGATCAAGCGGCAGAGGGCATGAAAGAGGATTTTTTTGAGGGTTGCGATATTGATGATACTCCAAATAGACCAGCTAGAATTATTTCGGGTTCAAAGGCACACTTGTCTACGGCATCATTTGAAGTAGATGGTGTTATTATTTCTAGTATTCAGAGTCTCTATCTGGGCAGAAAAAGACTTCCTTTCATTTTGAAAGGAGTTAAAGGGAATAAACTTGTAGTGGTAATTGACGAAGCTCACCATACACCTTCAAATTCCTATATAACTGTATTGAACACAATAAAAAAGCAAATTCCAGGTTTCAAGCTTCTTGGTCTCACAGCAACCCCGACAAGAATGACAGAATCCGAAAGGAAAATGTTGTGGCATATATATGATGAAAAATATTATCAACCAACAGATCTAAACAAGCTACAAACACAAGGTTTTCTATCCAAGGCAATTCCAGTGTCTATCAAGACTGAAATTGAATTCGAAACCGCAATGACGAATCAGGATAAGAAGCATACCCAAAGATTCAACGAGCTTTCTGAAAGAATGAGAAAACAAATTGCCAATTCAAAGGAAAGGAATTTCAAGATAATCGACACCTATTTTGATGACAAAGAAAAGTATGGACAAACGATAATGTTTGCACTAAACCAGATACACTGCCAGACTCTTGCGAGAGACTTAAATCAGGAGGCTGCAAAAAGGGGCGTGAAAGATTTCAAAGCAGATTATGTGATTGCGGGTGATACAGGAAGAACGGAAAAGGTAATACAGGATTACAAAGATGGCAAACTGGATGTAATTGTTAATGTTCAGATTTTGACAGAAGGTTCAGATGTTCCAAGTACAAAATCAGTTTTCCTGACTCGACCAACAAATTCTGAAACAATGTTAACTCAAATGGTTGGAAGAGCCCTCAGAGGAGCAAGAGTTGGTGGTACAGAAGATGCGTATATTGTAGATTTTGAGGATCAGTGGAGAAAACTTAAGTGGGGAAAATTTAATGAAGATGAAGAAGGGGAGGAAGCTGGTAAAAAAACAAAAGATGGACCTCCACCTCCACCCAAATCTTCTGTCCCATGGTGGTTGATAAATGCATATTATGAAGCTATCAACATGGATATTTCTGGATTCAAGAGAGCCATTCTAGATTTCAGACCAGTTGGCTGGTATTCAATCGGACACACAAACGACAGTGATAGCTCCAGATTGATGGTTTATGAAAACCAGTATGATGGGTATCAACAACTAAAAGAAAATCTGGATGAAATCAAGAGGGAAGACACAACTCCAAAATCTGTACTTGATAGCTATTTCTTTGACATCAACGATCCAAAGCCACAACTTGAAGACCTGTATGATTTAATCGAGGTTGTCAGGTCACAAGATGAAATGCCACCGTGGTTTACATTTGATGAGAGAGATGACTTTAACCCTAGACAGATTGCAGAAGAAATAATCGAGAAAGATATGGGTGAACGAGCGAAGGTAAAATTTCTGACAGATATTTACACAGACGAAAAGAAACCTATTGTTTCTCAACTGTATAGCGAGTTTGATGAATTACAAAATGAAGTCCAAGGTGTAATAAACAACATACTAAACAGAGCTAAGGGTGAAGAGCAAACCCTTGATGAAGCAGAAGCAAAACCTGAGCCAATCCGAACCACTTCCTCGAAGAGGGAGGATATCAAAGCAATTAAAAAAGCTGAAAAGCTTGAACCATTACCACTCGGTATACTTGATAGTTTGGTTGAGGAAGTTTCGGAAATGATGTTTAAAGGTGAGCCTGTCAAACCAGAGACGATCACCTGGTCAAGCAAACCACAGAAAAATTGTTGGGGCTGGTTCAGGGAATCAGACAAAGTAATCAGGATCAATAAGTTGTTGAATAACAAAATGCTTTCAAGGGACACTCTTAAATATATTATCTACCATGAGCTTCTTCATTGTCAGGGTAATATGTCGCATAACAAACAATTCTATAATGAGTTGCACAAATATCCTGACTGGCAAGAAATCGAACATAAACTCTCAAAGATTGACGAAGAATATCACTTGAGGATACCAACCAACAATTCTATTTGATTGATTGACAATACCTGAGTTGCATATACATTTGTGCTCAGGTATTTGAGGTGGAGAGGTGGCCGAGTGGTTGAAGGCGCCCGCCTGCTAAGCGAGTAACTGGTTTAGAGCTGGTTCATGGGTTCGAATCCCATCCTCTCCGCCACCTTTATTTTACCTGAAAACAATCCCATGAAGCCTGCTAAGCGAGTAACTGGTTTAGAGCTGTTCATGGGTTCTAAAGTCTCATCCTCTCCGCTGACACATGTCATTCCGTGCTTGACACGGAATCCAGGGCAAAAAAGATCGTGTGAATATTTGGATTAAACAGTTGTTTCTACGGTTAGCGTGTTGATATTTTCCTGTTCTAAGTATTCTGAAAATACCCTAGACTCCAGCACATATAGGGATAGCAAATAGGAACACAAATTTCAAAATTTAATAAACTCATTACCTGTTTACACAATTTCAAATTGTTTCTATGTTATCATTGTTTTGTGAGAAATCTTGGAAGAGTGATTCTGTCGATACTGCTGGTTATTCAGTTTGTCCAATTTTCAGTGATAACCGCAGATGATAACACATGCGATTGGAAATGTTTCAAGGGGAACCCTGCAAGAAATGGTGTTGCAGGCGAAGGTTGTAGTTTTGATATTGATTCCTTGGAGCTGAAGTGGTCAGTCAGAACGATGGGTGGAGTTGAATCTTCACCAGCATATTTTGATGGGAAGATAATTGTTGGTTCGTATGACCATAAAGTGCGATGTATCTCTGCCAAAACCGGGGAAATTATTTGGAAGTTTCAAACCTCAGGTCAGATAAAATCATCTCCTTGTGTTGCTGGTGGAAAAGTTTATATCGGGTCTTTCGATGGGAATCTTTACTGTCTGGATGCTGATTCTGGGGAATTAATCTGGATGTTCCAAGCGGAAGAAATGATCACGTCTTCACCTTTGTGCGTTGACAGGAAGGTTTATTTTGGCTCGTGTGATGGTTGGATTTATTGTGTTTCAGAAAATGATGGGGAGTTGATTTGGAAGGTACAAACCGAGGATGAAGTGCACAGCTCGCCAGCATATTTTGATGGAAAAATAATCATTGGCTCATCTGACAACAAGGTTTATTGTTTGTCGGCAGACAAAGGTGAAGCTGTTTGGGTTGTTGAAACTCGTGGCTCTGTTACTTCAACTCCTTGCATTTCCTCTGGAAAAGTTTTCTTTGGTTCTTGGGACACCTATTTGTATTGTTTGGATTTTGAGAGCGGAAAATTGCTTTGGAGATACAGAACCGAGGAATTTATTGAGTCCTCACCCTCTGTTTCTGGTGGAAAGGTCTATGTTGGTTCTGCAGATTACAATCTCTACTGTATCAATATTATGACTGGAAATCTTATCTGGAAAACATCAGCAGAGGAAGGAAAAATCGTTTCATCTCCTGCAATTTTTGGTGAAAAATTATTGGTTGGCACTTGAGACCAACACATATACTGTCTGTCAGGCAGAACCGGTGAGATTCTGTGGAAGTATAAAACGGGTGCTGTGGTCAGGTCGTCCCCTGCAATTTGGGACGGTCATTTCTGTGTTGGATCGTATGACAGCAAGATTTATTGTTTTTCCGATAACACAACTGACCAAAAAGATATTGAAGAAAACAAAGAAACTAAAAAGCCCATCGAACCACCAGACACTGTAAAGTGGGAGATATTCATAGACAATGGTTTTACGTTAGATTTTGCAGTAACAAATGAAACAACAACTGTTTTATCTAGAGTAGACAGATACAGAAATCAACTGGATTGCTTTGATAATGCAAACGGAGAACTTCTTTGGAGTAGGTGCTTGGATTTTCAGAGTTCGCTCTCAGAGATAATTTCTTGGGAAAAGAATCTGATATTTCAAACAAACAACGATGACGGAGGCAATGAGATAATCTGTATCGATCCAAAAACAAACCAAAAAATATGGGGAGTTCTATCGTCAAATATTCTTTCAGAAAGCAAACAAATAACGCTCATAGAGGATATACTATTTTTTCTCAAAGATGGTGTGGTTGATGCTGTGAACCCAGCAACTGGAGAATTAATATCAGAATTTCAAAACTACATGAACCAATTTCCAATTGCTGTTTCAGAAAATAAAGCGGTCTACTTTGAGAATAAAACCTTCAGGATTTTTGACAGAAACACCTTAACAGAGTTACCTTCGATAAAACCAGAAATATTTGAGGAAAGTCGACCTTGGTATTCTCATTATTCCAGACCAAAATCTTCGATTATTATGTCAGACTTATCGGATAACAGATTGCTATTTTTGACAAAACAATGGTGGTGGTCAAAAAACACTCTGTTCCTGTTTGACTTGAAAACTGGTGATTGTTTGCTCACCAAAACAAATACATTTTGTGCTGATTTCAACGATGATTATTTGGTTACAACAACACCTGGAAACAGCTTCAGTTTTTCAAGCTGGGATTTGTCAACTGGTCAAAATAACTGGGTGAAGGATGGTAATTATAAAACTGTATTATCTCCAGTTTTTCTTGCGGACAACGAAGTCATTGCTTGTAATTCCAAAGAATTGACGAGTCTCAATCTTGAAACCGGGAAAGAAAATTGGACAGTTCAACTCCCTCACTATACTCGTTTTTTCATGAAAAAAATTGGAATAAAATTTCTTGAGGATGGTTCTGCGATATTGCTGAGCAGTCAACATCTTACCCGTATAACATCCTCAGATTAACCAGTTTATTCCTACCTCACTGCAGGATTATTGCTGAAAATCCTCCACTCACCAGAGGACTTGCTCATCTTGAATATTCCTTTACTGGTGTATGTTTTTGAGGTTGCATTATGGATAATGTCTACTGAAAAAATGACTTCTATTGACCTAGTTTCTGCGACTTTTTTTTCAATATCCAATCCTTCAATCGTGAGGTTTTCATAATTGTTTGTTTTTAATCCTTCAGTCCACCCGACTGAAAAATCATCCAGATTTCCTTTTTCAGTCATAAAAGGAGAGTCGGACTCGATTAACTCCCAAGCTTGTTCGTATTCGTTGTTGAAACAAAAATTGTAATACTCAACCAGAACAATTGAAGCGGGATGAGTTTCTGGTCCAATGTCAAAAATTGCCTGGTCGATTTTGGATTGATAAGCTCCCTCATCAACCATTTTGTATACGTCATCCCAGGTCATCTCTATGGTTTGACCACTACAACCGGCAACCAAAAGCAACACACAAACAACTGCAATTAGATTCTTCATGATTTGGATGTTAGCACAAATATATTTGTATTTCAAACTGAAATGAGTTGACCAACGTAGATGATACAAATAGAGTTAGGGTCATGAAGAAAAATTTGACAACATTTGCTGTGATTATTGTATCTGTCGTACTGCTGGTTTCATGTGGTGGTGCAACAACTTTTCAGGATCAAAATATTTCATTGAAACTTCCTGCTGGTTGGTCGAACGGGATAATAAAACCTGCCCGGTCGTATGTGATGGTTGCTACAATTTCAAAAAATAGTGGTGATTCACTTTCATCAATCATCAGTGAAATTGAATCAGATGTGACCGATGTTTCGTCTGCTGCAATTTCTGGCGGGATGATGATTACTGGTATTCCAAATGAAACGCAAGCAGACATATTGTTTCAAATTGGAGACATTCTCATACCCCGAAGAGAAGCAGAGGTTGAAGCAAAGAGATTAAAAGCAATTGGTGTCGAGATGATGGAAAATGAAATTTATAATCTGGCTGAGATAAATATCTTGCAGATGGCATATTTCATGATGGGTGCAAAAAATTCCGGCATCACTGTTTCTGACGATGAAGTAAATGTGGAGGTTGATAGGTCGTTTGAGGAGGCTGAGTCAAATGGTTCTTCCAAGGATTTATTCCTCAGGGGTTGGGGCATTTCAGAGAACGAATTCATAGAGATAATAAAGCAGAAAATAATTTATTCATCGGTGATAAAATGGGTTGATGCTTCCTTTGCTGATTTGAACGAGGCTGAATCTGCAACTGAATATTTAATCCAGCTTGCTGAGGTTTTTTCACCTGAATATCCTTCGTATGAGGCTGAGAAAATCAGAGTAGCAATCATTGAAAAAAAGGATTGTTTCGTGATTCTCGAGGGAGTCACGTTTAGTTCCAATCAGGATGAAAATGTTGGGTCGATAATTGATTCGTTTGCCTCTGAAAATCAATCACTTCCAGTTGGTATGGTGTACATTTTTTCACCCAACTGATAGACTCAATCGTAGTCAGTTAATACCATGTTGTTGACATTTGCAATTGCGACAATACAATGGTTCGGGTATTGCGGGATAGAGCAGTCTGGTAGCTCGTCGGGCCCATAACCCGGAGGTCGTTGGTTCAAATCCAACTCCCGCAACCACTTCTTTTTTTCTCACTTTGCCTACGTAGCTCAGTTGGTAGAGCACTTCCTTGGTAAGGAAGAGGTCAGCAGTCCGAATCTGCTCGTAGGCTCCACTCTGTTGTACTCCTTAGTTTGTTGCGTTATTGTTTGTGTGTTCGGGGTTTTTCAATTTTTCAAAAAAAAACCAATCAAAATCCCCCTGATTCAATTCGTTATATTTGTGGTCGCTTGCATTTCTCTGGCTTATCTGTATAATCTGGTATATCTATACCAGATTAGAACATTAGAGAGGAGAGAAAAATGAAGATAGGAAAAAATCTAGTGTTTATCGGGATTATAGCAATCCTTGCTTTTGCATTGATATTGTCCGCATGCGGTGGTGAAAAAACGAATGATGATGTTGAACCGGTAACAAGTGCGACAGATACTGAGGTTTCTATCGAATATATGACATTCAATCCGCACACAATTGTTGTTGCGACTGGAACGACTGTGACTTGGATCAATAACGACGACACAACGCATTCGTTGACAAGTCCAGATGGCTGGTTCGGTTCTGACAACAGAGAACCTGGTGAAAAATTCTCATATCAGTTTGATAAACCGGGTACTTTTAAGTATTCATGCGGGATACACACGAGTATGGAGGGTGTAATAATTGTGCAACCTGGTGGCAGTGTGGCACCTGTGATGTTCCCGGATACTGATTTAGCGGGTGCATATCAGGACAGTTGCAGCGGTTGCCATGGTCCAAACAGAGAGGGTGCAACAGGGGTAGCCCTTGTTCCACAGAGATTAAAAGAATCAGACGACTACTATTTCGACATTGTTAAAAACGGGAAACCAGGTACCATCATGCCAGAACATTCTGCTCTTTATTCTGACGAAGAGGTTTGGTCTCTCGTTGGGTTCATACGTAGCGATGTCAGTGCCGAAACCCTTGAGTGGGGAATGGATAAGATTGTGGAAACTCACAGAGTAAAGATTAAACCCGAATGGATGGTAGATAAGCCAACCCACAGCGGGAACCTTGATAATTTAATGCTTGTAACTGAGAGAGAAACCAGTGGGATTGCGGTGTTTGATGGAGATACCCATACAAAGCTTGGAACCGTAAAAGCGAGCTATCGTGCTCATGGATACACGATGCACCCGACAGACAACCGGTGGGCATACAACGTTGGACGAGATGGCTGGTTGATGAAAATTGACCTTTTCACACTCAGAGTTGCAATAAAAGTCAGAGTTGGGCTTGATTCAAGAGGGATAGCTATCTCTGATGACGGTAAGTATCTGATCGTTGGAAATTATATCCCAAACTCAGCAGTTATCATCGATGCAGATACTCTTGAACCCATGAAAGTTATTGAAACAGAGGGTGTGAATCCTCAGGGTGAATTTGTAAAATCCAGGGTTTGTATCACATCTGATGTTTCACCTGATTTGGTGGGGTCATATTTCATCATCGCATTGAAGGAAGCTGGACAGCTCTGGAGAATTGATTGGTCAGATCCAGAATTCCCGATTGATAAAATCACAGATGTTGGGAATATCCTTCATGATGGATTTCTTAGCCCGGACAACAAACGATTCTATATTGCCTCACAAACCGACGACTGGATGGCGGTTGCAGATGTGGAAAAGTGGGAACTCGTTGAAAAGATTAAAACAGGGGACACGCCGCATCCCGGCTCTGGTGCAGCATGGACGTGGGAAAATGACGGAAAAGAATTTGGTGCAACCGTTCATGCTGGGGAAGGAAAAGTTACAATCTGGAGTTTGGAAAATAATGAAATTGTGGCAGAGATTGTAACAAGTGGTCCAGGATTATTTATCCGAGCAACTGAGGAAAATCCATATGTTTGGGCAGATACCGTGTTTGGCGATCCCCCAAATCAAACCTATGTTATCGACAAAAATACATTTGAAATTGTTCATATTATCGAGGAGGGTGTGAAAACGTTACATCCTGAGTTGACAACGGACGGAAAATTCGTATATATTAGCGATTGGCACGGAAATAAAGTTCGCGTGTATAATGCCTATACCTTTGAAAAGGTTGCTGAAGTGGAGGTGGATTCACCTACAGGGATATTCAGCGTTTCAAGGAGAAATGAGACACTCGGACACTAGATAGAATTGCCTAAGGAGCAGGTTTAAAATGGCCAAAGAAAAATTCATACGAACAAAACCACACGTCAATGTGGGAACAA
>CBDUSO010000004.1:0-75693 GCA_965370295.1 uncultured bacterium
GAATGCTTTTGGAAAGGGGTGTTGCACTTCAAGTGTGAATCCACACCCCCCTTTTCAAGGGGGGCAGGGGGGTTTAAGGTTATTTGGAATGACAAGAGGGGACATGGAATAACGTGAAATAGGGGCAGGTTTCGATCTGCCCCTGCAAACACCAGCAACCTCACAAAAAAATAAAAAAACCCACAGAACGGGGGAACACTCCGTGGGTCTGTAAAAAAGTGAAAGCTTATTTAGTGTTCATGGTCTTCCTCAGGGTCTGCGACCTCTTCATACGGTAGTCCATGTTTTTTCTTATAATCGTTAATTGCCCTGGCAAGAACAGAACTCCCAAGATTAGAGCAGTGCATCTTGTTTGTAGGGAGACCACCAAGCTCGACAGCAACCTGTTTTGTGGTGATATCAAGTGCTTCATCAATGTGTTTTCCGATTGCAAGTTCTGAGATCATGGAAGAAACAGCGATTGCCGCTCCGCATCCAAAAGTTCTATATTTCACGTCGGTGATGATTCCATTTTTGTCAACATTGATTTGAAACAACATCTGGTCACCGCAAACGGGATTCCCAACCATCCCGCTTCCGTCTGGATTTTTTATCTCTCCAACATTCCTCGGATTTCTGAAATGATCCATCACAACATCTGAATACATTGCCATTTTATTTATACTCCTTTGGTGCAAGTGGTGACATTTTTCTGAGTCTCTCAACAATGGGAGGGAGAACCTCCATCACTTTGTCCACCTGTTCTTTTGTGTTGTCTTTTCCAAATGAAAATCTGATTGTTCCGTTTGCTGCTTCGTGTGAAATTCCCATCGCAAGCAAAACATGGGAGGCATGAAGGTCACCTGCAGTGCAGGCAGAGCCGGAGGAAGCCTGGATATTTCCGTCCATGTCGAGGAACATCAAAATTCCTTCACCCTCGATGTATGAAAATCCGATGCTTGCGACCTGTGGAAGCTGGTGTTTTGGGTCACCGTGAAAAATCACGTCAGAGATTTCCTCCGTGATTCTTTTTTTGAAATAATCTCGTAATTCTGTGATGTGTTTTGTGTGAGCAGAGAGATTTTCCTTTGCAAGTCTTGAAGCCTCACCCATTCCAACAATCCCTGGAGTGTTCAAGGTTCCTGGTCGAATCTTCCGCTCCTGTCCACCACCGGTAGTCTGTGATTCCAGCCTGACACCCTTACGAACATAGAGAGCACCAACACCCTTTGGCCCGTAGAATTTGTGAGCAGAAAATGCTGCAAGTGAGATGTTATATTTGTTCACATCAAACGGGATTTTTCCGACCGCTTGGACTGCATCTGTGTGAAGAAGCACGCCTTTTTCTTTGCAGATTCTCCCAATTTCTTCCATCGGTTGAATTGTGCCGACTTCGTTATTTGCAGTCATTATCGAGACAAGGGCGGTTTTTTCTGTGATGGCGGATTCAAGCTCTTTCAGGTTTATTCTTCCGGTTGAATCAACATCAAGATAGGTAACCTTCGCACCATGATGTTTTTCAAGATATTCACAAGTTTGCAAAACTGCCGGGTGTTCGATTGTTGTTATGACTATGTGATTTTTTTTTGGTGCAAGTTTTGAAAAAACTCCGCGGATTGCGATATTGTCAGCCTCTGTTCCACCCGATGTGAAGATTATTTCAGACGGGTCTGCTCCGATTAATTCTGCCATTTCTTTTCTGGCTACTTCGATTGCATCTTTTGCCGTCTGACCCTTTGCGTGGATTGATGAGGGATTTCCAAATTCTTCACCGAAAAACGGCAACATCTTCTTTATGACCAACGGGTCGGTTGGTGTGGTTGCGTTATGATCAAGATAAATTGTGTTCATCTATATTTCCTCCTTGTTGTCGAGCAGTTTTTTACAATCCCCAATATATTGACAACCCTTCCGTTTGCAGTCATCAAAAAAATGGAGGAATTTTTTTACACCGGAGATGTTCAAACCCTCACTGTCGAGTAAATGTTTGATGTGTTTGAGTCGCTCAATATCTGCGAATGAATAGAGCCTGCGGTCATTGTCCGGGTTTCTGGCGGGGCTTATGAGTCCGTGTTTTTCCCAGAGACGCAGTGTTCTGTCGCACACACCGATCATCCCGGAGGCGACACTGACTGGCATTACTGGCTTCTCATTGTTGCTCATGATGATTACAATATACTTGTAAATGGTGTTTACAAGTATGCGGAAGTTAAATGTGTGTGATGTTGTAAAATGGGTTATTCTTACAAGACTATTAGGATTCGGCTGTAGGGGCGGGTTTGAAACCCGCCCCTACAAAAAACCGTGTTATTGAAGTTGTAGCCAATTGTAGTGAACGCAGATCTGCGTTCACTACGGAGCTTATGTGTTACTCTCGTCGCTCTGTATTATTCCAGTAATACCCTTCGTCATTCCTAGCTCTCTCCCTCGTCATTCCCAGCTTGACTGGGAATCCAGGGAATTATAAAATCACACTCAGAACAAGAAAACAACAATAATCCAACCGTCAAAATCATTGTTTCAGATAAATATTCACACGCCTTGACAGCACCTTGGATTCCGCATCAAGTGCGGAATAACAAAGGTTTTTGAGCATACAAAACTTTTACAAAGACAAGACAGGGATTACTTGTGAGAGAAAACGACATTTTTTCAGTAAATAGTGTGGATTATCTATGCCAACCAAGCTAACATACTGATAAACCTTTATGTCATGCATGTTGGCGAGGTGATTGAATAAAGAAAAATAAGGGTTATAATCGCTGGGTGTGAAGGTGAGAAATTGGAAATAATATGAAGATGTGTATTGGAACAGGAGAACAAATGAAGAAACTAATGACGGCTATTGTTATCGTATTACTATTAGCAGGGTGTAGTGAAAGACTACCAGAAACGCCAACTGTCAAGGTATTTGAGAATGAGTACATGAGAGTAACAGTACCATACGATACCACAATTAAAGAATATGAAGAGAGTATTTACTTGTCTCTTGAGGACACTGGTATAAACATAATGAGATCTGAGTATTCCAGAAGATTAGACTATTCTAAAAGCACATTCAATGGCTATGATTGCTTCATATCAAAGGATGCTCCGCTTGGAGATCGATATGCCAACAGAATCTATATCAAAATCAAAGGAATAGATATATTGATGATTACAGGGTATGGTAACGACAATCTCGCTGGGATGTTTGAAATGAATTTTGAGGTGAAATGAATCCAGCGTTTCAACTACCATGAATACAAAAACAGATTCAAAATAGTTGACAAATCGTTGCCAACGTATTAGCATAGTGTTCATGAGGTCTTATGCCAGCTAGAAAAAGAGGACTGAAAACTGACAAGGAAAAACAAGCTCAATCCTTGCAAGTACACAAGGGTGTCAAAGGTTTTCAAAAGAAAAATCTGGGGGGTTGAGAGCTTCAGCTCCGTCATTTTCACACTGCCCATCATCATTCCAGCCCTCCCCTACGTCATTCCCAGCTTGACTGGGAATCCCAGGGGTTTATAAAATCGCACTCAAAACAGGAAAACAACAAGTATCCAACCAGTCAAAATCATTGTTTCAGATAAATATTCACACGCCTTGACAGCACCCTGGATTCCGCATCAAGTGCGGAATGACAAAGGATATGCAAAACTGCTAACTATCAGTTAAGAATTGGATTCGGAATCTCAGTCCTTCAAACACCAAAAATATTCACATCATACAGATTTTGGAGATTTCGTGCTTGACAAAGAATGAGGAAGAGGATGTTTAAAGATTCTCCTCAACAACTCTTGCAATCCCAGCAGAATCCAAACCATATCTCTCCAACAACTCACGGCGTGTGCCAATCGGAGGAATCTCATCCTTCACGCCAATATTAACAACATTTGGAATTCCAAGACGGGCTTTAATTCTCTGACCAATTCCGCCAGAAATTATGCCGTCTTCAACTGTAACTATCAAAGATTTGCCCTTGCTTGAAAATTCGATTGCTTCCCAGTCAAGGGGCTTTGCAAATCTTAGATTCAAAATCTCGCACTCAATTCCCAGCTGGGAAAGTAGCAGAGAAGCCGCGTGAACCTGGTTGCTCAAGGCTCCGATATAGGTTATCAAAACTGAATCCCCGTCTCGCTCTTTTCGAGCTTTTCCAAGCAGAACATTTTCAGGGTTTTCGGTTTCATTTGTCTGGTCTTTTGGGTAGCGGATGGCACAGGGTGAGTTCATGGAGAGTGCCAGTTTCAGCATCTCATCAAGTTCACCGGAGCTTGCAGGTGCCATGATTGTCATTCCTGGAATCATGGACAGATATGCCAGATCAAAAATTCCTTGGTGTGTCGGACCATCAGCAGGCACGACCCCAGCACGGTCAATCGCAAACACAACCGGTTGATTCATAAGGATTACATCATGGATTATCTGGTCAAAAGAACGCTGAAGAAATGTGCTGTAGAGTGAGACGATTGGTTTCATCCCGGCTTTTGCAAGACCGGTTGCCATTGAGACTGTGTGTTGCTCAGCGATTCCGACATCCAAAACCCTGTCCGGGAATTCTTTTTTTACGGAGGCAAGTCCAGAACCTTCAATCATTGCGGAACTTATGACAACAATTTTTTCATCCCGCTTCATCAACTCTGTCAGACTTTTGCCAAAAACTGAAGAATAACTCTGACTGCTCTTTGCACGGTTTCCGTTTGCGGTTTCAAAGGGTGGGGTTCCGTGGAATTCTGTTGGACCATCCTCAGCATATTTGTAACCCTTACCTTTTTTGGTGAGGACATGCAAGAGGATTGGACCTTCCATCTTTTTTATTTTTTTCAGGAATGCAACCACTAGGCTGATGTTGTGTCCGTCGATTGGACCAAAATATCTGAATCCAAGCTGCTCAAAATATTGGCTTTTCAAAAGAATATTTTTGAATGCAGACTTTATTCTCATTCCAGTGCCAATTATCCATTCGCCGAACCTGCCAAGTTTTGAGAGGAATGTTCCAAGAGAGCGACTTATCCCTCGGTATGTCAGCGATGCACGGAATTTATTTGTGAGCAGGGACAGAGCACCAACAGACGGAGAGATGGACATCTGGTTATCATTCAAGATGACGATAATATTTTCACCAAGGGAGCCAAGATGGTTGAGGGCTTCAAAGCTTTCGCCACCCGTCAGGCTTCCATCACCGACAATTCCGATGACATGATGGCTCTCACCCTTCAATTTCCTGGCAAGAATTTCACCCGTTGCAAGCGACAGGGCGGTTGAGGCATGACCGGTGTGATAGTGGTCGTGAGGGGATTCTGTGGGGTGTGGGTATCCAGACATCCCACCAGATTTTCGGAGTGTGTCAAACATGTTCAATCTTCCCGTCAGCAACTTGTGGGGATAGCACTGGTGTCCGACATCAAAAATAATCTTGTCAACAGGCGAGTCAAAAACCTTGTGGATGGCGATTGTAAGCTCGGTTATTCCAAGGTTTGATGCAAGGTGTCCACCATTTTCCGAGACGGTTTTTATGATTTGTTCCCGAATCTCAGAGGCAAGGGAATCCAGCTCTCCATTTTTCAGGTTCTTAAGTTCCCGCGGTGATTCAAGTTTTTCGAGTCGACTCATATCAGCAAAGAATTATAATCCAAACAAATATTTTTCAAGGTTGCCTGGAATTTTTGTGTGGACGATTGTGGGATATTGATTTGAAGCGGTAGAACATCATTGACAAATATATTCAAGACTAACTGGAATATATTTGTCAATGCCCTATAATTTGACTCATGAAAAACATGAAAGAAATTCTGGACACATCAAAAGTGATTGCCGTTTATGGAGCATCCATCAAGCCCGAACGCAGTAGCTGCCGAATCGCAAAATATTTGATGGCTAAGGGTTACACGGTTTACCCGGTGAACAAGATGTATGCTGGACAAAAGCTGGCTGGAAAAGAGATTCTTGCGACAATTTCCGATGTTCCAGAAAAAATTGATATTCTGGATGTTTTCAGAAAGTCCGTTTTTCTGCCGGAAATTCTCCCGGAAACACTAAGAGTAAAACCAAAAACCGTCTGGCTTCAGCTTGAAATCAGAAATGAGGATGTTGAAAAACAGTTGAAAGACGCTGGAATTGAAGTGATAACAGACCACTGCATCTATACTGTTCACTCAGGGAAACCAGGAGAAATATAATTCCATGGAGAAAAAATTTGTTGGCTCTGATTCAAACTGTTTTGCCTGTGGTGAAAATAACAAAGATGGGTTGCACCTGAAGTTTGCAAAGCTTGAGGATTCTGTCGAGGCATTTTTTGTGCCTGACAAAAAATATGAGGGGTGGGATGATATAATCCACGGTGGAATTGTTTCCACGCTTCTTGACGAGGCAATGTCCCATGCCATCTTCAAATTCATGGATGTAACCGTGGTGACAGCAGAGATGACTGTGAGATTTATTCGACCCTTGAGGGTTGGCAGAAATATTCGAATCACTGGGAAAATTGAAGCGGACAAGGGAAGAATTCTTGAGACCGTTGCTACGATTTATGATCTCGATGACGGGGATAAAGTTGTCGCAAAGAGTACTGGGAGATTTGTGCGGGTGGAACTGGATTAGATATTCAAGTCGTCATTCCCATCCCTTTCTCACTTATACGGTAGCTTCGATAATTCCCGCACGAGTTTGACTGTTTTCAGAGACACTGTTACAATCTTTCCAATCAATTCAAAGATATACTTTTCATTACCATCAAAGTTGTTTGGGTCTTGGGTGATGCCTGAGCGTTTGTCTGTTTTCACTCGGTATTGGTCTATTATCCATTCAAGTGCTGAGCGGTTTCCAAGTTTGTATTCAAATACTTCTTCTGGAATACCTTTTAATGTGATTGCATCGTTGTAGATAAGGTCTGTTTTGTCTTTGTTCAGCTTCATCTTTTCAACTCTGAACTTGGCAGATGGGAAAATATCTTTGTCAACTATTTCATCAAGCTCATAAATATCAGCATCTTCATAATTCAAATGAATATCTGCAAGTTTTTTACCAATCTTGCTAAACTTCCGGAAGTCTGGAGCAAACGGAATACGAGGTAGCGACCTTTTCAGATTTTCTTTGAAGTCTTCACGGTAGTCAGGATGGTGGAGCATCGCATAGATATAGTAGAATATATCCCATTTGGTGATGGGTTTTCCAGCTGAAGTCTGCAACCCCCCAGATTTTCCTGTAGAAAATCTGACCCCCTTGACAGGGGGTTCTTTAAGCCCCCTTTTTGAAGGGGGGATGTCCTGTGCAACAGGACTGGGGGGTTGTTGGTTTTTGTAATGATCTTGATACTTCACAAGAGTTTTGTCTGTGATATTCTCTTTTCTTCCTGTACCATCTTCGTTGTAGGTGTAGAATGGGAAAGATTGTGTTGGTCTTCCCCCAACATCTAAACTTGGGATTATTTTGGATATTTGTGTTGAAAATGGAACCTGCGAATGATTGGTTACGCACAGTATTTTATTTTCTTTTTCAGATTCTGGTGTTGGGAAAATATGATGTTGTTGGTAACGTCTTTGGTTTAAGAAATGGTCAAAGTATAAATATGATTCACAGAATGGTCTATATTTTGATTTTCTAATCTTGATACTATCAAATTTTGTATATTTCTCATTCAAACAATGTTGTTTCAGTGAACTATTCCACTTTATCTTTCTTTCATCGTAAGTAACAAAATCATCGATGTTGATGCTATCCTTCTTTTCCCTGTTCAAATATTCTGTTAGCCTATTTACTTCTGAGTTGTATGTACTAACAAATGATTCAACATTTTTAGCTAGTTCTTGTTTGTTGAAACTGTATACCCACTGGTCTCTACTTGTTGCAACACCTAAACTGAACATATTAAAAATCGTATCGCAATCTTCCTTGCCTTTCTGTTTTTTGTCTCCCATCAAAAGATATTCTTCAAAATCGTCTGCCATCCCTTCGGTCAACCAGAGATGATTTTTATTTGGTGTGAGTTTTTTCCAATCAATTCCTTCTATGTTTGATTTTTCTGTCAGAAACTCATATTTCTGTTCTTTTTTCCAGAATGTGTCAACGTCTGCAAAATTGAGTTCAAAGTCCTTGTTTCCATCCTTTTTCTTGATAAAAATATTAACTGAAACACCAACTTGAATCCCAAAAACATTGTGTGTTGTACCTGACAGCTTTGGGTTTTTCCTAACATTCCCACCAAGGTCTAGAACATAAACCTTATCAAAGTCATTACTCAGATGTTTCCTCACTCCGTCAAAAGCGTATTGGTCAATAAACCCATTATTTGTGATCATGGCAACCACACCTTCGTCACCAATGCGTTGTGATGCCCATTTGATGGCTTTTACATAAGGATCAGCAAGGTTTTTTGTATTTGTTGCCTTTGAATCTTTGCTGTATGTATCACTGATTGCTTGTTCCAGTTTCTTGTATTTCCTATTTTTGTTGTTATCCATCTCATTTGATTGATTTGAGTTATATGGAGGATTACTTATCACAACAAAGATTTCTTTCTCCCTCTGACTCCTTACTCTTTCTGAATTCTCCTCATTCATGTATTTGTTCAAAAGCTTTGGAATATTTTTTTCTTCCTTTTGTTTAGCTTCATCTTCAAACATTTGGAATGTATCTGCAAAGCATATTCCTGGGAATTCTTTTCTTTCACCCATGGCTTCAAAGTAGGCATGCTCGATGTTCATGTTTGCAATGTAGTATGGCATGAGCTGGATTTCATTGCAGTGGAGTTCACTCTCGTATTTCTGTTCCAGTTTTGTTGGGCTGATTTTGTCTATCACATTTACAATGAAGTTTCCAGTTCCCACAAAAGGGTCAATGATATGGACATTCTTGCTACCTAACCCGTGTTTTTTACCAAACTCACGTTTTAGAATTTCATCAACAGAATTCACCATGAAATCAACCACGGATTGAGGAGTGTAAACAATACCCAGCCTGTCTGCAGATTTTATTGCCCAGCCCTGGAAAAACCTTTCAAAGATGTCATTTAGGAAAACTTGTTTTGTTTTGAAGTCTTCCAGCTTGTCAGCGGCTTTTATTATTGCATCATAGAAATGGTCAAGAGTACCAAGGAAATCCACTCTGTTGAAATATTTTGAGGTCATCGAAGAGATGACTTTGTCGAGTTGACCTGCAACAGCATTATCTTGAGTAAACCTTTTCAAATCAAAGATGCTTTCAAGGATTCGCTCTGTCAGGAGGTGCTGAACTATCATCTCTTTGATTGCATCTTTATTGATGTTTGGGTTGATTGATGATTTGCAAAGGTTGTAGAATTTATCAAACTCTCCTACAAAGTTTTTGTTTTTCTTTTCTGATTCTTCAATTTTTTCAAGAAGACCTTTTGCAAGGATTGGCATTTGCTCATCAAAAGTTTTGATGGCTTCATTCCATGACCCTCTGTCAAAGTGTTCATAGTTGAAAAAATTATTCAATATTGATACCAGATTGCCTTGGTTGTCTCTGATACTTTCATCTCTGACAATTTTTTTGTTTTGGATGAGCACAATTCTTTTGGGTTGCCAGAAAAGGATATTGAATCTTGGATAGCTCTTTTCGTTGAGTTTTATTTTTATCTCATCATCGAGAGTGTCATCATCATCTTTTGATTCCATGTATCCCATTGCAAGAATGCCCGCTGGTTCAAGGAAGGTGCCATCTGGAATATTGCCATTTGGAAGAGCTTTTTTATTAACAAGTTTCCAGCCCACTACTCTGGAGCAATGGTTTAGGAGCGTTATAAAATGAGGCTCAACCGCACTCTCTGGAGGGTTGCCTTTGTTATGAGTTTTGAAATAAATGTCACATTCTTCTTTGATTTGCTCGAAGTACTTTTTTACTGCTTTGTCATCCGCTTCTAAGTTTAGATTGCTCAATTTGTATGTCCCCTGTTCTGGTGCATCTTGCTGGGGAGACATTGTATGCCAAAGCTGGTTTGTGGTCGAGAAAATTATTTTTCTTTACACCAAAACTTTGTTGTGGTTGCCTTCTGAAAACATTTATTGTTAATTTTGATAAATAAAATAAAACCTACTCCGTATCAACCACCACAATTGCCGGAAAATCCACAACCTCTAGCCTGTAAACAGCTTCCGGTCCAAGATGAGCAAACGCCACAACCTCTGCAGAAACAACCTTTGTGGCAAGCAAAGCACCAATCCCGCCAAGTGCAGAGAGATAGATGGCACCGTGTTTTTTGAAAGTTCTGGTGGTTTCTTCTGTGCGAGGACCTTTGCCAATTGCGATTGCCACACCCAACTGCAACATTCCCTCGGTATAAACGTCCATTCGGCTTGAAGTGGTTGGGCCAATCGAGCCAATCGGTCTGCCGGGAGGAGCGGGAGCAGGGCCTGCATAGTAGATGATTTTGTTATTCAAATCAAAAGGAATTTCATTGTCTTCCACGATGAGTTTGTGAGCAGAATCCCGTGCGGTGAACATCTCGCCAGAAATTAAAACCAGGTCACCATTTTTCAGTTCCTTCAATTTTTTCCGGTCGACAGGAGTTGTGATTTTTACAGTTCTCATAAAATTCCTCCTGCATGCCTTGCTGCGTGGCACTGAATATTTACGGCAACCGGGAGGGTCGCAATGTGGCAGGAATGGCTGAGAACATGGGTGGCAAGCACCGTGTTTGACCCGCCAAATCCACCAACACCAATTCCAAGTTTGTTGCATCTTTCCGTGATTTCAATTTCAAGATCAGCAAATTCATCGCTTGGATTTTCTTCAAGCAGTGCAAACTTTGCGAGCCTTGCGACATGTTCGATTGTTCCACCAAGACCAACTCCGAGCGTGAGAGGCGGGCAAGCGGAAGCCCCCTTGAGACGGACTGACTCCACCACAAAATTTATGATGCCCTCTCTGCCGTCTGCGGGTGTCAGCATCGCGACTCTGCTGGCATTTTCCGAACCGCCACCCTTTGGTGCGATGATTATTTTAACATTCTCACCTGCCACAATTTCTGTGTGGATGATTGCTTTTGTGTTGTCTCCAGTGTTTCTTCTGTCGAGTGCTGAGACCAGCATTGAAGCTCGAAGATAGCCCTGCTCATAACCCCTGGCTACCCCTTCATTTATGGCAGATTCCAGGTCAAAATCCAGGTAACATTCCCTTCCAATTTTCAAAAAAACCACAGCCATCCCACAATCCTGGCAGATTGGCAATTTGGACTCCAGGGATAATTCTGCATTTTCTAAAATCTGTGAGAGTAGTTCTTTTCCCAACTTAGTAACTTCAGTTTCCTGAGCTTTTTTCAAAAGTTCAAGCTGATATTTTGGGAGTATGCGATTTGATTTGATGCAGAGCGTTGCAACCAGTTCCACTAATTTTTCTCTATCTATATTTCTCATCCGACCTCTGTTATTTCTGAGTTTTTTCCAGTGTCTGCATTTTAAGATGTTTGGGTGGAAAAGCAAATAATCTATTCCCCCAGTTTCCCGTGTTATAATCCCTTTGAAAAGGGGGATCAAAAGTATTGTCATTCCGCACTTGATGCGGAATCCAGGGTACTGTCAAAGCGTGTGGATACTTGGAAGAAACAGCTGTTTGTCAGGTTGATTGTTGGTGTTATCCGACCTTCCCGTTTTTATCACTCTTCAGCTTCAAGTTCCGTATCTTTTGTATCAACTATCTTTTTGCAAACTAAATAGTATTTTTTATCAATCCCTCTTGAAATGTAGTACATCAATCCATCACGGATTTCCAGGATAGGATCAAAAGTTTCACCATCTAATCCAACATTTATACCCAAAATCTCATATGTTTCTGGATCAAGCCAGAAATATTGTCGGATTATATATCCATCAAAACTTTTCTTTCTGTGGTACTGATAACTGTCACTGTCATGCAAAAAATTCTCTATTTTAATTTCGGTTATTTCACTTGTTTTAATATTGATAAATAGATGATATGTGCCAAAAAGTGTCTTTAGATTTTTTGTTGTTACCACAAAGTACCCATTTTCGATTCTAGAGTGCAAAAAATTTCCATATGTTGAAAAATCATCTAGTGTCCATACCTTTTCACCCGTTCTTATGTCTATTGTGTAAAATATATTATCTTCTTGGACAATAAAAAAGTCATCTTCTGTAAATGTCCATGTATCATGATTTTTGGGTTGAGTCCATATGGTATTTAGAGTTTCATTGTCAATTCTGGAAATATCAATAATTGATATGAAATCATTACTTGTTATTTGATTGATGTGATATGAAGCATGTGGTTCATAAAATTCAGGTTCAATGCAACCAGCCAACAGTACATATTCATTATGTTTTGCTATTCTTCCATTTGTAGGTATTTCTCTATTTGAAATCAATTCACCAGTGTGAGAATATTTATGCATATAGTATTCTACATCTAGCATGTTTGAATTATTTTCTTCTATAAGAATTATGCTATCATGTAATACAACAAAATCCTTAATTCGCATAAATTCTTTAGTCCACATAATTTTGTTTGTTTCAATTTCAACAAGTGAATGGACTAGTATTGAGTTTTCACCACTGTAAGAGGATACAAATTTGTATTTCTTGCCAGTTTCTTCAGCTTTCATTCTGTCAATTCTGTTTTTAATGTCTTTTTCTGAGTCATCCAGTACTTCACCGGTTTTTATGTCAACAGCGTAATAATATCTGTTAGCTTCAATCTTTGGATAATCATTTACATCATACTCACTTGGGAATTCAATGTATAGGTAAGCTTTTTGATCTTCTATATAATAATTGCTTACACTTTTGAAATAATAACCCATGTAGTCTTTTTCTTTTAACCAGCTCCATAGTTTCTCACCTGTGTTTGTATCATACGCTATAAGATTAAAATAATTGTCACCCCCTTCACCTACAGGACTTCTTTGAAGTATTACATCATTATAGATATCTAATTTTGAATCCCATACCTCGCCAGATGCTGTTTTCCAAACTATTGGGTAATCTGGTAAATCCGTTCTTTCTACTATTAAGTCTGGTAAATCTTTGTAATGATCTATATTTGCATTTCCACATATGTACCCAACAATATTTTCATCATCATCGGTGCATTTACATTGACCAATACTATCATAACAAACTTCTTTACGATCTACTTTCGAACAGTACACCTTAAAATAAAATTCTTTGGTTTCGTTTGGTTTCAATGAAATGTAGTTTGGAAAAATATCCGGAGTTTCCAAAGAATTTTTTGGATGTCCTGGATCATATATTTCAACAGTTAGTGCTTGTTCAGAAATATTTGTAATTTCCAATGGTAAGTCTATTGTTTCATCTGCTTTCATGAATACATGTTTTGTTTCATTATACTTGTCGCTTGATTTCCATCTGATGAATAGATATTTGTTCTTTCTTATTTCTTTTGGTTTTTGTGTTTTGTTTGTTGTTTCGGATGGTTCCACTGGTTTAATTGTTGTGATTTCCTCTATAGTTTCCTGATCTTCTGTAGCAATCGGTTCACCATTTTCACCGCAAGAAACAAAAGAAACCAACAACACAACAACCAAAAACATCTGCATAAAACTACTTCTTTTCATACTACCACCCCCTGATAAAATAATCAAAACAAAGAATATCCAGACTGAACATCGATACTTTGACCTCTCTGTTGAAGTGTACTCAAAAAAACTATTCATGCAATATATCATTGTTCCTGTGATGTTGTCATTCCGTGTCTGATACTTTGACTAGCTCAGCAACCATACGGAATCCATTACTTTACCACCCTCCGTCATTCCGCACTTGATGCGGAATCCAGGGTACTAGAAATTCGTGAGAGTATCTGTGCAAAACAATGATTTTGACTGATTGGATATTTGTTGTTTTTCTATTTTGAATGCGATTTTATAATCCCCTGGATTCCCAGTCAAGCTGGGAATGACGAGGAGGGGGGTGGGGATAATGGAGGGAAGCGGGAAAGACGTAGGTAGATTTTGTCCGTCATTCCGTGCTACGACACGGAATCTAATTTTTTCTCTTTATCCTTCTCATCCAATTTCACACCAACCACCATCGAAGTTCCCGATGAATCCAGCGTGATTCCATAGAGTGTGTCGCACCAACGCATGGTTTCTTTGTTGTGGGTAATCACCACAAATTGTGTGTCCTTGGCTTCTGTTCGAAGGAGTTTTGTGAATCGCTCCACGTTGTTGTCGTCAAGTGCAGCATCCACCTCATCAAGCACACAAAACGGAGAACTCTTTGTTCTAAAAAATGCAAACAAAAGTGCCAAAGCACCAAGGGTTTTTTCACCGCCGGAGAGTCCATGAAGATTTTTCATTCTTCTCCCTGGCAACATGAATTCCACTTGAACACCGATTGTTTCAGTGTTTTCATCCCTGATTCTTTTCAGATTTCCGACAGCACACGGAAACAAAACATCGGCAAGTCTTCTGAATTCTTTTTCAATTGTCTGGTAAACTCTCTCAAAATTTTCTCTGATTTTTGTTTCAAGCTCAGCAAGTGATGCTCGCAGGTTTGCATCAGTTTGGGCAAGGTCATTTAGTTGTCCCTCGATGAAATTCAGTCGCTCCCTTGCGGTTTCTGCTTCCTCGACAGCCCTCATGTTGACCGCTCCGTACTCTGCAAGCTGACGGCTCTTGTCGGAGAGTTCCACCCTCATGGCATCCACATCGGTGTCCTCGATGTACCCGTCTGGACTTCCACCCATCTCAGAAATATCGCTTACCTGTCGGTCTCTCTTTGTTCGCAGTTCAACCTGTTGAAGCTCGATTTTATGTTTTTCACTACCGTATCTTCCGAGCCTTGAACGGACTGTTTTGATTTTATTTTCCCGCTCAAACTCGCTCTCTTGCAACTCTTCACGCTCACTGGCGAATTCTTTTTCAAGCCTCTCAGTCCTTACAACTGTCATGTTTGCAGTGTTTAATTCTCTCTCGGAAACTATGATTTCCTCGGAAATTGTTTTTGATTCGGTTTCAAGTTTTTTGCTCCCCTCATCAAATTCGGTAACGGATTTCTTCAGAGACTTGTGTGCTGTTTTTTCTCGCTCAAGATTTTGGATGGTTTCTTTGAGGGCATTTTCTGCCTGGTCGACCGCTCTTCCCACGGTTGCGATTTTTCTCTCAAACTCTGCTCGGGATTTTTCACGGGTCAGTCTCTCCTGGTCAAATTCCGCGAGCTTGTTCCCGGTATCTCGAACCAGAGAGATGGCTTCTCCGAGGTTCTTTTGCAATTCTTGCAACTCTTCAGTTTTTCCTGTTTCAGAATTTCTGAACTGCTCGATTTCTTTTTGGAGTTTTTCTAAATCTTCTACTCTCTTTATTTTTCTGTGTTCCAGCTCTTCTCTTCGGGTGATGATTTGGGTTTGTTCTCTCTGAAGGCGTGATTGTTCTTTGGTTTTTTCGGAAATTTCAGAATTTAGATTGTTGAGTATCGAGTTTATTTCTGCGAATTCTGTTCCAAGTTTTCTGGTTTCTTTTTCAAGATTTGTGATGATTGCAGAAATATTTTTGATGTCCTGAGAAATTGAGGTTTCACTGACCTTACCCTCGGTCTGGAAGATATATTTCCCCTCGATTATCAGGTGCCCATTTTTTGTGAGCTGGATGGATTCCTTTCCTTCAAGTGCAGTTTTTATGTCGGGGGTCATGTTGAAACTTGGAACCCCAAGGACAATGGTTGCACCAGAATTTGATGGGATATTTTCCATTATTTCTTGAGCATCATCCTCTGCGATTATCCAGTCAAGTTTATTTTTTATGAGGGTTTTTTCATCTGTCGAAAAGCTGCTCAAATCAAGTGATTTGGCAAGAATTTGTTTCCCGATTTTTGACGGTAAAAATTTTAGACCATCAAGTTGAGCTTTTTTTTGTTCAAGCTCTTTTCTGCCAGTTTTTATTTCTGCTTTCAACCCCGCAAGCTGGTTGCTGATGTCATCTTTTTTGCTTTGGGTCTTGGTTTGTTTGGATTTGAGATCTGCAATTTCTGACTCAATATTTTGAAGCTGTTCTTCTAGATTGTTTTCTTCCGGCTCTTCTTCCTTTATATTTTGAAGCTGTTCGATTGTTTTGCCGGTCTGTCTCAGTCTCTCCCGAAGTACTGTCAGTTCGGATTCACACGTTGCCAGTTTTGAGCGAATTTTGTTTGTTGATTGCTTTTGTTTGTCAAGCTCTCTTGTGAGTTCTCCCCGTTTTCTGTTCTCGTCTTTTTCGTTTGTGTCGGGTGCTTCAATTTTTGAGAGTTCTACTTTTGTTTTTTCGACTTCTTCTCTCTCTACTTCAACCTGCTCGGTTAATTTTCGAATCAGATTTTCTTTGGAGATTGCTTCCTTTTTTCCAGATTCAACCGCAAGAATTGCTTTTTGGATTTCGTCTGAGATAGATTCCAAACGCTCTCTCTTGTGTTCCAACTCGGAACTTCTGCGGGTTTTGATAACCAGTGCTTCCTCCCGCTCCCTGTGAACGGTTTCCTTTTTTTTGTCGAGATCAACTATTTTGGATTTCATGGAAGAATCTGACTCAAGACTCGAAAGTTCATCCTCGCTTTCTTTTTGTTTGATGTTGATAACTCGGTAGCGAGACATGAAAGATTCAAGCTCATGCTCAATCTCTCGAATTCCAATCAGAAGAAGCTGGAGCTTGAGGTGAGTAGCCCGGTCGCTGATGGATTTGTATTTGTTCAGAATCTCACTTTGAATGCGGAGGCGTTCGTAGTTGTGTTTCTGCTCGTTGATGCTGGCATTTATCCTGCCCATCTCAACATTTGCTTTTTCGAGTTTTCGCTCGACACTTCGTTTGGTGTTTCTGAGAATATCGACACCAGCGAGCTCTTCCATCGTACGGAGTCTCTCGCCGGGAGTTGCCGAAAGCACCAGGTCAACCTCACCTTGACCAACAACCGAGTAGGTTTGTTTGCCGAGACCAGTTCCTCTGAACAGGTCGCCGATGTCCTTCAAACGGCAGTTGTTGCCGTTTATTTCAAACTCGGTTTCACCATTTCGATAAATTCTTCGTTTTATTTCAAGTTCATTTTCGTCTGATGGATAGGCATTATTTTTGTTGTCAAGTTGGATTGAAACCTCTGCCATCGAGAGAGGCTTTCTGTCCCCGATTCCCGCAAAGATTATATCTGATGGCTTGTTTACACGCAGAAGATTTAGAGTTTTTTCACCAATCCCCCATCTGATAGCATCCACCAGATTGCTTTTTCCAGAACCGTTTGGGCCAACAACAGCTGTTAAACGCTCAGAAAGTTTGAGCTTAACAGTTTTTGCAAACGTCTTGAAGCCTTTGATTGTGACTGTTTGGATTGACACGGCGATAAATGTTAATGCAAATGTAAAGTTTTTCAATAGTTGAAGATGAACAGTTATTATGTTAGATTAATGGGGTCATGAAAAAAAGATTTGAACATATTCGATCAAACCAGTTAATTGCAGACCTGATATTGCTTGCTGTCACTGCATTTCTTTTGATAACTTCTATCTCAACTCTGGTGTTTACAATTCTGATTCCAGACTCCATGTTTCCGACAATTATCGGTGTAGTTTCGTTTATTGCGATTGCTCTCTACCTTCTGCCAAAAATAAAATCTGAAGAAACCGAAAGATTTGTTGAATTAAACACAGATACTGGCGGGTTGAATATCTCCGGAAGAATTGTAAAAAATCCTGGAATAATCAACATTATGAAGTATGGAACTGACGAAACCAATAAGTTCATAATAAAATTTCCGACAGGTGAATCGATTGATTCACGGGAATACAAAGACCCAAAAAGATTTCTGACTCTGTTACCGCGTGTTTTCCCGGAGGCAAAAATATTTACCCACCAGACAAAACCAATATCTGGCTCCCTGATTATTTTGGGATTGATCCTTGCTGTAACAATGTTTATTGTGAGTGCGGTGATATAGTCCAGATGTCAATTTATCTGAATAACGGTTCATCAAGTTTTCCAAAATTACCAGCAACACACAGAGCTCTTTCAACTTTTGTCAAAGAGATTGGTGTTGTTCCGGTGGACTATGATTCAAACAGTCTGACCAAAAAAGCAAATGAGATTTTATTGAGTGCTAGAAATGGTTTGGCAAGCTTGCTGTCGGTTGATTCATCAAGCATTTTTTTTGCTCCAAATCTTTCGTTTGTTGTTGAAAAACTTACCGATAAAATCTTGAATGCCGGTGACAGAATCATCATGAGTGCAGGTGATGTTGCCTCAACCTCAGATGTCTCAGACAAACTAAAATCCAGAGGAGTGGAGATTATAAAAATTCCACTGGATAAAAAATTTGGCGTGAAGCCAACCCAGCTTAAAAAAATTTCTGGAGCAAAGGCTCTTCTGTTTTCTCATGTCAACTCAATCACCGGAGCAACAATCCCGATTGATGAAATAATCAAACTGAGTAGAAAAAAAGATAACCCCATTTCGATTCTTGATATTTCAGATTCAATCGGAGCGATGCCGATAAACCTCTCCGAGCTTGATGTCGATATTGCAATATTTTCAACCCACAAACACCTGTTTGGTATCGGTGGCGTTGTTGGTCTGTATATCAAGCCGGATATTGTGAGCAGATTTCTCGATTTTGACAAGATGTATTTTGAAGTGGCTCAAGGCATGACCGGGATTGTTTCTTTGAATGAGGGTGTAAACTTTGTACTCACCGAGGATGTGGGCAGGATTTGGAAACAGATCAAAAGTCTGAGGAATACGCTCCAAGGCGTTCTTGAGATGTGCAGGCGAGTAGAAATTATCGCTCCAAATCCAGCAGTACCCTCATCAATACTGTCGTTTACGATAAGTAAACACATGCCAAATACTGTTGCAAAAATGTTAGAGGAACAGTTCGGTTTAGTTGTTGGTCATGGAATGTGCAGAAATCTTGGTGCGTGCAAGTCTTTGGGAATTTATCCAGAGGGCGTGCTGAGGGTCGGACTTGGATTTTTCAACACAATTTCAGATGTTGAATATCTTGGAACCTCTGTTGACAGAATTGCCACGGAGAGCAGAAAAAGATAATTGGGTAGGGGAGTGCATGAAAAAGAAAAATCTCACAAGAAAAGTAGGACTTATTTTGGCACTGGCACCGTTTGCAATCGCAATAATTATTGGGATATGCGTTGTTTTTGGTATTTTTTGGTAGCCTCTTTTGTAATTCCCACATTCTTCTGAGCCTGCTGTTTTAAGTAGAATTTTCTCTCTGTCGTATCCGCTATTCCTCCGTCATTCCCTGCATCACTCTCCCGTCTTTCCCACCTTCCTTTACGTCATTCCGCACTTGATGCGGAATCCGAGATAGTAAAAGATCGCACTCAAAATAAAAACAACAATTATACAACCTGTCAAGATTATTATTTCACACAAATATTCACTCGCTTTGACAGTACCCTGGATTCCTGGTCAAGCCAGGAATGACAGAGATCGCTTGATAGGATGTCTGTTCAAAAAAGAATTCCACCGTCTCAAGAACCCTGGATTCCCACGCTTTTGTAGGGGCAGGTTCAATATCAAGCATGAAATGACAAATGGTAAACCGAGCCCTTCAATTTTTAGGAGTAATATCCAAAAAATATTGTATGATGTTTGACAGAAGAGATTACGATCCTTTCAAAGAGACGGAGAGGTTACTATGAAAAAACTGACAATACTTGTGATTGTTTCAATGTTTATTATTGGAGCAACCGGATGCGGTGGAGAAAGCTTGGATATAAACACAGAGGATGGGACTGCCTCCTGGAATTATCCACTTGGAACAATATATAATGCTGGTACTACTCAGTTTTCACCCGAGCCTCCCTTTGGTGTTGTGTGGGAAAAAAATCTGCCAAACACT
The DNA here is from genome assembly GCA_965370295.1 of uncultured bacterium. GTDB lineage: Bacteria > Caldisericota > Caldisericia > JAAYUI01 > JAAYUI01 > JAXGMQ01. Next base: position 19,770 of record CBDUSO010000004.1, read on the forward strand.
ACAAATTTTTCACCGGTTGCTGCAAGCTCCATTGTGATAATTTCTGATGACAAGGGGAATGTTTACTGCTTGAGCCAGAGAACAGGGGATGTTGTTTGGAGTAGAAACCTTGGCAACACTGGGTTTCAACCGATAATCGGAATCAATGCGGTTTTTATCGGGAGTGATACAAATGAAATGATTGCACTTGATATCAACAATGGAAAACCCAAGTGGAAGGCAAAGCTTGCCGGTGATGTTGTCGGGTGGGGTTTGGTCGATGCTGGCAAACTGTGGTTTACCACAACGCACGATGTTTACTGTCTCGAAGAGACAAAGGGCGGGGAAATATTTCACAAGAATTTTGGTGACATAACGTTCACACACGCTCCATCTCTTCAAAAATATCTGTATCTTGTCGCCGGGAATCAGCTGATAGCCTTTAATGATCGCGATTATAAACAGGTTTGGAATCTGTATTTTGAGAGGGAATTGATTGGTCCGGTGGCTTGTCAAAGGAGTAACATCTATGCAGTCGACGGCAGATTGTTCAAGATAAACGATAAAAATGGTGATGTCATTGATTCCTACACCTACAATGCACCAACGCCAGGTGGTGAGATTATCGAGGGAGATGATGACTACAAGGCAGACTTAATCTCGACAGCATCAATTTTTGCAAATGTAATCTGTACAACAACCGAGCATGGAAATGTTATTGCACTCACCGACAGCAACACCGGTATGAATTTCCTGTGGTCGCTTGGTGTGACATTCCCAACAACTGCCCCTGTGTTGGTTGGGAATGACTATGTATACTTCGGTGCCACAGACGGAAGATTTTATCTTGGGAAAACTGCGGATGGCAGATGGGTTTGGCACAACCGCTTCGGTGAGAGAGAAGAGATGAAAGTTCACAATTTTGTGGCAAGTTCTGCGGTTCTGGTTGACAGAGTATTTGTGGTATCGCAGGGTGGGATGATTAAGAGACTCAATGTTGGTGGTAGACCGATGACACGGGATGAGATGTCAGAATAGAAGAACTCGTTGCTTTCTCATGCTATCTAAGAAATATCCATGGGAACAATCCTAAATGTAGGGGTGGGTTTCAAACCCGCCCCTACAGGTTATTATTGTGCGTCCTGTCAATTTCATGCAACCCCTTGTCATTCCGTACTTGATGCGGAATCCAGGGTACTTGAAGTTGAGTAAAAATTAGAGAAGAATAGAAATCTTATCAGGTTTGGCTGTTGTTTCTTTTGAAAAATCGGCACATTTCTATAATCCCCTGGATTCCCGTTTTCACGGGAAAGACGGTGGAGAGAGTGAGAATGGGAAGATTCTTAAGTCAAGTTCTTAAATGGCGAATACCGTAGGGAACGCAGATCTGCGTTCCCTACAACCTAAATCAGACATGGCTGACCTCTATGGACATCCCCTACAGTATTCATATCTGTTTGGTCGCTCTCTAAAAAAACTTATTTACTTAGACAAAACGTGAACGTGTTTGTAGAGATTCACCAGCTTGCCAAATTCATCTGAAACAGATGCTCGGATGAGGTAATCACCAGGATTATTGAATGTGTGGGTCAGAGTATGAGACATGCTCTCACCAATCTCAAAATGATCGGTTTTTGTGTTATCATCCCAAAAAATTTGGACATCAAATGGGTTGCAACCGCTGTGAATCAACATTTCACACTCAAATTCCTCACCTGCTCGGATGATATTTCCCTTGCCGATATTTTTGATCACAAGTTCAACTTCAGGCATCTCACAACCGGGTGTTGTGGTTTTTATTGTGATTGCCATGTTGGTTGAGAGTTCCTCTTCAAGACCGGTTACAGTTGCCTTATTTGTGATAACATCTCCAGCTTTGATGTGGTTGTTTTCCTTGATGCGACATGCGATTCTTATCTGGTATGTTGTTCCGGGTGGAATTTCATCAAAGTAGAAAACAACTGAGGTTCCAACCTGAACACCTGGAATATTGCTGTGCAGGAATTCAAGATCGTGGGGCATGATGTCGGTGACTTCAATTCCATAAGCAGAACCAGAACCTTTGTTCCCAACTGTTATTGTGTAGTGGACAATATCACCAACACTTGCCATTGAGGTGTTTGCTGTTTTTTTGGCAAATATTTTTGGTTTGCGTACGAGTAATTTTATTTCTTCGGTGTCATACACAGCATAAGTCGGAGATGCAACTAGTCTTAGGGTGGCTTTGATTCTTGGAGTAAACCAGGTTGCAGGTGCGTCACAATCCGCTCTCACCGCAAACCAGGTATCAACCCTTCCCTCAATACTCTCTCCATTTCGATTCCGGAAACGGTGTATCAAACCCGACATCTCATCCCAGTTATCAATTGAGAGTTCATATTCAAAATCGGAGGTACCCCATGGAGACTTGAGGACAATCTTGAAGAAAGTAAATTGTAGGTTGCAGGCATTCAGGTATGCAAAACTGGGATTCACAGTCAGATAGTCGTGATCATAAGGGACGTTTAGCCCGATGAAGTCATGTTGGGCGGTGGGATCAAAGATATTGCGATCCGCGTAGAGTTCATCTGGAGAGGAATCAAAACTTGTGAATGCTTCGGTGTAGTAGAATTGTGGCATTGCAGTTGGCATGTGTACACTTGAATACTGAACGTTGAAACCAACTTGAAAAACGTCAGGCGGAACAGTATACGGCACAAGTATCTTGATCCAGGTCAGTGGCGTTAGAATGGGATGATATTGGAATGGACCGGTGTCTCCATTTCGAGATTCAATGTGATGAGGGTACAGGCTGGATGTCAGTTGTACCTCTGTATTAAATCGAATGTACAGATATGGTTTGCTATCATCAGTGAGACGTACATGGTACGTCACAATCTGGTCGCCTGCAATCGGGAACCAGCCTCTGTTTAGCGGATATGTAGACCCACCTGCAATTTTCCTTGCTCTTATCGTCAGTCTTTTGTCTCTATCATGACGGGTTACAAATCGTTGAAAGAAAATATCGGTCTGTCCACCCGTAAACCATCGAACTGGAGGAGCAGTGACACCCATCACTACGATATCCTCAACGATTTGAACATTGGGAGGAATACCGACTTCTCTTGAAACAATGTAAGGTATACATTCGGTTGTACTGTTGAATGAGAATGGATGGATGAAGGAATAACCAACACTGCCATTGAGTTTGTTGAAATCGTGGGCATCTCGAACGGTGATCAAGCTGACATAAGAATTGTCATTTTTTACATGCTGGTACCATGTAACAACGGGATAATCATCTCTGGTCAGATCAAGCTTTGGCTCGGATGCATCTCCAATATCTGAGGTGTTTGCAACGCTTGAAAATCCAGGTTGACTGTTGTAATTCCACCAGCTTCCCCCACTCCATTTGGTGCATACAACCTCAAGCGTATTATTGAGTGTGTTCTCTTCACACCAGATGACAATGGGTCGGCTGAATCCGTCCAGCTTGAAATCAGGCTGAAGTGACTCTTTGGGTGTGTTTGAGGTATTTGTGAAAAAGAAAAAAGTATAGTCAACCTCTTCACCCTTCAGGTTGACCCAATTGGCAACGGATGGTGATGGTTCCCATTTGCCCATCATGACTTCGCCATCTTCTTCCCAGCAGATGTATGGTATCATGTCATAATTGGGATCGGCATGCTCGCCGATTTCAATTTTTGGTGAAAATTTATTGCCCTCGTTGAATGTCATTTGGGTGGAGGTGACACCTGGAATTTGTGTATCATTTTGAAGTGGCTCCCACCGTTTGTGTTCGTAGGAGTATCTGGAAGCAAAGATTTGATAATACCAGCGGTCATCATTTGGGTCTCCGGTGTACTCCAGCCAGGTGGCGTAAATATAGTCATTGCTGTAACAGACATCAAAGCTCGTTTTATTTTGCCATGAGTTGGGGGGTTGCGGGGAGACAGGCTTCCACTGAGGATAGGTGTCGTTAAGGTCGACATAAAAAAGATCCCTTCCCTTGAAATCTTCGTCATTGAATATCCACCCTGCAATCATGACCGGGTGTTCATTCAAAACAGAGGGCTGAGAGGGTGGATGATACCGTGAAGGGGCAATCATCACTTTGGACACTGACTCTGCTTCGAATGTATTAAATAACCATGGGTTTAGACTAACGGGGACAGAATGGGTGTCATCCCCGTACAGAGAATGCCAGGAAAATCCGTTGAACTTGGCGTATGCTGGTAAAAATAAACCCTTGTTGTATGTATCAATCCAGGCAACCTGCATATTGTGGAGACTGTTGAATATAAAATCAGGCTTTGAGGAGTATCCGGGGTTTCCAAAGATTTGCGTACCGCCGAATTCTTCATACAATCCATGACCATGCCAGGTATCCCCGGCACTCACGGGCGGAACATAAAACAAGCTTGCAATAAGTATGCAAACCAATAGAATATTGATTCTCGACTTCATAACGTCTTCAGCGTACTATGAAAACCAGCGTTAGTCAAGCAGGGAGGTAGATTCATGACAATAATTCTTGTTTGCAGTTTGTTGCTTGTAATCTTCATTTGGATTTTTTTCTGGCCAAAATATTCTCGTTTTGAAACCACTAGTGATCCCGCAAACATCAGCACCCATTTGATTGTTGAGGGAATGATGTGTAGTGGATGTTCTGGAAGTGTGGAGAGAGTGCTTCAAAATATGGATGGCATAACAAATGTGAATGTTTCATATTCATCAGGGATTGCCAGCTTTGATTTTGATCCCAAAAAAAATACAATCAAGGCTTTGGTGAGTGTGATAAAGAGTGCTGGATACAGGGCTAAATCGGTATCATCCGGAGCAACCGCTCTAAAAAATGCCAGAGAATCAAAAATGCTGGATATGAAACAAACCGGGAAGAGATTGCTCATTGGTTTGATCCCCGCGGTTTTTGTTTTTGTGGTTTCCATGGGGGGAATGTTGCCATTTTTTCCTGTTATGCCGGAATGGATTGACTGGGTGTTGTTTGGCCTTGCAATTTTCGTTTTATTTTCGGTTGGAGGACATTTTGTAAGAGATGCCTGGGGGCAAGCAAAAAATCGTCAAACAAACATGAGCACACTTGTTGTGCTTGGTGTGATTTCTTCGATTGGATATTCATTGTATTCGCTGATTTCTCCAGGTGCAACTGGTGGTGTTCCCTATATTGACGGTGCTATCATGATTGTGATGTTTGTTTCACTTGGTCATTTTGTCAGGACTCGCTCCGAACTCTCAGCCATGAAAGATGTGTTTGATGTCGCAACCCTCTTGCCTGAAGTTGCACACATCGCAGTTGGTGAACTCACAAATGATGTCAATCCATCAGTGCTGAGAAATGGAAATGAAGTCATCGTAAGGGCAACCGAAAGAATCCCCGCAGATGGCGTTGTAATATCTGGAAAAACTGAAATTAACAATGCAAGCATCACAGGTGAATCCATGCCTGTCCAGGTTGAAAAGGGTGACAGAGTTTTTGCAGGAGCGATAAACGGCTTTGGAAGCATCCGAGTAAGATGTGAAAAAACCGGCTCTGAAACTGTTGTGTCCAGGGTTGTTGAGATGATTTCTCAGGCTCTAACCTCCAAACCAAAAGTCCAGGAGCTTGTCGATAAAATTGCCTCAATTTTTGTACCGCTTTCAATCACAGCTGCAATCATCACATTCAACATCTGGATGTTGCTTGGAAACCCCGAGCTTGCCGTTTTGACATCAATCTCTGTACTTGTTATTTCATGTCCTTGTGCTTTGGGTTTGGCAACTCCAACTGCACTTTCGGTTGCACTGGGGATTGCCTCAAGAAAAGGAATCCTGATAAAAGATGCAACCGCCCTCGAAACCCTCCTCCTTGCAAAAACTTTTGTGTTCGACAAAACAGGAACACTGACCCTCGGAAAACCCATGGTAAACAGTATTGTTGTTTGTGATGGAACTGAGGAAGAATTGATCAGGCTGACAGTTTCAGCCGAAACCGGCTCCGAACATTCCCTCGCAGAATCAATCAGAGAATTTGCAAACCAGAAAAACATCACCCCAAAAGAACCGGAAGAATTCACTGCACTCCCCGGACTTGGAGTGCGTGCAAAAATTGATGGAAAAATAATCCATGTTGGCGGTCCACGCCTGCTTGAAAAACTTGGAGTCGACCTTCCCATCTCGCTTGCCGGAGGATTTGAAACTCACGAAGCCGTTTTCTATGTCATCTCAGAAAACCAAGTTTTGGGTGGTTTTGGGTTGCTCGATCCAATCCGTGAAGGTGCAGTGGAATTGGTCAATTTTCTGAAAGAGCGTGGCATTCATCCCATTCTTCTGTCTGGAGACCGTAAACCTGCCTGCGAAGCAGTTGCCGAAAAGCTCGGTATTGACCAAGTTTATTCCCAAGTTTTGCCAGAAGAAAAGCTGAAGGTTGTTGAAATGTTGAGCGAGGACGGAATTACTGTGATGATGGGAGACGGCGTGAATGACGCTCCCGCACTCGCACTCGCCGATGTTTCCATCGCTCCAGGTGGCGGAACAGGGCTGGCTCTTGATGTCGCCGGAATCACCCTGATGCGAGACGACCTCGACCTCGTGATTTCCGCATTCAAACTGGCAGAAGCCACAAAAAGAAATGTCCGCTGGAGTTTGTTTTGGGCATTCTTCTACAACGTGCTGACAATCCCGATTGCAGGCGGAGCCTTGTATTCCCTCGGAATCCTCCTGAATCCGATGATTGCATCCGCCGCCATGGCAATGTCTTCTGTTATGGTTGTGTTGAATGCGATTAGGTTGAGGCTTGTCCGGCTGTAGAATGCTAATCACATGGTAACATTTTGTCTTCCTTATCTTTTATACAGAACGTCTTTACGTCACTGTGTTTTTTGAGCAACGCAATCATATCTTTAATGTTATTCGAATATTTTTTTCTATGCGTGCAGATCACAACTTTGTTGGGTTGCATCCTGGCTATAGCATCAGTGATATGTTTGTCTTGTGGAGTTGCATCATACCCTATTATGCATAGATTAATACTCACTAATTGTTGTTTGTCTTTATCCAGCTTCTCTGATTCTACCCTGTAGTTTTCGAATGTACTGTATCGATCTTGAAGATAGACATTGTTGTTGATGTGAGTGAGTTTTTCTTTGCTGGTATTGTCAGTAACAATCAATGGTTTTTGCTTACCTTCGATATACTTGTTTTTTGCGATTCCCATCATTGCTTGTTGTCCATCAGGAGACTGTTTTATTTTTTCAAGTTTATCTGTGTCATTCATGGTTAGAAAAAAAGCACCATGGAGATAAGATATTTGGGTTTGATCTCTTTTACGAAAACCTATTTCAAACTCAGATTCTCCTGGTTCATATAAGTTCCTTTTATTGAAGAAATCACCAAAACAAAACTCGTATTCCCTGTTATTTTTGACTGAAATTATTGATCTATAAATCAGAGGATCGTAATTTGTTGTGAACACCTGATCAAACCTCATCAAAAACTTTCCAATTCTATCTTTTTGATCTGGACATGGTTGAATTTCACATGCTTCAAGCATTGCATGTAAAAAAACATTTTTTAGTGATTCAATATCACAATATTCCTCTGGTTGATCAGTGATGAATTTCTCAAAATTTAGCTGACTACCTGCCCCTAAGTCATCATCCATTAATTTGTATGTCTCTTTGTAACCATTGTTATGTTTTGCATGACACCATGCTCTCCACCATAGTGCAGAACGGGACCAGTTTTTATCGTATCGTTCTGTAAAGCCTGCTCCAGTAAGCAAAATCGTCCTTGGTTTGCTTTTGTCTTTGATGTCTCTATTTTTCTTATCTTTGTTTATGTCCACTTCAGGGAATAAATTCTCCCATAATTCCTTCTCATCAATTCCACGATTTTCATTAGTCATACACAATCCTCCTTTATTAACGAATTCTTTTGAATCCATGTTTAATTTTATTCAAATGATTGACAAGGTCAAATGTCAATAAAAAATCAATTTTCATGGCTTGATAGATGTTTGTCCCCGGATACTTAGGCAACAGAAAGTACCCTGGATTCCGCATCAAGTGCGGAATGACAGAGCGGACGCGAGAAAAATGAGGGAGGGTAGTGCGGGAGAAGTACAGGGAATAATACAAGTTGTACATCTCCGTAGTGGCAGGTTTCAAACCCGCCCCTACAAGCTCCTTCAATTGACAATAAAATACGGGTAATCCCAGGATTGTCCCTATAAACATCACCCACAATCAAAATATTCAAATCCCAAACCCAACCCCACTTTACCAAACCGAAATTCCACGGTATAATCCAAACCAAAGATGAACCAGTATCAAAAACAAGAACACAGAGGCAGAGGGAACAGGAAATGCTGACAACCCTATACACCTTTTTGTTATTGTCTGTTATCCAATATTTTGTAATAGTTAAATACACAGTAAATACAACTTGACATCGTTTTTTTTTTTTTTGATATAATAACCATATAATTCAAACAGGAGGCAAGAAATGAAGAGGAGAACACTTGGGATTTTGACCCTGGTTGTGGTCGTCGCGGTTGTGGGGATTGTTGCTGTAACCATTGCGAATACGGCACCAGACTTAAAACTAAGAACTGTAAACGGACACATCGTCTGGGAGTGGGCACAGAAAGGCGTAGAAACATTCCCACACCTTTTCTCTGATAATTCGCACATGGCAACAATAAAGGAATTTAACTCAGCAAAGAATGGTGGTTGGATTGGCGTACTTTTTGACATTGACAGCTTTGATCTGCTAAACCCCGACCCGCAAAATGCGGAGCTACTCGAAACAGATGCCACACTTGGGATGAGTTCAAAATTCAGAACAGACGAAGAATGTGTTGTATGGGAAGAACTCCATGACCAACCAGACGGAGAAAAAAGATTTGATACAATCAAATTGTTTGACATAGCAGCCTCAACAACAGAAACCATTATTGAATTCCCATATCCAAGTCCTGTCAGCGTAATGAGTCCTGATGTATCTGGGAATATTGTAGTGTTTGAACGAAAAACACAGCCCAACAATGTCCACACAATCTATTCATTTGATAGAACTACAGAGGTTACAACTCCAATATCCCCAACTGAAACATCACAGGCTTACCCTCAGATTGAAGGAAATTATGTGTGCTGGCTTGATTGGAGAAACGAAGAAACAACAGGTATCGATATCCTTGGTTACAATCTTTCAACAAATCAGGAATTCATTGTAAACATATTGCCTGGAGATATTCACTATTTTCATATGAATAGCAGATATGTTTTATACAAGGGTATCCTAACCGAAGACTACAACAACCTGGGGCTTTACCTTTACGACCTTCAAACCCAGAGTACAATCACAATAACTGAAAACGAAATTAATGAAGGATACATCTCGGTGGGAACAAACTCTGATGACACATATGTTTGTTGGGATGAGCAGATTACAAATGATAACGGAACTTTCTGGGCCGTGAAGTACAAAAAAGTAAGCGACAACAATTCAACTTTTGTAACTGGCACAACCACAATTGAGAACCATCAGGTACCAAGTTCTGCATTTCAAACTCATATCGGGTGGGTCGAAGGCTTTGAAAAAAACTCCACCGGCATTCCTTTCCTCTACAAAATTGCAACAGGCAATAATTTCCAACTTGACGATGGAGAGCCTGACTGTGGCGGGATCACAATGGATGACACATTTGTGATGTGGTACAAATGTTCAACATATGAAACTGAAAACGGAACAGCACTTGACGAAAACATATGTGGTTGCATGCTAGATGACCTAAACTAAAGTTGCATATCTGTATTAGTAACCCTGAGAAAAAGGAGAATTTAATAAATGAGATTAGATCATATTTTGAGTCCGATGTTTGTGTTTTTGCAAGGTAACGAGTTTATGGCAAATCAGAACCCCAACGGAGATATATTGTTCCATGCACTGCAGGAAATGATCCACCACCAGACTGCGAACCATTGCAAACCGTTCATCCAGATGGAGGAGAAGGTGTCTGCAATCATTACGTGTGTATGGACAACGTGCAAGTAAAACCGGGTATGATAAAAAACTGTGTTGGGCAGGTTTGCGAAGCCAGTACACAGAAATACTCAGCAGGTTGTTCAGACGGGTTACGCTAAATACAAACTTGCTATTGTGTCATAATACACGACAAACATAATTTGACTAAATAGAGTTCTATGAAATCGAAATATATAACACATACATTTTTTGAAGGAAAACATTACCTGCACAGTGCTCTCTCTGGAGCACTATGTGGTTTTGATAATGAATCATACAAAAAAGTGACACAGATTATAGATGCTGATAACAGGACACTTGATCCTGAGCTTTACGATGACCTGGTAAAAAGTGAATTTATTGTCGAAAGTAATAATGCAGAATTAGAGTTCATCAAGCAGAGAAGAAGAACAATACTAAATGATAATATTGGTTCCACCTTGTTTATTTCTATTGCCCCTACTCTCGACTGCAACTTCAGATGTAATTACTGTTACCAAACATTTGAGGAGACGATTGAACGTGATAAAACGTATATGACCAGAGAGACGCAAGACTCCATCATAAACTTTGCGAAGAATAACAAAGACAAATTTGACAAAGTTTCACTGAGCTGGTATGGAGGTGAACCTCTGCTCTCTATAGGTGTAATCAAATATATTTCTAACTCTCTTAGAGACGAATTCGGTGATGGTTTCTTTGGTGGCGGCATTGTAACAAATGGCAGTTTGCTAACCCCAGAAGTCGTTGAAACACTGTTTTCCTGCAGAATAAAAGGTGCACAAGTTACAATCGATGGGAATAGAGAAACACACAATAAAAGTAGACCCTTTTCAAATGGAGCTGGGAGTTACGATTTGATAATGAATAACATCCAGAAGGCAGTAGAAAAGGGATTTAGTATTCATGTCAGAGTTAATTACAACATAGATAGCCACAAAGTATTTTACGATGTATTGAATGACCTGAAAGAGAAAGGATTAGACAAGAATAATGTATCTGTATCAATTGCTTTGATCAGAGAAAATTCCTGTGAAAGGGTTAATTGCTCTGAGTGTAGCACAGAAGATAACAATGAAACAGAAATACAATCAAAGCAAATTATTGAATTTTACAAAGCTTGTCTGGATTATGGGTTTCTTTCTTCAATAAAAGCACCAAAACCATTTGCAGGTTACTGCATGTTTATTCAAAACAATGATTTCAATATTACACCGTCTGGTCTTGTGGCCCCCTGTCTTGAAGATATAGGAGATCCAAGCATCAAAACTAGTGTTGGTAATATTAACACTGACTTGGAAAATATTCTTGAACTCAGGAAAGTATTTTCTGCAAAGTATTCTGAACTTGTCGATATCCCACCCTCTTGCACTGATTGCCATGTTCTTCCACTTTGTCTCTGTGAATGCCCAAAAGACAGAATCGGTCATTCAAGCTTCAAAAAAGCATCTCGATGTGTTTATTACAAGTATAACTTGCATGAGCTAACAAAGATACTAGTCAGGAAACATAAATAATTAGAAACTAATTCTATAATTATTTAGAATAAAAATATCAAACAACTTTACTATCCCAACAAAAGACTATATAATAGAACACAAATGACAAAAATAATCGGTGAAAAATAATCGATGCTGACAACCCTATACACCCTTGCAATCATCGCATACATCTACTCCTTTGTGCTGTTTGTCAGGTTTTTTGTATGGAGAAGAATTTCCTGGGCAAAGCATTGGCGAAGAAAAGTAAAAATCTCACTTGACCAGATAAGGTCAATTGCCAGAAGCCAGGGCAGGTCGCTCCCATTTTTCACAGTGCTTGTTCCAGCAAGAGATGAATCCAAAGTCATCAAAAGAACAATCGAAAACCTTCTCAAGCTGGATTACCCAAGAGGGCTGTTCCAAATAATTATTGTGACGGACGAAAAAGAAAGAATTTCAAGAAACGAAAATAAATCCTCGATAATCTCTGAACTCAAAAATCTGCTAGGCGGAAAACTGGAGACACACCCATCAAAAGATGGGAGAGAGCTTCTGCTTGCCTGGCTTGTTGAAATCCTCCCAATCGGAAAACTCCTGCATCTTGCCATCTCGCTTGACACAAGAATCCAAAGAAACACCTTCAGCACCGAGATGAGGCAGTTTCTTTTCGGGTTCATGACAACCCTCGCGGAGGGCAAACCAGCCGATGTCAGCAACATTCTTTATTTTCTCAGACGAAGTATTCCAGACAGCACCGACCGCGAGCTTGAAGAAATCATTATCGAAATAACCATGCTCACAAGGCTAATTGCTCGTGGAGTTGGCAGGATTTCCGACGGTCAGGAAAACGCTCTTCAAAAGAGAACCCACCATATCAGCACCCAGATAAGGCGTTTCCCAAAGCGACACATCGTAAGTCGCATTTCCGAATTTGACACAGAGGTGGTCTCAAAAAGACGAAACAGAGCAAATCTGGATTATCTGTTCGACCGATATTTCCTCACAACCCAACAGGTTGTGGAGGAATGCAAAAACCGATTTGAGGGTGAAGGATTCCAGATCACACACGCCGAAGTTCCCTACGATTTTGACGGAAAAATGGGAGGAAAATGTACCGGCTCAAGTGTCCGCTCAACCAAAGGAAGAGCCTTAAACTACGCCTTCGGTCTGGTAAATCCGCAATGCGACATGGTCTCATTCTTTGACGCAGAGTCCCACCCCGACCACGACATAATGCTCCACCTGGCAAGATGGTTGCTTCGAGATACCCCGCCAGACATTCTCCAGGGTCCACTCTTCCAAGTCAGAAATTATTACCGAATGGGAATTCTCTCTCGAATCGGCGGACTCTACAAAGCAATCTCCCACGACTGGTATCTCCCGCTCATGTTTTCCAACCTGCCTTTTGTTGGCGGAACAAATCTGCACATCAGCTGGGATTTACTCGGGAAAATGAAGGGTTTTGACGACACCTCCCTGACCGAAGACCTGGAATTCGGATGCCGTGCATTCCTCTACTTCGGCATAAAACTGGATTTTCTGACTGTCAAATCCACCGAACAGACCCCGCCAACAATGGGGCAGTATTTTCGACAGAGGCTCCGCTGGGCTTCCGGTCATCTTCAGGTTATCAGAAGAATCCGAGAATACCCAAGAATAAAAAACGCTGTCGGAGATGTTTCAGATTTCAAGCACCGTGCAAACCACCTCTGGCGAAACCTAATCCTGGTTGGTCCTCTCGAATGGATCGTTTACCAGCTCTCCACCATCATAGTTTTAATGATGGGCATCATCCTGATTGCAAATCTTTTTGGAGCCCTCATCCCCGGATCATTTTTTGCCAACAATCCAATCCTCCGCTGGTTTCTCATCGGTCTGAACGTCCCATATCTATTATTTACTTTTTATTGTTACCTGAGGTATGATGAGGTCTTCGACAACACATTCCGCCCGCTGTCCGTATTTGCCGGACTGCTGGACATTGCAAAGCTCTTCATTGCTAGCTTTATTGTGTTTTTGTTGCCTGCTCCATACACATGGTCGGTTATTTTGGCACTCATCGGGAAGGCTCCTAAAACTTGGGTAAAAACTCCTAGGACTTCCGAGTGAGTTCATTGCAATACTGTACAGGATACGATAGAATTAGGGCATGATCGATATAGAAAAGCTTAAAGAACTAATAGATTGTGAAGAATCTGAAAACCTTGAATTCAAGGAAGCTAAAAATAATTTCAGCACAAGTGAAGTCAGGAAATATTGTTGTGTTCTTGCAAACATGAAGGGAGGTTACCTAATTCTAGGCGTCAAAGAAAAACCTAGAGAAATAATTGGTTCTCAAGTCTTCAATGGGGTAAAGAGTTTTGGAGATTTAAAACGAGATATTCTCAACGAAATGCAAATTAGAATTGAGATTGGAGAGTATTTTCTCAATTCTAAAAGACTAGTTGTATTCGAAGTACCTTCACGCCCAAAGGGGATAATAATTAGGGCTGGTGGCAAATATTTATGGAGAGTAGGAGATTCAATTCAAGCAATGCCACTCGACATTATAAAAGAAATAATATTCAAAGAATCAATAACTGATTTTTCAGCTGAAATAATCGAGAATGCCAGCATGGATGATTTGGATAAAGACTCTTTTTTAAAGTTTATGTCACACTCCGAAATTGAAGATAAGCTCTGGAGACCAGGTAATGTTTCTTTTCAGGATTACCTTAAAAGCATCGATCTGATAACATCGAACAACAAAATAACAATTGCTGTACTTACAATGTTTGGGTGCAAAGATTCAATAAGACGATTTCTACCACAAGCTGAAACCATAGTAGAGTACCGTAGGGATTCCAAATCAATAGGATCCGATAATAGAATTGAGTACCACTACGGTTTCATGGGCTATCTTGATATAATAAACGATGGGATATCAAGTTTCACCGGTAGTATCTCGTATAGCTCTGGATTGTTTAGAAGAACGCTTGATGTCTTCAATAAAGTTGTGCTAAGAGAAGCGTTGCTGAACGCTTTTTGCCATAGGGACTATTCAGATGGTAGATCAATAGATATCAAAGTTTCTACAAAAGAATTGACAATTGACAGCCCAGGTGGCTTCCCCAATGGAATAACAGCTGATAATATTATTATCCGACACAACTCCAGAAATAGACTTATTGCAGAGTCCCTACAGAGGTGGGGGTTAGTTGAAAGAGCAGGACAAGGTTTTGACAAGATGTGGAAGAGTTCAATTCTAGAAGCAAAATATGGTCCAGATGTTTCAAATACGACTGATAATTTATTTTCCCTCAAACTGAATGGATCAATTATTGATGAATCATTGCTCAAATATATGGAAAAGAAGAGTGGCACTCTGCAAAGTATCTCTTTGCAACAATTGATTGCAATTCATAGTATAGCAATTGGAGCGAAACCTCGTATCCAAACAAGGGAGCTCAATGAGCTTTTGAAAAACAACTTGATCGAAAAAAAAGGTGTTGGTAGAGGTACAAAATACCATCTTCCAAAACAATTCTTTGCAAGCAATAACAATAGAGGTACTTACACCAGGCTAAAGGGTCTATCCGATAGAACCAATAAAGAATTAATCCTAAAACATATCGACAATTTTAGAAAAGCAAACATTCAAGAACTGGAAGATGCTTTAGGGATTAAAAGAAGAAGAATCCATACGCTTTTAAATTCATTAAGAGCTGACGGATTGATCAAGTTCGAAGGATCCAAAAGAAGCGGAGTGTGGATAAAATGTTAATAACCAGTATAAACTTTATACTTATATAGATGCTATAAACACCGCTCTGACCAGCAATAATTGACTTTATACACAAATTTCATCCAAAAGTTTATACATTTACCTATTTACCTGGGTAGGTGATAGTAAAATTACCATTCTCAAATTCAATATCAGCACCCATCACATCTGCCAGGGAGCGGGCAGAGACCATCATGTGGTCACTTGTAATTTTTGAATTGCGGTAGAGGGTTTCAGAAAATCCGTTCACGAGGGTATCTCTTGAGTTTGCGGTGAAGGTGGCGGTTCTTCCGGGGAGGTCGATTGTGGCGGTTTTTGTGGTGGGGTTCCAGAGGACTTTTCCATCGCAGGATTCCACAATGAAACGAAGTGGAACCATGAGGCGGTCGCCTTCGAGCCTTGGGGTTATGGGCATCACAGCGGATTTTATGTTTCCGTTGTCGTCTTCAACCGTGCAGGAGGTCTCACCAACTCTTCCTCGGATTATTGGGCAGGGGAGGTAATAAACGTAGAGCGTGAGGCGGGAAGCGTGGGTGGTGCCGGGGATGTAGTACCTGATACTGACTCGTTTGAGCTCGCGTTTTCCGGATTTTGAAACTGGGATATTTATTTTGACATTGATAGAGCCACCGGGCTGAAGATATTCGATTGGACTTCCAAGTCTGCCGTGGGATGTTGTGGCATAAACCTTGACAGATTCAGAACCATTCCAGTGGAGCTTGGTAGTGAGTGTTTTCCCACCAGTTTTGCAGATTACAGAATATCCGGATTTGCCCCTCATTGGTCTGGAATTTGCTGGTATGTCGAGTGTGAGCAATCTTTCTTTTGAAACGATGAGTTGTCCGTCTCGTGCTGAATTCTTTGAAACCTGAGCATCCCAGGTGGATTTATCGGAAATATTGCCGGTGGGGTCGCTTGGATTTTCTGCTGTCCAGCTGGTGTTATCAAAATCTGTGCCTATTTTTGTTTTGCCAGCCTTGCCTGGGGGGTTGCCATCTCCACCACTTCCAGCGGTTACTGAGCCTGTTCCAGTAAAAGTCTGGCAGGCGATCAGAACATCTCCACCAGTAGAATTTGCTTTGCCATTTCCAGCCTGGATTGTTCCGTCATTGTTTATTTCCATGTTTGAGAAAATTGCCACGTTTGAAGTTTTACTATTTATGTTCCCGGTGTTGTCCATCTCGTGGCATCTAATCATCAAGATTCCTGAAGCCGAAATTTCACCACTATTTGTGAACCCATCCATGGACATTATATTCAGTTTTTTTTCAGAGATTATTTTTCCTGTGTTTTCAATTTTTTGCACAAATAAATTTAGAGGGATGTCGCTTGTAAAAGTTCCCTTGTTTGTGAATTTTCCAACACATCTGATTTTTGAGTTTGCTTTGAAACTTCCACCCATTGAAATTGTCATCGAGTTCACGCGGAGTTCTTCGGTTCCAGTCAAGATTTTTCCCTCAACAGTCAGCGTTGCAATTGAACAAAAATCAGGCATCTGAGCGGTATATCCCACAGGGATTACAACATTATCATCATCCCCCGGGCCACCATCTGCGGGAAGGTTTGGATTCCATGAGGTAGCTTTGTCCCAACTGCCACCCGTGAATGTGTAGGTGATTCCCTCTGGGGCTTTGTCACCTGCAAATGCAGTGTTTACACCAGCCGTTGTCGCAACCATCAGCACACATAAAATAATCAGAATCCAGTTTCTCATACCGGGAGTCCATTGTACTGAAAAGTTTTTGAAAATCCAGTCCTTGGGTTTTATCTTAGGAACATCAAGTTGCTTTATGGTTACACTTGTGTATACTTCCATTTATGAAAACAACAATGGAAAACATTGAACAACACTTTGATAAAATCCGAAAGAAAATTGGGAAAGATGAATGGGATAATGTTCTTTTTTCTAAACCAATGAACCATGAACAACACAATGATATACTGAAGGAATTTTATCAAAATGAACAATATCTTCTGGCTCTTGAAAATATTTCAAATTCACCAGATATTAGCTTTGCTTCAAAAGAAGCAGGTATTCGATGGAAAAATAATTTCCTGACAAAAAAGGTTGATTTTACAAAAGAAATAAACGAATTTGAAAAATACATCAATGAGTTCGAAGAAAAAGCCAAGTTTAAAATCTTGGATGAAGAAATAAAAATTCGAAAACTCTATAGCTATTATTATAATCAAAATCCAAATAAACCAGAGAGAAATAAAATCGCTGAAAAGCTGATGGAGAAGCATTTTAACGTGATGACAAAATACCGTGAAAAGCTCCATCGAATGAAACGGGATACTGGAAATACTCAAGGCATAAATTATTTTGAATTGAAGTGTGGAATCACTGGTTTTTCTTCAAAAACAATACTGGAATTCATCAGAATTGCAATCGAAGAAAGCAAACAGGAAGCTCTAGAATATGAGAGCTGGATGAAAGCAAACTACAACCATAGTCAAAATGGAGGATCATGCAAAAAGCTTGATTCCGAAGTAAATCCCATATTTAAGCCAATTGATTGTGTAAGCTCTATGAGAGATGTTTTTTCTGACATTGGATTATTGAAAGGCTTCAACAAAATCAATTTTTTCAAAAAAGAGGATTACAAAAATAGTGCTGGTTATTGCACATACGAAACGTATGAAGCACCAGAGAATGTGAAAATGTTTATTCCACAAATGTCGCCAAGTGGAATGTTTGACACACTTTATCACGAAGTTGGACATGCCGTTCAGAATACTGCATATTCAAATCCATACTGGATATTTTCTGAAAACATGGTTACAGATGATGAAATTTGCTCATCACTTGTGCAGTTAATTTATCTCCAGCCTGAATGGATAAAAAGATTTATTGGAACTTCTGATAAAAAAATAATCGAGAAAATCAAATACAGCTCGATTATTTCAAATATTCCCTGGATTGTGATAAATTCCTGTCTCGGATTCCAGGCTTTGGATTTGTGTTACAACTCAAATTCCGATATAATTTCTGAGTACAACAAGATTCATAACTCTGCATATTCCTACAAAAATTCAACAAATGAAACAGTTTCATTTGTGACATCTCTTGCATTTGGTGGGAGTGGTTTCAAGGGTGTGAACTATGCGACCGGATATGTCATTGCAAACTTTTTGATGAAACTTCTGAGGGCAAATTGTGATTCGATTTTTGACAAAACGATGGGGGAATACATCAAGGAATTTGCTCGTAGTGGGAATCTTTATCCTACCTCAGAAATTCTTGGAAGAATTATTGAAAAAACAGATAACAAAATAAAGATTCCAGAATCGATAGAGGTGCTATTGGCTGATTGTTAGTGTATAGGTAAAACCACTGTCATTCCTGGCTTGACCAGGAATCCAGGATACTATAAAAGCGTGTGAACATCGGTGAAAGACGATAATTTTGACTGGTTGGATAATTGTTGTTTTCCTGTTTTATGTGTGATTTTATAAATCCCCTGGATTCCCGATTTCTCGGGAATGACAAGAGGAGAATGTCAGCCATAGCTGACATCTACAACTACGATACAAAATCTACGGAAACAAGAAAAGGAGGTTTGATCCCCTGGATTCCGCATCAAGTGCGGAATGACAGAGGAAGTAGTATGAGATAACGGAGCTGGAGCTCTCAACCCCCCAGATTTTCTTGACAGAAAATCTGACCCCCTTCACAAAAGGGGGTCTTTTGACCATCATTTGGCTAGCTCAATTATTCTATTTCAAAAACTTCCACATCACTATCTGGTTCTCTTGCTATCTCAATCCTCGAGGCCATTGACATCATCATGAACGTATACATAAAAAATCCAAGCACTGTTGCTATAGGAATTGATATTACTCTCAAGGCTTCCAAAAATGCAGGTGTTGGATAACCAAAAAAATTATGCAACATGCCAAGAGCCATAAACGCAAACATTAAAAGATACGAGAGCACGCTAATCGTCATGAGTGAAACTGGTATTCTGAGTTTGTCTTTTGGAATATTTCTGAGTAGCACAATCACAAGCGGAATCAACATTGAAATAAATAGCCCGTAACCGAAGTAGACCCATTCGAGCACCATGTCTGTTTTGAACGCTACCCTATAGGTAACAAGGCAACCAACAACAATGGAAGCAAGTACAATGCTGATCCATTTCAGAATATTCATCTCTGCCTTTTTGGATGTTATTCCAAGATGTTTTACCAGCTTGAACAATCCAAAAATCAACAGGAATAAAATAACAAAATTGAACACATTGAAAAATATGGACTTCCAGGAATATATATATTCCATTATGCTTGCGTTATCGCTCAAGTTTGGCACAACAAAGTACCAGGCAATTTTTTGAAGTAAATCCAGAGAAATATACCCTGCAATTATCACCCAGAAAATTCTCTCAGTATTTTCCCTTGGAATCGATTTGATGGTGATGACTGCATATACTAGCGTCACCAGCAAAACAACATTAATCGGCATGTTTCGCAGAAGATAAATGCTGTGATCACCAAAGTAGAAAAACTGTGCGATTATCGCAACAATTGGCAACAAAACCGGCAAGATGTATTTATTGATTCTTGTATTCATATTCCCCTCCGGAATTTGTAAATATATTTTCAAACATTCAAATAATAAGTCATTGCATTTTGTTTAGTACTATATTCGGGTTATGCTTACGTAATATATTGATAACAAAATAAGTTGCGTATCGGCAGGGGAGGATTGTGTATCTGGATTCCGGAAGCGACAATGAGCGAAGGTTGGAGATAAGGGTAGGGACAAGTTTGAAACTTGTCCCTACAAAAATATAACGCTACTTCTCTTCCAACTTTATTTTGGTATCCTTAGAAACTTTTGCTGTCCAAATAACCGCTCGCTCTTCCGCATTCCAGCCAACATCTAAACCAAGTGCTTCTGAAAATAGTCTGATTGCCACATACATAATTCCATCTTCCATCACTGGAGCCTCAATCATCTCAAAAGTTTCATCACCGACAGCGTATTCTTTTTCCCCTGCCTGCACAGCAACTCTTATTGATGCAATAGCATTGTCAGCATCAACACGGGACATTTCAATTACCATCTGTTCTTCGTTTTCATTCCAGGAAACATCAGCACCAAACACAAGTGCCACGGTTTTTACCGGAGCAAAGGTTCTTCCGTTTATGATAGTTATATCTCCAGCAGCAACATAATCTTTCCCATCAACTCTGATTATCTTTGACTTGTCTGTATTATGTTCTTCGGAAACATACCACATTTCAGCTTTTCGGGTAAATATGCTTGGATTCTTTAGATCAACCATCGCATCTTCTGGAACAGGCATGGTGAAAATTATTGTTTTTGTGGCACCAACCCATGCAAGACTTGCACCAATTTGGTCTAAGATATTTAGCGAAGTAAACATGTTCGATTCGACCATTTTCGCAGGATATTCTAAATTATATTTTTCACCGTCAAGAAAAAATTGATTGCTTCCAACCACAATAATTCCTGCTAGTTCAACCTTTTTTTCCTTATCTTCATAATTCCACCTGGAGAAATGTAATTCATTTTCGTTTTCCCACTTTGTCAGGAATCCAAATGCCTTCAATACCTGTTCGGTTGGGATATTGGTTTTTCCATCAATAATTTTTGTGGAAACTCCGACATCATATTCAATTTCATCAACCTTTATGATGTTGTTACCCACCACCATCTCGACAACACGATCGTAAAAAACATCAGGCTCTACATACTTTTCCGGGCAGTTGAAATCCATCTCAATTGTTTTTTCAACCGGGTCAATTTTTACGTTCTTTGCCCCCATATGTTTTGCCAGGAAAAGAAGGGGACAGTGTAAGTAGCCATTGACTATTCTTGATACAACCCTGTCATCATATGGATCAATTTCAATTTGTTCTCCGTCTACAATCGCAGTACTCTTTGCCACCCACATTTCTATTGTTTTGTGGCTGTTATTTATTGTTACTTTTCTTTCTTTCCCATTCCAGACCAGTTTGTACTCCAGCTCCTCCGGCAAAGCTCTGAACGGGACATACAACTTTCCATCAATTACAGAAACTTCTCCACCAATTAAATCGACTATTTCACGATTCCTCAGGTATGTTTTTTCACCAACCGTAAACGCCAGATTCAGGATACAACCAGTGTCTTCTTTGCTGATTTCAACAGGTTTGCTTTTGGCTATCACCTCAAGTTCTCTGTTCAAGGCTACTACGACATATGCAAATTTATCGGTTTTTTCAAAGTTGCCAAAATCACTGAAGCTGGTTTCTATTATTGGAAAATCTGTCAAGGTATTCCTGGATATTTTTTTTATTGAATCCCCACGATAAATGCTGTAAAAATCCGCGCCCTCTACCGCCTCCCAGGCTAGATTGACGCACCCTTCACCAAACTCAACACTCACCAGAAACCCCTCGCTTGTCCCCGCCCTTGAAACACCCACTCCAAAAATACCCACAACCATCACAACCGCCAGCAATACTGACAAGAACCCAATTCTCGACTTCCTCATTTCAAACCTCCTTTGCATTTGTCCTCAACCCTTTTACGAATAACTCCACTGATTAGTTCATTAATACATTCTAGCACGAATATTCTTCTTATCAAAAAATTTATGCAAAATATTTGTTAAGCCTGTGGCTATTCCAATCACATAACAAAACCCCCAAGAACCGAAGCCCTTGGGGGTTTGAAAATTCTTACCTAAAAAACTCTAGTGCCTAATGGTTATTACTTCCAGAGTCTTGTGATTGTCATTCTGTTTGCGGCTGGATTCCAGTCAATGTCGAGGATTCCGTCAGTCATTGCGTTGATGTACTGGAGAATGTTTGCGGCTGGGATCATGACCTGGTTGGTAGTTATGTCACGTGCTGGTGCTTCAGAAAGAGTTTTTGGTCCATCAATTGTTACCATATCTGAACCAATTGTGAACGTTCCTGTTCCTTTTTTACCAAGAACGATTTCATAACCCGTTCCCTTTGGAATGATTGAACAACCATCACCGAGTTTTGAGAACAAGAAGTCAGCAGAGACCATGAGTGTGCCAGAATTATTTGTCACACTTGGTGCTGCCTGCATACTCACTGCTCTTCCGTCTACGTATGCTGTTTTGTTGCCGACAACAAGCTCTATCACAACTTTGTTGTAGTTTATGATTGTAATAGATTCTTTGGCTACGTTTCCAACAGAGTCAACAGCTATTACCTCAATTGTGTTCTCACCTGGGACAAGATTGACTTTTGCTGTCCAGACATCGAATACAACCTTGGCTTTTGCACCGTTCACAGTTACTTCTGAGCCTGGCTCGACTCTTCCTGTGAGTACATATACGGTTGCTCCAGCAATAACTCCAGTTGGTTCAGTGATAATGAGTTGTGGTGGTGTGAGGTCACGGATCACTGTAACAAACCTTATTGTTGTGGCACCTGATGGCGATACCGATTTCAGCATGAGAGTGTTGGAGCCTTCATTTGGAAGGTTTGCTGTGTACTTGAAATCACCCTTCAGGTCGACTGCGACTTTGTTTCCGTTGATTGTAAGTGTTGAACCTGGTCTTGTTTTGCCTTCGACATCAACACTCTTGCGTGCGATTGTTTCAAAGTTTGTTGGTTTCTCAATCGACAGTGGTGGTGGTTGAATATCCGCACCGACAACAATTCTGCCTATACCGTCTGCAAACTCTGCAAGTGATGCTTTTACGGTGATAATACCAGTTTCGGTTGGTGTGATTACAATTGATGCTTCACCCTTGTCATTACATCTCTTGGATGGGATTGAAACTCCGGCACCCTCGATTGTAAGTTCTGCCTGGCTGGCTGGGTATTTTGTACCATACTCACGAACCGTGATATTGATGGTTCCAGTTGTCTGTGTGGTAAGTAGCGATTCAGAATCAACGAGTACTTCAAGTCCTCGGACTGAGTCAAATCCTGGGAAGATACCATACATATCAAGGTCTCTGGATATTATAAATTCGTACGGGAAGGTGAATCTGTTGTTTGACTGATAGTAAGTGATACCAAGTATGCCCGTACCAACACCAGTTGGTCTCACTAACGATATGCACTCGGTTGCCTTTGGATCTGTCAGGGAGCGATCTGTTCGTGCGTATGAATTTCTTGGTGCTGCTCCACCAGAAATATACGGTTTCAACTGAATCCGTGCACCAGTTTCAAGAGCAATGTCACGCTCATCAGCAGGCCAGAATCTCATCAGGATATGATTATTTTTGGAATAGATCAGATCGTAGTTTGATTCTTTGAGCAACGCTTTACCAAATAGTTCACGGGTTTCAGCAGAGTATACCTCAATTTTTGGGGCCTTGACCTGGACATAATTCTCATCATCTGGCCATGCTTCCCAATCAAGCCTGAATGTACCATCTTTTGCTGGAATATAGGCAGCTGGATTTGACATGTGTACGAGTCTGAAACCATATCTGCGTTTCATTGTTCTTGGGGCATATGGATCTGGTTTGAAGTCATGTGTGAATGCAGAGTTGTAGTATCCACTTGCACCAAACGATGATATACCTGTCAAGTATGGTGAGTTACCACCATACACGTCACCCCACTTGGTGTTGGACCATGGGTTGTCTCCAACTAATCCACCAAACCTAAAGATGTCTTCAGCAGAGATGTACATTTCTGTCTGCCCACGATCATCAAGTGATAGTGAATCGTTGTAAGATAATGCTTCATCCTTATTGAAGTCAGCAAAGAGGTAACCTGCATGGTGTGCACTGTTATAGATTGCACCAGGACCCCATGCCAACTCAACGTCCTTATGTGGATAGATATCACCAAAGTAGTATGAGTTGTAGTGCCACTTGCCGTCGAACTGATCTTTGTATGCGTAGTTGGATGTGTTGTAGTAGAAGGCAATTGGGAGTCCACCTGCACCATAGTTAAAGGTGTATCTGATGAATGAGAATCTGCTGTACCATGGTGTGTTGTAGCTGTAGACTCGGAATGTTGGGAATTCCATTGCACCGCATCTAAAGAGTTCTTTGTTGCTTTCTTCTATATTGCCGTCTCTATCAAAGTCCACGCCTATCCTTGGCTCCATACGTGGTCGGAATAGTTGATCCATGTCCAATGGATGATGATCAAACGTCAGGATATCACCACGTGTAAAGAATCCATACCAACCACCGCCACCGGTATAGGTCATTGGAGTGGTGAATGCAGGTGTAAATCTCGCAACATCCTGGTCTGAACCAGAGCATACACTCACACCCTTGGCGGTTCCTCTGAGGAGTTTTTCACCATCATGAGTTCTACAGGTAACCTTGACTCTGTAGATGTTGTTGTTTGCGGCCGTCAGGAGGAAGTCTGTGTCGCCTGCTTCGGCAGGAACTGTGAACACCTTGAGATCTGGATCTTCGACGTTCGTTATCTCGTATGTTACCTGCGGTGATCTTACTTTAACGTTAGCCACGGCGTGGTGTTTTCTGTTTGGTGAGTAGATGTATACCGGGAAGCTTCCCTCGTCATTTGCGACAAAGTCACCGAATACATACTTACCTTCTTCATGCCCGCTGAAGTCATACTTGATAAAGTTCACAGCTTCAATAACTGATGAGAAGATACGGTGGTTGTCACAACCCTGACTCTGTGATGTTGGATCGTTGTTGTGAAGGTCGAGTCTCAACCAGTAGTATCTGGTAAGCTCTGCATCATATCCATTGTAGTAGGTGTTGTCTGGCCTTGGGTCAACAAAGATATTGTTTGCAATGTTGTTCCAATTCTCAATACGATATGCACCGGTGTAGTCTGGCACACCCTCTTCAACAAAGTCGAATGGTGTTACTGCATCTTCATGATATACCTGGAATGTGAATGGTTCGTCCGGATCAACATACTCTGGGGTTACACCAGCAGTGAGTACTGTTGGGGTAATCTCAACAATGAGATCGTTTTCGCCAACAACTGTCATTGCTTTTGTTGCTGCCAGATAAACTTCGTGTGAGAAGCCAGGGACTCCGAACTCAGATCTTGGTGGAATCTCATAGTAGGGCTGGAAGCTTCTGTCATTGTTGTCATCACCATATTTGTAGGCTGTGATCCAGACTGGGAGTTCTTCATTCTGTGAGATGATATGATCTGGTACTGTGAATCTTCCGCCTGACTGTTGTCCGCCACCGAAGTCGAATCCGACTTCGTCAATACGGCAACCATGCTCTTCTGTAAGTTCGAAGCGATACTTACCATCATTACGTTGGTATGTTCTTGCATCAATGATACCAGCACTCCAGGTGTTGGTCACCATGTCGTATGTTCCAAGGATCTCTGTTTCGAAATCATTGAATGATATTTTGCTGTCACCGTTCAAGTCATCAGCTGGAAGATACTGCCAGCCAACGCTTCTCTTGTTACTGTTTCTTGGTGGGTTTGTAATCCAGCCATCACCGATACCATATCTCATCTCGGCACCGAGTTGCTTGATTCCTCTATCCTGCCAGCAGAATACAAATGCGTTGTTACATTCCTGGACAACCTGAATGTCTTCGTACTCACGGAGTTCGATTTCAACTACATTGTCTTGGTCAACCTGGAGCTCCAGAGGAGCACCCTTGATATCAAGACCATGGACATCGATTCCGTCAACTGGAGGTTTCTCACAGCAGTCCTGATAAATCTTTCTTGTTCCGTCCTGCAACTCAACTGTGATTGAGATGTTTCCATAGTTGATTGGAATGATTTCGTCAATCACGAAGAGATCGTTTGCTCCACCTGGCATTCCACCAATGTTTGCCCAATGGTTTGCAGTGAAATCGAGTGAACGGTCAAGAAGTCTCAGATAATCGTTCTCAGGAATGTTGGTGTCATCCGGATATACCAATTGGTTTCTTACCGGATTAGCTTTTGTCATGTATGGATTTGTGGTATTTGCAAAGTCGCCACCATGGAAGGCAAGTGGATTCTTCACAAATGTTGCCGCAGTGTCTTCGGTTATTTCAATACGACCACTGTAGTCATAAGCGATTGGAAGATACTCTGTTCCATTGTAATAATTGTTGGAAAGGAAGTTTGTGTAATCAGCATCCATAAACTTCGGACGCATAAATGGACCTTCGATGAGGACTCTCTTGATCTGAAGGTCATATCTTATTGGATAGGCACCCGTCTCATCCTGAATCCAATGGTGTATTGGGCTGAATGAAAGGTGTTCACCTCTCTGGTTTTTGATGACAAAGAAGAGACCGTAATCGGTTAGTGGGAAGAACTCTGTACCAAGCTTCACAAATTGTGATTCGTCGGTTCCATTATAGTTCTTACTGTGGATTGCAGGGTATGCGTTCCAACCGGATCTTCTCTTTGAACTTGGACCATCAAGTCTGAATGGATGTGTTTGTCCACCGGGATAACAGATTACCTCTTCGGTAAGGTCTTTTATCATCGGGTTGTATGGTACCTGAATCTGTGGAGCAGGCATTCCGAGTGGTGAGATTGGGTTTGTGTGATAGCCGTCTTCGTCTGATCCTGCCGTGTAGTTTGTCTGTGAATACTGAAGTGCATGGTCGACCATATTCAGCTCAGCAAAGTTTACACTTGGATCTGGTGTGGTTACGTCAAATCTTATGAGTCCACAGTAGTCAACACCACCGGTGTAATCGTTGAGGAACGATGGACCATTTGGAGGCCAAAGTTGTCCGTCAACACTGTTGAAGTTGAAAATTGTCTGCTCAGCAGTTATTCGAATCCAGAGTGGAGTTTCTGCGTTTCTTGGGAGGACAGCAACCAACATCTGTCCACCAGGATCAGTTGTTGAGAGGTATCCATAATCGGTGACCATTGCAGGAACACCGAAGGTCTGGATGATAAACTGAATATAGCTGTTGCCGTATGTATCATTTAATGTAATTGAGCCAGTTGGGATAAAGTCTTCTGTCTCACCGCCACCGATTCCGCAGAGGTCGCAGGTTGCCTGTTTTCCTGAGCAGTCAATATCGGTCACAGTACATTTTTCTGCCTCTGATTCTGGTTCTGCGTCAACCGGAAGCCTTGGGGCCTGTGTTAGTGTACCCCTACCAAAACGTGGATCAGGTGTTACAGCATTACCGAATGATGTTGGTACACCATAGGCTGGTGCGTAGGTCTGGTTGGGCACAATGTCTCTAAACATAAGAATATCAAGTGGAGAGAGCATGTTGAGTGGCTCATAGTCATCCCATTCCCAGCAGATGAAGGTGTCATCATCATTGACCTGGACAATATATTTCTTCGTGAAATCAATATTGTTTGCTGTGAAGAGGAATTTGACACCGGCACCGCGACAGTTGTAGTTGACACGATGTGGGCGGTCAGCGATTGACTGGGTTGCAAATCTCATACCAGCTGGATCGTTGATATCGTTGGGGTTATCCCAGTTCTCAAGTGTTAGGACAATATTTGGGAATCTCTGCTCAAGAATGGTCAAGCATTTTCTGTTTGCAGTGACTACAAGTTTCTCTGGTTCTACAGTAAATGATTCTCTACCATAGCAGTCATATGAGTTTGACAATTCTTTGTAGTGTATTCCATAGAGTTCATAACGTGGATCGGTGACTGGGTCAAAGACATACCTTGCATAGTTTGCATACGCACGATGTTCTGGATCACGATATACTGTACTCCAGTAGGGGTCGTAGTATTCGCCATCACGAGGCAACATCAGGAGTCCGCTGTATGCAGAGAGATCTGATTCTTCTTTGATGACATGGACATAAATCTTTCTGTCCTGGACAAATCCTGTCAGGTCACAAGAACCTCTGTATGGTGTGATTTCAAAGTTGACTGTTTTGTGGTTGATATCGATTGTTCTAATGGTTTCTGCAATATTGTTGAAGGATGATCTTGGGATATTTTCAAGTAACACATGATACTTGTCATCTGGATCGTTTGGTGCTGGAGTAACAGTGATTTCGACATTTGAGGTCTGCTCAACCATGAATGGCTGGTCGACAACCACTTTAACTTTGATGTCGCCAGGAAGAACTTCCATGTCCATGAAACTTGCTAAACCATTGTGACCCATTGAGATCATGTTGACTTCGTTCTCAACATAGAGAGCCTGAGAGAGAGCAACCGGGGTACCACAGGCATAAACTCTACCCTGTATCTCTACCTCAGTCGCACGCACTGAACGATAGTCAACCTCTTTGATGTAGCTACCTGCACCATCAGTTGGTTGAAGGTAAATATCTTCACCTGGGTCATACTCGTAGTTACGAGCTAAACCAGAGGCTGGATGTGCAACATCGTAGAAACAGAATACTTCGGGAGCAGATATTGCTGGGAACGCTGTTAAGATTTCACCAACATCAAGATCACCAGCAGCAACAATGGAACCAGCAAGATACTGAATCATTGCTCCTGCAGTATTTCCACCCTGATTTCTGAAGGTGGTTACGTTTGTGAGTCTTATGTCGCCAGCGGTAATAGTGCCGGTCGGATTTCCAACAGCACCATCCATATCACGATAGATATGTTCGTTGCAACCAAAGATTCCCTCTCCACCTGTGTCAAAGAACATGTATGGAGGACCAGCCTGTATGCTTGTAGGAATACTTGTGACCTTTGGATCGGTAAATGCAACCAGCTCACCAAAATCATCTCGAGGGGATCCACGACCATAATCAAAGTCCCAACGGTCGAGAGATTCGCCACCGACAAGCTGCTCAATGAAATACTTGTCATTGAGATCGTGATCAAGGTTGAGAGAAGATGCGGGTATTATATCACGAACAGGCATATTTGGATTTGCAAGGGCATTGTATTCGTAGCTACCAACATTGTTGTCAACACCGTCATCAAGCCAGATTGTCCAACCGAGGAACTGACGTTCTTCTAGTTTGACATCATGGAATACGGTTGATGGTACGAAGAATCCTTCACTCCTTGGTGAAAGCATTGCATTCTTCTGGACACGGTTGAAATGGTTTATTGTGGTATCAAATTGAGAGCGAATACCGGCTGCTGTGTAACCAATTTCAACTGGCATCCAGTAACCATTGTCTCTCCAACCAATCCAGGCGTCTGTCTGAATTGCAATATCATAATCTGGGGATAGGCAACCACCGTTTATAACCTCAGCCATGAGGAGTAGATCACCATCAATGATACCGGCACGTGTTAGTCCATCGGTGTCAAATATCAGATATGGTCTGCCAGCGTTGTGCTGACGGGTATCATCAGTCTGCCATCCGCGAACGTTTGTAAGTCTGAAATCACCGCGTAATTCAATAATGTCTGGGTCTGGGTTTATATCAAGAACTTCTACCTGACGACCTGTTCGACCTGGATATTTACGATAGATGAATTCACCTGGGTCATAGCTTGCAGTTATGATTGGCGGTGTTGGTGTTGCTGTTCCTGCAATTTGCTGGTTGTGATAATACTCACATTCAGTAAAGTTTGCAAATGGGTTTGCGACATCAGCGAACGCCCAGAGGGAGGTTCCAACATCATAGTCATCACCAGGATCCCACATTCCGAGGACACCAGTATCATATACTGCTGTTCCTTCTGGATATGTCTGGATGTAACCATTTCTGGTGACTACGACATCAGAGAGTCTAACATCACCCATATCGACAAAGTGAGATGGTGCAAGTGAGTAGTCCATTGGAGGTATGGGGTTGTTTGGTGCGGGGAGTGTGTATGGAACCATAGTTCCGTCTTTTCTGTAGATGAACTCAGCGAAGTTGTATGCAACCTCTACTTGACCGTTGAATGTCTGTCTGTCGTCTGGATAGCTGACAGCATCAGTTACATTCTCGGCATGGAGTACGGAGCCATTAGCTGCCCCTCCAGTCTCAAAATCGAGAGAGAATGGGAATCCCTCAAGGACAAGTTCATTGTCCCAATCTTCATACTGTTTGTAATGGTTGTCGGAGGTTGGTGCACTTAGATATACTTCACCGGAACAAACCGCACCGGCTGGACCCATTGCATTTTCTGCAAGGTAATCAGTCATGTCGGTGTAGCCAAGTTTCCAGAGTCTCTTTGTGTTGTAACCTGTTTTATCAGCATCCCAGAAATATATGCGTGAATTGTAGACTGGGGCAGCCTGGTTACTCATACCATAACTCTCACTGTAGAACTGGAAGCTGAAATCGTTTGCATCTGAGTTGACGAATGGGTTGTAGTCTGGGTCAAGGATATATGGTCCCTGTGTGTTGTTTGAGACGATCGGGTCAACAAGTGCTCTTGGGTTGTCTGTGCAGTTGTCATGAGTGTAGCCATGTGGGTCAATCTGGTAGTTTACATCATAGGGGTCTGCATATCCATAGTATCTACAATCGTTGAATCTGCCATCAGTATCAAACCAAAGCTGACCGTGTTCATCGAGGATTACATACCAGTGATGCTTGTAGTGTGTCTGTCCGTTTCCTTCTGATACATCTACCGTCAGCCATACTTCAGACCAGAGCCCGAAATCCTGGACCCGTGCGACTGAGGATGGTAAACCGTCTACGGCGACATTGTTCCCCGAACCATCGTCCCCATTTGTCATCGCTATTGTTGCGTACGCAGCAGTTGCTGGTGGCAATGGTATAGCGTTTGGTGGCTCATCCACTGCTCTAATGGCAAATGGCATTGGGAAACCGGTTCTTCCCCACCAATTTTCTCCAACCTTCTGCCATGGCACCTGTTTTGCGTCTGGCAATTCACGACCATAACGATCGAAGCCGATTCGATGGAATCTGTTTGCGACCATTGTTGCAGGCTTGTTGCCAGCATTTGCATCTGTTTTGGGTGTTAGTAATGGAATACCTACTATCATTCCCATAACTAGTGCCAAACTAAGCAGAGTAGTTATTACTTTTCTCATTTGCTCTCTCCTTCACCTAATTGAAGGTTCACGATTCTCCTGCCAGGGAGCGATCGTAACCGCGATCTATCATTAAAGCTAGCTTCGCGTAACCAATCATAACCATTCATGTATAAATCAATCCTTTTTTTCTCGTACCTCGACCCCCCACCGTATGAAGGGAGGGACCGAGGCAATACCATACATACTATCTGTCCTTATGTCTATATTTTCTAACGCATCTAGCCTTCGATGGTGATTGTAAACATTCTATCGCCACTGGTTTTTATTGTCACCTTGTTGCCTGTAAGTTCGATTACCTTCTGTATGAAGGCTATTGGGACCATCAGCTTGTTGGTGCCAATCATGTATGGAGCGACATCCAATGTCAGCTGAACCCCATTTACAGTTGCATTCTTGCTTCCAACGGTACAGGTTGCGGTCTTTCCGTTCACAGCGACTGTCATGGTGTTGCCACCAACATTTACACTTAATCCATTGATCAAGCCTTCGATGTCTTTGAGAGGTACCATAATGATACCATTCTTGAGCTCTGGCGGCTGGATCTGATTCTGTGGTTGTCCATTCTTGGTTGGGATTGGATCACCGATAGAAAGCACTATGATTGTGACTTTTTTGATCGTGTAGCTTTCGGTAGCCGGGGTTGTGTTTCCGGCAACATCTGTTGCCTTAACTCCGACTGTGAATTCTTCACCAGTATTGATTGTGAAGCGTTCAGTTTTCCATACATCGTTTGCTACGGTTACGGTAACCTGACGTGCATTTCCACCCTGGCTAATTGTTACTTCAACATTTGAGAGTGGGGTCACGCGACCGGTCAACCAGATTTCACCACTGTTGCCACCGATACCGAATGCATCGATGTCAGACTGCTGTGGCATGAGTATTCCAGGTGCGGTTGTATCAAGTGTTATCTTGACGGTTACCGCTGACTCAACACCGTTTGCACCAACTGCGTGCAATGTGATGAGGTTTTCACCCTCTTGGAGTGTTACCTGTGATTGCCATTTTCCATCTGCTGCAACCTTGGCTTTTTTCTTGCCTACATCAAGCTCTGCACCAGTTGATACAACACCGGAGAGATTGATTGTGCCACGGTTGGTAATTCCTTCAAATTCGTCAATGTCAATTGATGGTGGAGTGAGGTCTAGATCAACATAGAGGACGGAGTTTCCTGGTGTGTAGCCCTCGTAAGTTGCACCTATGATAATCTTAGCTCTTGTTTCGGGTTTGACATTTTCAAATCTTGCTTCACCGATTGCGTCAGTCGTCTGTTCCATCTCAATTGTGCCATCTTCCGAGCGGAATGTTACAACTGCACCCTCGATTGCATATCCCGAGCCTGCTTCTTTTACAACAACTGATACTGTATCTGGCTGACCTAGTTTGAGTATCTCGTTGTATGGTGTTGCGGTAATTTCAAGTCCAGTGGTTACGTCAAGGAGATTGGTAGCATAGAGTGAGAACCATGAATCATATTCAAATCCATCCATACCCTTGATATTGTTTGCTCTCATGTTCCAGTTGTATTCTCTTGTGAAGTATAGTGCAGCCACATTTTCACCGGTACCTGTTGGTGTCCAGTACATGATGGTTTCCATTGCCTTTGGATCA
Organism: uncultured bacterium; assembly: GCA_965370295.1. Taxonomy (GTDB): domain Bacteria; phylum Caldisericota; class Caldisericia; order JAAYUI01; family JAAYUI01; genus JAXGMQ01. The sequence continues at coordinate 52,420 of CBDUSO010000004.1, forward strand.
GTTTTTGACTCGGTAAGCTTGCCCTTGATGTTATTTTCATAGCTGTTTTCAAGATACCAAGCCCAATTTGTATAATTCCCGGCTTGGATTTCTGAGTCTGCTTTAAGTTTTGCATCTCTTGAGTCAGCTGGGTATGCACGAACTATGAAGTGATTTCTCACAGCATAGGTGAAGTCGTATGCACCTGGGTCAAGAATGTCTTTTGACATTTCATCACCAGTAACTGGGTCGAACAGTTTCAACTCAGGAGCTTTGGCACCTGTGTTTCTGTTTGGAATTGCTTCCCAGTCAAGCTTGAATGTATGGTCCATGGTTCCATAGTAGAATCCACGATACGATCTTCTTGCGACATATCTGTAGTACATGTAGTTTGGATCGAACTTGTCGTACCAACCTGGGAATCCAACAACATCAGCGTGATCTTTGTGATTACTCAGTAGGTTGTTACCTATCAGTCCACCGACTTCGTTTACGTCATCTGCCCAGTAGTAGAAGCTTACCTGTCCATTTTCATTGAAGGAGAGTGAGTCAGCGAATGTCAGTATTCCATCGAGATCAAGGTCTGGGAAGATGTATGCACCAGCATATGGATTGTTGTAGATTGCTCCCCAACCCCAGCCAATATTATTGATCGGTGGAACATCCCATGAATCTGTTGTCTCATAGCTGTAGTCGTCATAGCGATAGTTGGTTGTGTTGTAGTGTACGACCGGACTCGACCAGTTACCATATCTCCAGGTATCGTAGAGTGAATAGTAAGTCTGCATGTATGGTTTCATTGAGGTGAAGCGATGAATCTCGGAGTTTGCTGTGTAGACTGGGTCAATCTTGCCATCATTTGTGATGTCGATAGCCAGGAATGGGTAGAACCTGTTTCCTTCGCTACAGAGGAACATTTTGTCATTGTTACCTCTGATTGGATCATAACCAAGTCCGTATCCACCAACACCATAATGTGAATATCCACGAGCTGGGTTTTGTCCACGTGTATAGTTAAAGTTCTGTGGTCTTGTTATGTATGGTGTGAATCTGGCGGTGTCTGCACCAGTTCCGGAACATACTGAAACTTCTTTTGCGATTCCTTTGATTAGAGAACCCTGTGCATCCCAGCATGTTGCTGTTATTTCATAGAGTCTGTCATCATTTGCAGTCATCACAAAGTCAACATCATCAAATGATTCGTCGGTTTCAGTGTTTCTGATTGTGTACTTAACATCGGGCTGGGCAACCTTAACAGTTACCATTGCTCTATGTTTGCGATCAGGGGTGTAGGCATAAACCTCGAACTCACCCTGGTCGTTTGCGGTGAATCCACGGAAGTCATAACGACCCGTTGTCTCATCATCATCACCACGGTCAACCTCAAATGTAATTGGTCTGAATGGGTCATTTGGCTGTGAGTAAAGCATTGAGTTACAAATTGGTGTTCCATCGAAGTTGTGAAGGTCAGTTCTTGTCCAGTAGTACTGTGGAAGCACTGAACCCATACCGTAGTAATAGTCGTTATCTGGATGTGGGTCGACAAAACAATGCATTGCAATGTCGCGGTCTACAACTGCTGTGTTGCCCCATGCATCTGAGATACCTTTTCTGAAGTCAACAGGGTTGCCGTTGTCATCTGTGAAAGTGAAATGGAGTGGTGTATCTGGATTCTGAAGCTCTGGAGTCATACCAGCTGTGAGTGGTTCTGGTCCGTATGTCATGTTGAGGTCTTCCTGTGGGAATACCTCAAATTTTCTTGTTCCTGCGAGATAAACCTCGTGACTCATTGAACCGATTGAATCTGGTATTGAGTCATAGAGTGGTCTGAATGAGTTACCAACATCATCATCACCATACTTGTATGCAACGATCCACATTGGAAGGGTTTCATCAAATCCAATGACGTGATCCCTGTATCCAGGTGGTAATGGTTCACCGGTTGCACCGAATCCACCGAAGTCGAATCCGACCATGTCTGGTGCGACTGTGAGTTTGTAGAGCCCATCGTTTCTGTGATATGTTCTTGCGTCAATGAATGCACCTGTCCAGGAGTTTGTTGCAAGATCGTAGCTACCCATTATCTCGGTTTCGTGAGAGGCAAAGCTAACTTTTCCATCATCATCATAATCATCATCAATGAGATACTGGATACCCTGCTGGTAAACAACTGAGTTCTTTGGTGGTTTGGTTACCCAACCGTCACCTGCTCCGACCCAAACGTTCTGCTGTGGGTCAAATATTCCGCAATCCTGCCATGCAAATACCTGGGCATCATTGCACTGAGCATTTTGCCATTCGTTATAGTCAGGAATATCTGCTTTTTCGTTTTCGGTGACTCTTACATTGAGTGTAATCTCGTCATCGACGAATATTCCACCACGCTCTTCAACATCTTCGTTGTCAAGTTCGATGCCGAGGGCATGAACGTCAACACCGTCTGTGATCGGTTTCTGGCAACAATCCTGGAATATTTTCACTGTGCCATCTGTTAGTGTTACCTTGATTTCGATATTTCCAGGCTGGATTGGGATAATTTCGTCAACTGCGAACACGTAGCCGTTTTCAATTCCATAACTGTGTACGATGTTTGGATCTGAGCTACGATACACCAATGCTCTGGATTTTCGGAGTGCTGCATTTGCTGGTAATCCCTCACCGAGTGCTATATGCATGTCATCTCTGAATCCAGGACTGACGATTGATGTAAAGTCACCAGCGTTAACTTCGTAATACTGTGAATTCCTACGATCAATCTTCAAGTATCCAGATGTGTCATATCTGATTGGAACGTTTTCAACACCATTGAACTGATATTCACTAACAAGACGCTGTTCGACATAACCAGATCCATTGTATCCGGCACCAATGATATTTGGTCTGTGATACCTTGCTGGGACCATGAATGGTCCGGTGAATTCAATTGTTTCAATCAATCTAAAATTGAGTCCCGGGTAGTTTCTTGTTATTGTAGCATATGGATCAAATGTGTACTGATCCCAATCTGTGTAACTCTGGGTATTACCTCTTCCACCATCACCAACACTGGTTGGTGAAACTAGTGTGAAGAAGAATCCATAGTCGGTTAGTGGATAGAACTCTGTTCCGAGTTTGTTGTAGAGTTCGTGCTGGATTGCTGGATATGCATTGAATCCGCCACCACGCTCTGAACCGATTGCACGAGCTGTATGTGACTGTCCACCAGGATAAACACGGCAGTCTTCCTTGTAGTTCTTGCATACTGGGTCGTACCAGTGTCTAAGCTGTGGTGATGGTCTGTCCATTGCAGAGAGTGGGTTATCACCGGATGTGTAGTCAGCTGCTGAGAACTGCTTACCATGGTCAATCATGTTGAATTCACCAAAGTTGAGCATGTCTGCTGCCTGAACATCAACTGTGAATGTTCCGCAATAATCGATTCCAGGTGAGTCATCGTATACGAAGTATGGTGGATGGAATGTTGGGTTGGAGTCATCGAATGACCAGCCTGCAATCACTGAGTTGTAGTCATATATGGTATGTGCCATATAAACACGGATTTCAAGAGGAGTGCTTGTATTTTTTGGCTGTAATGGAATGAAGATTTCTCCGCCATCGGAGCTATCATCCCAGTTTGTAACCATTGTTGGGATACCGTAGGTTGCGATAGAACCAAATCTTGCACCCTGCCAACCCTGGAAGAATGGAGGTTCACGATCACTAAACACATTGTTGAATCTTCCGAGCAGATCGCCGGCACTCACATCACCAAGACGTGGGAATCCTGCACCAAGCTGACAAACATCACAGATACCAGTGTCAAATGAACAATCTCGATCATCGAGTTCTGTTGTTATATTACCATCACGAGTTATCGCCTGCAACCAACCATCTGTGTCTGTCCATGGCTGTCTGGAGGCAGTCCAGCCGGCTTCACCCGTGTCACCATAGATACCATTGAGGTAGCGTCTTGCTGAGTATAACCAGTCAGTCGGGTCTAAGGCACCCTTTGCTGCTCCTGGTCTGTCTTCAGCTGCTTCGTACCAACGCCAGAATGTGTATGAACCATCATCGTTGACTTGGATGATATATCTCTCGTTTGGTTCGTCTGGACTCTGTGCTGTACACAAATATTTGATACCAGCACCATGAGCGTTTACGTTACAAATCATCTTGCCACGAACACCAGCCTGGAGTGCAACTGTTGAGAAGAGCATCCCGGCGGGATCATTCACATCAATTGGATTGTCTGCATCCCAGAGTCTCAGAACCAAGTTCGGGAATCTCTGGTCAACAGGTGAAATACATGCTTTTCCACTTGCTGAATAATCAATCTCAATATCTTCTGGCCCAACTATCATGTCAAATTGACCATAACAGTCATACTGGTTGTCAAGTTGGCAAGAGGAACTGAGCATTCCGGATGTTGAAGTAATTGGTCTTGGGGTATGGTCACCAATATAGCGACCATCATACATCTTGATTGTCCAAGGTCTCACAACCCAGAACGGATCATAGATGTTGTATTCATACAGGTTGTAGTCTTCTTCCTCGTAATCTTCGATTGGACGTTCTTCACGCACACCTGAAAGTACCGAATCTACAGGGGTTGGGAAGGCAACTCCGCCACGCTCGAGGAATACTTCGATGCGAAGTGGATCACATGAACCATCTTCCTGGACTGAACCTCTGTATGGGGTGTACTGAATATGCTCGACTGGATTTTCCGGGGTGAGTTCAACAGTGCTGTAGTAGGCGTTTCCAATCTCATTGCTGTGAACGGTTTCTCTATTTTCACCGATGAAATAATTGTCATCAATTGTTCCACCACCGGCACGTCCTGGGTCTGCTGGGAATTCAAAGCGTGTGAAGAGGAGATCGTCCTGGTAGTCAAAGGTTGGTGCAGACAATCCATGATAGTAACCTTCCTGGAATTCGTCATGTCTTGGTGAACCTGATATGTTTCCTGATAGACCAACAACACCCTGACGATATCTGTATGCACCAGCACAGTCACCATAACTGAATCTGACTGATCCATCGCTGTAAAGGGTGGCTGAGAAATTGAGGTCAGCAGGGGAGTTACTGTTCATTGGATACTGTGTCTGCGACATCCATCTGACTTTAAGCTCTGTTGCTGTCGGTTGACAGTAGAATATCTGAAGATTGTCGTTTGGAACTCGACCAGAGCGTGGAGCATAGTATTGAACCTGATAGGTACCAAGCGGACATATAGTATAGTCTCTGTAGTCTCTTCCATATCTCCAACTAAACCAGTAATAGGTATACGGAGTATCTCTCATTGAAACATAGGTATTTGGATTTCTATTGTTGAATCCAAGGTAACCAGCGGACGAAACATACAACGGGGAGCCCATCGGGAACACACGATTGTAGAGTGGGAAGTCAAATGGTAATGAGAGTTCATCTGTGAATGCATACGACAAGTAAGTTGAAGAGAACTGATCTTTATCAAGTTCATACTCATCGACTACACCAGTACAGAACTCTGTGAATGTGTTTGCTTCTCTTGTCTGGATGTAATCTGTGTAGGCTTCCTTTGCAGGAATTCCTTCCTGGAAAACACCATTCAATTTGACTGTATATTTTTCACCAGGTTTTGGTGGTGGGTCGACAGAAACCTGAATGTCTGCGGTCTGTTCAACCTTGAGATGGAATTCCTGATCTTTTGTGATAGGTACTCCATCAATTGTGACTTTGAGGTCAACATCACCTGGGAGTACTGGAATATCCATAAATCTTGGATCGCCACATCTGCCCATTGAGATCATGGAGACCTTTGATTTGACATCATAGAGCTCGCCTGCGGCAAGTTTTGTTCCACATGGATAGTAGTAGCTGAATGGTCTGAGGTTTGATGCAGATGTTGATGATGTGGAATATTCTTCGCTGTCGTCTGAGCTTCCATCAAGTCTGTAAACATGCTTGTTCATGCCAACGTGGTGTCCACCCTGGAGAAGTCTTCTTCTGTCTCCAGCTGATGGAATTACATCAATGTGGTATGCCTGAGCATTATCAAAATATGCATCAACTGCGTATGTTGAGTTGTAGTAGTTCTGGTACTGACCATGGTTGAAACCGATTGAGCCAAAACCATTTGGTGTGCCTGTAAGATTGATTTCAATGTCTACCGGCCAGAAATCGGTGACTATTGTCCAATAACCAGCGAACACTGTAGTTTCAATTTCATGCACTGTATTGTTTGCCATGAGGTCACCACTATTTGGAGCATTGTAACGGGCAATATGATGTGCTCTTGAATATGGTCCACCATTTTCTGGATGGGTGGCTGCTTCCCAGCGAAGGAAATGCATTGCAGACCAATAACCAGAGTTATGCCAGCCATAGTATGAACGGTTGTATCCACTGTAGAAGTACATCTGCCCATAACCATTACCAGCATAGTCCATGTAAACACAGCCCATACCAACACGTTTTTCATAATTTGAGTAGTTTCTGTCATCTCTACACATTACGTCGTAGTTGAACTGGTAGTTGTCCCACATACCACCGGCATTTGTACAGACATCATCACCGTTTGAGTCAACACCACGATACCAGACAAGGGCGGATGAATACTGTGAATAATAGTATTGGTAATAATAAATCGAACCCCAAGTCCCCTGTCCACATGAGGTTGGCCCATAATAGTACTGATATGTATAAGGGCGGGTGTATGTATCTTCATACAACCTTAGACGCCAGTCACCAAGGAAGTTTGTATTCTGAAGCGCGAGAAGATCTCCGCAACGGTCGTAGTAGTTGTAGAATCTTTCATAGGTATATCTCCACCACGGGTAGTTATAATATCTACAATAGCTGTAATCATAATGAACAGTAGCATTATGCACACGTGGAGAACCGGAGCTTGGATACTGACCGCTTATTCCGCCATTTTGGTGATAATACCAATCCATTCCGCCACCAGGTATGACACCACCCATTTGACCAGATTGACCGAATGCACCAGCACCGATTGTGTTTGTTCCTGGGTTATAGATGCCCTGGGTGTTACCACCGTGACGTGCAGTATCCCATCTCTGTCCACCAGCAAATGCTGTTGGGTCAAAGTCTTCGATACCATATGAGTGGGTACCAACATTGTCCCATGCAACCATCTGGGTTGCACGCAAACCAGCGGCAAGTGCGGGATCCCAATAGATGAGTTCGCCGACATCATACATTCCGTTTGGTCCATAACAACCGATTGGCTCGTCATAGAATGTGAGTCCTGGATCCATTTCGACAAGAACACGACCGACATCAAGGTCGCCAGCTACTACAAATGAACCGGCTGGGTATTTGATCATTGTTCCTGCATCACCAAGGGCTACGTTTACATTTGAGTAAATTTCCATATCGATCATTCTCTGATCGCCTTCGTTTACGGTAGCGGGGTTGAAGGTTGCAGAATATGGGTCGGGGTCAAGTGGTAAGCCAGGTATGAATGGGAGCTTTCTGATGTCTCTATAGAAGGGTTCTCCACAACCATATTTGACTCCGTCAAGCATTCCTGGTGGATTTGTCATATCAAATGATGTTTCGAAGTACAGGAATTCATCATTGAACTCAGTTAAGATGAGGTCGTAATCCATTGCAGTTTCAACATCCTGGCAACCGATAAACATCTCGCCTGCTTTGAAGTTTGTGTGGTCATCAGCAAGTGAGAGTTGGAAGCACTGTCCACCCTCGGCACGGTTGTTGTCTACACCGTTGTCAAGGAAGAGCTGGAGTCCGATATATTCTCTGTATTCAAGAGCAACATTGAAAAATGAGGTTGCCGGCATGTAGAATGTGTTGCCGTCTGTGTCAAGAGTGGTTGCTTTGTTTACAAGTTGTGCCATGGCAACAATGTCGCCATTTGGTGAGGTGAACTGGGCTGCGGTCATTGATGGATACATTTCAACTATTTCGTGTGTATCCTTCTGCATTACTTGCCACAGGTCTGACTCAACGTGGATGTTGTACTTGTATGAGCAACTTGTTTTAAGTGTCTCAAACATGAGGAAAGCATCATCCATGAAGAATCCACCGGAGCTTGCACCCATACCAGTTACACGACCGTTGATGTGTGTGAGTCTTATATCATTTATTGATACTACATTATCACCATCAGCGTCATTGTATACCTGGTCATAGAAACTGATTCCACCGGTTGCACTGTGTTTCACGTTTAGAAGTGTATTCAAAGGAATTACCGGATATGCGTTTGCAAGTTGCCACAGATAATCTTCATCGGTCAACCCAACAAGTGTTCCTTTACGGAAGTTGAAGGATTGTCCGCCCCAGGTAATTGTCCAACCTGTTAGTCTGAGGTCGAGATCATTGAAGTCTCCACTGCCGTCAACATCAGAGAAGATTGGCTCGCCGTATGTGTATGTGCTGTCGCCGTCAATATCGATCAGATATTCGCCGACTGCAAAGTTTGTTAGGGTGAGTCCAACATCCCAGTCATTACCAAGGATGTTTGTGTCATTTGGATTCCATCTGGTCTGGTTAGAGTCAGATAACTGAGTGTTCCATATGACTGGTTTTCCTGGATAATATGCACCTGGAGTTGTTCCACTTGGACCACCGACTCTACCGGTTGAGGTATGATAACCATCAGCACATGTGGCACCTTCTCTCAAGTAGTCAGTTTGATCTGACATACCGAGCTGCCATACACGGTCAACATAGTCCTCACTGATGTCATCATTGTACCACCAGTAGTGAACTCTCTCGTGATATTTTGGAACTGGGTAATCAAGATCGCCTGCGTTGTAGTTTGGATTTACGATATATGGTCCCTGAGTGTTGTTGTCACCAGAAGGGTCAACAATCATTCGAGGGTTGTTATCGCAATCATTCCACTGAGTGGATCCGTCTCCAGAAAAGACATTGTTACTTCTATAGTATACGGAGGTCGGATTTGCAGGTTCCCAATATCTACAGTCATGGAATCTTCCGTCCGGGTCAATCCAGACCTGACCGAGTTCATCCATTACTATATATCTCTTGTCATACAGCTGGGATTCTCCACCCTCTGCTTTGATTGTGAGATACACTTCGCAATAGAGATAGGGGAGTACTGACCAATCTTCATCTGCGTATTGATTGACACCGGCGTTTATAGGACCACTTCCAGGGTTTTCAATCGCCTCTACACAGTTTGGCATGTTGTACTGAGTGCTACCCCAGAGGTCCTCTCCCTCATTCTGCCACGGGAAGAAAACACCATCTAATGCGTCGTATGTTGGATGTCCAGAAAATGCCGGGTCAAGAGAAAATCTACCGGTATTCTCATTGATCAAAACACCCTCGTAATTGGTATCTCTACCATTTTTCAGCGGTCTGCCGTAGCGGTCATAACCACACCCGTGCCATCTGGATGCGATCATTGTGACATCACGAACTTCACTATCGTCAACTGCTTTTACAGACTGTACACCAATGAATGAACCTACTAACATACCCATTATCATCATTGTTGCAACGAGCAAACTTATTACTCTCTTCATCTGACCTCTCCTTTTAGACATAAGCCACTAAGGGGCCAATCTTGGGCCACTTCAACCTTTAGTTCAATCGCTATGAATCTATTCATCGAGCTTCTTTTCTTATTTCCTTTATCGCTATAAATCAAATCTTCATCTCTCGCCTCTTAGGAGATGTCCGCATCAAACACGGACACCCCCGAGAGGATAATTAACTTCTCTTACTTCCAGCTATAGCTTGTAACTCCAACTATCTTAAATGGAGTTACGTTGCTGTATGAATTCCTTATTCAACCTTTGTCAAAACCATCTTGTTGCTTGCTTTGTCCCAATCTGTGTCTATCTCAAGAATCTGGGCAAAGAACTGGACATCAACAAACTTAATGCCCATGTCATCGATTGGTGGATTTGGCATTGACATATCTTCGCCATCGAGTGTGAATGCATTGGTACCGGCGGTCATCACGAATGCTTTACCGTTGATTGTGACATCGATCTTACCGGAGATGTCAGATGCACCTGTATCGCCAAAGAACTGTGTGAGTGCACTGATTGGTGCATAGAAGACACCAGAAACAACCTTGGGAGCACGATTCAGTGGGGTCACCTTGCTGTCATTGATGGTTACGTTCAGTGATCCAACCTGTAGCACCATCACCGTTCTTCCAACAACAGTTACCTCAAAGTCTTTTGAGTTTTCATTGCCCGCTGGGTCAACAGCTTCGATTGTAACTTCGAGTTTACCAGTAGCAACATTATTGAGTTCAATTCTCCAGGTGTCATAAACGACATCTGCAGGTTGACCGTTAACGGTGACTGTTGAGTAAGGCTCTACCTTACCTGTTAGTACGACGTTTGGTCCAAACACTGTTACGTTTGGATCATCCTGGTCGAGAATAATTTCTGGTGCAATTGAGTCACGTGTTATGCTGACTGTGAGTGAGGTGGACATGCCGGCTGTGTTGCTTGCGGTTACTTCGATGGAGTTGTACCCATCAACAAGACTGACTTCGTGTTCGAATGAGCCATCTGCTTTGACTTTGACTTTGTCGGCCCCAATCTTAATGAGGGCACCAATTGTGGTCTTACCGGCCACCTTAATCGTACTATCTTTTGTGGTTGATGGTAAGGAATTGACAATGAGCATTGGTGGGACAACTTCTATCTCAACACCAACACCGGCAACTGCCGTTCCGTACTCTTCAGATTTTGCACGGATTATTATTTTGCCAGGTTTGGTTGGGGTCACCTTGAATTCGACTACACCCTTATCGTTTGTGGTTGCAGATTTACCTTCAACTATGCCATTTTCGCCATCAAGCGTGACTTTAATTCCGGCAACAGGTTCATCTGCTCCACCTGCAACTACAACCTTGACGGTTAGGGTTGATTCAACTCCAACCTTGAGAGCTCCTGCAATCTCTGGAATTATATGGATTCCTTTAACTACATCAAACGCCACAATTGCCATATTATGTGAGAACACTGGAAGTCCCATCGGGTTGTACGTTACTGTCATCTCTTCGCTTATAAGTAATCCAGCGGTAGATTCACCAGTTCCTGTTGGGTCAACATAGATGTGTGTTTCTCTTGCATTTGGATCTTCTTCGCTCTCAACAAGTCTTCCAACAACCATTGTCTCAAACTTAGGTGCTGATTCGTTGCTATCTTTGTCAGGTGATGCATATTGGATTATAGCATCCAATTTTATAGGAAGGTCACGTCTGTCGGCAGGGTAAACTCTAACCAACATGTGATTTTTTACTGCGTATGTGAGGTCATAGTTATCCGAGTTTAACAAGTCTTTTTTCCAAGGTTCACCGGTTAACGGTTCAATTATCTCAATATCTGGAGGTGAGATGGAAAGTTCGGTATCTGCCCATGCTTCCCAGTCAAGTTTGAAGATTTCATCTGGTGAATTTCTTGTAAATCTGTACCTTGAGTAGTTTGGATCCATTGCTGTGTAATACCCAGGAGATCCAGCAACATCAGCGAACTGACCCACGTTACAATACTCATTGTAACCAACCAGTCCGGTCAAAATACAACCGTCATTTGCTGCCAGGTAGAACGTGGTTCTTCCCTGTTCATCCAATGAGAATGAGTCTCTGAAGCTGAGTACGCTATCGGAGTTATAGTCTGGGAACAGATAAGTGCCATGGTATAGGTCGTTGTAAATACATCCTCTTCCCCATCCTCTGGCATGGGACATAAACTGTGATATTCCTCGTCTAAGTTCGAAGAACTGGTAGCCCTGTGTATCCGGATACCAAGAACCCCATCCAATCCATGGGATTGTTTCATAACTTCCATCTGAGTACTTCGTATTGAAGGTATTGTAATAGACAGGAGTGGAGCCACTCTTCATGTATCTTATTTCAGCGTATTCGGATTGCGTCATTGACAGCTGTGTGAGGACATTATCACCATTTATATCGATTCCTGCAAAGTTGTGATAGTAGGTCTCAGTATATCCATTATCAGTTAGCGTAACGTCACCATACCAGTAGTTGTGCGGAATAGTGGTTGCCAGTGTGAATCTTGCAATATCTTCGCCCTCACCAGAGCAGACACTTACACCCTTGGCGACACCCTTCAAGAGTGCATCCTGGGCATTTCTACATGTTGCTGTAATGAGATATGTTCTGTTATCGCCACCGGTCATAACAAAGTCCGGGTCATCATTTGTAGACGGTACATCAAATATGTCACCTGTAGCATCGTTGTTTGCGATTTCATATGAAACCTTTGGAGATACTACCTTGACGGTTACAACACCGGAGTGTCTTCTGTCTGGGGTGTAGATGTAGACTTCAAATTCACCCTTATCATTTGCAATGAATCCCTTGAAGCTATAATTACCATTTTCGGAATCATCGGATATGAAATCGATTGGGAGGAATGCAGAATTGTACATCGCTGGGTTATAGTTGAATGATCCTTCTTCGTCCTGGTAGTTATGAATATCGGTTCTGAGCCAGTAGTACTGAGGCATAATTGAACCACGACCATAGTAGTAGTCATTGTCTGGGAGTGGATCTTTGAACAGGTTCTGCCACACGGCTCTGTCGAGAATATCAGTTTCACCATGAGCATCGGAGATACCCAAAGTGAACAGGTCAACACTCTCACCGTTGTAGTCTGTGACATGGAATGTGAGTGGATCGCCAAGTTTTTCAGGGATTACACCGGCTGTGAGTGGTTCTGGACTATAGGTTATGTTCAAGTCACGTCTTGGTTCAACACCAATTGAAACCTGACCAGCCAGATACACTTCGTGTGAGAAGCCAGTTGACCAATCTTCATCATAGAATGGTGAGAATCCACGATCTTGATTGTCATCGCCATATTTGTAAGCGGTTATGTTGAACGGGCAAGTCTCTGTGTTGTCAATAATATGGTCAACGTGGTTTCTAAGCAATGGTCTGCCATTTTCATCGCGACCACCAATATCGATACCGACCTGGTCAATACGACAACCAAGCTCTTCAGTGAGTTCGATTGTGTATTTTCCATTTTCACGCTGGTATGTTCGGGCATCTATCATTCCGCCCTCCCAGGTGTTTGTGGCCATGTTATATCTTCCAACAATCTCTGTTTCCCAGTCATTGAATGTGACGTATCCATCATTATTTCTGTCAAACACTGGGTCAAATGCTGTTTCAACATTGGTAAGTTCGGATGACATTGGTGGCCAGATTATCTGTCCATCAAGTGCTCCAAACCAATAGTTTGAATCTGGGTCAACAACGCCTCTATCCTGCCATGCAAACAGAACTGCATTGTTGCATTCGATATTGAGCCATTCACCGTTGTTGAGCATTCCTTTGCCGGAATCTTCGGTCAAAGTCAGATCGAATACATTGTCTTCGAGTACGGTTACAAACTGTGGTGCTCCTTCAATCTTGAGACCATGTACCGGAATTCCATCTTTGGTTCCGGTAAGGTCAGACTGACAGCAATCCTGATATACCTTTTTCACATCATTGTAGAGTTCAAGTTCAATTTCAATGTCGCCAGGTCCGGTTGGAATGATTTCATCGATCACCCAGACATATGGATAACATGGAGTTACAGGGTCAGCGACAGAGTTGTAGTTTGTTCTTGTTGATCTCCAGAACCCACCATAGTAGAGGTCTTTCCATTTTCCAAGCCAGTTGTTGTTGTAGTCATATGGAACAGAATCAGCCTGTGACATTGGCTCACCGATTCGACTGTAGTCATTACCAATAACATCGCAGTAGGCTCCAAAGTTGGATGGATTAATGTCAATTATTCCTGAGTAATCGTAGGAGATTGGAAGACCAATTATGTTGTTGTACTCGTAGTATGGGCTGTCCATTCCACCGAGTATGCAGTTGAGTGATGGTTCATCGTACCAAAGTGGTCTCATGAACGGACCTTTGATCGTCATATAGCGTAGTGCAAGGTCTGGTTCCTGGGTTGGGCTTCTGCCGTAACCAAGATGGTTTCCTTCACCATTTGCAAGTATGAAATACATTCCATAGTCGGTAAGTGGGTAATATTCTGTACCCATTTTGACAAACTGGTTTTCCCAGATTGCCGGATATGCATTCCAGAGATGTCCTCTACTGCCCTGCAATCTACCGGTATGAGTCTGTCCACCTGGGTAACATCTTACCTGAGTGTTGTAGTTATAAACAATTGGGTTGTATGGTGCCTGGATGCGTGGAGCTGGTGGTAACATTGGGTAGAGTGGGTTGACACCTGTTGTGTAGTTGAGTTGAGAATTCTGAAGTGCGTGGTCTGCTATTCTGAATTCAATGAAGTTTACGTCAGAATCTGGCTCGAGTACTTTGATGGTTGTGTAACCACAGTAGTCAACACCCATTGATGTGTCCTGAGCAAAGTATGGTCCTGGCCAGTGAATGTTGGAGGAGTTGTAATCAAACACTGCCTGGTATGTGTAGACTCTTACATCAAGAGTTCCTGACTGGAGTGGTTTGACTGGGAACATTATCTGTCCACCATCTGAACCAAGTTCCCATCTGTCGATTGCACAAGGTACACCAAAGTTTTCGATTGATGGGTATGGAGCTGGAAGTGGCTGTGGGTTTGGATAGAGTGAAAAGGGGTCAGCCACTGTACCCATGAATAAACCATAGGCATCAGCCAGCGTAACATCACCAAAGCACGGAAGTTTTGACCCTTCATTACATGAATCACACACACCGCCACCAAGTGAACAATCATTATCTGTTAATCTGAGATCATACTGATTGTCGCGTACTGGTAATGGGGTTCTTGTTGGTGGAGGAATTAATGCTGGTGACTGACTGTCGTCAAGCCATGTGTATAACCAATCGTTTGGATCGAGTGCACCAAATATCTGTGTTGGGGCAAGTGGTTCATACCATCTCCACCACCAGTATGTGCCATCATCATTAACCTGGACAATGAATCTATTTGGACTTGCTGTTCCACAGGTTATGAGATAATCAACACCGCAACCTGACACGTTTACATTTGCAATGATTGTCTGGTCAACACCACTTATCCCTGCTGGACAAGATATTGGAATATCTGCTGGGTCGTTGACATCATTGGGGTTATCAGCGTCAATTAGTGTAAGGAGCACATTCGGGAATCTCTCGTCAAGCACTAGTATACAATCACGTGCTTTCTCGATTACGATTTCTTCTGGGGCGATATCAAATCTACCTCTCCAGAAACAATCATAAGCATTGCTAAGATCAGGGGAAACGATGTCCGGTGAGAGAAGTGAGGAGAACTGACGTGTTGGGTACATATCGAGGTCAAAACGTTCCCATTTGTTGTCTACCCAGAATGTATCAAAGTACACGATACCAACAACTGGTTCACCAAAGATATGGTTGTAGTTCAATCCTCTGTGTAAGGTGAAGCCGAATCTAGCTGTTACTACTGGCTCTGCTCTACCGTCTAGAGCATCACATTCGTCGAAATGCTGGAATTTGATTGGGTCTCTTGTTTCGATTCCACGGATATGAGCTACACGGTAGCGATTGCCTGAATTGTACCAGTACGTATGTATTCTATTGAGTGTGATTGTGTTGCCCTGAATGTCTATAATTCTTGCGACATCATTAATAATACGGTTTTCACACATCGGTGTGCTGGTCCACCAACTATAGTAACCATAACCAATGAAGTCACCTATTACAAATCCTGAGGCATCATTAACATTGATGCTTACATTTTCACCAGGCTCAGCTCTTGAAGTGGTGTGGGTCCAATGGAAGAGCGGATTGTTTCCATCATCATAGGCAATATCTCTTGAGATAGCTTCAATGATATGTGTTTCCTGGGTTGGGCTTGTGTTCCAACCAACCGCAATGGTGTTACCAATTGGGAAGCCTTCAATATCCTTCACAGGAAGGATGTGTGATCTTCGGGTGGATGATACTGAGTTAAAGTTGGTTTCGATCATCTCAGTATGTGCACCCTCTGTACCAGAGTGTACCTGGGTGATTCTGCGTCTCTCGGTATTTCTCAACCCTCCGATTAACACCCAATCACCTGGTAGATAGCCGTAGGTATTTTGTACTGCGACCACTCGACCATTCCATGGATCACGTACATTGTATGAGGGTTCACGATATGTCAGATATGTTTTTGGCGGTGGATTTCTTGGTAATACTGTCGGATCGGTCATTCCGCCTACATCACGATACAGATTTATCTCAACCGGGGATCTTGTACCGTCCTGCAGACATGTTCCTCTGTATGGAGTGAACTCGAAGTTTGCAACAGGATTATCCTCTGTTATCCATCTACTATCTTCCGCTATATCAAGTGCTGGTCTTCCTAATCTTGCTGGAATTGTTCCAGGGGTAAATTTTACGTTTCCTTCTGAGCTGAATCCACAAGGACCCTGCTCTAACCATTCATAGTATGTTCCATTTCCATCACAGATACCAACTTCCATATCATCGTGGATATAGTATGCCGGGCATGCCGAGTTCTGGAACTGGATTATAACTTCACCGTTTTGGAAGAGGATAATCTGGGCCTCAAGAAGTCCGCCACCGTAATAGTTCTGCCCTCTCCAGCTGACAACAAACACTGTTTCGCCGGTTGCCGGCCATATGGCATTTCCGTAACAGACATCTGCCGGTGCTCGCCACATTGCACCAAGTGCATGTATACGTGCTGGTCTATTTGTGTAACCGAGTGGGTCGACAACAGCATACATTGGATATCTCCAGTAACCACTGTAACGATAGAGTGAGGTATAGTATCTTCCGGCTGTTCCAAGGTTTACATAACCATTGTAACCAATTTCGAGTCGTGTGTATGTTCTTCCAAAGAATGTAAAGCTGAATCCGATGTTTACATTTTCACGATACATGCCGGCACCGTAGGTGCCAGTTGCGTGCCAATTGGTGCGAGGAGAAAGATCACTGCACTCAAGCCAATCACCTTCAACATTTTGCATGCTATAGTAGTCGATTGCTTCAACTGGCTGTCTTGCTTCAAGCCTGGTGTCTCTAAGTGCTACAAAGATTGACTCACCTGGTTTTGGTGGAGGCTCAACAGTAATTTTCACATTACTGGTCTGCTCAACCTTGAGAGGCATATCCATCTCAACGGTGACATCCATGGTTGGGAATGGAAGTACTGGGAAGTCCATGTAATTGTAGTCACCATTTTTTCCCATTGAGATCATAAACAGTGGGAATTCGTTTGTGAAAACATCACCGATACCCATGGTCTCGCCACAGAAATAGTGAGCTGATGCTACATCAACATCACTAAGTCTTATGTCACCAGGATCAGTTTTTGAATCACCAGCAGGATAATCTGGAAGTTCTGGGTGATCCCAATAGATTGGTTCACCAGCTTCGATTAGTCCTGATGGGAGTCTTGAAATTTCATGAGGTATATCGTACCACTTGTAAACAGGTTCGAGTGTGATTGGATCGAGGAAACGGGAGAGAACTCTGTCAACATCAGAATCACCGGGCTGGACAATTGAACCGGCTTCAAACGACATTAGTCCACCGGATGTGATTGTTCCTGATCTGAGATCAATTGCATTTCCACGTCTGTCACCGGCTGAGACCAAACCATTTTGGTCAAGGTCAAAGTAGAGTGGCTCGTTACAACCGTATAATCCTGGATCATTTGGAAGTGCTGTTGGATTGTCAGTGTCAATAAATTTTGGATAATCTTTGGAGTTGTCGATGCGTGTAAGGTTTCTGCCAAGATCAAGGTCTGGGGCACGGCTTGTTGCTCCGGCATATGCTGAGCAAACATCACCACGCTGATAGTTATCATGGAGATCAAAGGCTACTGGAGCATTTGAAGGAAGGTTTGGAACTGGGTTGTTGTCATATTCGTTATCAACAAACAGTTCAAGTCCAAGATATTCCCTGTAGTCAGGAGTTACGTTATGAATTGTTGCAGTATGGATGAAGAAGTCGTCTGGTTTTGGTCCGAGTACTGTTTGTTTTGCAATCCTGTGATGTGCTGGATCAACATCATCATTTGGTGAGCGAAGAGCACATGTTGTAACCGATGGCTGGACACCCTTCCAAATTGAGATCATTGAACCTGGGTTTGCCGGGTCATCAATCCACACACGTTCGCCCTGCCAGAAGTCAGTTTCTACAGAGATGTCGTATGTTGGCATACAGTTAGCATATGGATGATCGAATGTATTAAAATCTTCGTCATCTTCGCTTGACAGTGTGTACTCAGTGCTATCCATAGAGTTCAATTTCCAGTCACTGTTGTGTACTGCTTCATGGTAACGTGGGTCATTTGGATCTGCGAATAAAACTTCCAACATGACAAGTGCATCAAATTCCCATGCACCCTGACCCATTATGTAACCAGTGGTGTTACGATGACGGTCAATATTTGTCTGTCTGATGTCATCCTCTTCAATACTGTTTGCACCGGGGTTTGCCTGGAAGTATATGAAATCACCTGGTTGATAACCGATTGGGACAATTGGATCACCTGCAGCAAAGTCGAATCCAAGGACACAGTCAAGTAGTAATCCCTGCTCAACTCGTCGCATCACATCATAACCATACGCAATCCAGGCATTCATCCACGAGTAATAATACGAGTATTGATCGTGATTAAAAACTGGATCGCGATGATACATGACCGATCTATACCAGGAACTACCCGAACAGTTGCTATAATAGTAACCATACGAACCATTGAGGTTGGTGATTCTTAACATCTCACCGGTTCCACCGGATCCAAAGTAAACATAATCGCCAGCATTAAATCCATTCATATAGTAATAATACCAGGCTCTATCGTATCCACCACCGCAATTCCATGAATTATAGTTGTTGGATCTGGTGACTGCCGGTGCGGTATTCCAAACTGATGTAACATTACAGATTTGGCTCTGACCCATGGCATTTGGTCCAAGTCTCACGGTTGTACCAGCTGTGATCTCAGAGACATCCTCTGCGGCAATAAATGAGAAACCAGCGGGTGTTATGACTGACCACTGTCCGGTTGTTGCAGGGTTACCGAGGTGTCTGATTGAGAATTCGGTTCCGCCAGCAGCACCAGCAGATGAATAGATGAATCCTGGGGGCATTGAGAAAAGGTCGTCGCTCCAACCGTCTGGTGCTGGTCCACCGAATGTGGTTGCATCACGGTCTCCAACGGCAACGGTTGTACCTGCGAGGAAGGTTGTTACTCCGGGTGGAACTCCAACGGTTACATCGTCAAGTCTGACATCGCCTGCTGTGATTGAGTTTGAACCATCATTATCTCTGTACAGTGGGTCACCTACATCGAACGTTCCGTTTCCAGGTGCTGGTCCGACACTGTTCAAGTATCCATAAGCATCAGCAAACATTTCGGCTGAACCAAACGGAAGTACAGATGTACCAATGTCCCACTCACCAGCTCTGACAATACCGTCTGAGATATTTCCGAGCGGGCTTGTTATTCCCTCACCAAGATAGTCTGGTTTGGAGAGTATACCAAGTTGCCACACTCTGGATTCACCAGTTAATGTATGGTTTGCATATGCATCACATGTGGTGTTTGTGTCGAGTGAGCTGACCTTGTTTATCATGTTTGGTCTTACCCAGAAGTATGTTGGGTTGACAAAGAACAAGTTCTCTTCACCACCAGCTGTCTCTTCTGAGAAGTGGTATGGTCCCTGTGTGTTGTTTGCGTCAGCGGGGTCAACCTTTGAGTCTGGGTTCACAAGACATAATCCCTGAATATAGTAGGGTGAGAACGGATCAGCACTTGCGAGGTATCTTGAATCATGGAAATGTCCATCCATGTCAAACCATACCTGACCAGTTGTATCCATTATTACATACCACCTGCCAACACCCTTATACTCTCCCCTATCATCAACAATTGGTCTCGACTGACCATTGTCGGCAATAATGGTTAAATATACCTGTGTCCATAACATCGGTTGGACGGTTGCGGCAAAATTGTTTTGCCTTACCTGTCTCGCGACACCAGCATTTGTCAGTGCGAGATTGGCATTTGGCATTCCATATTCTTCTCTTCCCCAATAACTACTCAGGCTTTCACCTTCATGTTGCCAGGGAAAGGATTTTCCACCAGGGAGGGGGTCGCCATATTCGTCATGGCCAATCTGATGCCACTGTGACATTATCATTGTGGCGTGCTCATTACCCTGTAATACCTCCGGCTCTGGCATAGCACTTGCGTGCCCGACACCAAGAACTGGGGCAAATATTCCCATGATCATAGTAACTGCAACTAGCATCACTATAGTTCTTCTCATGTAACCTCTCCTTTGGACAGACAAGCTTCTTCGACTTGAAACCTGTCATGTTCCTTTGGTTCACCCTTACCACCCAGGCAAACCAATCTTTCTTTACTCGCTTCCTTAATCAATCTTTTCATGTTCTTTATCAAAATCAGTATAAATCCATTTCTTTCTCGGTCGCACCACAGAGGTGAACGTAACCAGCCTCAAGCGATGCGACATATAAGTTCCTTATTTTACTACTATACTAACTTTCTATCTGCCAACTATACAACCTTCATCCACCTGAGTATGAAACACATGATGTCATCTCATACTCAGATAATCGAACTTTTTTTACTACAAACTATTTCTTTCTGATAATGACAATGGATTTTGAATCAAATGTATCTGCGGTTATGTATCCATTGTCTGGTTTTAGATAAACAACATCGTCAAGTGCTATCAACATTACGCCATTTTGGATAATTGGAGCGGCCTTCAAATCGATTGTGTTTGAACCCAAGATGGCTGTTTTTGAATCGACCGATAGGGTCAACGAGTTTGCACCCCAGATCAAAGTCATATTGGTTTCAACTGGTACTGTAGTGATTCCAAAGTACTGGGCGATTGCTTCGACTGGTATCATTGCAATTCCACCTTTGATCATTGGTGGAACCATAATTTTGTCTACAACACCGTCTTTGATTACAACATCAGAACCGATTGTAAGCATCAACGTTGTGGTTGTCCAAACATAGACGGTTTCTGTAAGTTCTGAAGTCTTGCCGGTCTGTGGGTCGGTTGCTGTGATGATGAATTTGTTTTCACCAGCCTGTACCTCAACATCAGCGACAAATACATCGTTTGTTACAACTGCTTCAAATTCTTTTCCAGTTGTTTCGTTGAGTATCTTCACGTTTGTTCCGGGTTCGACATGTCCTCGTAATCTTACTTCAGTAACATCTTCGAGTTCACCAAGTGGATCGAGGATGATTTCAGAAGCGGTTACTCTGGACTCAATAACCAATATTTTGGTTATGGTCTGGGATGCTTCATTTGTTGCAACGATGATTATTGAGTTCTTTCCTGGCTTGAGTTTCAAGAGATATGTGAATGAACCATCTTTGGCAACAGAGATTGGTCTTCCATTGATAGTGATTCTTGTGCCTTCATTTGTTCTACCGTTGACCTCTACACTATTTTCGCCTGTTATTGATGCGATTGGATCGAGGTCGAGTACTGGTGGGGCAACGTATCTCTCTACGAATGCGGATGTGTAGGTACCCTTCATCGATTCTTTTTCTGCTGTGATGAGAATTCTACCACGTTCCATCGGTGTGATGCTGAATTCAACCTTACCTTCGGCATCGGTTTTCTTTTCCATCTCGACACCAGCACCCTTGATATGGATGGTTGCACCTTCGATTGGTTCTCCGCCAGCAGTTTTGAGTGCATGAACTATCAGTGTTCCAGGAACTCCAACTTTGAGTGACTCAAGTGAATCAGCCAATACCTGGATAGACATGATTACATCAAATTTAATCATGTTGTATGAGGTGCAGTGGTCAAAGAAGTTTCCTGATGTGACACCCGTTTTGTTGAGTGCCATAATGTCTACACCTGTTCCGGTTGGGGTTACAAACATTTGAGCAGCACGTGTATTTGGATTTATATTGTCGGCGATAATGGTTGAGAACACTACATTTTCAGATTTTGCACCGCCCCATCTATGGAGTGCGTCAGGATTTCCAATTGTAACAGTTTGACCTGCTGGAACTGGTAGATCTCTTGGGTCTGCGGGGAAGAATTCCACCCAAACATGGTTTTCTATACCATAGGCAAGATCATAGTTATCTGGATCCAGGACATCTTTCCCTATTTCTTCTCTAGTTTCTGCCCAATATGGGGTTGCCTTTGCGTATTCTGCTGTGACCATCTTGTCTGGGAAGGCATCCCAGTCGAGGGAGTAGACACCATCACTTGTTCCAAGCTCAGCATTTCCCTGGTTGATATGAACAAATCTAGTTGCTGTTCTCTGTGGTGAAAATTCATTGTACGGGTCAGTTCCACCATAGATATCACTAAATTTTGGTTTGAGTGCGTGATTGGTCACACCAACTGTTGCACCAAACTTACACATATCATCAACGAATACTAACACCTGTCCCTGTCCTCTGTTATCAATGTTGAATGAATCTTTATAGTTGAAGGCATGGTCACGGTTAGAGTCTGCAAACATGTACATTCCTTCGTATGGCTCATTGTAGATGGAACCAACACCATATCCATCCGGGCTTGCACTTACCTTATCAAATGGTCCATCCCATGCCTGCCAGTGATTATATGTTCCATCTTCAAACATTGAGTTTACTGTTGGGTAGAATGGAGCAAATGGTCCATTTCCACCTACCCTCTGACCAACATTCATGAATACTGAATTGAACAACAATTGCTCATTCGGAATATCGCCATATCTCCCTGATCCATCAGCATCAACATACATTATAAGCTGTTCACGTCCTCCAAGTGTGTTGCCAGCGTCCAGATAATAGTTATATGACTGGACATGGTTTGCGTATCTTCTAAAGAAACGAACTGTTGTTGACGGCGGGCTTACCCAGTTGAAATATTCGTGTCTTGTGAAGAATGGTGTGAATCTTGCGTACATTCCTTCGCCACCCTGACAGACAGAGGTACTCTCGGCAAGACCTTGGATAAGTCTACCCTGGGCACTCTTGAATGTGAATCTTGTATCATAGTAACGGAAATCTGCACCTGTGGCTATGAAATCGTCTTTACTTCCATTTACCGGGAAGAAAGTATTTACATGTGTATCTGTCATCCATTCCCATGGCATGAGCTCATAATCAACCTGCGGAAGGGCAACTTTAACGGTTGCGGTTGCTTTATGTCTTCTGTCTGGTGAATAGATTACAGTTTCAAATTCACCCTTATCATTTGCAACAAATCCATTAAATGCATAGATACCTTCGGTTGGGTTCCAGCCAAATTCGATTGGCATGAATGGATCGGTGTCATAACCGTACATTACCTGGTTTGCAATCGGTGAGAAGTCGTAGTTGTGAAGGTCGGTTCTCA
>CBDUSO010000005.1:0-74889 GCA_965370295.1 uncultured bacterium
TCCATGGTGCCACCATTTTATGGTGTTGCACTTGGTTTGTGAATTTAGGGGGGCTAAAAGATGGTGGAAAAGACCCCCTTTTGAAGGGGGTCAGATTTTCAGCAGGAAAATCTGGGGGGTTGCAGGCTTCAGCCGAGAAGGGGGCTAAGGAAATCACCAAGTGGGATATTTTCTACTACATTTATGCAATGCTCCACCACCCAAAATATCGAGATGAATACAAAGAAAATCTGAAACGTTCCTTACCAAGAATTCCTTTTGCTCCAGATTTCTGGAGGTTTGCTAGCATTGGAAGAAAGTTGGCAGATATTCATATTGGTTATGAATCAGTTGAACCATATCCCCTTGAGACAATCATCAAAAACAAAGAGTTTGCAAAGTGTGATTTTCGAGTAACAAAAATGAAACTGTCGAAGGATAAAAAAGAACTCATCTATAACGATGAGTACACCTTCAAAAATATTCCAAGTGAAGTTTTTGAATACAAACTTGGCAACCGATCTGCGTTGGAGTGGATTGTTGACCAGTACCAGGTGAAGGTTGACAAACGCTCAGGAATTATCCAAGACCCAAACAATTTTGAAGGTGATGAAAGATATATTTTTGACCTTGTCGGAAAGATTGTGACAGTTTCTCTTGGGACTATGAAACTGGTCGATGAGTTGTCTAAATTATCTTTCAAATAGTAGATTCTTCCGAAAATTTGTTCGGTTTTTGTTTGCCAAACTATGACGAACTAAAATCTAAAAATCTGGTCTTGCCTTTTTTTATAACTGGTGTTAGAATGGATTCAGTGAAAGAATTTACGGTTAATCCAAATCAGGTTTTACAGGCGATATTGGTATATCCTATGCCTATATCGAAAGGAGCAATATGAGAAGATTCCTAGGTATTCTTTTGTCTTTGTCCCTTGTAATGATGCTTTTTGCATCAGTTTCACCAATGGGTGCTGAAGAGCCACATGAGTTACAAAAGTATATTGATACTATGACTTATGAGAGCATTCTTCCAGAGGTTGGGGATGTAGATTCAGAGATTTCAGCAGAGACATTTTCAGCCGGTCTAAGCACAGTTCTTGGCAAAGAGCTAAACTATGAAGGTGAAAATTTCACAAGAGCTGAGATGTTCAAGTTTGCAATCGACAACAACGATGCACTGAAAGACACTCTTGGTGATTTCGACTTCCCGGCATGGTGTCTCGCAAACGACGAGGAAACCATCCCTGAGGAGTATGTACCATACTTCAACATGGCATCACGACCAAGATGCAACATCTTGACATATCGTTATCGTGAGACTGCCTGGGGTGAGAAACCAAATTATGCAGAAGCATCATTCCTTCTCTACAGATTTAAATACCCACCAAATACAAACCCAGATCAAATGTTAACCTGTGTTACCCAGCAGGAACCAGACACCTTGAATCCTTTCGTTTCAAGCTCGATGTCAAGAACATTCCTTGTTGGTTTTACTGGCCCCGATAATATTACATATGGGAATGACACAATTCTTTATCCCATGTATGTTGTAAGAAAGCCCACACTTGAAAATGGCGATGTTATCTTATTCCATGATGAGGTCACTGGCAAAGATAAGATGAAGGTGATATGGAATATCAGACCTGGAATATTTTTTGCACCACTTCCTGGAGAACCAGAAGGAAGTCAGTATCATGAGTACACCGCTGACGATGTTCTTTTTGGGGTACGAGTACGAATGTGTCCAATTATCCAAGCAATTACTAATACAGACATAATGAGGTATGAGAAGATTACAAAATTGGGTAAATACCAGGTAGAGGTTCAATTAACCGAAGAGTATAAACCTTCAATGAATTTTGTACCAGGTGCCTCAATGAAAGCCTTCTACGAAAAAGAACTTATGACAAATCCAGACCATCACAATGTGAGACAGGATTTTGTTCATATTGGCAATTATGGTCCATACCGTATGGCTGAGTGGAATCAGGGAAACTATATGGATTTTGAACCAAACCCATATGCAGCATTTGCCCAACCACTAATTCCAAGAATCAGAGTTAAGTTTATGTCTGAAATGAATACGATTAAACTTAACCTTAAAGCCGGTGATATTGATGTAGTTGCTGGTTCTTTCACACCAATTGCCGCAAAAGATATTGAAGTTGATTTAAGTGATGTGTACAGATTTATCTATGTGGAGGCCACTGGTTGGGAACATATCGACTTGAATCAATTTGCAGATGATCCAGAAGATCCGGACGATGTAGGTGGTGAATTTTTGTTTGGTGACAAGAGAGTTCGTCAGGCAATGCTCTATGCTCTTGACCGAGAAAAACTTTGTAAACTGGTATCAAAAGGTGTTTTTTCTGTATCACATCTTTGGTTAACCAGACGTTCAAAATATTACAAAAAAGCAGAAGAAATGAATGCTTTCAAAAAGTATGAATACAATACAAAACTTGCAGAGGAACTCTTGGATGAAGCTGGTTGGAAGGTTGGATCAGATGGCATCAGAGAAAAAGAGGATGAAAATGGAAATATGGTAAAGTTCTCCTTCTCTTTTGCTACCGCTTCAGGGCAACCATTTAGAACTGCATCGGTTGAAAATATTGTAAAAATGTGGGCTGCAGTTGGGATTGATGTCACTTCAGATTTTAAGTCAGCTACCGTACTGTTTGGTGGCGACTATTTAAGAAGACATCAGTTTGAAGCTGTTGAGTTTGCCTGGGTATCAAGTCCGATCACTCCATCTTGTAACCTCTTTTCAAGAGAACAGATTCCAAACAAAGACAATGGTTGGATTGGACAGTGTATGGGCGGATGGGTTGGATCAGATGAACATCAAGAGTATGTTGAAAAAATTGCACAAATTCTTACAGAAGAAGAGTTCCAAGATGTGTTAAATAAAGAATTTGCAATATGGTCAGAAGAGCTTCCCGCACTCCCTCTTTACAACAGATACAATGTCGATGTTGTTAAGTATAACCTTGAGAATTATCTACCTACCGGATCAAATCAGCCAGTGAACTGGAACTGTGAATTCTGGTATCTAGAAGATTAATTATTAATTACAAAAGCCCCTGGTTTTCTCGTAGCCAGGGGCTTTTTTTAGGTTAAAAAATTGGTTGTGTGTGTCATGACCCGGAAAGGTGAACGAATGTGGGAAATTATGTCATAAGGCGTATTGTGACGTTTATTTTGATGATATTTATGATCACTGGTTTAATCTATTTTATGCTTAGATTGCCAGGAGATCCCTTTAAACAGATGGAGGTTATGCAACCTCTTCAAATTGAAGCAATAAACAGAATGAGAGAATGGTCGGGTTTCAACGATCCCTGGTACATCGGATACTTCAAATGGATGAGAAGGATTGTTTTTGAATGGGATTGGGGGAAATCGATTTACAGTAAAAAGCCTGTATGGGGCCTGGTTGCTGATCGATTGCCGATTACGATGAAAATTCAGTCTGCGGTACTAGTTTTTGGTTTAATGATTGGTCTGCCGTTGGGTATTTTCTCGGCAAGGCGGCAATACTCAACAGCTGATTACACGCTAACATTTATTTCGTATATCGGAATAGCGTTGCCACGATTCTGGTTTGGATTGATACTGCTACTGATATTTGGAGCGACGCTCAAATGGCTTCCTATAGGGTGGGAGCAAGCTGATAACTACCATCTGATGAATCCGATGATGCAGTTTTTAGATCAAGTGAGGAATTTAATACTACCTGTATCAATGGGTGTGTTTGCTTCAATTGCATCGCTCTCCAGGTACATGAGAACTTCAATGCTTGAAGTAATTCGTCAGGATTATGTTAGAACAGCAAGGTCAAAAGGATTGTCTGAAAACAGAGTCATCTACAAACATGCACTTAGAAATGCAATGATCCCAATCGTTACGATATTGACATTTATGTTGAGAATGTTATTTTCCTCGTCTGTTATCACGGAGAGAATATTCAATATCAATGGCATGGGTAAATTGATGTTCGATGCTGTTATCAAAAGTGATATTCCGATATCAATGGGAGTATTGACATTTTTTGCAATACTAACTCTAATATCGTTGTTGTTACAGGATATCTTCTATGCGGTGGTTGATCCCCGAATCAGGTATTCGTGAGAAAGGGGGATATAAACAAATGGCTAAAAAAAGAAAAAAAATAACCGTCATTGAAAATCCAAACGAACAGGAAATACTCAGTGCCTCTGAATATTCTTTAGCTAAAGCCGTCTGGAAGAGGTTTAGTCGCCATAAACTGGCAGTAATAGGACTGTTTATTTTTACATTTCTACTCATATTCACATTGATTGCACCTATTCTTGAGGGTATTACTGGTTATCAATTTAACTATACAAGCCAACATACTAAAGCCAGCCTTGGTTCTTTCCCTGGAGTTGCAGTAAGTATTATTGTTGATGATTGGAATGATACTGATAAATACCCGGAAGGTTTCTGGTTTTCTGAACGTGATGACGAAACCGGTATGGCAGTCATTAATGAAAAAACATTCAAAAATCCAGAGTACCGTGATATGTATGATGCGACCGTGAAATCATATGGACACGTGGACGAACTGGACGAAATGATAACAATTGAAAGAGACCCCTCTGGAAGACCAAAAAAAGATGAACACGGAAATAGAATTCAAACCTCTGAAGGTCTTAAGGAATACTTTGTAGGTATTGCACACACAAAGAGACTGACATCGACTGGTCAAATAATTGAACATATCCCTGACTTTGACAAAGATATCGATGATTCAATTATTACTGATCAAAACAATAAAAATTATGGTGAACCAAGAGAGGTGGATATGGGTCCGGCCAAGAGACATCTTCTTGGAACCGATAACTCGGGTCATGATTTACTTCCAAGGCTTGCATATGGTGGTCGTGTTTCTCTAACAATTGGCTTTGCTGTAGTAGCCATTCAGGGCTTTGTTGGGCTTATCCTCGGGTCGTTAGCCGGTTATTTCGGTGGATTTGTTGACTCATTATTCTTGAGAGTAATTGAATTGATTGGTACAATCCCAACTTTACCACTTTTCATGGTGCTAACTGCAAGCATGAAGGGGGGTAATTCTGTCTTAGCGATCATCTTCATATTCTCTGCGTTTGGTTGGGCGGGTGCCGCTCGAATGACAAGGGGTCAATTCCTAGCCGAACGTTCAAAAGAGTATACTGAAGCAGCAAAGGCGATTGGTGCTGGCAACCTTAGGATAATATTTAAACATGTATTACCAAATTCAATTGCTCCTGTAATAACCCAACTATCAATGGCCGTTGGCGCTGTGATACTTGGAGAATCCTCACTCTCATTCCTTGGACTTGGTGTGAACCCAATAACGACACCAACCTGGGGGGCACTAATCAGTGAAGCTTACACTTATTTCCTGGAATATGCCTGGCCGGGATTATTTGCTGGGTTCTTGATTTTCTTAGTGGTTGTTTCGTTCTTCTTCCTGGGCGATGGTCTGCGTGATGCCCTTGATCCAAGACAGAAGATATAAGGTGGCGGACATGGAAAAAGAAATAATACTCGATCTAAAAAACATTAAGACATACTTCTATATGTCGGACGGTGTTGTTCGTGCTGTTGATGATGTGAGCTTCACCCTCCACAAAGGAGAAACACTGGGCATTGTTGGTGAATCCGGTTGTGGAAAATCTGTTACATCGTTATCAATAATGCGACTGATCCAACAACCACCAGGTAAAATTGTTGAGGGAGAAATACTCTACCATGGCGAAGATATGCTCAAACTTCCTATGAGGAAAATACGCCAAATAAGAGGTGCCAATATCTCAATGATTTTCCAGGAACCAATGACATCCTTGAATCCTGTTTTTCAGGTAGGAGATCAAATTGCAGAAACCCTAATGCTTCATCAAGGGTTAAAAGGATATTCCTGGAGAAACTGGTTCTCAAGAACTCGAAAAATAGATACCCCGGCATGGAGAAGGGCAATCGAGATGCTCAAGCTCGTTGGAATTCCTGACCCCGAACAGAGAGTTTTGAACTATCCTCACCAAATGTCAGGTGGCATGAGACAGAGAGTCATGATTGCTATGGCAATGGCTTGTAATCCAGAAATCTTAATCGCTGACGAAGCAACTACCGCACTTGATGTCACAATTCAAGCCCAAATCCTTGAATTAATGAAAGACCTGCGAAAAAGATTTGGAATGTCGATCATCATGATTACCCACAACCTTGCAGTTGTCGCCGAAATGGCCGACAATGTTGCGGTTATGTACGCTGGCAAGATTGTCGAATATGCCGATACAAGAACGATATTCCACAATCCGAGACATCCATATACTTGGGGACTTTTACACTCAATACCAAAGGTTGATCAAGAAAAATCAAGTGAAAAACTCCCAACTATCGAAGGTATGGTACCAAGTCCCTACAACCTTCCTATTGGTTGCAAGTTTCATCCAAGATGTTTCAATGCAGGACAAAAATGTCGCGAAGAAGATCCTCCACTTCGGACACTGGAAGATGGAAGAAAACTTCGTTGCTGGTTCCCTATTACTCAGGAAGGGAGTAAGTAATGAAGGAATTACTGAAAGTTAAAGGTCTAAAAAAATATTTCCCGATAACAGGCGGACTTCTCTCAAGAACTATAGCACACGTGAGAGCTGTTGATGGTGTTTCATTCAACATCAATCAAGGTGAAACGTTTGCACTTGTTGGAGAATCCGGTTCCGGAAAAACCACAACCGGTAAGTGCATATTAAAATTGTACGAACCAACAGCCGGCGAGGTAATGTTTGAGGGTAAAGATATTTTGAAAATGCGTGGTGAAACACTCCGACGACAACGACGTGAGATGCAGATAATTTTCCAAGATCCATTTGGTTCCCTCAATCGCAGAATGCCCGTTGGTGATATTATTGGTGAACCACTTGTAATTCATGGTTTAGCAGAAAAGAAGGAACGAGAAAGAATTGTTCAGGAATTGATGGAAGTTGTTGGGCTGAGACCTGAATACCTCTACCGCTATCCTCATGAATTCTCTGGTGGACAAAGACAGCGTATCGGTATTGCTCGTTCAATAATTCTCAATCCAAAGTTCATTGTTTGTGATGAGCCTGTGTCTGCTCTCGATGTCTCAATTCAATCTCAGATAATCAACCTGATGCAGGAACTTCAAGAAAAATTGAACCTGACATACCTGTTTATTGCCCATGATTTGGCTGTTGTTCGTCATATGTCAGACAAGATAGCTGTCATGTACTTGGGTAGAATAGTTGAAATTGCAGATGGTAATGAACTCTTCAACAGGCCGCTTCATCCATACACTAGAGCTCTACTGAATGCTATCCCAATTCCCGATCCCGACAAGAGAAAGGATCATGCACTTCTGGAAGGTGATATTCCCTCACCGGTCAATCCACCATCTGGATGCAGATTCCACACAAGATGCGAGTTTTATCAAAGAAACAAAGATACTTTCAAATGCAATAAAGGTGAATATCCATTAGTTGATGTGGGTGGTGGTCACTTTACCGCCTGTCCAAAAGTTCAGGAATAAAAAAGGAGAAATAGTGATGAAAAAACTCTTTGCCTTGTTATTGGTTGCCGTGTTGTTGATTGGTGTAGTGTCCGCATGTGGACCAGCTGATGATGTTGTCGTTGATGATGAAATAACAACTGAACCGGAAACAGTATTGGGCGGAGTATTCAGATTCCCTCTTGCTCAGCCTGTGCCAACTATCGACCCTGCTCAGCTGAAAGACACAACAAGTCACGAAGTTGGAAAGCAGATTTTTGAAGGACTTGTCACATATGACATCGACCTGAATATCATCCCTTCACTTGCAAAGTCATGGGATATTTCAGAGGATGGAACGATCTACACATTCCATCTCAGAGAAGTCAATTTTAACGATGGAACCTCATTTACAGCAGATGATGTAAAGTGGAGTTTCGAGAGAGTTCTCGACCCGGCAACAAAATCACCAAGAAAATGGATACTCGAAGATATTTCTGGTGCAAAAGATTACACTGATGGAATTGAATCAGAAGTAAACGGTATTGTAATCATTGATGAAAATACCATAATGATTACAATCAATGAGATTTCACCAGTGTTTATCCACAAACTGACTTACAGCTCTGCCTGGATTGTAAACAGAGATTCAGTCGAAGACAATGGTGATTTATGGTATGAGGAAAATCCTATTGGAACTGGTCCGTTCATCCTTTCAGAATGGATGAGAAATCAGAAACTTGTCCTGCTCCCAAATCCTGATTATTGGGGTGACAAGGCAAAAATTGATCGTCTTGAGTATTATGTCCACACTGAGGATACAATTCGTCAGCAGGAGTATGAAGCAGGAAACATCGATTACAACGTGATTGCCGATGCTGATTTTGACCGCATCAAAAACGATGAAATCCTGTTTGCTGATCTTCAAAAAATTGAACAGCTTGGTATCCAGTATATTGGCTTCAGAACAAATGTTGCACCATTCGACAATATGAAATTCAGACAGGCATTCTGTTATGCGGTTGATAGGAATCGAATCATTGATGAAATCTACAACAACAGATTCAAACTGGCAACCGGTATCATTCCATCTGCAATGCCAAATTTCTCAAGTGAAACCGATGCATACCCATATGACCCAGTCATGGCAAAAAACCTTTTGGAAGAAGCAGTTGCAGAGGGTCTTGAAGTTCCCGACACGATAACATTTGCCTACAACAAAGGAACCGCAACACACAAAAATGTTGCGGAATTCATACAAAATCAGATCCAAAACAACCTTGGAATCGAATTAATTTTGGAAGAATACGAATGGGCAACTTACCTAGAAAAGATCGATAATGGTGAATTCCCAGTATTTAGACTTGGTTGGCTTGCAGATTATCCTGATCCAGACAACTTTCTTTGGGTTCTTTTGGATTCTGCGAATGCCGGTCGAAATGGTGGAGCTTCGTTCTACAGCAATCCCGATTTTGATGCACTTGTCAGAGAAGCAAAAACTCTAACCGATAACGCTGCCAGAATGGGACTCTATGCAAAAGCAGAAAAAATCGCCATGGATGAAGCTGTATGGATGCCAATCAACTTCCAGACAAATTGGTATGTACTAAAATCAAACATAAAGGGACTTCGAATCACAGCAATGGGTACACTTCCACACAACTACGTTGAAATCCACTAGAATTATCATCAAGAAAGGTATGAAAAATAAAAGCAGGAGATACGCTTAAGACAAGCTGACTCCTGCTTTTTTAATTATGCTACAATATATAATAAAAAGAATTGTTCAACTGATACCTGTCATTATTGGAATAACATTTATTACGTTCATGTTATTCTTGGTTGTTCCGGGTGATCCTGTCAGAGTTTCACTCGGGCAACATCCTGACCCAGTTCTTCAGGAAAAAATAAGACATGAGTTGGGGATGGATCTACCCTGGCCTTTGAGATATGGAAAATATCTCTCGAGTGCTGTTCGTGGTGATCTTGGAACTTCGCTTGATGTAAGTCATAGACCCGTGGCAGAAATGATTGGAGACGCATTCCCTGCAACACTAAAATTGGCAACATCAGCTATGATATTTGCAATATTCATCGGGATACCAACTGGTATTATTTCTGCCACCAAACAGTATTCACTGGCGGACAACTCATTCATGTTCATGGCATTACTGGGCGTATCCACGCCAATATTTGTGTTAGGGCTGATACTTCAATTAATATTTGTTCGGTGGCTGGGCATGATACCTGGTGTTGGATATGGCACAGGAGGGTGGGATACCTTCCACCATTTAATCTTGCCAACGATCGCACTTGGAACTATCCCGCTTGCAATGATCTCAAGAATGACAAGGTCGACACTTCTTGAACAGATGAAGTCTGACCACGTGAGAACAGCTCGGGCAAAAGGTGTGAGGGAGAGAGTTGTTATTTACAAACACGCCTTAAGAAACGCACTGATACCAATTGTAACGGTTATTGGTAATTATTTTGCAATGTTGATGGCGGGTGCAATAATCACAGAAAAGGTGTTCAGTTGGCCCGGACTTGGAACAACCATAATAACAGCAATAGAGAAACGTGATATGCCTGTTGTGATGGGGGTTGTCCTTGTTATGGCTTTAGTGTTTGTGGTCACAAACCTTATTGTTGATATTTCGTATGCGTATATCGATCCAAGAGTCAGGTTGAAGTAAAATGGCTGAAAAAAAATTCAACACCAATTTTATGCGTCGACTCTTCAAACACAAATTGTCTGTGATCGGTTTGACAATCATTCTTTTGATGATTGTTGTTTCATTGTTTGCAGGTGTGATTGCTCCTGATCCATACTCAATGAATCTTGATGCAAAGCTGATTCCCCCCATGAAAGAAATTCATGCTGCAAAATCAAAAACTGAATTTTTAACCAAAGAATATATCTATGAGGTATCCAAGTCTGAAGAATCATTTTCCAAAGAAGTCGGATTAAAATCTGAAACTGTTTTATTTGAAAAAATTGGTGTTGCTCTGGATGTAAGATTATCTGATGGTTCGAGAGCTGTTGTTCCGACAAACAGTGGGACTCTTCAGCCCGGAACAACTGTAGTCGGTGAATCGGATGAGTGGAATACATTCAGATCAAACAGATCTGTGGATATTCTAAAAAGCAGATTCCAATATGCACCAAAAGGAAAACATACCAAGTCCACCAAAGAGGTGGTAGCAGGAGATATGGTTGATGTTGAGTGGGAAGATGCTGGAATTGCATATATTGTTGTTGACAGTGAAACAGGAAATAAGCGATTACATGCAGAGGGCCAGGCTGATCTAACCCCCACCGAGATTGAGATTGGACCAATGAAAAGACCTCTACTTGGAACAGACAGTGCGGGTCGAGATATTGCTCAGAGGTTGATTCATGGAGCAAGAATCTCTCTGTATGTCGGTGTTGTTGTCATATTTATCTCTCTTTTGATAGGAATAACATTGGGTGCACTCGCTGGATTTTATGGTGGATTGACTGATTCTGTTATCTCAAGATTCACAGATATTATGTTTGCATTCCCCGGTTTGCTGTTTGCGATAGCTGTCATGGCTGTTTTGGGACGAGACTTGGTTAACGTGTTTATTGCATTGGGATTGGTTGGTTGGCCACCGATTGTTAGAATTATTCGTGGTGAAATAATTGCGTTAAAAGAGTCAGAATTCGTAGAGGCTGCAAAGTCCATGGGTGCAAGGAATTCACGAATAATCATTAAACACCTCTTGCCAAACACCCTTGCACCGATCATTGTTTACTCATCGCTGGGAATTGCTGGTGCAATTATGTCGGAAGCCGGATTATCATTTCTGGGAATTGGTGTGAGACCGCCGATGCCATCCTGGGGTTCGATGATAAATGAAGGGTTTCAACATGCACTTGCCTCACCACATGTCTGGCTTGTACCAGGAGTTCTGATTGCAATAGTTGTGTTGGCATTCAACTTCCTTGGAGATGGACTTCGAGACGCCCTGGACCCAAAACTGAAAATATGATGAACTTTCAACTTGACAGTCTTTTATTGATGCATAGAATAACTGAAAGGTAAGGGGGTTTAAATACGATGCTAGTACCTCTTGATATACAACACAAGACGTTTAAGAGCGGTGTTTCTGGTTACAACAAGCAGGAAGTCCAGGAATTTCTCTCTCAGGTCGAAAAAGATTTTTCACAGCTTTATCGTGATAACAAAGAGCTTCAGGAAAAAGTCGAGCGATTATCTGAGGAAGTTGACAGATACCGCTCAACGGGACGACAGCTTGAACAAGCCCTGACCCTTGCTCAGAAAACTGCTGAGGATGTAAAAAATACCGCAAGGCACGAGGCAGAGCTGATAGTCAGTGTTGCAATATCCAAGGCAGAGCAACAGACAAATGAAACTCGCCAGTTGATGCGTTCCATTACTGGAGCATATCTTGAATTCAAGAGTGAATTCCGAGCCTACTTAACAACATTTCTCAATCTTCTTGATAACATGGATGTCTCACTTGTTGAGAAAACAAAAGAATCAAAAGCCAGATTTGAAAATATTCCTGAAATATCCGCTGAACAGCAATCGGAAGAAATTGGCGAATCCTAGGATTTGTTAAAAAAATTGAACTAACCGAATATGAAAATTTCAAAACAACTCTTCTTAAGGTTGAGTATATCTTTTGCAGTGATAATATTTTTGGACCAGATTTCCAAGGTTCTTGTTTCAGTTTCTTTGAAATTGGGACAGAGTAAGCCGTTTATTCCAGGTGTAATTTCAATTGTAAAGGTTCATAACTACGGAACAATCTGGGGTTTAGCCCAGGGTGGAAATATGATTTTTGCGATGCTTGCCGTAGTTGTGGTCGTTATGATAATCATATTTCTTCCAAAAATTGTGAAAGACAAGTGGAGTAGTATAGCGATTGGAATGATTCTTGGTGGTGCGGTTGGGAATCTGCTCGATCGTTTTACAAGAGGTTTTGTGGTCGATTTTATCCATTTAGATTTTTTTGATTTCCCTGTTTTCAATATTGCGGATATGGGTATAGTCATCTCTGCTTTAATTTTGGTTGTTGTCATGTTGGTCAGTGAAACAAAACAAGAAGCTTCCAAGTAGTAAAATATCACCGCAATTTAATATTGTTTAGTCGTAGAAGGTGAATCAAAAAAGGAGAGGATTTAGGTTTGGGAGTGCTTTTTGCGACCGATGTGGTCTTAGATGAGACCCGCTACCTCTCCGCGAGCAGGTAACAACTAATATACAAATAAATCCTAGTTTGTCAATATTGTAAATATTAAACTAGATTTAGTTAAGTATGCTGTTGTTCTCAAAGCTGTTGAATGCAAACAGATTCACTTCGAAGTAGGATTTATCACCCTTCATTGACAGTTTCACTGGGTATGTTTCCAAGTTACCATCAATTATCACCCAGAGCGTGACATCAAATGTTTCGTTGTCGCTATCTGTATACTTTGTTGAGTATGAAGAGCAACTGTATCCTGACTGGTTTCCGATTGAATCTCCAAGCTTCATACCTTCAGTGCTTGAGATTTCATATCCAATATCATCAAGAAGAGAAAGCGAATCTTTGATCATGCTGTCCAGTTCACTCATTTCTGATGCGTCGACATTTGAATATTCGGAGCTTGATTCATCAAATTTGCGGTACATACTACCACTATATTTGTATTTTCCAGCGGTAGATTCCATTTCATATGAAAACGGCAACATAAGAACTGTGCCAGAGTATGAACTGGAAATCTCATTTGCAGAACTTCCAACTAATATTTCCATTTTGAAAGAAACTAGATTTTTAAGGGATGAAACCAGGCTTTGCCCCTCGCCAACAACAGGTTCGATTTCAAAGTATTCAATAGTTTCACCTTTGGAAAGATTGTATGCCCTGGTGTATAGCTTGTAGCCGTCAGCAGTAATTGTGACTTTTTTTAATCCCGGTCTGAGGTATTTGATTTCAAAATTCCCCTCTTCATCTGTTGTTGCTGTTTTCCCATCAATTTCAATAACTGCATTGCTGATGAGTTTTTTGTAATCATTCTGGGGTTTTTTATTTTCTTCCCTCTGTGCAACCAGTCCATGAATCCATGTCTTAACGATTGGCTCAACGGGAAGATCGTACTCCAACACACCATCCTCAACGGTGATCGGTTTGATGAATCTCTTGTAGTCCAGCTTATCATCATCTGTCTCGATGCGATATCTTCCTGGTTCTACAGATATTGAATAGTAGCCATTTTTATCTGGTGTGACCTCAATGGCAGGTTTTCTCATATTGCCAAGGTCCTTCAGTATAATGGTAATATCGGTTATAGGATCACCGTAAACATTATCGTACACCCTTCCTTCGATACCCTGTGAAACTCCACAGGCAAGCACAATAACAGCTGTCAGCAGAACCACAACAGTCAACGCGAGCATTCTTTTCATCATATCTAACCTCCAAGTATAAACCAATATTAGCAAGGGTTGTCTAACATTCAACAGTACAATACAAAACCTTGAGTTGTTTCATTGAATGACTAGTATTTGTCGTTGGCAAATATGTTAATGGGGCAGTAGCTCATCTGGCAGAGTGCATCCTTCGCAAGGATGAGGTAGGGAGTTCGAGTCTCCTCTGCTCCACCAAAAAAAAATAGTCTGTGGGTTATTTTTTGTAATTTGCGATAATTACCATTATGCCAACAAAAACTAGTAGTGCCGGCCAGAAATATCGCCAAATCTTATCAAGATGCAACCAGCCAAATGAAACCGAAAGTGCGATTATGCCTAAGATAACAAGTATGATTCCGGCAGTATACGACATGTTAGTTCTCATAACTACGGGGTTATTCATCTGGGATTCTGAGTGTAGTTTGTCGTTATCATCGGAATCTGACTCAAACACATCCCCTGCCTTTTGTTTGCTGGTCGAAGATGTGTTTACAGGTTTTTCCGGGATAATAAAGATCGCAACTATATAGGCGAGTATTCCAACTCCACCAAGAAAAACACAGATAACAAGAACAACCCGAACTAGGGTGGGATCAACATTTAGATAGTTGGCAATACCACCGCAAACACCAGAAATAATCCTGTCTGTTCTCGATTTGTATAGCCTTTTCAATAGATGCTAACTCCTCTTTGTGGCTCGTGTAATCAGGTGAATGAAGAGGTAAATAATGTATGCACCAAAAATCATAATGAATGGCCAGAGAAGGATATGGATGAGTGCAGAAGAAACCTCCCAGTTCATTGGGGTAGCACCCTTATCTCTGAAGTACCACGTGGCAACTCCATTGAAGATTAGAACTTGAATGATTGCAGCAAGATAGAAGAAAAATATCTTTCCAATTGTGACAGAGATTGCAGAAACATTTTGAATCTTTAGTCTGTTGATGGTTCCGGTTTGATGTTCGTTGGTAAATGAAACTGGACCCAGATTCATCATGTAGAGGGATGAGGCAAAGATTACGAAATAAATCA
Source organism: uncultured bacterium (assembly GCA_965370295.1). Classification (GTDB taxonomy): domain Bacteria; phylum Caldisericota; class Caldisericia; order JAAYUI01; family JAAYUI01; genus JAXGMQ01. The sequence goes on from CBDUSO010000005.1 coordinate 14,964, forward strand.
TGTAGTTTGGAAGTGCAGGTAAATAGCCCGTTGCATCAAAGAAGGAAAACATACCCTCTTTCAGGTAAGTACCTTGGAAGATTGCGAGCGTCACAAGGGCAACTATGATACCCAAAAAGATAAGGAAGAGAGAACGATTTTTGAACAGAATCTTGAAGTCTTTACCGGTTACAACCAGCCAGCTTGTTAGTGCATTTTTACCCATCATATCGCTCCTATCCTCAATCTCTCAACTCGCGACCGGCAAGTTTGTAAAAAACGTTTTCAAGGCTACCTTCGCTCAAACGAATATTTTTTACAGGAATACCAGAATCACCGAGAGCCTCAAGGATAATTGAAAGTACCTCGGTTGTGGATTCAAGTTTGATGAGAAGTGTTGAGCCAAATTTTTCAAGACTCTCAATTGGTACAGAGCAGAAGAGTTGTTTTCTGATTACATCGGTTGGAATATTTTCAAGACCGTCCGCCTCAAGCTCGATCTGGTTTTGTTCACCAAAACAGTTCAGAATATTTTCAAGATAATCCAGGGCAAGTAATGTTCCCTTGTGCATTATGCCAACTTTTCTGCAGACACTTATGATTTCTCGGGTGTAGGTGGTTGTGATGATGATGGTTTTGCCTCTGTTTGAGAGAAGATTTAGACCATCTGTGATTATCCTTGCGGATCTGTCGTCGAGTCCTTCAGTTGGTGACTCAAGCATGATGATGCGGGGATCGGATAACATTGATATTGCAACTGAAAGTCTCTTTGCGTATGAATAGGGCAGTCGTTGGATTGGGATATGGGCTTCTGGTGTGAGCTCGAACAGGTCAAGAGCCTCCAGCATTATTTCGTTCAAACGACGTTTTTTTACGGTGTTGAAACTTCCAAAAAATTTGAGATTGTCGTGGGCGTTAAAGTCGGGGTAGAGTGCTTGGGTTTGAGGAACGAGAGAGATGAGTTTTCGAGCCTTGGCACCTGACAAGCCATACATATCAATACCCGAAATAGAAACACTGCCCTCGGATGGCTTAAGGATGCCGGCAAGAGTGTTTATCAGAGTGGTTTTTCCAGAACCCGCGGGACCAAGAATTCCAAAGCTCTCACCATCTGCGATCTCAAAGTTGAGATTTTCAAGAACCTTTGTGTTGCCGAAGCTCTTTGTCAGGTTTTTTACTTTAACCAGTGCGTCCATATGTTAGCCCCCTACATTCCGGTGGGAACGGAGATAAATTGAGTCTCAATTCCAAGCCTTTTTGTTATTTCATCACCAACTAGTTTTATTCCAACGGTTTCAGTAGCCCAGTGTCCGGCGGATATTACGTTGATTTTGTGTTCCTTTGCGGTGTGGAAATCAGAGTGTCCAACCTCGCCCGTAACGAGAAGGTCAAGGTTCAGTTTCTTGGCATCTTCAATCGCGAATGCACCGCCACCAGAAACGATTCCAACGGTTTGAATGTCATCACATCCAAAATCCCAAAGCAAAGGATTGCAACTTGGCAGACTTTCACTGAGTCCAAGTGCAATCTCGTTGATACCCTTTTTATTTTTTATTTGACCGTACAGACCAATTGGTGAGCCGTGATAATCAGAGAACCCATGTCGATTATCGATCCCAACGATGTCTGCAAGACCGGCATTATTTCCAAATTTCGGGTGTCTGTCGATTGGGATGTGGCATGACCAGAGCGAGATGTTGTTTCTAATCAGGTAAGAAACCCTGCCACCCATCAGCCCGATAATCCTGTGTTCACCGCCACTCCAGTAGAGACCGTGGTGGGTGATGACCATCTGACAACCATTTTCTTTTGCAAGCTCGAACGTAGAGAGACAGGAATCAACGGCAACTCCAACCTTTGTCACTGTTGTACCCGCATCAACTTGAAGACCATTCAAGGATTTATCCATCGGGTCAGCTGAATCTATCAGGAGTTTATCCAGAAAGTTTGCAACTTCAATCGCAGTGCATTTGCTCTTAGTTTCTCCAATATCCACAATCATCACAAACCATTTTATTGTTTAATAAGCAATATGTCAAATGCTATTTCATTTTAGCACAATTGAATAAGACTTGACAAAAATACTCTATGTGTAAAAATGCTAAAATATCAGGAAAGGAAGTGAAATATGAAAAAGTGCGCACTCTTTTTTCTAGTTTTGTTGTTGGCGTTAGTATCGGTTGCAGGCTCTGTGACAGTTGCCGAAGAATGTTCTATTGAATGGAAGGTAAATTCAAAACTCATCACTGTTTGTGGTAAAAAATACAAGATGGATGTTGCTCCGATTCAGGGGTCTGACAATGTTTACATCCCACTTCGTGTTGTCTCCGAGTGGCTTGGTTTTGACGTTTCCTGGATAGCTGACGAAAGAGCAGTAACCATGAATAACGATAGTACACAAGTAAAACTCTGGATAGACAAAACAGAGATAGTCATCAATGATGAAACCAAACAACTCACCATCCCGCCGACCATCAAAGACTCACGGACAATGATTTCAACGAATGGTCTGGGTTTGATTCTTGAAAAAAGAGTAGATGTTGATGGTAGATACCTTTCGATGAAAGTTGACCTGGACGAAATCTGTTACCGTTGGGTTGATTTTGAATATCCAAAGAATGAGAATCCTGATGAAACTATCAAGTTTTCTGATTTAATTAATAAACCAACGACCAAAGCAGTCATCGTTCAAGTCTGGTACACAGAATGTCGACCATGCCACGACCAGCTTGAATTTTTTGGAGAATTATTCAGAAAATATAATGCTGATGGGTTGGAAATTATCGGTGTTTGTACTGATGGACCGGGGCTTGAAGCGGATAGAGAGGACCTTTTGAATGATCTGAAAGTCGATTTCCAGATTGTGCTTGACGAGGACTATTCCATCCAGGCTACTTGGTTTGATCCAGTATTTCCAAATTTTTTCCTTGTGACACCTGGTGAAAAGTGTATCACGTGGTTCCACGAAAGATATTCAGAGGAAGCAAATGCAAAGCTCGAAGAAATGGTTAAGAGTATGTGCAATATTACTGATTAGTTTCCTCGTTATCCCCACTGTGTTTGGTGGGATGGTCAAGATAATCTGGAGAAATGACTGGAGAAATGTCAGGGTTGGTGAGAAAACTTTCAAGACTGACGTTGGTCCTCAGCTGGAGAACGGTGAGTATTACTTCCCGCTTCGTTTTCTTGCGGAGTTTATGGGTCACAGGGTATTCTGGTTGGATTATGAAAAATCGGCGGTTGTGAGGGGTCAGGGAAGAAACCTGAAAATCTGGATGGGTAAATCTGAGTATGAATCGGTGGGTGTGAAAAAGAAATTCAAGTATCCACCAATCAATCTGAGATCAAGAATACTCGTCAGCCAGAATTTTATCAAAGAAGAATTTGGACTTGCTACAAAAGAGATTGAGCCGGATAAAGATGGTTATCATCTTGTGATGGAGATTGATGAACGCAAACTTCTTCCACATGCACCTGATTTCACTCTTGCTACTGAAAGTGGTGGAACGTTGAATTTTTTGGAAGAATTGAATCGTGATGATGTGAAGTGCATCCTGATAAATTTTTGGTCAACTCGATGTCTTCCATGCAACAAGGAGCTACCGGCACTTGTGGTGCTGTATGATAAATACAAGGATGATGGATTACAGGTGTTGGGGGTTTGCACTGATTCAAGTCATATGGATGAAGAACGAGCTGACTTGCTGGAAAGGCTTGGAGTCAACTATCCAATTCCGCTTGACCCGATGGCAGAAACCTACTATACATGGGGTGGATTGGGTGTACCAAATATGACGCTTGTGAACAAAGAGGAGCTTATTGTTTGGCAACATGATGGATATTCTCCGGATACTCCAGCGGAAGCTGAAATAGAGATCAGGAAGTTGTTGGGGCTTGACTGAATAATACTGGGGTAGGTTTGAAATCTGTCCTGATTGTAGTTTTTTCTGGAAAAAGAAAATAGCGAAATTCCAAATTTATAGTAAGGGTTGATACTTACAGGATCATAGTAATTGTAGGGAACGCAGATCTGCGTTCCCTACGGAGATAGGATGATCCATGTCTTTCTCACGAAAGTGGGGGTCATTTCCACTCCTCTGCGTCATTCCCTTTGAGCCACTCTTTGATTGATTTTAAAATTTTATCTCGGATAGCTCGAAAAAGTTCTAAACAATTTTTTTCATCTGTGCAGTTTGCGGGATCGTTGAAAACCCATCGTAATCTTGAACCAACATCACCATGAAATATTGGACATTCTGCTTCAAACTCAGAGCAAACAGAAATCACAAAATCGAATCGTTTTCCGTCATCTAAATCCTGCCAGTGCTTTGAATAGTGAGATGAAATATCTATTCCCAACTCTGACATAACCTCGACTGCATATGGATTCAAGGTTGATGGTTTTGAGCCCGCACTAAAGACTTCAAAACTTGAACCAGCAAGGTCTCGAAGGATAGCTTCTGCCATCTGAGACCTTGCTGAATTTGCTACGCAGAGGAATAAAACTCGTTTCCTCAATTTAGATATTTTTATTCCCAATTCTCCGGGAATGGATGTGGCGGGAGGTCTTTTCTGATTGGTCTGTCTTTTCTGATTCCCAGCTCATAATCTGCACAGATCAATTGCTGAACCTCTCGTGAGCCTTCATAGATCACGGCACCCTTTGCATTCCTGTAGAATCGCTCTGCAGGGAACTCGTTTGAGTAGCCATATGCACCGTGAACCTGGACGCAGTCGGATGCGGCAACTTCGGAGGCATCACATGCAAACCATTTTGCAAGAGCGGTTTCCTTGGTGCAACGTTTTCCCTGATTTTTCAACCAGCCGGCTTTGAGATTTAAAAGCATTGAGGCTTCATAGTTTGCTTTCATTTTTGAAATCATGGCTTTGACAAGTTGATGGTGACCGATTGGCACGCCAAATGTTTTTCGTGTGTTTGCATAGGAAACAGAGGCATCAAGACAGGCTCTAACAAGTCCAGTCGCTCCCCAACCAACGGTGTAGCGACCCTGGTCAAGACAGAACATCGCAATTTTAAATCCTTCACCCTCATGTCCGAGCATGTTTTCCTGGGGGACACGAACCTGATTCATTGAGATGGAACCGGTGTTTCCGGCTCTTACTCCAAGTTTTCCGTGGATGGATGCTGTCTCAAGTCCTTCCATTCCTCGTTCAAGAATGAATGCAGAAACTCCGGAGTGGTCTCTCTTTTTCATCTTATCAAGGTCTGTCCAGGCGATGATTATAAAGATTTCAGCAACATCCGACAGAGAAATCCACATCTTCTCACCGGAGAGAATCCAGTCATTTCCGTCTTTGACAGCTTTTGTTTCGAGAGCGATAACGTCTGTTCCAGCGTTCGGTTCTGTGAGACCAAATGCTCCCAGCCTCTTGCCTGTTGCCATGTCTGGGAGATATTTTTGTCGCTGATCTTCATTTCCCCAGGTCAGAATTGGCATCTGGGCAAGCCCGATGTGAACGGACAGGGTTACTCGCATTGCGGTGTCGACGTACTCAAGTTCCTCACATGCAAGCCCAAGTGAGATGTAGTCAAAACCAGATCCACCATATTTTTCAGGGGTGCAAAGACCCATGATTCCCTGTCTTGCCATCTTTTCTGCTACAATTGGTTGCCACTGTGCCTGTTCGTCCCACTCTTTTATGTGCGGGGCAAACTCTCTTGCGGAGAGTTCTCGAACCATCTTTGCGACCATTTTCTGTTCGTCGGTTAATCCAAAGTTTATCACTTTCAGCCTCCTTTAAGTATTGGAATTCTTCAGTAAATTTGCTATTTCAAATGCACTTCCTCGAATCTGTCCGGGAGGATGTCCACTCAGGAATATGACCTCATCTTTTTTCAAACCATCCAAAACAGTTCCTGGAATATCTCTGTAGGAATCAACAATATACACTTTGCATGTTGGGTTATTTTTAACGATTGCATCTGAAATTCCATGTTTGTTTACTCCCCATTTGTTTTCGTCGGACGCAGATGCTGGGGATGCGATGTATCTGTCGTTCTCACCAAGATTTTCTTTGATGACCTTTGCATATTCATCAGCCAGGTAGAATACACGGGAGTAACGAACTGGCTGGTGAACGATGCAGAGCGGTTTGTTGGGATAATACTGTTTGAGTGTTTTTACTCCAGCAAGAAGCTCGCTTGGATGTCCTGCGTCATCATCAAAAATGATGTGACCAGAAACAACATCTATCGGTTCGATTCGTCTTTTTAACCCGGAATAACTTGCAAGATGAGAGATTGCGTTTCTGATCGAAACACCAAATTGGGCAGAACCCGCAATCGCAGAGAGTGCATCCAGTACGTTGTGGTCACCGGGAACAATTAGGTTAAGAGTTCCCATCAATCTGTCTTTGAAATAGATGTGAGTTTCGGTTTTTGTTCGGTATCCGTTGGTTGAGTGTTTTGTGATTCCTGCTCTCAGGTCAGCAGATTCACTTTTTCCGAATGTCAGTAAACCTGTACAGCCAGCAACAAGTTTCCTGGTGTTTTCATCATCGATATTCAAAATCTGAACACCGTTATTTTTTATAGACTTTGAGACAAATTCTTTGAATTCAGATATGAGTTGATTCAAGTCAAAGTTGTAGAATTCCAGATGCTCCGGGTCGATGCATAGTACCACACAGTTTTTTTCATCATACCTGAGAAATCCATGGTCAGATTCATCTGTTTCAAGGATTAACCATTCAGATTCTGTGTCCCAGTGGGCTTCAGGTGTTCCATCTCGCATTTCGGAGCCGAAGTACCAGGAAAATTTTATTCCCTCTTTTTTCAGGATATGGGTCAACATGCCGGTGGCTGTTGATTTGCCATGAGAACCTGCAACAGCATGGATTGTTTTTGAGTTTGCAAGTTCTGCCATAGCTGTTGTTCTGAGAATCACAGGAATATTTTGTTCATAAGCCTTCATGACCTCAGGATTTTCATCAGGAATAATTGCTGAGCGAATGACCAGCGATGGACTTTCAAGATTTTCTTTGCTGTGCCCATTGAAAACTTTTATTCCCAAATCTTCAAGATTGGTTACCGCCGGTCTGTCCGTGTTGATGTCTGAGCCTGTTAATTTGAAACCCATTTGATGAAGAATTAAAGCCAATGCCCGCATTCCAGTTCCACCAATCGCAATCATGTGGATGTGTGAACCTCTGGATAAATCAGCGATTTTCATTGGTCAGTCCACTCTTTTTATGTCCGCACCAAGTGAGCGGAGTTTGCTCTCAATATCTTCATATCCTCGTTCGATGTGTTCGATGTCTTCAACGATTGTTTCACCATCGGCGATAAGACCTGCGAGAATGAGACTCACTCCTCCTCGAAGATCAAATGATTTGACAACTGATCCCTTGAGTCCTGAAACTCCGTTTACCCTGATCGTTCTACCCTCAGACTCGATGTCAGCCCCCATTTTTACAAGTTCGGGAACCGAGCTGAATCTGTTTTCAAAAATTGTTTCAGTGATGACAGAAACTCCATCTGCAACCGACAACATGCTGGTCATCTGGGGTTGGAGATCGGTTGGAAATCCGGGGTAGGGAAGGGTTCTGATGTTCATCGCTTTAGGTCTTTTCTTACCTTTTATCCTGATTCGGTTTCCACCTTCGACCCTGACTGAAATTCCTGCCTCTTGAAGTTTGAAGATTAGGGAATCTACATGGGACGGATTTATCGGACCGATTGAAATATTTCCACCAGTCATTGCCCCCGCAATCATGTATGTGCCGACTTCAATTCTGTCTGGCATTATGCTGTGGCTTGTGGGTTTCAGCTCTTTTCTTCCGATGATGTGAATTGTTTCTGTGCCTGCACCAGAAATATTTACACCACAGGCTCTCAAAAAGTTTGCAAGGTCAACAATCTCAGGTTCTTTTGCACAGTTTTCGATTGTGGTTTCACCTTCGGCTCTGCACCCTGCAATCATGATATTTTCGGTTGCACCGACTGATGGAAAGTCCAGGAAAACACTTGCCCCCTTCAATCCATTCTCTGCCTTGATCTGGATTTTATTTCCAACAGTTTTAATTGATGCACCAAGAGCTTCAAATCCCTTGAAGTGCATATCCATCGGTCTTGCTCCAATACTGCAACCACCGAGAGACTCTAGAGTTACTTCATTATTTCTGGCAAGCAATGCCCCAAGAAGAGTTTGGCTACCGCGGATTCTGTTGGTTCTTTCACCGGCAACGTCTGATTTTACCACCCCAGTTGCATCAAGAGACCATGAGTGTTTATTAATTTTTTTTACCCTCAAACCCAAGCTTCTCATCATGCCAAGCAACAGAACTGGATCATGTTTTGTTGGAACATTGTGAAGCGTGACTGTACCTTGAATCATGCAACAGGCAGTGATGATTGGCATTGCAGAATTTTTAGCACCGCTTGTTTCAATTCTTCCTGAGAGTTTTTTGCAACCTTTGATTACGAATTTGCTCAATTTATAACCCCCATCTGTTTGCGATGAAATTTCGGATTCTTTCTGATGCTTTTCCATCACCAAAAGGATTCACCTTTGGAATCATTTCTGAGCGTTTGTTTTCATTGGTCAGAATTGATTTCGCCTCGTTGTAAACTCGTTGTTCATCTGTCCCAACAAGTTTGCAGATTCCGCAATCAAGAGCTTCCGGTCTTTCAGTTACCTCTCTCAAAAGCAAAACTGGAACTGAGAGTGATGCCGCCTCTTCCTGGATTCCACCAGAATCAGACAGTATCAGGTATGAGTTACTCATGAGGTTGAGAAAGTGCTGGTAATCAAGTGGTTCGACCAGATGAACTCGGTCTAAACCAGAAAGAATCGGTGAGATTATTTCTCTGACTCTTGGGTTCAGGTGCCACGGGAAAACAAATCGAACATCTGGAAGCTCGGTGTGCAAACGAAGAATTGCACGACAAACTGATTGAAGTGGGTTGCCCCAGCTCTCTCTTCTGTGCATGGTGATGGTCACAAGTTTTTCATTTGATTTTTTCTCAACCGGAAGTGGGAGATTGTGGTTGATTCTGTTTATCTGGTGAAGTGCATCAACAACTGTGTTGCCGGTGACGACTATGTTTTCAGAGGTAATCCCCTCTTTTAAAATATTGTTCTTTGCACTTTCGGTTGGGGCAAAGTGAAACTTGCAGAGGTGGTCGGTCAACACACGATTAACTTCCTCCGGGTATGGATTCATCGTGTTGTAGCTACGAAGACCTGCTTCAACATGACCACAAGGAATTGGAGGAGTAGCATAAAATGATGCCAAAGCCCCTGCAAAGGTTGTGGTTGTGTCACCGTGGACAAGGACAAGGTCTGGTTGCTCACCTTTCAAAATATCCTCAAGACCAAGAAGAACTTTGGTTGTGATGCCACCCAAACTCTGTGCTTTTCGCATTATTTTCAGGTCATAATCAGGTTGAATTTTGAAGAGTTCAAGTACCTGATCCAGCATTTCTCGATGTTGAGCAGTCACCACGACTACCGTTTCAAACCTTTTGTCAGATTCAAGAACCTTAACAAGAGGTGCCATCTTTATGGCTTCAGGTCTTGTGCCAAATATCAAAAGTATTTTCATATTCATTGTTACCTTATCACAAATACGTAGAGTGCAAGTGCCGAAAATATTGCAGTTATCGCGTAAAATACAAGAACTACCCCTCGCACAGACCAACCTTTTTTTATCAACTGGTAGTGAAGATTATCCATATCTCCTTTGAACGGTGATTTCTTATTTTTTATTCGTCTGAGTGCTGAATAAAAAACATCAGCCATTGGGATGAACAAAGCCAGGAATGAAACACCAAGAACAACGGCTGTGGTTGCTTTTGCGGTTCCCCAGATTGCTGAAACTGCAATCAAGTATCCAATAAAATGGGAGCCGTTATCTCCAAGATAAATCTTTGCAGGTTCAAAATTAAAAGGGAGGAATCCAGCAGAAGCACCGGCAAGGCAGATGAGTAAAATGGCGGGAGCATACAACCCTACTGAAAGAGACACGATTGCACTTGTAATGCAGACAATCATGGTGATTCCGCTTGCCAGACCATCAAGACCATCAATAAAATTGACAGCATTTACAACCAGAATAATCCAGAGATAGGTGAGTGGAATTGCCAACCAGCCGACAGAAAACCATCCAGAATTGACAACATTTGTCAGGTATGCAATTCGATAACCTGCCAGGATTGGAGGGGTCGCGGCAAGAATTTGTCCGGCAAATTTTATCCATGGTGAGAGCTTGTATTTGTCATCGATGAGCATGAATACTGTGATGATGATGGCACCAGCAATGATACTCCACGATGAAAGATCAAACTTTGAAAATATCAGAAACGGGATGAATACGGCAATAAATATACTCAAACCACCAGTTCTTGGAGTTATCTTCGAGGTTATCTTTGTCTGTCCGGATGGAGTTTTTTCACCTGACTTATCGGTTATTCCAAATCGTTTTCCAAACCAGATTGCAACTGGAGTCAGTACTGCACTAAAGCCTGCAGACACAAGGAAAATGAGTGGGAGAAGCCAATAATTCATTACAGGTAGGAGACACCCTCGTAGAGTGGGAATTTATCTGTTAGGTTGGTGACTTCTTTTTTAAGAGTTGCCAGAACTTTTTCGTCATTCCTGTTTGCAACAGCTTTTGTTATGATGCCGGCAATCTGCTCCATGTCAGTTTCTTTCATTCCGCGGGTAGTGAGTGAGGGGGTGCCAAGTCTCATGCCAGATGGATTCATTGGAGGTGCAGGGTCAAATGGGATTGCATTTTTATTGATTGTGATTCCGATTGATTCACAGAGGTCTTCGGTCTCGCTTCCACCAATATCTTTTGGTCGAAGGTCAACAAGCATGAGGTGGTTGTCTGTTCCACCAGAAACAATTCTGAAGCCGTTTGCAGCAAGTGAGTTTGCAAGTGCTGATGCATTCTTTACTGTCTGTTCCTGGTAAGCCTTAAAATCATTGTCCATTGCTTCTTTGAAGCATACTGCTTTGGCAGCGATAACGTGCATGAGAGGTCCACCCTGAATTCCAGGGAAAACTGCTTTTCTGACTTCTTTTCTCATGGCTTTTGTTGAGAGAATCATTCCGCCACGAGGTCCTCGGAGAGTTTTGTGGGTTGTTGTTGTAACGATGTCTGCATGAGGAATTGGTGATGGGTGAATTCCGACCGCAACCAACCCAGCAATGTGTGCCATGTCAACCATGAGATATGCACCGACACCCTTTGCGATTTTTGAGATTCGTTCAAAGTCAAAGAAACGAGGATAAGCAGAAGCTCCTGCCACGATGAGCTTTGGTTTGTGTTCGTTTGCGAGTCGTTCCATCTCGTCGTAATCAAGAATTTCAGTTTCTTTGTTTACGCCATATGGGACAACGTTGAACCATTTTCCAGACATTGTGATTGGGTGTCCGTGTGTGAGGTGTCCGCCGTGGTCGAGTTTCATCCCCATGAATGTGTCACCGGGGCTGAGCGTGGCAAAGAATCCTGCCATGTTTGCCTGGGCTCCTGAGTGAGGTTGAACATTTGCATACTCTGCACCAAAGATTTCTTTGGCACGTCTGATTGCGAGGCGTTCTGCAATGTCTAGGAATTCACATCCCCCGTAGTATCTTTTTCCGGGATAACCTTCGGCATACTTGTTTGTTGCCATTGAGCCAAGGGCTTCAAGAACTGCCTGGCTCACAAAGTTTTCAGATGCGATAAGCTCGATATTCCCTCGTTGACGACCCAATTCCAGCTCAAGAGAATCTGCAATCTCTGGATCAATTCTGTTTAATTCACTCATTCTTTTTCCTCCAGTTTTGTTATTTTGTCCACTCGTCTCTTATGACGACCACCTTCAAATTCGGTTGAAATAAATTCTGAAACTATGTCTGTTGCAAGCACAGAACCGATTGTTCTTGCTCCCAGACAGAGAATGTTTGCGTTGTTGTGCTGGCGTGAAAGTCTTGCCATTGTTGTATTTGTGCAATTTGTTGCTCGAATATTTTTTATTTTATTTGCACTGATTGCCATTCCGATTCCAGTTCCACAGATAAGGATTCCAAAATCTGATTCATTTTTTGAAACATGACGTGCAACTTTTTCTGCAAAGTCTGGATAATCAACACTTTCATCGGAGTTTGTTCCAAAATCTGTAACTGAAAAATCTAAATCTTTCAGGAACTTGATAACTAAATCCTTGAGTTCAAATCCACCGTGGTCACTTGCAATTACAACAGATTTATTTTTCATCGAGTGTGATATTAGTTTGAATACTACGAAATTTCAAGGTGAAAATTGATTTCTATTTGAGGGTGATTTTTTGGTTCTCATCTTTGTACCATCCTCGTCATTCCCGTGAAAACGGGAATCCAGGGTAGTAAAAAAGCGTGTGTGGAATTAAAAAAATCATAGTTCAACCTGAAACTTTCTCTGTCTTTTCAAAAATATTCACACGAATTCAAGAATCCTGGATTCCGCATCAAGTGCGGAATGACAAAAGGGGAGAAACGTCATTCTGAACTTGATTCAGAATCTCCTTGTTCACACCCAAATCGAAATAAATGAGATTCCGTGTTGTAGCACGGAATGATCCCTCTCTTTTTACCCCCCCCTTTTTTTTGAAGGGGGTAGGGGGGGTATGACGAGGGGAAAATCCAGACATCACCATCATCCCTTTGCAATTAACATTAAATATGTATCAACAACTTGACGGGGGTGGGTAGCCTATTATAATTAATGATACCTTAACATAAGAAAATTACCAAACTAGAAACTTTCTCAAGGTTAAGAGTAGTTAAGACCGGTGACAAAGGGGTGTCACCGATAGTGTGCTAAAATGGAGAGTGTCCATTGGACAAAATTCTCAAAAGGAGAAAAAGGAAATGAAAAGAATTGTAGCAATGATGCTGGTTGTGTTGATGGTTGGAACGATTGTGATTGGGTTGACGGGGTGTGGAAATGATATCAAACTGGAAACATATAGTTGGAGATTTGAAGATGATGAGAATCTCGGTATTGATATCGGGATGCCCGAGGGTTTTTACTGTAGTCAATCACCACCTTCTGACGTGGAACTTTATTGGGAGTTTGAAAATAAAAATGAATCCAATAAGCTCAAATTCTATTATTGGTTGAGTTTTGTGCCGGAATCTTCGATATCAGATAAGATTGACAGTGCTTTATATGAATATGTGTGGGGGCTGGTGGGAGATTATTCTGATTCAAAAATCAAAGATAAAATAATTGAAGAAACAACAATTAATGGATTACCTGTCCTGATTATTGACGAACCGGGAGCAGATTATGCTTGGTTTATACCCAGAGATGGTGCAGTTGTAAGTTGTTTTTTCGGCATAATGGAATTGGGTGTTGATTTTGATGATGAAGGGACTAGGGCGATAAAAGCAATAACAAAAAGCTTTAAAATCGTAAATTAGTATCACAAGTACCTAAACCAGATAATTGCAATCGTCCCATTCAACTAATAGAAGGGAAAGAAATGAAGGAAATCATGAAAAAATGGATAGTCTGTTCGGTCATTATTATATTATTGGCAGGTGTTTCAGGTTCGTTTGTTAGTTGTGGTGATGAAGAGTTTGCTACCCTCGTAAATACGGAAACAGAGACACAAGTTGTCGAAGAAACAGAGAAAGAAATCCCTGAAAAGCTAAAAGAAGTGATGAGTTTTTCAAATGACAATCAGGAGTATATGGGCGACGCATTATGGTGCAACCTTCCTGATGGTTGGAGTATTGATGATAGTGAATTTATTGAGTTCGATATAATCTATATTGAAAAAGAAGATAGTGATAGTTGTTGGATAGATTATTGGAACTATATTGAATACAATGTGGATGATTCATCTAAAGACAATCCAAGAATCTTGAGCTTCGATGAGGCTGTAGATGTTATGTATTCTGTGTTTATTGAATATAATATAGATGAAGGTAACTTTTCTTCGGCAGAGAGAATTTCGAATATTATTTTCAACGAACAAGAGTATGCACGATTTGTCATTTTGACCGATGGTCTTGAGTCTGTAGGTGTTTTACATATAACCCAAGTTGAAGATGATATTGTCCAGTTCCTTACTTACTTTGAGCAAGATACTAACACAGAACCTATAGTGCAAGATTATTATACACAAGAGATTTTTGAAATAATTACCTCAATAATACCAAATGATATGTATTGGGTCGCAGAAGATGCAGAAGAAATTGAAGAATCAACTGAGCAACCACCACTTGAAGAAATATCCAAACCTGAAACTACAACAACAACTTCTCAAGGCAACAAGGACTCCACCTTCGGCAGAGAAAATGTCGACAGCAACAGAAAAAATGAAAAACGGTATGTTGCGGGGAGCAACACGAACAAGTTCCACAACACAGATTGCCACCATGCAAAAAAGATTGAGCCTGGAACTGAGATTTACTTCTCGTCACGAGATGATGCAATTCGAAGGGGTTATGTTCCTTGCAAAGTTTGTGATCCATAGATTGTCATCAGGTAGTGTAGAGGTTGGTCGCGGCTGACCTCTACCTACGTCATTCCCGTGAAAACGGGAATCCAGGGGATTATAAAATCGTATTCAAAACAAGAAAATAACAATTATCTAACCAGTCAAGATCATTGTTTCACAAAAATATTCACACGAATTTCTAAAACCCTGGATTCCTGGTCAAGCCAGGAACGACGGGGGTCTCATGGAATGATTGATGTTTGTTAAAGAGTAAAAACGGTCAGTTTTTCTTTGACAAGGTCTCTGATTGCCCAGGCTGGACCCTCTCTCCCAATTCCAGATTTTTTGATTCCACCATATGGCATCTGGTCTGTTCGGAAAATTGGGCTGTCACCAATGATAACTCCAGCAACATCGAGGGCTTCAGATATTTTGATGGCTTTGGCAAAATCTTTCACCAGAACTCCAGCCTGAAGTCCGTACTCAGAATTATTTACAAGAGAAACTGCCTCATCCAAGTTTTCAACTGGATTAATTGAGAGAACTGGGCCAAAAACTTCCTGACTGATAACTTTTGCAGATTCTGGAACATTTGCTAAAATTTGTGCTCCGAGTTTGACTCCACCTTCATCGGCACTGAACAACAAATTTGCACCAGAATCTGTTGCATCCTTCACCCATTCTCTGACTCGATTTGCTTCACTTAAGGAAACCATCGGGCCAATGGTTGTTTTTGGGTCGTGTGGATTTCCAATTATTAATTTTGAAGCGAGTTCAATAATTTGAGAGCAGACTTCATCAAAAATATCTTTGGTTACATAAAGTCTTTGAAGTGAGATGCAAACTTGACCAGAATATGCCATGGATGCAGAAACTGCTTTCTTTGCAATCTCTGGAATATCCCAACTAACATCAGCTATCATTGCAGAATTTGAACCGAGTTCGAGGGTTCTTCCGATTGATGGATTGAGTTTCACTAGATTCCAGCCAACTGCTGGACTTCCTGTGAAACTGATGTGTTTGCAATCTGGATGTGTGGCAATCGCCTCACCAATCTCTGAACCAGAGCCGATAAGGATTGCAAGTTGATCCTCTGGGAGTCCAGACTCAAATAAAATCTCAGCGAGCTTGAGAGCCACGAGCGGAGTTGTGCTGGCGGGTTTTGCGACAACTGGGCATCCCGCAGAAATTGCGGGAGCAATCTTGTGAGCAAGCAGGTTTAAAGGGAAGTTGAAAGGCGAGATTGCAGAAACCGTTCCGATGGGTTCATATGAGACAAATCCCCTTCGATTCACACCCCATGGATGGGCGGGAAAGTTGATGGTTTTTCCTTCCATGGTTCGAGCGACTGATGCTGAGAATTTTAGAGTTTGGATGCATCTGTCCACTTCACCAAGTGCGAGTTTTATTGGTTTGCCAGCTTCAGAGCAGATTATATCTGTGAGCTCTTCTTTGTGTTCAGAAACTTTTATTGAGGCGGTATCAAGGATTTCAGCTCTTCTGTAAACGGGAAGAGTTTCTGATTTTTCAGCCAGCTCGAAAGCAGTTTCAACGTCATCTTGTCCTGAAATTGAAACACGGGCGATTATCTCGCCCGTGTATTTATCAGTTACTTCAAGAGTTTTGTCTCCATGCTTTCTCCCACCCACAAAAAATGGAAGTGTTTTCATACTATTTAGAAAATCCTATTCATCATCACAGATACACTCTTCCTTACAGCAGAGTGAGTAGATGAGTCCGTAGTAATCATATTCTTTGGTCAACTTGGCTGGAAAGTCCTGGTTTTTGTGGACAAAATAAAGTGTGTGTGTTCCTTTGGTAAGGAATATTGGGATTGTCATCAGCCTGCCACCCTGCATGTTTACGGCACTTCCAATGTGGTACGGGTTTGTTCCTGTTGCAGGAGAATTAATTAGTTGAGTTGAGTCAGTTGGTTTTATCAAATCGATGAATGGGTCAGCGTACACGTCTACGAGATCATTGGTATAAACAATAAGATTTGCATTGCAATCTTTGTCAACTGAGAAAACCTGTCTATAGATATTTGTTTCCCATGCTCTGCAATGATTCCAGCCATTTGTTGGATCAGAAACTGTGTAAATCCAGTTTGCACATTTGTTGTAAAGTGTGTGCCATGGTGTTCCTCTGTAGTCTCTGCCCCATGCTTTTTTGTCTGCTTGATGATATGGAATAATGCTAACGGGTGCCCATTTTCCCAGAACATACTCAGTAGCACGATCAATTCCAACAGGTTCCCATGGAACTGTTGCACCTGAATTATCAATTATATTTACATCATGCACAAGATATTCAGCAGAACTGTTGCTTGGAAGACAAGAGCAATCGCACTCATCAACTTCCCATCCACCTTCAGTTGTCTGACTGGCAAATGCTTTGACAGAAAGAGTGTGCATCATACAGAATTGCTCAGCCTGGTTTGCAGCACGGTGGACAAAATAAAGACAATGGGTGCCACTGCTAATCTTGGGAATGCTGATCGTAATTTTGGTGGGTTTGTTGTCATCGCCAACTCCACGACCGAGGTAGCAACGAGGTTTGTCACCCTGATTTGAGAGAAGGCGAGTTCCGTATGGTGGGTCCATATAAACATCTACATCGCCAACAATCCAGAGAGTGAGGGTACCAGTGGAGGCTTTTTTCAGTGTGAAGAACTGACGATAGATGCTGGGTAACCAGGATGAATCAATGATATTTTTGTTCACACCTTTTATGAGTGTTCGTTTATTTTCTGGAAATTCTAACTTGTTCCAACTGTAGGGTTTTTCAAGGTAATAAATCCAGTCTGCCCCATAATTGTACATGTCTGCCCAATCATCCGAACCGATTTCTGATTCAACTTCATTCCTATCTGCAACCAGGATTTCATGCCAACCGCCCTGCATCCATTGTTCGGCATCCCAGGGTAAATCGTCGAGCTCCATGTTTAGATTGTTCCAGTCTGTCAGAGATGGATCAGGATTCTCCCAATCAAAACCTTCATCATAAAGAAACCATTTTTCAGGGTCTTGTTCAAGATATTCCATGGTGTTGTCAGATGTTAAAATCACAGTCTCACAAGAAATGAAATTATCTTTGGAAGTACCCTGTTCACCACTGTTTACAGAGCAACCAGTAATCAAAATCATTACAACAAGGGTAAGAGCCAGCAAACGTTTATATGACATGATACCCTCCTTTTTATGTTTTTTTATATGCATCTCTGATATATAAATAACCTATAAATCACTGTTCGTCAAGTGATTTCAGAATGAATACTGAATATGTCTATGTTTATAAAAAAATGAAATCAGGAAACTCTAGCTATATCAAGAAACATTTTTATTTCATTCCAGGGAGTTGAACCCTCACGAAGCAGTTGAACTTCTTTTCCGGCAAGGGTTATCACGGTGGATGGTTTGGCAGATAGCTCAGCTCCTGAGTCAATCATGACATCTGCGAATCGGTAGTAAACTTCCCTGAGCTTTTCATGTGTGAGGTGTTCTTGACCTGAAATATTCACAGAGGACTGGAGGAGCGGGACACCAAGTTGAGATAATAAACTGCTTATTATTTTGGATTTTGGAATTCTAACTGCAACGGTTGAGGGTTGGTCTTTTTGGGGAGTCAGCCAGAGGTTTGTGTTGCTTTTGAGATGAAAAACACAGGTAATATTCCCAGGCCAGATGTTTGAAAGAAACTGCATAAACTGTGGTCTGACTTCGCAATATTTTTGAACTTGAGATATGTCACTCACAAAAATTCCCAGCGGTTTATTCTGCTCACGTTTTTTTGCAGAAAAAAGCCTTGTCACGCCAGCTTGTGATGTTGCTGATGTGCCGATGCCATAAATTGTGTCGGTCTGGAATACGGCAAGTTGACCGATTCGAATCATGTTGCTGATGGCTTTGATTAATTTTGGGTTTGGATTATTTGGATCAACTCGAATTAACATGAACTAGAGCCTTTTCACCTATCTTGTATTCCTCACCATCAACGAGCCTTCTGATGTTTGGAATGTGTTTCATGACAACGATTATTGCAATTCCGATCAGGGATAAAAATTGTAAAATATCAAAGTGGGTCAACAAAAATCCAAACGGAATCAGCGAAATTGTGATGATGGATGCAAGGCTAACGAATTTCCAGACAAGAACGATAATCAACCAGACCACAGCACAGGCAAGCCCCAATCTCCAGTCCAGCGCAAGAACGATTCCAAGACTTGTTGAGATTCCTTTGCCACCCTTGAAGAGTAGGAAAACTGACCAGCAATGACCAAGGAAAACAGCCAGTCCGATGCAAACCACTTGCCAGGGTTCAAATCCGAGAGAGCTTGCGACAAGCACCGGGACAAAACCTTTTGAAATGTCGAGAATCATCGATATGGAACCGGCTAACCATCCAGCAGATCTGGTTACATTGGTCGCACCAATATTGCCTGACCCAGTGTTTCTAACATCCACCCCTCTGAGCTTCCCGATTATCAAACCGAAGGGAATGCTTCCGAGCAAATATCCACCAATCAAATAGTATATCAGCGTCATGATCCCATCCTCTGAGGAAATTCAAACAAATTAGTATCAATATCGGGTACTCGCATGTCAGGTATTATAGGACTTTTATATCGTGTTGGCAATTGAATATCTGCAATCGAGAGACCAAGCGAGCAGGAGAATGCACCAAATCTATTTATCAATTCATCCATATTTGTGTATGTGCTTGAGATATTGAAAAATTCTCCCCACCTGATTGATGCGGTTCTCAGTCCAAGCTCTTTCCAGAGATTATGCTCCAGGCTGGTATCAGGTTTGCTGAGTCCAGCAAGAAAAATGGTTGGTGGCTCTGTGACAACGTTGTTCTTTTTGAATTTATCCAGAAAATTTGTGAATTCACTTTTCATCATGTCGTTGAATTTAACTTCACCACCAATATGAAAACTTGTAGTTTCAAGCTGAGAAAGGATTGAGTTTACAAAAATTGCCAGCTTGAGTTTTGGTGGAGCAAAGAGAGCTATCATCACAGGTGTGTTTTTAATTTTGTAACATTTGTTCACCAGGCGATAGATTGCAAGCATTTCAAGATCGGTTCCAACCAATCTGAGTCCAGCTTCCTTTGCCATCTCGCGGATTCTTGCAATGTGTTTTTTGTTGGTGATTGCAACAATCGTTGTGAGATCAATCCCATCCTTGTTTGCAATTTTGTAGTCAAATGTCAAATCTTCGGGATGTTCAAATGCCATCTGGGAGAGTCTTGAGGCAATCACTCGGTCCAGGTTCGGTGATTCTTTTACGTTGATGAGTTGCACCTTCAGGATTTCACTTGGAATTGCAATCATTGCACGGTTGCCATAAAATTTTGACGAACTTATTGCACGTCCAACAATATCACCGAGAACCCTTGGAGTTTTTACGAAGCCATCTGAAATTGCTCCCTCCGGGGTTGGCATGCTTATCATTTCAGCCACTCTCAACTGTGTGTCATCAGAATAAACCTGTGCAATTTTTATCTTTTGGGAGCCAAGATGAACTCCAATTGGACCATATCTCATACTCCTCCTTTAACGGAACAGGCACCAACCAATCGAACATCGCAACCCATAATTACAGACTTCACTCGAATAATTCCTTGTGGTATTTTTCCATTTGGACGTATGTTAGCACAAATAACCTAAAAATTCAAAGTAGTGTTTATACTGGTAAAGAATCTAGAAAAAATAGCTCTAGTATTCTTTTTCAGATTTGAAAATATCTTCCCCTGATGAGCCAAAACCTTTTTCTCCTCTGTCTGAAAATCCAAGAGTCTCCACCCATTCCACGCTCTCTGTTGAATGTGCAACAATAACGAGTTGGGCAATTCTTGTTTTTTTGGGAAGTGAAATATTTTGGTTACTGAGGTTGATGAGGATAACGCCAACTTCACCACGATAACCAGAGTCGATTATCCCAGGTGAATTCAACACTGTGATTCCTTTTTTTGAAGCAAGCCCTGACCGAGGGCAAACAAGTCCAACGTGACCTGCTGGGATTTCAATAGAAAATCCCAGCATCACTTGAACTCTTTGGAGGGGAGCCAGTTCGATTGACTTGTATGAAACAAGGTCAAAACCGGCATCCCCAATGTATGCTTGTCTGGGAAGCTCTGCCTCCTTAACGAGTCTTTTGATTTTCATCTAGTCAGTGTTTTTTGCTACTTTGATGTATTTGCCACCAAATTTTCCGAGGAATGCTTTGTAAGCAAGATAGGTGTTGTAGAGGTCAGCTTTGCTGATGGTTTCATTTGGTGCGTGCATTCCGACTACAGCTGGTCCTGCATCAAGGGTGTCGATTCCACGGTCAGCGAGAAGATAGGCAACTGTTCCGCCACCACCGATGTCGACTGAGCCAAGTTCTGCGGTCTGGAAGTCGATCTTTTCATCTTCAAGGAGCATTCTGATTGATGCAACAAACTCGGCGGAAGCATCACTTGCTCCACCTTTTCCACCACTGCCTGTAAACTTGGTGAGGGTGATTCCTTTTCCAAGGAAGGAAGCGTTCTTTTCTTCGAATCTATCTTTGAAGTTTACGTCATATGCAGCGTTTACATCGGCACTTAAGCAGAATGATTTCTGCATGATTGGCCAAAGCGGTTTGTTGTCTGCGAGGTTTGAGATGAAATATTCGAGGAACTGGTTTGCGGCACCAGTTGTGCCCATCGAACCGACCTCTTCTTTGTCAACAAGGTAAACAATTGCCGTGAGTTCTGGCTGTTCCTTGAGGTCAAGAAGTGCCTTTAATCCTGTGTATGTGCAGACTCTGTCGTCGTGGCCATAACCCATGATGAGAGATCTATCCAAACCCATTTCTCTGGCTTTGACGGCTGGAACGAGTTCAAGTTCTGAGGAGAGGAAATCAGCTTCTGTGATTCCGTATTTGTCGTTGAGAATTTTGAGCAGATAGAGTTTGACCTTGTCCTTCTCGTCCTCGTAATCTTTTCCAGTGAGAGGGATTGTTCCAGCGGTAGCATTAAGGTTTTCACCAGTGATGATTTTTCTTGCTGGTTGACTCATCTGGTCTTTGGAGAGATGGATGAGAATGTCACTGATAAAAACTGGTCCAAATTCTTTGTCGTCCTCTTCACCCCAGGAAACTTCAACTTTTGTTCCATCTTTTTTGACGATTGTTCCATGGATTGCAAGTGGAATATTTGTCCACTGCCATTTTTTTATTCCACCATAGTAGTGGGTATCGAGCATGGCGTTTCCGCTGTCTTCGTAGAGTGGGACTTGTTTGAGGTCAATCCTTGGAGAATCTGTGTGTGCAATCACAAGTGTGAAACCTTCGGTGATTGGTTTTTTACCCATCTTTGCGGCGATTACAGATTTGCCTCGGTTTACTGAGAAAATCTTCTCACCCTTACCATCTCTTTTGTAACCAGCTTTTTCAAGCAAGGCTGTTGCCCACTTGGCTACTTCGCGTTCAGTTTTATTTAGAGACAGGAAATCAATGTAAGGAATTGCAAATTTCATAATTCCATCGTGAAGTTTTTCATTTTCCCAGATGAGGTTAGTTTTGTAACCTAACTTATCGTTTAATGTATCTTTTTTCTTTTCGGACATGGAATCCTCCTTTTTCTACAATCAATACTAGCAGTTATTGTTTATTTGAAAACTAAAGAACTTGTTATATTTATCGATTGTAAATATAATTTGAAACTCAAAGTGAGGTGAATGTGAACGACATATTTCTACTAATTGGTGCAGGATTTGCGATAAGTCTTGTGATTGGGTATCCGATCATACTGCTTTTGAAATCCTTAAAAACAGGCTCAAAAGTAAGAACAGAAGCACCTGAAGGACACCAGAAAAAAGCTGGAACTCCTTCAATGGGTGGGTTCATATTCATGATTTCAGCAACCGCAACCGCACTTATGCTTTCAAGATTCACAGGACTCATGACCGATTTTTCCATGCATTATATCAAGTGGGGATTGTATGCACTCTGGGGATTTGGTTTGATTGGATTCATCGATGATGCAATCAAGGTTTTTTCAAATTCTCCTCAGGGGCTTCCCGGCAGATGGACAATCGGGCTTCAGATGATGGTTGCAATGCCATTCATCATGATTCACTACCAGATTCTTCCTCCAGTTTTTGGAGCGGGAACTCCTGAGTCAATTTCTGCAATGGTTTATGTGGTCGCAATAATCGCCGTTGTAAATGCCGTTAATCTGGCAGATGGACTCGATGGACTTGCAGGTGGGGCAACCTCAATAACCCTCATCTCCCTAATCCCAATTGTGATGATGGTTGATAAAGGAATTTCAATCGTTCCGCTTGCCGTAATTGGTGGATTATTAGGTTTCCTTGTATTTAACTTTCATCCAGCAAAGGTGTGGATGGGGAATATGGGATCGAATGCACTTGGAGGAATCCTGGCTATTACAGCGATTTATTCCGGCCAGATATGGCTTTTCATAATTGGAGGATTCCTGTTTGTATTTGAAGCACTCTCAACCATAATCCAAACAACATATTTTAAATATACAAAAAAAATCTCAAAAGATGGAGTAGGCAAGAGAGTTTTTCTTATGACACCAATTCATCACCACTTTGAACTTCTTGGCTGGTCAGAAAAGAAAATTGTTTTATCATTCTGGTTTGCTTCGGTTGTATTTGGCGGGTTGATGCTGGGGTTGTATTTTCTGCTGGCATAGAAGACGATATACTTAACTAATCTATAACGTAAAGGTAATTGTGTATAATAAAATGTCTGTTATGATGGAATCATCTAAATGAAAGGAGGCATGGGAAATGCCATATGAGCATGACGAGATGTCAAAGAAGGTAGCGTTGGATGAGGGTATGATCGACCCAAACGTAATGGAGTTGATCCCCCAAAAGAGGGTAGTCTGGATGGACATGGAACACTTCGATCCAAATCAAATGGAGTTGTGTGGGTGCCCTAATTATCGATGTTGGCAGAACGGTTCCTTAATGCAGTAACCTTTTGTTGAGTTCATTCTTATTGTGAGCGGGGAGCTGACTTGCTCCCCGCTCACCCTGTTGCAAATAGAGCGCGGTCGGAGGTATTGAATGCGTTGGACAGAATATCTAGTTAGAAGTAATTTGGATAATGATAGAATCGTTCTTTTCTCAACTTTATCAGGTTCTGTGGTTGTGCTTGATAGTAAACTAATCCAAGCTATAGGTAACAAAAAATTTCCGATGGAGACCCGTCTGGTAAATGATCTCAAGAAAACTGGATTTTTAGTTGAAGAAACATTTGGTGAAAAGGAATGGGCAACTGAACGTTTTCTACATAAATTTAAAAATCCCGGAACTTTGGATATCGTTGTTGCTCCATCAATGACTTGTAACTTCGGTTGTCCGTATTGTTATGAGCGACGAGATAACCAAAAACCTATGAGTGAATCAACTTTCCAGAATTTGTTGCAATTCATTGAAAAGAGAGCACAGACCTTAAAAGTAAAGAAAATTACGATGAGCTGCTATGGTGGAGAGCCACTATTGTACCCTGAGTATTTTGTAAGGATAAAGAAATTCATTGATAACAAATTCCCTGAGTTAAAACAATTCTGGGGAATAATAACAAATGGTTCATTGATAAATGAAAGATTGGAATATCTACACTCTGAGATTGGACTTGACAGAGCACAAGTAACGCTCCATGGGAGTGAAGAATTCCATAATAAAGAGAGACCATACTCTGATGGAAGTGCTTCCTACCAAGAAGTAGTCAATGGAATAAAAAAAGCAGTAAATCTTGGAATCAAAAACATTGAGATAAGAGTGAACGTTGATAAGGAAAATGCAAACTCAATGGAGAAATTGCTTTCTGACCTCACCAGGCAAGGACTGGCAAACAAGAAAAATTTGCGTGTATATCCATATCCGATTACCAAAATGACTGAGAATTCTGCTAAGTATGAAGTTGCTTGTATTCAGCAACACGATTATTTTGATAAACTCAGAGATTGGACGAAGATGATCACAGAAAAAGGTTTTGGTGGTTCTAATATTAAAAATTATTTTCGTTATTTGATTGCACCAATGTTATGTGGATCATATTCCAGAGGATTTTATGCAATAGGACCAAGGGGTGAAATTAATCCCTGCTGGGAGCACATCAACGAAACAAAATTCTTCGTTGGGAACGTAAACAATAATCCGACAATAGACCCAGAAAAAGAAAAGTGGTGGTTGGAAGGCGGTAGAAATAAGATACTTGACTGTGCCAAAAAGGATTGTGTCCTACTTCCGATATGTGGTGGGGGCTGTGCAGCACAGGCGATACATGAAACCGGAGATATTTCTGGTAGATCATGCTTTAGAATGGTTGAAGATACTAAAAGATTCTTGAAACTCTATGCTGAATATGCAGAAAATACTGGAAATGTAAGAGAGGTTGATTACTCCAGATAAGTGTCAAGCTAGTCAGCGGGATAACCAATTTCAACAAGTTTTGTCTTGACGTCGTCAAGGGTTGTTTTTCTTTTATTGAAATCAACTGCAACAGTTTTTTTGTCGACATCAACGACAACTGATTCAATCCCGTCCATCTCGTAGATTGCTTTTTTTACCTTGTTTGCACAGTTCATGCACATGATTGAACTACAAGCTAATTCTGCTCTCATCTCGTCCTCCGGAGGAAAGCCTGCAATAGACATCTCATGTTCGATTCTCGTTAGAGACACTTGAGACTCGTCAAAGTCCATCTCAAATGCACCGAAGAGAAGTTTTGAAACTCTGTTTATACCTTGTAAGAATCCGACCGATTCTTGCACCGTTTGGGCGCAGGCCGGTCACATACATCTACGATTTTTGAGTGTTACTTTCAAATCTTTTCCTCCAGGGAATTAGTGTTTCTACAGATTGAACAACTGAAAAACAAATTATTGAATACCAGATAATAAACAATGGTTGAACGATGATGCGTGTTGTGAAGAGAGCCATGAACGGTATATGAAGTAGCCCGGTGAGTCCCCAGGTTACAAATATGAAACCAATCGTTTTTGATACAACCACAGCGACAACAATTTGAATCAATTTTGTGGTTCTGCTTGAGTCCCACCTCTTCATCATTATCAAGCCAGCAACAAATCCATACATCACTTGAGCTGTGAAGATGAGTGGATTCCAAGGAAGACCTGTTGGATTCCAAAACCAGAAACCAATCAAATCTGAAAGTCCACCAACTAGAGCTCCACCAATTGGTCCAAGAATCATACCAGAAATCATGATTATTGCGGGACCACCAGGATCAAATCGAAGTGACTGAATTGGGTAAAAGGTGAGTAAGCGGGTAACCGTCAAAGCCATTCCAGACATTATCCCAACCAATGAAATCCCGATTGGTGTGAACGGTCTCTTAAAAACTGTTCTCAATGTTTCTCGCATCTCTTTCCTCCGGTTCAATTCGTTACCAGACCAAGTGAAGCTATCACATGAAGTATTCAGAATCAACAATAATTGTGGAACTATTTCCGGCACGAGTTATCGCAAGTGCATCAAGAAGGGTTATTCCCATTTTATGAAGAACACTTGCACAGCTATGAAGTGTGGAGGATGTTGTCATAATGTCGTCGATCAGCATGTAGTGAGTGTTTCTATTTATCTTTGCAAATGGATGTGGAGTAAAGGCATCCTTAACATTCTCTGCTCTATCTTCGAGATTTAGTTTGAACTGGGGGTCAGTGTTTTTTATTCTTTTGATTATTTTGCCACCATATTTCCAGCCAAGAAGTTTTGCAAGCCTTTTAGCAATCACGGCTGACTGGTTGAATCCACGAGTTCGGAGTCTGAACGGATGAATTGGGACTGGAATGAGTGTTCGTTCGCCAAGCCCTACAAGGTATGGGGCAGAGAGTTCTGCGAGTAAAATTCCAAATTCTTCATGACCTTCAAATTTCATTTTGTGGATGATCTCTCGGATTGCATCACCATATGGAAGGATCGTTAAAACATTAAACGGTCTTAGGGAGAATGTTTTTGGATGTGGTTCGAGCTGGGATAAACAATCGTTGCAGAGTGGATGTTTGCCTGGTTTTTCACAAACAAGGCAGTGTGGTGGATAAAAATAATCAAGGATTTCACTAAGGAATTTCATGCACAAATTCTTTTAACAGGTCGATTGAAATCTGGGCTTTTTTTTGAAGTTTTGGTAGATTTGTTTTCAACGTTTTTTTTATGGGTTCAAGATTTTTGAGGAAATTATCTATCGTTTGTTCAAAATCTGAATTTTCTAAAAATTCTGAACAGCCAATTTCTTTCCCAATCATTCGAACTTTTTCGTGATAAACGATTGGAAGAAATGGAACATTTGCAAGTGTTGATGCAATCATCGAATGAAGCCTCATGGGAATGGAAAAATCCGCCATCTGGAAAATCCCGAATCCATCGTTCCAGCTTATGGGACTTGCGAGTGATAAAACATTTTTTGGAGGAAGAAGTTTGGATAGTTCAGAGATTATCTCATCGTCACGACCCGGGAAAAAAGGAACAAGAATCAGAGAACCACCAGTTTTCTCCAAAATATATTTGAGAATTTTGACAATCCATGGAATATCTAATTTGTATTCGCTTGAGGTTGCCGGTGAGAAAATGATTTTTGGTCCTGCCAGATTTTGAATCTTTTGTCGAATTATTTTTGATGGTTCATCGGGACTTAGAAGGAATGCAAGATCAGATGAAAGAGTTGGCTTTAAGCCAAGTTTCTCAGCTGTTGAAAAGGATTGCTCATCTCGAACGGTTAAAAATTTTGCTTTTTTCAAACCAAATTTCACAAGTTTTTTTGTGGAGAATCTTGAAAATGAACCAATCTGCTGACCGATTGCACAGTAGGGCTTTGAGAGAAACCTTGAAAGAATTGGTCCAGCCAGGTGATACCAAGTTCCTTTTGCACTCTTTCTTTCGTGGAGAAGACCTCCAGGACCAAGAATGAATCCATCACTTTTTTTAGTTACACGAAAAAGATTTTTTGGTGAACGGGATTCAAGAACTATGTTTTGAGAATTTTGAACCGAAGAAGTTTCACCTGAGAAAATGTGAACCTCTTCATTTTTCAAATGTGGTAGTACTGCTGAAAGTAAGGCTTCATCACCCACATTTCCAAATCCAAAGTATCCCCAGAGTGCAAGTTTTTTCATCGACCCGAAATCAAAAGCGGAATAAAAACTCCAAGACTTTTGAATAATCTTGGAATCCTTACGAATGGTTCGACCGCTGCTCTCCACAACCACTCCAGACCAATTCTGCACATCCATGCGGGGGCTCTTTTTTTTGATCCAGCCCAAACATCAAATACTCCGCCAACGCCGATAAAAAACTTGATATTTTTTAACTGACTTCTATTTTTTGAAATCCAAAGTTCTTGTTTGGGAATTCCGAGTGCAACGAGGAGAATCTCTGCATTGGATTTGTTTATTGACTCAATAAGAGTATCGTCATCAAATTCATATCCAGACATAAAACCAACCACTTCAATGTTTGGGAATTTATTTTCAACCGATTCTTTTGCTTTTTTTACAATTTCATCTTTTGCACCAAACAAAAAAACTTTTGTGCTAGGTTTTGAAGTTTTGAGAATGCTCTCGGTTAATTCAATTCCGGGGATTCGTTCGGTTACTTTTTTACCAAAACGTTTCAACAGAATAACCGAACCGATTCCATCAGGGACAAGAATATCAGCTTGCAAGCAGGTATTTAGAAATTCAGAATCCCTCTTGCAGAGGGTAACAGATTCCAGGTTTGCAGTGATAATAAACTTCGATTTTTTATCAAACGAATTCCCCAAATCTGACGTGAGTTGTGGAATGCTACCCAGATACCAGTTTGAAGAATTCAGGAGTTGCGAGCTACCACTCATGGATATTCTGCAATGATTTTGTCGCCTTCGAGTATGATGGAGCCACCAAGAGATTCGACCACAAATCGGAGTGGCACGATTGGGTATCTATTCTTGAACAGGTATGTTGGGGAGTATGCTTCTATTTTCTCTCCGTCGAGATATGCTCTCTTTTCGTCTATGATTAACCTTAGTTTTTTCCCGTCCAGGTAGTAGTCTATTTTCTTCTCATCACGATCGTAATAGGCTGTGCCACCGAGTTCTTCAACGATAAACCTGAAGTAAACGTAGTATCGATAATAATTTGTATCGATGTGCGGGGCAGGATAAACGTTTATTGTTTTGCCATTTGCTTCAACATTGTTATGACCCTGCCTCATGACAATCCGTTTAACTTTTCCATCAAAAAACTTTGATGTAACCGGTATTATTTGAATTCCACCGTTACAGATTATTGAGATGTTGCCCTCTCGTTGACCTTCTTTTGCGTTTTCACCAACCGCCCAAACTGTGACTTCAACCTCACCATTAAACTCTGATGGGACCACTTCGATCCAGTCAGTGTCGGTTGTGATTTTGCCAAAAATTGTTCCACTGCCGGTATTCATCAGATGGATTATGCGAGATCGTTTTGTGGAGAGAGGAACTTTTTCAAAAATGATTTCATCGGTGTCGACGAATAGTTTAGGTAGACCGCCAAAATTAGAGAGTGGGACTTTCAATATCCTGCTGTTTGCTGTGTCTGAGATGAAAACAGATAATCCAGAAATTGTGATTCCAGATGGCTGGTTTAAAAGTTCAAGATTGTCGTTGTCTGACAAAGATTTAAGGCTGGATAATGGTCCACCAAATTCACCATAGCTGCCAAGTTCAAAGCCACTCTCAGAAAAGACTCGAATGTCTGATACCCCGGCATCACAAATAAAAACTCTTCCGAATTCGTCAATTGTGATTGAAGATGGCTTTGTGAAAGCAACACCCGCAAGCGATTCGATAAATTTTCCCTGTGGATCGAAGATGAGTACTTCACCTAAATCTTCGTCAACCACCCAGATTCTGTCCTGTGAGTCGATTGCAACATCAACAGGTGCCGATAGTTCGTCGTCAAATGAAAAAACCCAAGTGCCACTCATGGAAACTGATGCGACACGAGAATTTCCTGTGTCTGCTACAAAGATATTGCCTGTTTTTTTATCGATGCCAATTCCCCGCGGTACTCTGAATTGACCTGCACCACTTCCCTCTTCTCCGAAGCCAAACAAATGATCACCAAACAGAGAATAGATTTGAATTCTGTTGTTTCCGGTATCTGCAACCACCAGATCGTCTCTTGTTGAAATATCACAGTCTTCTGGATTTTTGAGATTTGTTGATTCGGTTCCCTGAGAACCAATGCTCTGAATGTGTTCACCAGTTTCAGTTGAATAAACATTTATGAAGTCGGAACTTGACTCTGAAACATAGATGTAGCCGTCCGCTGTTGTGATTCCTTTGGGCCAGAGTGAAACCCCTTTGAGTCCTATTGAGTAGAGTTGCTTGTTGCCGTCGAGTTTTAAGATTCGGTTATTTCCAGTGTCTGCCACCCACAAGATTCCGTTTGCGTCTACCACAAAGCCGGTTGGGTATCTAAATTGGCTTGAACCAATTCCATGTTCTCCAATTGTTTTTAATAGTTTTCCCTTTGGCGAGAATATTTGAATCTTGGAATTTCCAGTGTCTGAAACATAAACAGAGTTTCCTGAGATTCCAACACATGATGGTGATGAAAGAATTCCATCACCGATAGTTCGGATGAAACTACCAACTCTATTAAAAACTGATACTCGATCGTTGCCGTTATCAACTACGTAAACGTTGTCATTTTCATCAACGGTTAAGTCAGTAGGATTTGCGAGTTCTCCATCTCTTGAGCCCTCTCGACCGATCGAATACAAGAAAACTCCGGATGAAGCAAATATTTTTACCTGGCAAGTTGCCTGGTCAAGAACAAGCATTTCTCCCTTGGAGTTGTATGCAAGCGAAACGGGTTTAATTACGCCACAATCAGGGTTGTCAGAGAAGTGCATGTTATCAAGAAATTTTCCACGTCTGTCAAAAAAAGAAATTTTCCCGCTTAAGGGGTCGCAGATGATATATCTGGAACCAGAATCCTTGATAACTTTTGTGGGATAGATTGACATTCCATCGCCAAAAGAGCTGATGAATTCACCCTCTGTGTTGAGTATTTTAATCTGACCATTCCCGGTGTCGGCAATGATTAGTTTTTTGGCATCAAGATCAACAAACAATGATCGCGGGTATTTGAAATGTGCTTTTTCGGAAAGAATTCCAATAACATCAATCTCGCTTACAGATGCTCTAATGGTAACAAAAAAAAGAATCATCGTCATTGCCAGGGACAGAGAGATAAAGGAGTGAATCTTGGAGTGTTTCTTCATACTGGAATAATCACCTTCTGTTGTAGAAGTTTGCTTATCAATTGTGCACTGACCGCCGCACTCATCGGGCAATCATCGATTAATCGTTTGATTGTCCTTGTTCCGTCAACCAGAATTAAAAAATTCCATTCATTCGAATCAAGTTGAAGTTTATCTTGATTCTCAAGTCCAGCCTTGTTTACAATTAATTTTGTCTCCATCGGTGGAAGGTTTATCATGATTTCGTGCGTTTTTGTTGCTTTTTTCAAGCCCTCTCTAATTAAAGTGCTGTTACTCTCTTTGATCGTTTGAGGGGGGATTGTTATTCCGTCACTGAAAATTATTTGTCCTTTTGTCCATGAGAATAATTCCCAGATAGCCTTTGTACCTTGGTCGCGGCTTGTTGTTGCGTGAATAATTTGCCCTTTGCTGAAGTAGATGGAGGCATGTTCACTGGTTTCAAGAAGTTGAATCTGTAATCTGCCTGAGCGACCCGCAACCTCAACAATCTGAATCAACTCAGCCAGAGTCGTTTCTCTAAGGTTTAATGGAAGATCCAATTGTTACCTCCACTCTGGTTCCTTTTTATCAAGGAACGCCTGCATCCCTATCTTTGCATCACCACGCTTGAAACAATCTCCAAATTCTTTTGCTTCCAGTCCGTACTGGAACTTTGGTAGTCCAGCTCTTCCAATCTTTTTGTTGGAAACTACTGCAGAAGGACACTTTGAAGCAATGAGTACAGCAATCTTGTTGACCTCTTCGTCGAGATTTTCAGGTTCAACGATTCTTGCTACTAGTCCCATTTGAAGTGCAACATCAGCTTTTATTATTCTACCAGTTGTGAGTAAGTCAATAGCGTTGCCGATTCCAACAAGATTCGGTAGTCTTTGAGTTCCACCAAAACCAGGAATCACTCCAAGGTTAACCTCTGGTTGACCATACTTTGCTCTGCTTGAGCTGATTCGAATATCGCAGGACATGGCAAGTTCACACCCGCCACCAAGACAGAAACCATTCACGGAGGCAATCACGGGGACATCAAGATTTTCAAGTCTGAGGAAAACATCCTGTCCAAACTTTGAAAACTCTTCAGCTTCTTTCCCTGTCATGTTTACCATGGCGGAAATATCAGCTCCGGCAATAAATGCTTTACCGGATCCCTTGATGACAACCACTCGAATTCCCTCTGTGCTCTCTATTGTTTTAAGTGCATGGTTCAACTCTTCCAGGGTGGCTCTGTCGAGTGCATTGAGTCGCTCTGGACGATTGAAGGTAATCGTGAAGATTCCGTTTTCGTTTTTGGTTTCTATCCCTGTGTATTCCACTCTGGTGCCTTTTCTCCGTATGTTGGATAAACAAGTGCATCTTCAGTACCCTTGAGAACTCTGAATGCTCCAGCTGAGAGTGCTTCAAGTTCATCTTCACCTGGGTATCTTACAACCTTACCGAGGAAATCGATTCGCTCCTGCATAAGTTTCATTAAAAAGTCTGAGTATGCAAGACCGCCCGTTAAAACGATTGCATCAAGTTTTCCAAAGAGAACGGTTGAGTATGCTCCAATTTCTTTGGCTACCTGATAGATGAGGGCTTCGTAATGCTCGCGAGCTCTCTTGTCACCAGCGATTGCCATCTGTTCAACTTTTTGTGCTGAGTTTGTTCCAAGGTATGCAACGAATCCACCCTTACCCATGATCATCTTTTTTATCTGAGGAAGTGTATACTTCCCTGAAAAACAGAGTTCAGCAAATTGAATTGGGGGGAGGCTTCCTGTTCGTTCTGGGGTAAATGGTCCCTCACAAGTTGCGTTGTTGTTGTCGATCATCTTGCCACCAACAACAGCAGAAACTGTGATTCCGCCACCCATGTGAACGACGATGAGTCTGGATTTTTCATATGGAATATTCAAATCTTTTGCGGCTTTTCTGGCGGTTGCGTGAACGTTTAAAACATGAGCAATGGACTTTCTTGGAATCTCAGGATGACCTGAGTAGAAGGATAAACGTTGATATTCACAAGTTGTGGTTGGGTCAACGATGTAGGAAGGACAGTTGCCAAATTCTTTTGAAATCTCATTTGCAAGCGCACAACCCAAGTTTGAGGCGTGTTCACCATAACGATTTGTTCTGGCATCATCTAACATCTCTTCGTTGACGTTGTAGGTTCCTGAAACGATTGGCTTAAAGATGCCTCCTCTGCCAACGACAGCTGACAATTTTGTAATTCCTAATGGATGACTCTTGAGATAATCTACGATGACTTTTTTTCTGAAATCAAACTGATCCCAGATTCCTTTAAAATTTTTCAGTTCATCTCTGTCATGTCTCAATGTCTCTTCGAAAACCTTCTCTTCTCCTTTGAAGAGAGCCATTTTTGTTGATGTGCTTCCTGGGTTAACTGCCAGTATCAAGAATTCAGAACTCATATCAGCCTCCTTGTGTATGCCTCGTATTCTATATTAGTCTGTCGATTTGTCAAAGCAGTTATGTGAGTATTTGATCATAACCTTGAAATGATTCATGTGATTGGTAACATTCAGATTAGTGGAAAGGGGTGAATATGCCTGTAGCTCAAGGAATGATAAAAATTGATGATGAGAGATGTAAAGCCTGTGGACTCTGCGTTGAAGTTTGCCCACCAAAGATTTTGGTGCTTTCAGACAAGATAAATTCAAAGGGATACCATCCTGTCGAGTGTACTGATCAGGACAAATGTATCGCCTGCACTTCATGTGCACTGATATGCCCGGATATCGCAATAGTCGTTTATAGAAGATAGTAGCATCAATCTAAACAAAACTTGGCTTTGGCAGATTCGAGATAGAGTATCTTGAGTCTGCCTTTTTTTATTGGACTTAGACTATTAATAGAATACCCGTCTTGTTGCAATCTCAAAAATAAAATGAAACAGAGAAGCAAAAATAAGCACGTTGTGTCATAGGATGGAAAAGTTGGTAGAGACAACACCAGGGTTGTCCCTACTTTTTATAATGGTTCATATCTTTTATGGAATGGATATTTCTTAGTTTGTTGCGTTACTCGATTACCATCAAATCTTTTGTTAGAAGTGTGAGAGGTTCACCGCCATGATCCTTAACAACAACGGTGTCTTCGATGCGAACTCCGCCCCAACCTTCCAGATAGATTCCCGGTTCGTTGCTGGCAACCATGTTTTTTTCAAGCACCAAATCATCTCCTGCAAGGTGAGAAATTCCCGGTTTTTCATGAACATCAAGCCCGATGCCGTGACCCAGTGAATGATTAAAATTCTTTCCAAATCCTGCCTTTTCAATGATTTCTCTTGCTTTCAAATCTGGAGTTTTACAGAGTGTTCCTGGCTTGAAAAAGTGCATTGCTGTTTCCTGGGCATTCCGGACTGTGTCGTAAATTTTTATATGTTTGTCGGTTGGTTCACCAATAACGATCGTTCGTGTGCAGTCAGAGTTGTAATGATTAATCGTTGCACCAAAATCCATTACAACGAAATCGCCATTCTCAAGTTTTTTGTCAGATGCCAAACCGTGTGCCATTGCCCCGCGTGCTCCCGATGCAACGATGATGGAGAATGATGCCTTCGATGCACCCCTTCTCTTCATCTGGTATTCAAGCTCGGTTGAAATATCTCGCTCGACTGCTCCCGCTTTGATGTGTTCAAGGGTTGCCGTAAACGCAGCATCTGAACATTGGCATGCCATTCGAAGCTTTTCAACCTCTTCGTTTGTTTTGACAATTCGTAGCTCTTCAACGATCCCGTCAGATTTTATCGGTTCAACGCCCTCAAGGCTACCGGTGAGTTTTGAATAAAAAGTGTGAGAGAGAATACTCTCCTCAAGACCAACATTTTTCACACCGAGTTTGTTTATGAGTCCGGCAAGATTGTCAATCATGGGATATTTGATCAATTCAACTTCTATTCCCTCAACCGCTTCCTGTCTTGCCTGCTCGGGATAACGACCGTCAACGAGGAGAATAGCCTTGTCCTTTGTGACAACAAGAAATCCGTCCTCACCGGAAAAGCCGGACAGGTATAAAATGTTTTTTGAAACACGGTGTTCGTTGGTCTGCAGAAAAAGAGAACTAATCCCTTTTTTGTCCATTTTATTTCTTAGGTTATCTAATTTGATATTCATTTTTTTTACTCCTCTTTTAGTTCTGAGATGTATTTCCAAGCATTCATTGAAGCAATTGCTCCATCTGAAACTGCGGTTACAATCTGTTTGTGATCCTTCAACGATACATCACCCGCAACAAAAACTCCAGGGATGCTCGTGGACATATCACGATTTGCGATGATGTAATTGTCTTTGTTAAGTTCAATGTATCCAGCTAAGAAATCAGTGTTTGGGATGAACCCGATGAAAACAAAAATTGCATCTGTGAAATGTTCTGTAACTTCACCTGTAATCTTGTTTTTGAGAATCAATCTTTCAACCTTCTCTTTCCCTCTGATTGACTCAATCACAGTATCCAGAATGAAATTAATCTTTGGGTTCTGCTTCGCTCTTTCAATATTTTTTGGAGCTGCTCGGAATCCTTGTCTTCTATGTATGATGTGAACCTGGCTTCCGAATTGGGTCAGGTAAGCCGCTTCTTCCAGGGCAGTATCTCCACCACCGGCCACCGAGATTATTTTATCCTTGAAGAAAGCACCATCACAGGTTCCGCAGTAGGAGACACCTTTGCCTCTTAGTCGTCCTTCGCTTGGAACATCGAGTTTTCTGCTTGATACCCCTGTTGCAAGAATTACCGCCTTAGCCCTGTATGTCACGCCAGCACCTTTGACTATTCTCCAGATGCCGTCGTTTTCTAAACCCCTTACCTCGTCGTAGATTATTTCTGTTCCGAAGTTTTGAGTCTGCTTAAGCATCCTTGCACCGAGTTCGTACCCCGGAAGTTCATCTGGAAAACCGGGATAGTTTGCAATACTGTCGGTGATATTCAGCTGACCACCGGTTCCTATTTTTTCGATGATCGCAGTTTTTAGGAGCGACCTACCACCGTATATTCCAGCTGAAAGCCCGGCAGGACCTCCACCGATTATTATCAAATCAAACGTTCTTACATCCATTTTTACTTTCTCCTGACGATTGCAACTCTGGGTCTTCCAGAGATGTCATCTTCAATTTTTACATTCCAGCCTTGGAAAATACTCTTGACTTCATCCATAGTATGTTCGTTTTGTGATTCAATCTCAAGCAGGAGTATTCCACCACTTTTTAGAATTTTGTCAAGTCCTTTTTCGATTCGTTTGTAAATATCGTTTCCGTCCAATCCACCATCAAGTGCAAGCCTGGGTTCGTGTGAGATTTCAGTTTCAAGTTTTGCGATTGAATCTGTTGGAATGTAGGGCGGGTTACTCACAACGATGTCAAATTTACCGGAAATATTTTCAAACAAATCTGATTTGATGAGTTCAACATCAAGGTTGTGGTATGTTATATTTTCATTGGCAATCTTTAGTGCTTCCTCGGAAATATCGCTTGCAACGATTGAGATTTCTGGATTTCGGGATTTCAATGCAACCGCGATGCAACCGGAACCGGTGCAGAGATCAAGAATTTTTGAATTTGGTTTGAGATATTTCTCAGCAGCAAGAATGATGTGTTCTGTGTCTGGTCTGGGGATGAGAACTGCGGGGGTCACTTTTATTTTGTAGCCAAAAAAAGTTGTATAACCCAAAGCGTATTCGAGTGGATAATGTTCAGATATTTTCTTTGCAATATCGATGGCTAGATGAATATTTTTTTCAGATACCTTCGATGAGAGAGATGAGATAATCTCTACTCGCTCCAAACCCAAAACGTGAGAAACTATCTCCTCAGCATCACGCCTTGGCGATGGACGATGTGATATAATTTTTGAAATATCATTTACTAGATGATGCAGACTTTGCGAGTTCATCCAATTTTTTTTGCTCTTCTGCCTGGATTAAGGGCTTGATGACAAGGTCGAGATTTCCAAGCATGATGTCGGGGAGTTTGTAGATTGTAAGATTGACTCGGTGATCAGAGATTCTGGATTGAGGGTAGTTGTAAGTTCTAATTTTTTCTGCACGGTCACCGGAACCAACCTGGACTCTTCTTTCCTCAGCATGTTCTTTGTCTTTTTTGGCTTGCTCAATCTCGTAGAGTCTGGAACGAAGGACTTTCATTGCTCGTTCTTTGTTCTGAAATTGGGATCGTTCATCCTGACAGGTAACAATCATTCCGGTTGGGAGGTGGGTTATTCTAACTGCTGAGTCGCAGGTTTGAACGCATTGACCACCATTTCCAGATGAACGATAAACGTCGATTCGAATATCCTCAGGTTTTATCTGAAGGTCGACTTCTTCTGCCTCCTGCATGACGGCAACCGTTATTGTGCTTGTATGAATCCTGCCACCGGATTCTGTCTCCGGGACTCGTTGTACACGATGAACGCCGGATTCATATTTCATGTAGCGGTATACATTTTTCCCGTTTATTGAAAAAACTATCTCTTTGAACCCGCCAATATCGGTTGCATGGGAGTTGATTACTTCAACTTTCCAGCCCTTTGATATTGCGTATTGGTTGTAAACTCTGAAGAGTTCAGCGGCAAAAAGAGCGGATTCCTCGCCACCTGCGGCTGAACGAATCTCCATGATTACAGACTTTGCATCCCTGGGATCCTTTGGGATGAGGAGACGGTTCAGTTTTTTGTCGGTTTTTCTTAGCTCACCTTGGAGGCTTTCAAGTTCTGCCATTGCGAGTTCTTTCATCTCAAGGTCTGTGGTGTTCAATAGAGATTTTGTTTTTTCAATCTCTTCTTCAATCTGCTCAACCTCTTCTGCAGTGTTGACTATATCTGCAAGTTCCGATTGCTCCTTAGACAGGATTCTGAACTTGTTGTTATTTTTTATTACATTTGGATCGCTGAGCAACCCTATCAGCTCATTGTAACGCTCTATCAATTTCTCTGCTTTTCGAATCATACTTAGAATTCTAACCACATTAATCAATTGGTCAAGAATTTCCTTGACAGTTTGCGTTGAAAATATACACTCGCTTGAGTTGTGGGTCGTTAGCTCAGGTGGTAGAGCATCTGCCTTTTAAGCAGAGGGTCGCTGGTTCGAGTCCAGCACGACTCAAAAAGATGGTTTGAAAATTGTGGCCCCATGGTCTAACGGTTAGGATGACACTCTTTCAAGGTGTAGGCAGGAGTTCGATTCTCCTTGGGGCTACCAGGTATCTCAAAAGATGTTTTTTAAAATACCACCCTCTTTGTGCACAGTGTGTGCAAATATTTCTCACTCCTCTCATTTTTTTGGTATTATTATGTTCTGAATTTATTTTTATTCGGTGTGATTGTCAAAAATCAATCGCTGATCATGCTTCTTGACAACGAATATCCGTTTGCTATAATTCTGGTTGTTTCAGAAGTAATTCTGTACACGAGAGACGTGCTGATTGAGTTTATATGGGATTTATCCCCGTCCCGGTGTCTCGCCGGTGCGTTTAGTAAAAATCCTCCTTATGGTGGCTCGCCGAGTTGCCTGGAAAGGAAAAGGTGATGAGAAAGGTTAAGCTATTATCCGTATTGCTTGCCGTAATTATGGTCTTACCCATGGCGGTAGGCCTCGGAATGAGGGTCACAGCAGATGATGGCCCACTGATGGAGTTACTAGTTTACGTAACGAATCCTGGTGACAGAAATACTTTTGAGAGTATGAAACTTCCTGATCTCACACACTATGCCTCAGGTTCAATACTCACTGAAGCCACTGAGAGTCAGATGCTCACTCTCGCCAATAAGAATATTGAGTATATTGTAATTGGACGAGTGGACTATCGTAACATCAATGGCGTTGTGATGACTGTTGAAGACAAAAAACTCAAGATGGTAGACGAGCCCAAGGGTTGGTACGCCAAGTATGCTGATGCAACCTATGAAGGGTACGATTTTGCATATTATCTTGTTGATTTTGTTGGACCACTCAAAAGGGCATGGATTGATAAGGTCACAAATATGGGTGGAAATATCATGGATACATACCCATTGTTTGAACAGACCTACCTGGTCCGAATGGATAAGGATAAGATTGCAGAGCTGACTCAGCTTGATTTTGTTAGAGCCACCTGCATTCACAGTCCAATTCATAAGACTAATATTTGGCCAAAAAATGAAGACAGCACCTACATGCGTTCTGTCAACATAACAATTGCAGGAAATCTTCCCTATGCCGAACTTGAGGAGATTTCAATTCTGCTTAGGAATTTTGGATGCAAGACTTTCCTCCAGGCAAAAATTGATAAGTTTGATGCAAACGAATCTCCACCTCGTCCAGAGGGAATGTCGGATGAAGAGTATGGGCAGATGGTTGATGTTTGGAATGAAGAGCATCAAATGGAGGGGGAGTATTACAGCTCGGCAATCGATGATGAGGGTCATACTGTAAGAGATGCTGCCCAGATAATTATGTTTGGTACTGTTGGACCAACAAAACCACTTGGTATCGAATTGAAGGATGAGGGTCCATACGAACTTGCTTTTGTAAGAGTTGTATGCCCGATGAGGTCAATTGCAGATATTGCCCTTATCCCTCAAGTATTAGACATTGATATGTTTGCAGCTCCAGAAGCTCAGAACGATCTTGCCAACTGGCAGATTGGTTCATATGCAGCGTGGGCCGCAAACGAATCAACAGCCATTGTAACTGATCCTACCGATGCATT
The DNA here is from genome assembly GCA_965370295.1 of uncultured bacterium. Taxonomy (GTDB): domain Bacteria; phylum Caldisericota; class Caldisericia; order JAAYUI01; family JAAYUI01; genus JAXGMQ01. The sequence continues at coordinate 54,333 of CBDUSO010000005.1, forward strand.
ACCGCATGACAGACTTGATCACTTCGGTCTTCATGGTGAGTCTTTTATTCCAACCACATGTTTTCTCCCAACAGTTTCAGATCCAAATAACCATGATCATTACAGACAGATTGTTGCAATCGTTGGTACCGGTCTTGATACCGGTGATGTAGGCTCAACATACAGTATATCAACCCAATACTCAACAAATCCAGTTGGAGACTTTGCAGGTCGTGTGGTTGACCATCTTGCTTATGTAAGGCCAACCAACACAAATTTCTACAATACAGATCGTGATACCAGATGGCGTTGGAACCCAACAAACGGTGGTGGAACTCGAGTACCGAGATGGAATTGGGTTACAACCAGTTATTATAATGGTGCACAGGAAAACCCCGGTTTTGTTGGTTCAAGAGGGTATCCCTGGATGGATTGGGATGGGCATGAAACACACGTAACAGGTTCTGGTTTTGGTGATGGCTATTGGTCAATTGGACATACCCCTGACGACAGTTGGGATCAAGATGGACGTGAGCCATACGATCCAGGTACTGTTGGTGTTATTGCTGATGGTGTTCCCGGAACACCACACATGCCTCCAAACCTTCCTGCTCCATACGGTGTTCAACCAGCCGGATCAACACCTGCTGGTAACTGGGATTATCGAGGAGTTGCATATCGTGCAGGACTCGTTGTACAGAGAGTAACTGCGAACAATTTCTCAAGAGCTCGTGATAGTGGTCAGGGACAGAACGGTAACACAAATTATTATTTCTGGGGCTACGCAGGTAGACCAACATATCTTGGTCTCTATCAAGTAATCGCACCGGGTCCGGGATACTGGTATCTAAGAGCACAGGATTCCATGTTCGCAATCATGAATGATGCCTACCTCGTTGGTGCACGTATTCAGGTAAACGCATGGGTTGTCCCACATCGTGGACGTTCTGCTGGTTGGGCTGCTTATCCAAATTCTTCTGGAGACAGAGAAATCAGCTATGATCCTGCAGTACACAATGCAAACGAATACAACTTCTTCTGCACTCAGATGGACAGATTCACCTGGGAACAGAAAGACATGCTCCTGGTTCAAGCTGGAACAACAAACACACGTTTAGCAGCACCATTTATCTACGACTATGAATGGTACAATTATACACCAAGAACATTACCAGATGGTGCCAGATGGGAACGAGATCAGAGTCCGACATATTATAGTTCTCCATGGTGTTATACCACCCCACCAACACATGATTGGTTTATGGGGATTCCTTATCCAGTACTAACCCCCAACGTCGGTGTTTATTATCCACCAATCGGTGATACCTCAACAAACCTTCCTTTGGAGTTTAACTACTATTATCATCAGACAGTAAATTCGACTCAACCACCGACAACTCAGCAGTCATCATGGCCGATGGGAAATGCAGATGGAAAGGCAGATTTTGGAACATCCGCACTTTCACCAGCAACCGCCAAAAACCCAATTACAGTTGGTGCTTCCGAGTCATATAGAAACATTCGGACTGTTCAAACAATAATGCCAACCAACCCAACTGGTGGACCAACCCCTCCTGTTGCTACAAACAGGGGACCTTGGACATATGGAAATGCTTATTCAGAAGTGGATCATATCAGTTGGTTTCCAGCTGAACCTCTCTTCTCAGATAATACTGCAAACTCAGATTCACCTTACACAACCGATAACAATGGTGGCACGCTTCATGAGAGTGATTGGTGGCTTGGTGAAACAAATGGTGGCACATTCGGATACAGCCAACCAATACCAATAACAACCGGTTACGGTCAAGTTGCTGCATTCTCAGGAAGAGGACCAACACCAGACCTCGATTACTCACATGGTGATCCAGAACCCTCAACTTGGGAAACAGCTGGAAGATACAAACCAGATATCGTTGCTCCTGGTACTCAGATCATGTCCTCCGCTTCATATCTTACACTTCAAGAGATAGGTTATTATGATCCAACCACAAATGGCAGACGTTATACCGGAAACAACTATAATGGTCAAAGACAAGTCCAAGCTGGTGAGCAGGGTGGACCATACCTAGGCAGACACACATCAACTGATAGCCCAACCGGTCGTGCTGATGGCAATATGTATAAACACTATGCACTCATGGAAGGCACATCTTGTGCAACCGGTTTTGTTGCTGGTGCTGCTGCTGTCACAAGACAGTTCTATGAAAACAGGGGACTCTATATGTATCCAAATCCTTCCTCTGCTCTCATCAAAGCAACCTTAATCCATGGAGCAAGAAACCTCGGTGGACAACCTGGTTATGATGCTCAGGCACCAGGTGCAGGATACGGTGCATGGGAATGGCTCTCAGCCAAACCAAGCTATAGTCAAGGCTTCGGAAGACTCGACATAAAGAGATCTCTATACCCAGATCCACCAACCTACACACTTTTTGAAGATCATGATAGTGGTATCACAACCGGTGAAAAACATTATTTCTACTATGATGTCACCGACAACACTGTCCCATTTGAAGCAACTCTTACTTACATCGATATGCCAAAACTTCCAAACCCACAGGTAGCACTCGCAAATGACCTTGATCTCATTGTCATTGACCCAGGCGGAACAGAGTATCATGGTAACATCTATACAACCGACCCACACATTGACCAGCACACAAACAAGTATGAATCTTGGGGTCGTACATCGGCTGCAAACCCAGGTGGAACCAACTTCGACAGAAGAAATAATGTTGAACGCGTTGTTATCCCACCAAACCAGGTTAAAGAGGGTCGCTGGACAATATCAATATCCGGTGCTCGCGTAGAACAGTCTTCCACAAACATTCCACAGCTCTATGCGTTCCTTGTTTCTGGTGGAAACCTTGCTGTTGCCGTTGCTCCAGCTCCAGAAGTTCCCGCACTCACACCAATGTCACTCCTCCTCGTTATCCTTGGACTCATAGGAGTCGGTGCATTCTTTATTATCAGAAAAAAGGCAATGATTGTTGCATAACAAGCTAACAGTGGAATATGTTAGCTAGACAGAGTCATTGATAAGAAATAAAAAAGGGAGTCTTTTACGAGACTCCCTTTTTTTGTTGTCCTTGCAATTTATAAGGATTTTCTACACAATGTGTGGGGTTAGAAGCATTTAGTAAAAGGTGAAATATGAGCAACTTCGTTGAGAAAACTATAGACAACATAAGACAGTATAAATCCGTAATATTATGGATTATTTTCAGTGTATTGATAGCAATTGTACTGCAGATAATCACACACATGAATATACCAACCCTGAACGTAATGGGGGTTCGTGAGGTATACCTGAATCCGATGCAAAAGGGTTTGACCTATGCTGTGAGTTTCCCGCTTATTGGAATAATGAAAGTGTTTGGTGTTACGGCAAGTTTTGAATCGGTATTTGGTGGGATGAATGGAGCTTTTATAAATCTCAGCGGATTCAGGATGGAAGTAATTTATGAGTGTACTGGAATTTATGCTTGGATAGTTTATTCAGCAGCAGTTCTTGCTTACCCGACAGGAAATTATCTAAAAAATATCTGGGGATTCTTGATTGGATTCCCCGCAATATACATCGTTAATTTGTTCAGATTCATCATTCTTGGGCTCGTTGGTGCATACTGGCCAAATGCGTTTGATTTCATACATGCCTATCTGTGGCAACTAATTATGATCGGTTTCTTGATATTGCTTTTCTGGATATTTGTTTCAAAGGTTGTTAAAGAAGCACCACCAAAAAAGACCAAGTAAACACAAGATGACCACAAGATCAGCGTTTATTTTAAGAATTTCTGTAACGACAGTAGTTGTATTCACGCTTTGGACGCTGGTTGCAAAATGGTATGCGTTATTGGTTGACTCTGCCGTAAGTGGGATGATTTGGAATATTGGTTTTTATGTTGAAAGATCATCAGGTGTGGAAACATCACTTCTTAGTCCGTTGATACCGTTCATAATATTAATGATCGGAACTTGGGGTGTCGAATTTATCTATAGAGATAGAAAACTAAACTACAAATTGTTGCTGTGGTTTATTTTTATCTGTCTGATGCTCTTGGGTTTTACAATCCTTGGGCAGTACCTGGCTGTTTATATGGCAGTTTCAAACACCTTTTCACAAACAATGTTGAACATGACAAGCTTCTTTATCGCAACGGTTCCATTGCTTGTTCCCGTTGTTGCATGGTATGGCTTGTCAAAAGAAAAACTGAACCAAATAATGTCAAAAAAACCTGCAAAGTAAGCTAAATTATTTTGTAAATCTTGATCCGGGTGAATTTATTGGAACACCATCTTTGCATAAAGGGCATTCGTCAGGGTTGTAAGTTTTCACTTCCATACTGATGAGTGGAGTGAATTTCCAAGGAAAACTTGCTTTTCCACCTGACCTGTCGACAAGCGAACAGATACCAACAACATTTGCACCAAGCGATTCGGCGACCTTCCCAACTTCGGCAACTGAGCCACCGGTTGTTACAACATCCTCACACAGAAGGACACGTTCACCTTTTTCAAGTGAGAACCCCCTTCTAAATGTCATCTTGCCGTCTCTTCTTTCTGCAAAAATATTTCTCACGCCAAACGCTCGACTCATTTCATACGCAAAAATTATTCCACCAACTGCAGGACCAATGATCGTTTGGACATCGAGATTCCCTAGTTTTTCTTTTAATAGTTCGCATAAAAGCTGGCTTTTTTCTGGGTACTGAAAAACTTTTGCACACTGAATGTATGTTCCAGAGTGTAAACCAGATGAGAGTTTGAAGTGTCCGGTTGTAATTGCGGATGTTGATTTTAAGATTTCCATTGGGTTGTTATTTGGCATTTTCCATCTCCTCAATTATTTGTTTTGCTTCAGTAGCAGGATTGTCACTTTGGTAAATTGGTCTTCCGACAACGATGTGGCTTGCTCCGGATTTGATGGCAAGCCCTGGGGTCATCACTCTTTTTTGGTCGCCAAGGTCGTCAGTTTTTCTTCTGATTCCAGGGGTTACCACAAGGAAGTCATTCCCAAATGTTTCCCTGAGCATGGTGAGTTCTTTGGCAGAACAGACCAGTCCATCACATCCATTTGTGAGTGCAATTTCTGCAAGCCTTTTCACGGCTGTTTCGATGTTGTTGTCAGGAATTCCGATTTCATTCAAACTGTTAGTGTCGAATGATGTTAAAATGGTAACTCCGAGGAGTTTCGGTTTATCTCTTCTGGTTTTTTCTGCCCAATTGTTGATTCTCTCACGAGACTTTTTTATCATCTCAGCTCCACCTAAGGCATGCAGGTTGAACATTGAAACTCCGAGCTCACAGGCTACCTCACAGGCATCTGCGACCTGGTTTGGAATATCAAAAAACTTTAGATCAAGGAAAATATTCCTGCCCATGGAGGAGATTTCTCTGACAATTTCTGGTCCGGATGAGTTGAATAATTTCAATCCGATCTTGACCATCACATCAGCAGGAAGATTTTTTGAAAGTGATAATGCCTGTTCTCTTGAGACATCAAGTCCAACAATCAACTTTTTGGCTGGATTACTTTCCATGTGCGACTCCTGTTATTTCAGAAAAATTTGAGAATCCATTATCATTTGCCCAAATGCTCATCTCGTCTGCAATCTCTTGCATAGCCAGTGGATTCTTCATGGTTGCAGTTCCAACTTGAACCATGGAGGCACCTGCCATGAGGAATTTTATTGCATCCAATCCAGTTGAAATTCCGCCACAGCCGATGATGGGAATTTTGACCTCTTTGTAGATTTCCCAGACACAACGAAGAGCAAGCGGAAGGATTGAGGGTCCGGAATAACCCCCCGTGATATTTCCAAGTGTTGGTTGTCTTTTGTTTATGTCGATGTCCATTCCAACAAATGTATTTGAAACTGTTACCGCGTGTGCTTTGCCCTCTTTGGCGGCTTTTGCAATTGAAACAATATCTGTGACATTGGGACTCAACTTGACGATTATGTGTTTGTTGGTTCTAACTCTGATTCGAGATGTTAAGGATCGAACCTGGTCGGCTGATGTCCCAAATCTCATTCCCCCAATCGAAACATTTGGGCAGGAAACATTGATCTCAAATCCAGCTATCATTGGGTGGTTGCCGATGGTTTCGATGATATTGATATATTCTTCGGGGCTATTACCCGAAACATTCACCCAAATATTGCAGTCATATTTTTCAAACTGGGGTAATTTATTCTCAATGAAATTTGCTAAACCTTCGTTTTCAAGACCGATGGAATTGAGGATTCCACCGGATATTTCAACAATTCTTTGACCAGGATTTCCAGCCCTCGGGCTTGATGTGACAGCTTTTGTGACAAAACCACCAATCTTGCTGTAATCAAGAATATCCTTGTAAATCTCACCACAACCAAACGTTCCGGATGCGCCAAGAACAGGATTGCTGTACTCTGTTCCGAGGAAGGTTGTTACAGGATCAAAGAACATCAGAGACCTCGCTTGCCGGGAAAACCGGACCATCAGTGCATACATGCTTTTGACCGGATTTTGTTTGAATCTGGCAACCCAGACAGGCACCAATTCCACATCCCATGTATGCTTCAAGACTGAATTCGACTTGGGTATTCCAGTCTTTCACCAAATTCCAGAGAGCCTTCAGCATGGGTTTTGGACCACATGCAAAAACGTGTGCAGGTGGAATTAATTTCTGTTGCATAAGTTCGATGACATTTCCATAAAATCCGACAGAACCATCATCGGTTGCAATTTCAGAGTTCTCAGGGAGAAAGTTAATTTCTGGAAGAAAGTCTTTTGAGCGACCACCGAGATACAAGGTTGAATTGATTTTATCCTTCAAATAGTTTGAGAGAAACAGAACCGGAGCAATCCCAGTTCCACCACCAACAAGATAACAATTCTCTGAATCTGGAAGAGTGAAACCGTTACCGAGAGGACCAAGAACGGTGACTATCTCCCCCTCGTTCATCCTGGATAAGGTTTCAGTTCCTTTGCCAACAATCTGGTATAAAATCTCGACCAGTCCAAACTTTTGGGTGTTCATTATCCCAAAGGGTTTTGGTAAAACACATCCTGGAATTCCAAGTTCCACGAACTGTCCAGGTTTACCTGTGAGTGCAATTGTCGGTTCAAAAAAAGTCAGGAGTTTGAGTTTGCTTCCGGGGATTTCAATGTTTGAAACAATCTCAACTCGACTAAATATCTGCTTGGATTTTTCCATCCAGATAAACTGTCCTTCCAGAAACGATTGTGGCGTGAACCTTGCCCTTCAGCTTTCTGCCACTAAGTGGTGTATTTTTTCCTAAAGAGTGGAATTCGTTTGGATTTACTGTCCATTCTTTGTTTGGATCAATGATTGTGATGTCTGCTTTTTCTCCAACTTTGATTATTGGTTTTTTCAGACCCATGACCTTTGCGGGACCGATTGTCATTTTTGAGAGAATCAATTCTGGCGAAACGATTCCTGTGTGAACAAGTTCGTTGAAGAGTAGCCCGATTGCAGTTTCAAATCCGCTGATACCAGGAGGTGCAAGATCAATCTCAACCTCTTTGTCTTCGCGTGCATGTGGGGCGTGGTCGGTTGCGATGCAGTCGATTGTGCCGTCAAGAAGAGCGTTGCGACATGCTTCTACATCTTTACTATTCCTAAGTGGGGGGTTCACTTTGCAGTTTGAGTTGTAGGTTCCAAGCAATTCGTCGGTCAGGGTCAGGTGGTGAGGGGTAACCTCGCAGGTTACTTTTGTTCCCTGGGCCTTGCTCTGCTTGATGAGTTCCACAGACCAGTTGGTTGAAACGTGGAGGATGTGAAGTCTTGCATCTGCTTCATGAGCCAGGATTAAGTCTCTTGCGACCATGGTTTCTTCGGCAGATTTTGGGATTGGATTCAGTCCGTAGAGTGTTGCAAAATATCCCTCACTGCAGACACCTTTTCCAGACAAGCTCAAATCTTCACAGTGGTTTGCAACCAGAAGGTTGTATGCCTTGGAATATTTGAGAGCAAGAAGCATGAGGTTTGCAGATGAAATTGGTGAGCCATCATCGGTGACCATTTTGACACCAGCTCTTGCGAGCCCGCCCATCTCAGCGAGGAATTTGCCCTCTCGATTCCTGGAGATGCATCCGATTGGCTCAACATTTACGATGCCCATGTCTTCCGTGCGTCTCTTGATGTAAAGTGCGGTGGCTTCGTTGTCGCAAGGGGGTTCGGTGTTTGGCATTGCAAAGATGGTGGTAAATCCACCGGCGGCTGCCGCTCTTGTCGCAGTTGCAATTGTTTCTTTGTGTTCGAAGCCGGGTTCACGAATGTGGGCATGAATGTCAATCAGTCCAGGACTGATGAGCATCCCCTTGCAATCAATGGTTTCATCACCAGAGAGATTGCTTCCGATTTTTGAAATTTTTCCATTTTCAATCAGGACATCACTCTCAAGGCTCTCAAGTTTTTCGACATCAACAATTTTTCCACCTTTAAGCACTGTGGATTTATTCATTTGATTCACCTCCAAGCAGGAGATATAGAACTGCCATTCTGATTGCCACTCCGTTTGTAACTTGCTCTGTGATTGTGGCGTTTTTTGATTCTGCAACACCCGGGTCAATCTCGATTCCTCGGTTCATTGGACCGGGGTGCATTATCGTGAGGTCTGGGTGTTTTGCCAGTCTGGCATTGGTCATTCCGTACTGTTCATAGTATTCGTGAGAGGTTGAGAACATTCCTTGTTTTTGTCTCTCAAGTTGGATTCTAAGAATGTTCACAACGTCATAATCAGGGAGTGCCTTGTCGAGGTTGTAGTGAACTTTCACTCCCAAATCCTCAATATTTTTTGGGAGCAAGGTTGGGGGGGCACATAGTCCGACTTCTGCACCCATCGCCTTCAAGCCAAAAATATTTGATCTTGCGACTCGTGAATGTCTTACATCGCCAAGAATCAGAACACGTTTTCCTTCGATGCTTCCAAGCCTCTCTTTGATTGTGTAGAGGTCGAGAAGTGCCTGTGTCGGGTGTTCGTTGACACCATCACCAGCATTTAAAACATGTCCACCGAAGAATGTTGAGATGAAGTGAGGAGCTCCGCACATTGACGTTCTGATTACGATGTAATCAGCACCAAGTGCGGTCAGGGTGAGAACGGTATCCTTCAAACATTCACCCTTTTGAACAGCTGAGGTTGAAGCATTTATGTTGATAACATTTGCGGAGAGTGTTTTTGCAGCCAGCTCAAAACTTGTTCGTGTTCTTGTTGATGGCTCCATGAAGAGGTTTACAACTGTTTTACCACGTAGCACTGGAGCTTTTTTTATTTCACGACCAAGCAGTTCCTTGAAGCTCTCAGCAGAATCCAGAATCAGGCTTATCTCATCCCGACTCATATCCTTGAGTCCCAGCAGGTGTTTTCGTTTCAAACCCATCTTTTCCAACCTCCTTGACTATCTCTTTTTCTAGTTTTTCTCAAAAAAAAACCCTGGCAACGATACAAGCCAGGGTCTGTTATTTCAGTTTGTAGATTATCAATCTACCTTCTCTCCAATAATCACACGATCTTGACCATCGATTTCTTCAACCATAACCTCAACCACCTCGGAGAAAGATGTTGGAACTTGCTTGCCAACATAATCTGCACGAATTGGAAGCTCTCTGTGTCCACGGTCAATGATTACAGCGAGTTGAATTTTTTTGGGTCTTCCAAGGTCTGTGAGTGCATCCATTGCAGACCTGATCGTTCGACCGGTGAAGAGAACGTCATCAATGAGTATTACAACGCGACCCTTGATGTTGAAGTCAACGGAAGTTCTATGGACCTTTGGTGTTTCATAGAGAAGGGAGAGATCATCACGATAAAGTGTGATGTCAAGTTCACCAACAAGTGGTTTTTTGCCCTCAGTTTCTTCAATCTTTTTTGCAATTCGGTGGGCAAGTGGAACACCACGCCGGTGAATACCGATGAGTGCAATCCCTTCAACCCCACGATTGTTTTCAGTAATTTCATGTGAAATTCTAGCAATGACCCTACCGACATCCTCTTTTTCCAGCAGAATTTTTTTGATCTTTAGTTCCATTACTCAAAAATTATAGGGAATTAAAAAATATAGTCAATTGAAAAAGGGAGTGAGATGGATTTCAAGCTCGCTCCCTTTTTTATAAAAAATCTATTTCTTTGCTATAAACGGGCTAAGAATCTTTGCAAGATCTCCTGCACACATGCTTCTCAACCAGACTTTTCCAGGTCCGGTCAGCTTGGCAAGGAATAATCCTTCACCACCAAGGAACATGTTTTTGAAGCCTTTCAATCTTTCAACTTCAAATGTTACAGATGGCTCTAAAACTGCAACGTGTCCAGTGTCTACTTTGAGAACTTCACCTTCTGCAAGGTCTTTGACCGTGAGTGCACCGTCAATCTCAAGGAAAACATGGCCAGGTCCTGAAATTTTGTTCATGATGAAACCCATTCCGCCAAACAGTCCAGCCATCAGTTTCTTTTTGAAGAACATCTCAAGTTTGATTTCGTCATCACCAGCTAAGAATGTTCCTTTTTGGGCGATGATATGCTGTCCTTCTTCGAGTTTCATGGCTAAAATCTGACCTGGGAATGATGAAACAAATGCAATTTCATCATCACCTTCGGCTGTGAATATGTTTACGAATGCACTTTCACCAGAGAGACTTCTCTTGAATCCCCCCATCAAACCACCCTTCATTGTGGTTTCCATTTTGATTCCTGGTGTCATCCAACTCATTCCACCGGATTCAGACATCATTTTCTCGCCTGCCTTCATCTTGCAAACAACCAACGGCAACTGACCACCTAATACTTCAAATTCCATATCTAACTCCTTTGTCATTTTTTCTGTTTCTGATGATAACATAAAAACGTCTGTATGCAATATTGATGATATATGTATGTATATGTAAGATATTCTGAACTTGCCAAACGGAATTTCTTTGTTATATTGCATTCGTTGGCATCATGAATTTTCTGAGCCAAACAAAAAATGGAGGCTTCCACCAAAGTCAAAAGGGGAAGACCTAGAAGGAGTTGAACAAGATGTTCAAATTGACAACAAAACAGATTACTTTAGCGGGTGTTCTTGGAGCATTGATGATTATCATGGGGTTTATTGGAGGACTTGTCCCGGTTCCAAATTTGGCAGGAGCCATGACTCTCTATCACATACCAATTATTATTGGTGCAATCCTCTGTGGTCCTGTGGTTGGTTTATCGCTTGGTGTGATATTTGCGACAATTGTGACAATACAGTTTGGTGCAATATTCCCACCGTATGTCCTTATTCCAGCAAGACTTTTGATTGGACCCTTTGCATGGCTCGCATATGTTGGAATTAAGAAATTGTTTGGCAAAGAAGAAAATATTAATCCAACACTAGCTTATACGATTGGTGGAATCGTGATTGCTGGCATTTTAGTTGTTGGTTACAACACATTTGTCTCAGCACCTGCACCATTTGGTGCAAATGGTATCATGTTCACAATCGCACTTGCATTTGCATTTGGAATTCCTGGAATTCTTTCACTTTTGAAGATGAAAAAAATAAGTACTGCCACCACAGTTTCTGCAATTGTTGGAACAGTCACAAACACTGTTTTAACCCTTGGTCTTGGTGTTGTATTCCCAACAATCCTTGGTGAAACCATGAAAAGCAGATTGGTAATGGCAACGGGAATTGCCGCAACAAATGGCGTAATCGAATTAATCCTCGCAGTAGTCCTTTGTCTCGCAATTGTTCCACCTCTCATTGAACGATTTGGAACATCAGATTCTAAAGCTGTGTAAAATAGGAAAAATAAACATGAAAATTGGCTCCCTGATACTCGTTGTTGATTGTGGAAACACCAACATAAAAGTCGGTGTGTTCGATGGTGATGAGATGATGGCACAGTTCCGAATCTCAACCGATCCCGGAAAAACTTCTGATGAATATGTTGTACTTCTTAGAAGCCTCCTCCAGGCAGAAGACATCGACCCATCCGAGTTTCAGGGAGCTATCCTTTCGTCGGTTGTGCCCCCCATTCTCCCTCTTCTGGAAAGGGCAATCGAAAAAACCCTTGGACACACTTGCATCACTGTAAAACCTGGAATAAAAACGGGGATTGCAATTGGTGCAGAAAATCCAAAAGAACTAGGTTCAGACCTCCTCTGTCTGGCTGTTGGTGCCAAGGAAAGACATGAATTGCCAGCAATTATTGTTTCGCTGGGGACCGCCACTGCTTTTGTTGCAGTTTCTGACAAGCCTGAAATTTCTGGTGTTGCAATTGCCCCCGGAATTTTGACTGCTGCAAAGTCTCTTGCAACAGGTGCTGCAAAGCTCCCCCAGATTGAACTAGCAAAACCAAAATCAGCACTCGGAAAAAACACAATTCAATCAATGCGAGCTGGAATTGTGTTGGGGTTTGCAGGACTTGTCGACAGAATCTGCATGGAGATGGCAAGAGAGATGAAAAAGCAGCCAATTGTGATTGCAACCGGTGGACTGCTAAACATCATCTCCCAATCAACCACATCAATCAACCGCTACGACCCATTCCTTTCGCTCTATGGCTTGAAGGCTCTCTACGACAAAAATGTGGAAAATAGCAAATAAAACCATCCAGGGAAAAACAATCCTTGCACCACTTGCTGGAGTTGGCGATTCGGTTTTCAGAAAAATAAATCGCAAATATGGTGCAGGTCTCATCTACACTGAGTTTATCTCGGCTCTTGGACTCCTGCACAAAAATAAAAAAACTTTCAAAATGATAGACTTGGCAGAAGAAGAAAGCCCTGTAACGATTCAACTTTTTGGAAGAGAGCCAGAAGACCTTGCTAATGCTTGCAAATATATCGAACAGACTGGTGCTGATTTTGTTGACTTAAACTGTGGATGCCCCGAACCAAAGATTGTAAAAAGTGGAGCTGGTTCTGCCCTTCTTTCCGACACGGACAGAATTGCGAGAATCGTCTCTGCAATGGTTAAATCGGTAGCAATCCCGGTCACCGTGAAAATCCGAATGGGTTTAACCCAAGACAAACCAATTTATTTGAAACTTGCAAAGATGGTTGAGGATGCTGGTGCCAGTGCTTTAGCCATCAATTGTTGTTTTGCAAGTCAGCAAAAAAAAGGTCCATACCAATGGGAAATTCTTAATGAATTGGTTAATGAACTAAATATTCCAGTCATCGGGAACGGCGGGATAGATACACCAGAAGATGCTGTAGAAGTTATGAAAACCGGAGTTTCTGCTGTGATGATTGGCAGAGCTTCTCTTGGAAATCCCTGGATTTTCAGAGAAATAAACTCAGCTTTAGATGGACTCCCAATTCCTGACCGACCAACCATTGATGAGAGATTCTCCGTGATGGCGGATCACCTGAGAGAAGAAGTCAAACTCCTGGGAGATTATTTCGGAGTCGCCTCAATGCGAAAACACTGGGCATGGTACGTGAAGGGTTTGCCCGGTGCATCCTCATTTCGCGGGCAAGCAGTCCGAGCTGGTACTATTTCTGAGATGTTGGGGTTGCTTTCTGGATATCGTAGTTATCTAGTTTCAAAAAAATATTGATTGGATACGTCACTTGAAAAAAATACTTTCTGATGATACACTCGAAATGTATAAAAGGAGTCAAATGAAACCTTTTCTGAAATGGCCAGGAAACAAATATAGAATTATTGATAGAATTCAAAAAGTGTTACCACGTGGGGAAAGACTAATAGAGCCATTTGTCGGTTCGGGTGCTGTTTTCTTAAATACAGATTTTGATGAGTATTTGCTTGCAGATTCAAATAATGATCTAATAAATCTATTCAACTTAGTGAAACAGGAAGGAATGGAGTTTATTGCGTATACAAAGGAATATTTTAAAGGAAATAACACTGAAAAACGATTCTATGAATTAAGGGAAATCTTTAATTCTATAAATGACGTAGTGAAGAAGTCTGCAATATTCCTGTACTTGAACAAGCATGCATACAATGGTCTGTGTAGATACAATAAAAGCGGAAAATTTAATGCTCCTTTTGGTAGGTATAAAAGTCCATATTTTCCGTTTCGTGAATTGAAATATTTTTTAGCTAAGTCTTCTCAAGCCACTTTTATCGTGAGTGATTTTAGGGAAACAATGTCAAAAGCAGTTGATGGCGATGTACTATATTGTGATCCACCGTATGTCCCCTTGTCCAAAACTTCCAACTTTACAACTTATTCTGCTGGTGGATTTGGGCAAAACGAACAATCTGAACTTGCTGGCTTGGCAAAAAAGCTTTCAAAAAGAAATATACCTGTTGTGATTTCTAATCATGCGACCGAATATACTTGTAATGCGTATAGATCTGCAAAAGTTGATTCATTTGATGTAAGACGTTTTATTAGTTGTAAGGGATCAGAAAGAAACAAAGTGAAAGAACTTATAGCAATATTTTCATAGGAGCTAGTGTATGTCAGAACAGGGAACGAAAGCAAACAAACAAGGAAAAATACTCGAAGGTACAGTTAAGTCAGTATTTTTAGCTAAAGGATTCTGTATTGTAAAGTACAAAGATTGGTACAAAAAGCCAGAGAAATATGGTGAGGAATTATTGATAGAGGACGCACCCTATGAATCAATATATAACCATAAAGGTAAGATGGAATTTCTAATAATTTCAAAAAAGTATGATCAGCGATTTCGGATTGAGTGTAAATGGCAACAAGTTGGTGGAAGTGTTGATGAAAAATATCCGTATCTCTATCTTAACTGTATTGAGAAATTAGAAGAGAGTTTAGCAATTATCATTATTGATGGGAAGGGTGCGAGACAGGGAGCTGTTGATTGGCTGAAAAAAGTTTCGGAAAACAAGTTATACACAAATGATAAAAATAATCACAAAGAAGTGAAAGTTATGAGTTTAGCTGAATTCATGGTATGGGCTAACAAAATTTTTAATTAGGATGCTTTAAGTGAATCTTTCAATTTACAACCCCACCAATAATTGGTGAGGTTGTGTTATAAGGCTATATTATATGATTCCAATTCAAAAATCTGATGAATTATTAACCACTACTTCCCAAGAAATTTCCCAATAACATCCTGGAATGCAATCGGAGTTTCAGTTTTACCCTGTGGTGGAATGAACCAGCTATGTTCAATAACCACGCCAACCTGGAACGGAAGCTCTTCGCTGATCATGAATGAGAGCATGTCGACAGTGAGTCCATCAATATCTTTTGGGGTTTCAAATTGCAGGCTGTTGTCCTGAATTGGGGACATGATATCGGTGGTACCAAATATCTTGCCGTCTATGATTAAATCAAATGTGATGGGGGTTTCAGGGGTTGCTGAGCTTGTCGCTTCGGTGAGGCGGGAGGCAACGTCTTCAATTCCTCTGACATACAAACCGAGAGTTTGTAGTTCATCATCGAAGAAAATCGAACGAACTCCTTCGATGTCCTCTGATGTCAACATGCTGTTCTCACTGTTTCGATCTTTGATGACGATGTGAAGGGGGGTGATGAGCAGGGAGGCTGTGATGTTTGGGTCGCTTGCCCCTGTGATTTCAACGATGGCCTCACTGCCATCTTTTGAAATCTGGAAGATTCGCATGTCTGCTAGATCGTATAGGCGTTTTCTGAAAACATCTTCAAGTTTTACCCAGTCAACGTTTTCAGTTTCGGGTGGTGTGACCAGGGTCATGTGTGTGAATGAGAGCTGGTTGCCATCTCCACTTTTTCTTTGACAGCTTCCAGAGGAAAATAAAAAGAAAATTCCGATAACGAGGATGAAAATTATACCAAGTGTGATTACTAAATTTTTTGACATGTTACTCTTGCTCCAGTTCCAGCAGGACTCCGCCGGTTGATTTTGGGTGGACAAATGCGATTGGTTTTCCGCCTGCACCGATTCTTGGCGTGGTGTCTATCATGCGAATTTCCTTTTTTTGGAAATTTGCGATTGATGCCTTTACGTCGGGTACTTCGATGCACATGTGGTGAATTCCAGGGCCTTTTTTCTCCATGAATTTTGCGATGGGTGAATCGTCGCTGGTTGGTTCGAGAAGTTCTACAACCAGATTGTGATAAACCATCTTTGCAACCTTTACCTTCTGGTCAGCCACTTCGCTCTCGTGGTCACAGGTGAAACCCATGAGTTCCCAGTTCTTTTTGCTCTCTTTAATACTTTTAACAGCAATTCCGATGTGTGAAAGTCCATTCATCTTCTTACTCCTTCTTTAACCAGCTGTGTACTCGCCCCAAATTTTACGCATGAGTCCGCAGATGTCTCCAAGGGTTGCATCTGCATTTACGCACTCAATGATTGGTTCCATGAGGTTTCCTTCACCTTCACAGATTTCTTTGAGGTTGTTTAGTGAGTCATTCAGTTTCTTTTGGTCGCGATTCTTTTTGAAATTTTTCATTTCTTCAAGTCGAACTACTTCGTCGATTCCAGCTCTCGGGTTGTCTGGCATTGGTTCTTCCTGGGTCTGGAATTTATTTACACTGACAACAACTTGATCACCGGACTCGATGTCCATCTGGTACTTGTAGGCTGATCTTGCAATCTCGCTCTGGAAGTAACCCTGCTCGAGTGATTTGAGCGTGCCTCCCATCCGTTTGATTCTACCCAGATAGTCATACACTTCATTTTCGATTTTGTTTGTCAGAGATTCAACGTAGTATGAACCGGCAAGCGGGTCAACAGAATCTGTGACTCCGCTTTCAAAAGCAATCAGTTGCTGTGTTCTTAGGGCGATTGTTACGGATTCTTCGGTTGGGAGTGAGAGGGCTTCATCGAAAGAGTTTGTGTGGAGACTCTGGGTTCCACCAAGGACTGCAGCCAGTGCCTGGAATGCAACTCGGACAATGTTATTTTTTGGTTGTTGGGCGGTGAGTGTTGAGCCACCAGTCTGTGTGTGGAAACGAAGGAGGAAGGATTTTGGATCCTGGGCGTTGTACTTTTCTTTCATCATTTTTGACCAGATTCTTCTTGCTGCTCTGAACTTGGCAACCTCTTCGAGGAGGTTGTTGTGAGATGCAAAGAAGAAAGAGAGTCTTGGAGCAAATTTGTCAACTGGGATTCCACGACTTATCAGTTCGTCAACATATGCAAAAGCATCTGCAAATGTGAACGCTAGTTCTTGGGCGGTTGTTGATCCAGCCTCACGGATGTGGTAGCCAGAAATTGAGATTGTGTTGAATTTTGGGAGGTGATTTGAGGCGTATTCGACGAGGTCGCAGTTGAGTCGCATGGAGGGTTCAACTGGGTAGATATAGTTTCCTCTGGCAACAAATTCTTTCAGGATGTCGTTTTGAACAGTTCCTCTGATACTGCTGACCTCTCCACCCTGCTCCCTGGCAACTCGCATGTACATTGCAAGAATGACGGTTGCGGAGGCGTTTATGGTCATGGAGGTTGAGACATCCACAAGCGGAATTCCGTCAAATAGCTGTCTCATATCGTCAATCGTTGAAACTGCGACACCAACCTTGCCAACCTCACCAGAACTCATCTCGTGGTCGGAATCATATCCCATCTGGGTGGGAAGGTCGAAGGCTGTTGAGAGACCAGTTTGTCCTTTTTTGAGGAGTAATTTGAAACGTTCGTTGGTCTCTTTTGCTGATGAAAAACCAGCATACTGTCTCATTGTCCAGAAGCGACCGGATGTATACATTGAGGGATAAACACCCCTGGTGTATGGATATTTTCCCGGATCGTTCAGCTTTTCTTTGTAGTCAAAATCTTTCATGTCGTCTGGATTATAGACTGTTTTCTTTTTTTCGTCGCTCACAGTTGACCTCCTGAAATGTTTCTAACCTTCATTACGTCCAGTTTTATTTGTTCCGCCAGTTGTTCTGGTGAGTCAAATTTTTTCTGACCACGAATTCTCGAAATAAATTCGAGTTCCAAGCTCGTATTATAGCAATCATCGTTATAGTTTAGCAAGTATGCTTCGATACTTTGATGGTCATCATCAAAAGTTGGGCGATTGCCAATTGACACAGCTGATATTATTTTCTCATCTTTTATGTGGGCTATGCAGGCATACACTCCATCGGCTGGAATTAGTTTGTGTTTTGACTCTATCTGCAGGTTTGCAGTTGGAAATCCAATCGTTTTGCCAACTCCTGCTCCCCTAACAACTTTTCCTGAGATACTATATTTTCTTCCGAGCATCGCATTGGCTTTGGAAATGTTTCCAGAGAAGAGGAGATGTTTGCGGATTCGAGTGGAGGAGATTGGTTTTCCGTCATACATGAGTGAGGGAATTGTGATGACTTCGATTCCGTTTTGCCTGGCAATGTTTGTAAGGTCGGTTGGGTTTCCAGCTCCACCTTTTCCAAATCTGAATCCGGGACCGACGATGACGATTTTTGCTCTCAATCTTTTGGTAAGGATTTCATCAATAAATTCAGTGGGACTCATGTCGCGCAGCCAATCTGTGAAGTCGACCATAAAGATGTTCTGGATTCCCAAGTAGGATAGAAATTCACATTTTTCTTCTTGGGTTGTCAACATTCCTCTCGTTGGAATACTCTTTGTGAAGAGTTGACCGTTGAACGTAAAAACACCTGGAATTAAATTATGCCCGTTACTGTATTCAACGGCACTTCTGACAAGTTCCTGGTGGGCTTTGTGAACTCCATCAAAGTATCCAAGAATGTAGCAACCATTTTCATCAGCTTGAAGATTCTGAGGATTTCCAGTCCAGACGTTGTTCATAAAATCCTCTCAGGATGAAGCTCTCCGGTTGAAACTACGAGTTTTCCAATTCCATAGAGTTCACCCTCAAACATCATTTGGATAAGTCCTGATCGGGCTGGTTTACCATGGATTTTTGCTGGGTTGCCGTTTGTTACTCTGAATTTTTGATAGTCATCAATCTGTACTTGAGGCAGATGTGAAATAAGTGTTTCCATTGGAATCAAGAGAGATTCTAGTTTTCCATCCTCTGCTTCGTTCTGGATGTCTGAAAATGAATAACAATCAGCGATTGAAAAATTATTATCGGAGGTTCTCATGAGTGATGTCATGATGGCTCCACAACCGGCGTTTTCACCAATGTCAGAGATTAAAGTTCTGACATAGGTTCCCTTTGTGCAGGTGAGTTCAAATTTGCCTTCACCTTTCTCTTCATCGTATGAGTGGAGAACGAGGGATTTTATTTCGACCTTTGTTGGTTTTCTGGGCAACTCTTTTCCTTCAAGAGCATATTTGTAGAGGCGTTTTCCATCGATTTTTTTGGCGGAAAACATGGGTGGAATCTGTTCGATTTTTCCTGAAAATTTGGATAAAATGGAATTGATGTGTTCAGTTGAAATACTGTTGTCATATCCATGATCCTCCACCTCACCCCATGCATCAAAAGTATTTGAAGTAGAACCCAGCTTGAATG
Organism: uncultured bacterium; assembly: GCA_965370295.1. GTDB lineage: Bacteria > Caldisericota > Caldisericia > JAAYUI01 > JAAYUI01 > JAXGMQ01. The sequence goes on from CBDUSO010000005.1 coordinate 73,656, forward strand.
TTGCGACATATGTTTTGTCAAACTCAGGAAGATAACGAATCAGCTTTGTGGCAGGACCCAAAAGAATAAGAAGAACACCAGTTGCGTGTTCATCCAAAGTTCCGACATAACCACCCTTTTTCACATTAAAAATTCGTCTGACTTGATCCGATGACTTGAAACTGGTCAAGCCTCCCTCTTTTTTGAGAGGAATTGCACCCATGATTTTATTCATTTGATGCTTGTAACTCCGTCATCAGTTTCTCTTCAACCAATTTGATAATATCGTCCCAGCTACCTTTGAAGGTGAATCCGGCAGCGTTTCTGTGCCCTCCACCATCAAAAGAGTTTGCAACTTTTCTAATGTCAATCTTCCCTCGACCCCTCATGGAAACTCTGAATTCTCCGGGAGTATATTCCTTGCCAAAGATATAGACTTCGATCCCTGCCAGTTTTCTTACCTCGTCGATGATGAAATCGAGGTCATTTTTTTTGGCGTTATGCTCGATAATATCCTGATGCAAAATGTATGTGTTTGAGAAAATTTTATCTTTTGACAATTTCAATCTGCTCATCGCGACTCCGAGGAGTTTTCGGTTTGCAAGGGTTGCACGTTCGTAGACCATTTCAGAAATGTAGGAGATGTTGATCCCAAGCTCGATTAGCTTGGTGGTAGTTTTCATGGTTTCGTTTGTGACATTTGGATAGTGGAATGAGCCTGTGTCCGTGAGTATCCCAGCCATAATTGCGTTCCCAATTTCAACTGTTATTGGGAAGTTTCCTGCTTTGAGAATATGGTAAATAATTTCTGCATTTGAGGCAGTCTCTGTTTCGATGATTGATTTATTTGTGGGGTATGTTTCACCAGGATGATGATCAATAATAATCACGTTTGAGTTATCAGGGATACTGCTTAACCCAGCACGAGATAGATGGTTGAAATCTACAAAAATTATTGTGAATCCCTCTTTGATTTTTGAATTCACAAAATCATCTGCGGTGTTTATTATCTCTGAGAATCCAGGGAGAAAATCAAAAACATGTGGAATGGGTTTTATTCCACAAACGATTGTTTCTTTACCGGCAAGTTTCAAGCTGGAAGAAAGTGCTAAAGCGGAACCAATCGTGTCCCCGTCAGGGTTTACATGAGTGAGGATTAGAAACTTTGAATTATCTCTGAGTTCACTGGCTACTTGAGTTCTCGTCATCTGGACTTCCTTGTGACTCACGAAGTACTTGTTCGAGTTTTTCAGCC
>CBDUSO010000006.1:0-66760 GCA_965370295.1 uncultured bacterium
AGAACTAACGTCAGTAAGACAGGACCGGGAGCAGGACTCGAACCTACAACCATGCGCTTAACAGGCGATAAACCAACACTGTCGGCTTGTGAAAGCATGTGAGTGCATTGGTAATTTTACACGCTCTTCCAATTGAGCTATCAGGGAACAACAGGAAAGGATTCTAACAAATCTAGACTATCTGTCAAGACCCATTATTAACTCAAACCATCGGATCAAAACTATAGCCAACCTTGTGGATTGTCCTGATCATCGAGGCAGAAAAAGGCTTTTCTTCTATCTTCTTCCTGAGTTTATTGATATGAACGTCAACTGTCCTGCAGACAACAAGTGTCTTTCTTTTCCAAACTTTGATGAACAAATCTTCGCGTGAGCACACCCTTCCCGGGTTGCTCATGAGCAACCAGAGGAGTTCAAACTCTTTGACCGTAAGATGGATTCTTCTCTCGCCACGTTGAACCGATCTTGCTTTTCGATTGATTGACATGTTGCCATAATTGATGTGGTCTTTCGGTTTCACTGGAGCTGAGAATTGGTGAGCACGCCTTAAGAGTCCACGAATTTTTGCAACAAGGACATTTAACGAAAAGGGCTTAGTTATGTAATGATCGGCACCGGTTGCAATACCCAGAACCTGATCCAGTTCTGTGCTTTTTGCTGTAAGCATGATTACTGGTACATTTGAATCCTTTCGAATCCTGCGACAAATCTCATACCCATCCAGGTCATCAAGCATTAAATCAAGAATCACCAAATCCGGATCGTAGGACGAGAATTTTTCAAGGGCATCGAGCCCCTTGTTCATCCAGAGAACGTCGAATCCTTCAGACTTAAGTCGGAGTTCAATGAGTCTTGCGATCTCTTTGTCATCCTCGACAACAAGTAGTTTTTTAGTTTGTTTATTTTCTGCCATTTCGATAACTAATTTATAATGTAGACAGGACTCTGTCAAGACCCTATAATGAATATAAAGATGATTGCCTTGACATAGGTAAATAACAACCAATCATATGGCAGAAATGCCCAAAGGAGGTATTACAGTGAGAATACAGATTACAGGTCGTGGAGTAACCATGCAAGATGATGTTGTTGACTACGCAGAAACAAAGATAGGGAGGCTGGATAAATACTTTTCTGGCATCCAATCCGCTCAGATTATCTTTTCCAGTCAAAAAGCATTTCGTACTTGCGAGGTAACAATTCATGCCTCTGGGAAAATTATTCGTGCCGAACATAAGGGTTCTGAATTCAAGGAGTCAGTCGACATCGTTGCTGAAAAACTTGAACGTCAGGTTAGACGCTACAAAGAAAAGTTTCAAACCAGGAAAAAAGCGAATCACGATGTTATCGATGAACCCGTCTATGTGGAAGAGGAAGAATTTGAAACACCCAAGATCGTTCGGGTCAAAGAAGTACCAGTCAAGCAGATGCTGTATGATGAAGCAATCGTTCAAATGGAATTATTGTCTCATGATTTTTTTGTTTTTTACAACGTTGAGTCTGGAAGAGTAAATGTTCTCTACAGAAGAAAAGATGGAGATTACGGCATTTTGGAGCCTGTCAGGGCATGAAGAAGTTCAACCTCTGGGATGCATTAATAATCGTTCTCATCGTTTTTATTTCCACAATGTTCTATATGAATTTCAGAGTAAGAGCCGGATTACCCTCTGAGAGTTTGATAAGGATAGAGGGTAAAGCAGGAAACCTTGAGAAAGAAATAGCTCGTTCAGTTGAGGTTGGCGATATTATTATGGACAAAAATGGAACACCTTTCTTTAGAATCGAGAGTGTTCTCGTTAGACCATCAAGACAGGCGATCCCAAATTGGGATAACGAAGTTATCTCGGTTGACAGCCCGGAGCTTGAAACAATCGAATTCAGTGCAGTCTCTGTCAACCCAAAAATGAAGGCAAACAACCTTTATTACAATTGGCAACTGATGAACCCTGGAATGAAACTGTATATTGAAACTGAACGAACTGGATTTTTCGCAATCATTCTCAAGATTGAACAGATAGAAAAAACAAATCCAATCAAAAACACGGTGGAGGAAAATTAGTAATGGCATTATTTAAATCACTCTTCGATTCTTCTGAAAAATATCTGAAGAAAATACGCCCCATCATTAGCAAGATAAACAGCCTTGAACCTGAATTCGAGTCAATGAGTGATGATGAACTAAAATCACGAGCAGGTGAACTCAGGACACAGGTAGATAACGGTGAGAAGTTGGACAATCTTCTCATCCCATCGTTTGCTCTCGTTCGTGAAAGTGCAAGAAGAACACTCAATCAGAGACCTTTTGACACCCAGCTTATCGGTGGAATGGCATTGCACCACAATAAAATTGCAGAGATGAAAACTGGTGAGGGTAAAACTTTGGCTGCAACTATGCCTGTTTTTCTGAATGCCTTAGAAGGTAAGGGCGTTCATGTCATCACCGTCAACGATTATCTCGCAACTCGTGATGCCGAGTGGATGGGAAAAATATATACTTTCCTTGGGCTGACAATCGGAAGCATTCAAAGCAATGCTCCGTATGAAGACAGAAGAAACGCCTATCGTTCCGACATCACATACGGAACAAACAACGAATACGGATTCGATTATCTCAGAGACAACATGGCTCGTGATCCAAGCCAACTCGTTCAACGGGACCTTCATTATGCCATCGTTGACGAGGTTGACAGTATCCTCGTTGATGAAGCTCGAACACCACTCATCATCTCCGGTCCCGCTGAAAAATCTACCCATCTTTACGCCGAAGCGGCAAAGGTTGTCAAGCAACTGAGAGAAGAGGACTACACTCTCGATGAAAAAAATAGAAATGTATCACTAACACCAGAGGGTGTTCAGCACGTTGAAAAAATTCTAAACGTAACAAACCTGTACGGGCAAGAGAATGTTGAACTGAACAGGCATGTCACCCAATCTCTTAAGGCTCACAGACTCTTCAAAAATGACGTTGATTACATCATGAAGGATCATGAAATTGTAATCGTTGACGAGTTCACCGGCAGATTGATGTTTGGTAGAAGATACAGCGATGGCTTGCATCAGGCAATCGAAGCAAAGGAGGGTCTGGAGGTCAGACAGGAAAATCAGACACTTGCAACCATCACGTTCCAAAATTACTTCAGAATGTACAAAAAACTTGCAGGGATGACGGGTACCGCCAAAACTGAAGAGAACGAGTTCAGAGAGATTTATGGACTTGAGGTCGTGGTTGTCCCCACAAATATGCCTCTTATAAGAAAAGATCGACCAGATGTTATCTGGAAAAATGAGAGAGCTAAATTCAAAAACATTATTCTTGAAGTAGAAGAGTGCTATAAGAAGGGTCAACCAGTTCTCGTTGGTACGAGATCAATAGAAAAATCTGAAGATCTCTCAAAGAGTTTGAAGCGGAAGAATATCCCTCATGCAGTGCTAAATGCAAAATACCATGAGCAGGAAGCCGGAATTATAGCAAAAGCCGGTGAATTAAATGCTGTAACAATCGCCACAAACATGGCTGGTCGTGGAGTTGACATTGCTCTTTCGGGCGGTGTCGTTGAACGTGGCGGTCTTCATATCATCGGCACCGAACGACATGATTCCAGACGAATCGACAACCAGCTCCGAGGTCGTTCCGGCAGACAGGGTGATCCTGGAGAAACCAGATTTCATCTTGCACTCGATGACGAACTGTTAAGAATTTTTGGTGGAGAGAAGCTCAAAGGTTTATTTGAGTTTCTAAAAATTGACGAAGATACCCCGCTTGAACACCCCATGCTCACAAGAACCATTGAAAATTCTCAGAAAAAAGTTGAAGCAAGAAACTTTGACACAAGAAAATATGTCCTCGAATACGATGATGTCCTAAACCGTCAACGAGAGATTATCTACGCTCAGAGACAGCGAGTTCTTCACGGAGAAAACTTGCAAGATACCGTGATTGAAAAAATTAACTCTGTTGCAGAAGACATTGTCAACAGACACGCTTCGACCGAAATAATTCCGGAAGAATGGGATCTGAAATCTCTCAGAGCTGAAGTGGTGGACCTTACAGCCGGTCGAGTGGCTGACATAAAGTTTACCGACAGAGAGACTTTGATTGTGAATCTTGTCGATACAATACTTGAAGAATACAAAAAACGAGAGGAAGAGATTGGTTCGGAGACTATGCGAAACATGGAGCGATACGTTCTGCTCTATGTTGTCGACGGCAAATGGAAGGATCATCTCTACAGCATGGACAACCTCCGTGAAGGAATTGGACTCCGAAGTTATGGACAAAGAAATCCAATTCAGGAATATCAAAATGAAGGGTTTGCAATCTTTAATGCAATGCTTGCCAGTATCTGGGAAGACACCGTAAAATACTTGTTCCGGTTCAAGCTTCAGCCAACTGGACAAAAAAACAATCAACAGACTCAAACAAACCAGGATCGCATCAAAGAATCCCCAAGAGCAAGAGAGATAAACCCTGAAAGAGAGCAAGTCTCAGGTCGTGCAGTTCCAAAACGCGGTGGCGGACACAACACAAACAAACAACCAATTAAACGAAATTCTCCAAAGGTTGGTCGAAATGATCCCTGCCCCTGTGGCTCTGGAAAAAAGTACAAGCAATGTTGCGGAAAGAATAAGTAATGAAATATTTCAAAATAATCATCACTGCACTAGTTTGTGTCGGTTTCCTGATTTTTGCTTTCTTGATACGTGGTGGTATTTTTGCCGAAAAGATAAAGACTGAGATGCTGAGTTGTTCAATTCTTGAATACAGAAGTGGTGCTTCAATATACATCGCCGAGAAGAGCAACAACTCCAAGGTTTTGTTTGGAAAAATTGGTAAGGATGAAATTTTTGGTATCGGTGCTTTGACCCTGAAAGATGACAATTCCAAGTTTTCATCGGGATTCAATCTTTACTCCGAGAATGAATCCCTGTCACTTCCTCAGGTTGAAGATGTACTATCGATTAGCGTTGCCACAAACGAAAAATATTTGGCTATTATTTTCGTTGATGGGTCGGTAAAAATTATCGACTTGGCTTCAAATCAAACGACATACAGTAGCACGGAGTTTGAATCAGTGAAAATTGATAACCCTCTTTTGGCAGAAACACTCAGCAATCCCCCGTATGTTTACTGGTGCAATGACAGTTTCATCTTCCCTTTGATGGTTCAAGAAAAGTTTCTATGGGGTACTAGCACCGTTAAAAAAACACAGCTGGTCGCAGTCAATCCTGCAGATGGTGAAATTTCTTTTTTTGCCGAAGAATCATTTGCAGATAGCATCGTAAGAATTCTTGGAGTCATCGACAAAAATCACATACTTGTACACTCAAAACCCGCAGATTTGAACTCCACAAAACGGATGGAGCTACTTTCAGTTGAGGTGGATAGTGGGGATGCAACCTCGCTAATATCACCTGCACCAGACTTGATCGGGTACAACTCAAAAACATCCACTCTTTATTACCAAGAAAAAAATGGTATAAAATCAATTACACTAAACTCAAAAAAGGTGTCTGAAAAAGTGCAAATTATTGCTCTACCAAAGATTGATAAAAAAACGCTCAACATAAGCGATATTTCAGACATCAGACTAACATCCAGAGGATATTTATTTGCCAAATTAGCCGGTTTTGAAAAAGACATGATGATGGAACCAAGGTCGGGCTATCACATACTTCTGGATAAGAAAAGGAAACCGTACTAGATATGCTCGATGAAGAATTAGTCAGACAACACAGCAAGGTCTGGATCCGATACGATCAGGCCAGGGGGTTTCTTTGACCACCTTGTCCCAAAAAGGGATGCACTTCAGTCCAGGCTTGAAAAACCAGAAATCTGGGGTGATCCCGAAAAAGCCGCAAAACTGAACAAGGAATTGACGTTCATCAAGGGACGACTTCGTGAGGTTGAGGATGTGAAAACAATTCTTGACGAGTCAGATGTTCTGCTTGAATTCTCCCGCGAGGAAGACGCTTCAATCTCTGACTTAAAAGAATCGATAGACGATGCCAATGAAAAATTGGAAGCGATCGAACTCAAAAACCTGATGTCAGGAAAATATGACCAGGGAAACGTTTTCCTTTCTTTTTCAGCAGGAGCAGGCGGTGTGGATGCTCAGGATTGGACAGAGATGCTCATCCGGATGTACACCCGCTGGGCAACAGAACATGGATTCAAAGTCACTGTAACCAATCGTTCAGTTGGCGATGAAGCTGGAATAAAATCCGCAACCCTCTACATTGAAGGTGACTATGCGTTTGGTTTTTTACAAAGTGAAAAAGGTGTTCACAGGCTGGTTAGAATTTCACCGTTTGACTCAAATCACAGAAGACACACCTCATTTTCATACGTTGAAGTTTTTCCAGAGATTGCACCGGCTGAACAGATAGTGATCGACCCCAAAGAACTCAGGATTGATGTTTTTAATGCCTCCGGTCATGGTGGTCAAAATGTTCAAAAGAATGCCACTGCAGTTCGTATAACCCACCTCCCGACAAAAACCGCAGTTGCCTGTCAAAACGAACGATCCCAGCTGATGAACAAAAACTTGGCACTAAAAGAACTCCAGTCCAGACTTCAAAAACTTGAAGACAAAAAACAGGCAAAAAAAGAGAAGGATTTAAAAGGACCTCGTGTTTCTACCGAATGGGGGAATCAGATTCGCTCGTATGTTTTACAACCATACACCATCGTAAAAGACAACCGCACATCAATTGAGATTGGAAATGCATCAAAAGTTCTTGAGGGTGATTTGGATGCTCTGATCTGGGGGTATCTTAAATGGAAAGCAAAAAGAGAAGCAGAAGCTTCATAGTTGGAACCGCAGGGCATGTTGACCATGGCAAATCTGAACTTGTTCAGCAGATAACCAATGTCAACCCGGACAGACTCCCCGAAGAAAAACAGAGGAAGATGACAATTGTTCTTGGGTTTGCTCCTCTTGATCTTCCATCTGGTCGAAGATGTGGCGTAGTTGACGTTCCGGGACATGAAAAACTTGTAAAAAAAATGCTCGTTGGTGCTGTTGGGTTTGATTTAGTACTGTTTGTTGTCGCATGTGATGAAGGACCACAAAGGCAGTCTTACGAACATCTTGATATTCTCAATTTCCTGGGGATAAAAAACGGAATTATTGTCCTCAATAAATCAGACCTGCCTCATGACAAAGAAAAACTCATGGCTAATATTCAGAAACTCATCAAGGACACAACCCTTGAAAATGCTCCAATCATAAAAGTCAGCTCGATTACTGGCGATGGAATTCCAAAACTTCTTGAAATAATCGATGAGACTCTGAACAACTCAACACCAAGATCAATCGATATGCCAGTATTCATGCCAATTGACAGAAAGTTTAACGTCAAAGGAATAGGACTTATCGTTGGTGGCACCCTCTGGCAGGGAGCATTAAAAATTGGAGATACTGTTGAGGTTTTTCCCTCTGGGAAAACTTTCAAGGTAAAAAATCTTGAGAGCTTTGAAGAGGCTCTTGGGATTGCAACCGCTGGAAATAGATACGCAGTCCGACTTCAAGGAGCAGAAAAAGAAGATATTGAAACTGGACACATTCTTCTGTCGCCAAATAGATTCAACAATTTTTCAGTGTTTGATGCCAAAATTCAACTCACGGGCAAGCTGAAAAAGTACACTAGATTAAAAATCCATATGGACACAATCGAACAAGAGGTCGATATAATTAGGATTGGAACTGATTACATTAGAGTTCATCTTGAATCACCACTTCCACTTACCAGAGGGACAAAGTTTATCCTCAGAAAAATTGCACCAAACGACACAATTGGTGGCGGTATCGTGATTGAAGCCGATCCAAAATACAGACCAAATCACGAAGACACCCTGAAACGTTTGGAGTCAATCTCTCAGATGACAGATGAAGAATTTATCTTTGATACAATCACAAGAAATGGCAACCAACTCACCCTAATAAAAGATTTACGCCCAAAAATAAACTGTGCAAACTCACATTTTACCACCATCATAAACCAGGAAAGCTTTGTAAAACTCAATGAATTTATTATCCTCAAAAAAAATCTGGACAATCTGGTAAACATTTTTAGAGCAAAAATCATTAGCTACTTCCAGGAAAATAAAGATACTGCAGTAATCTTAGCATCTGATGCAAAAAAAAGAATACTACCAGACATCGAGACAACCTTATTTACACGTGTTCTGAATGATTCCATAAGAGAGCCCCTAAAAATTGAAGGATCAAACATAATTGATAACTCAAAAAAAGAGCAACGCTCACCCCTTGAGGATAAACTTGAAAAAATGTTCACACTGGAATTATTCTCACCACCGAAGTTTGTACAAATTCGTAGAGCAAAGGTGTTTGATAATCAATTGCGTCAATTGGATCAGGCAATCGCAAAGTTTATTACAAACAAAATAATCATAAAGGCAACCAGTGAGTTGTATTTTCACAAATCTGCAATAACCAAAGGATTTGCGATTATGAAAAGTATTATTGAAAAAAATAAAGTTGCAAAATTGTCAGACTTCAGGGATACGGCTGGAACATCGAGAAAATATGCCCAAGCCTTGCTTGAGTTGCTCGATGCTCTTGGTTACACGAGGAGACAAGGTGATGTTAGAATCTTAGGTCCAAGGAAACCATGACCTTGCAAGAATACAGACTCAGTGATATATTACCGAAGAAAGATGGGGGTGGTTGGGTCCTGGTGGGCCTCCTGGTCTTCAAAATCAGTGTGGGGCACATGTCCCGGGTAGGTTCGATTCCTATGCACCCCCGCCATTTTATATTTAAATCAATGGAGAATGCCAATGAATCTTATTGTCATCGGTTGTGACAGGGTTGGGTCGATGCTTGCAACCTTGATGTCTGCAGACGGTCATAATGTTACGGTTGTTGATAAAAATCCCGAGTCATTCAAAAATCTGCCCATGGCATTCACCGGAACAAAGGTTGTCGGAGTTGAATTTGAATCAAGGGTTTTAAAAGAGGCCGGTGTTGAAAATTGTGATGCAGTGGCTGTTGTAACAGAATCAGACAACATCAACATAATGGTTGCAGAAACTGTTAGAAATTTATTTGGAAACAAATGGGTTGTAACGAGATTATACGACCCAAGAAAGAAAAAAACCTACGAACGCTTGAACCTTCGTTCGGTATGCCCCACAACACTCGGTGCATACCAGATGTATGCAGAAATTTTATCATTCAAGCTTGGCTCAAAACTCCCCCTAAACAATGGTGATTTTGAACTAATCGAACTGAAGCGAGAAAAATTAAATTTCACAGATACTCAAGGTGTTATAAAATTTGAAAAAAAATATGGCTCAAAAGTTGTGGGCATACGAACAAAATCAAAACTCATATTCCCGTGGATTGAAGGCTTCCCAGAGGATATTCGTTCATGGATTGTGATGGCTCCAACCCTCAGGCTCCGAAAAATTGTTGATGCATTTCACGGAGGTAAATAATGTACATTGTAATCGTCGGTGGCGGCAAGGTTGGCTTGAATCTCACAAAACTTTTAGAGAAACAGAATCACGATATTGCAGTAATCGAACTCAAGCCTGAACATTGCAAAAAAATTGTTGATGAAACTAACGCACTTGCAATCCTTGGGGATGGCTCAGATATCAGATATCTTGAAGATGCGAACTGTGGAACTGCCGATGTCCTGGTCGCCGTAACTGGTCGAGACGAAGATAATCTTGTTGCCTGTCAACTTGCCAAGGCTGCCTTCTCGGTTCCAAAGGTGATTGCCCGAGTGAACAATCCCAGCAATTCTGAACTTTTTAAGGCTCTAAGTGTCGATGTTACCTTTGACAGCACTCAAATATTATCCAAATTGATTCACGAAGGTTTGGGGCTCCAGGATTTGATCACTCTTGCACCAATTGCAAAGGGGAAATTACGGATTGTTGAAACTCGAATCTGCAACCCTGCACTTGTTGGGAAAAAACTCATCGAACTTGGGCTTGGTGAAAAGGGAATCCTTGTTGTGTCAATCATCCGTGGTGAAGAAGTAATAATTCCATACGGTGCAACCCAACTTGAAAAGGATGACCAGATAATCGTTGTCATCACAGAGGAAGCCGAAGAGGATTTCAAGAAGATAATTACGTGTTGATATGAGCAATAAAAAAAACGATAACCGAATAAAAATGCCTCTTTGGTATCTGTCAAAACAAGTTTCAATCAACTGGTCCTCAAAAGCTGAAACACCTGACAGAAGACCTTTAAGCGAATCCGTGAGAGGATTGTTCGCTGAAATTTCCTGGGCAATTCTTTTGATTGTTGCTTTGATATCAATAGTTACAATTATCTGGTTGATATATCTGATATGATAAGAAGAGTCACAAAACACGATTTTATTTTGGTATTCCATTATGTTGGAAGAATAATTTTTGGAATTGGTTTCATAATGATTGTTCCACTGGTTACAAGTTTGCTCAGCCATGAATTTTCCACTGCACTTGATTTTGTAATCGGTATTTCGGTTTGTTTCATTTTTGGTTTGCTTGTAACAAAATATTTCAAAACGACCAAATCACCAAGCCTGTTTCATGCAATGCTAATTACTGCAATAACCTGGCTGATTGCCTGTCTGTTTGGAGCTGTTCCTCATTATCTTTCTGGACATTTCGGCTCGTTCCTTGACGCATACTTTGACGTGATGTCAGGGTTTACAACAACTGGCTTGTCAATCATCAAGGACCTCGACCATGTCAGCAATGGCTTGAATATGTGGCGACATATCCTGACGTATGTCGGTGGTCAGGGAATCATTGTTTTAGCTCTAACTTTCCTGGTAAAAGCCAGTGGTGGAGCATTCAAAATTATGGCAGGCGAAGGAAAGGATGAAGCTCTCGTTCCTTCCGTTAAACACACCGCACACATCATATGGAATATTTCACTTTGGATGCTTGTTATAGGTGCTTTATCTCTCTCCATCATAGCGTGGATAGATGGATTCTCGTTTGCCCGAGGATTTCTTCATGGAACTTGGATGTTCATGTCTGCCTGGAGTACGGGCGGGTTTGCCCCGATGTCTCAAAATGCAATTTTTTACCATTCCTTCGCATTTGAGATTGGCAATGAAATATTAATGATTCTCGGTTCATTCAACTTTGTTCTTCACTACAGCATCTGGCGTGGTAAGATTGGTGAGCTTCGCAAGAATATTGAGATTAAATCATTTCTTGTCACCCTTACATTGTGTTTACTTCTTGTCACAATCGGACTTGCCGGTGCTGGAATATTCAATGGACTTGGTGCATTAATCAGAAGAGGATTGTTTGTCATGCTGTCCGCCCACACCGGGACCGGTCAAATGACAATCTATGCTGCACAGTTCAACCATTCATGGGCTCAAATGGCGATGATGGGTGTTTTCATCGCGATGATCATTGGTGGCTCGATGGCATCAACCGCCGGTGGACTGAAAAATATGCGAGTGGCTCTTCTGTTCAAAGGAATCTGGCACGAGATTAAAAGGCTCATCACCCCTGAGTCCGCCTACCTCACAACAAAATATCACCACATAAAAGATACAAGCGTCAATTCAGAGATGATCAAACAAACGGCTCTCATCGTAATATCCTTCTTTTTCCTGTTTCTGTTTGGAACAATTGTTGGATTATTCTTCAATTATTCTCTGGACAGGTCAGCATTTGAAGCCATCTCAGCCGGTGCAAATGTCGGGTTATCCAACGGAATCACATCATCTGCCATGCCCACTCTCTTGAAGGTGGTTTATATTTTCCTGATGTGGATTGGAAGACTAGAATTCATGGCGGTTTATGTGTTCTTTGGAGCAATCGGATTAATGATTTTTAGAAAGAAGCGAGCAAGATGATGACGAAAAAAATAATTTCTGCTCTAATAATTTTCACTCTTTCTTTTGTATTCATCAGCTCTATTTCCGCGAAAGAACCGTTTGATAAGCTGAGCTATCTTTTGGAAAAAGATTTTCTTACATCCGCTGAAATTATTGAAAATGCCGACATTCTCGATGGATACCTCGTTACCCTAAGGGGGGAGGTGATAAGTGAGCCACTTGAAAGAAAAGATTTTTGCTGGATAAATGTTTACGATAACGAAAACTACATATCGATTGGTGTGATGACCACCACTGAGATGATTTCAGAAATTGAATTTTGGGGAAGCCACCGGACAACTGGAGATACTGTCGATATAAAAGGAACTGTTTTTAGGGCAGACCCATCTGCTGACGGGGAACTCGATATGCACGCAAAAAATATATCGATAGTACGCGATATTCCTGCTGGTCCACGAAATATTGATATCCCACCCTGGAAACTTTTACTGGCTATTATTCTAACACTACTGATGTTAATTATATTTTTTGAGAAAGCATATCACTTCATCAAAACAAAAGTGGAAACGAGGAATACTCATATTCTTGAGGATTACATGGAAAACTAATACTGTTACAAGCTAGCCCTTCATCCCCATTGCTCGCTCGATAACCTCAGCATCATCATGCGTAATGCTTCCATCTGCTTTGTGTTTTTTCAGATTTTCCAATATTTTCATGTTGTCCAAATCCTTACCTCTGTGCCTGAGTACAATATACCAAAAGAGATAAACCGCACCCACCACAAAAAGCAATGACATTGGTCCTGCCACGTAATATATCCAATCCACGACGATACCTCCTACAAAATCATTTGAGAGATAACCCTCTCATCTTCCGACTTGAAGTGACCTTATATACTATATTGGAATAATCATCTATTTCCAAATATATAAAGAAAACACCCCCTCCAAAGTCCGAAGGGGGTGTTTTGTAAAACTAATTCAAGTTAATTCAGAATGGATTACTTCTGTTCGTTTGCCCAACCAAGGACTGCAAAGAAGAGCAAATGGGCAATAGTTGGGACCCAAATTCCTGGCCATGCGACAAACATGTCCTTAAAGGTTGTAAGGACATTAAGTGGATAGATTGCAGCACCAGGCCATTTAATCAGCATGACTAAAATTGCCACCACAAGGAAGACAACTATGTAAACAATGCCGACCATAATAGCATTTCCTACACCTTTAACGCCTCTGAAGGCAAAGGCAAGCCCACCATAGACCAGAGCTATTTTAAGAACAGTCCACAACCAGTCAATCTTGATCACATTCACAAATAACCAAGCAAGAACGGCAAACAACACAGCAATCACCAACGCGTACATCACATGTTTCTTATCAAATTCCATCTTATAACCTCCAGGTATTTTATTTGCAGGTTTTGCCTGCTTATAATATTGGACAGATATAAATCGATTTGGTTACAATGGACAAAATGCAGAATGGTAATCGTTATGATTATGTGTTTATCTCGCGGGTGTCCAAACCTTTAGATTCTGAATCAAGTTCAGAATGACGAGAGATATTCAAGATGACGGGGTACTGTTCGGAATGGTTGTTTATCATTCCATGCTTGAAGTCGTGGAATATTTTTTAGAACAAATATCCTAGCAGACGACCTCCGTCATTCCGCACTTGATGCGGAATCCAGGGTTTATAAAATCACATGGATATTAGAAAACAGCAACAAATCACCCGGACAAAATAACTATTCTAGAAAATATTCACTCACCATCTGGTACCCTGGATTCCTGGTGGGTCCAGGAATGACGAGATACCATCTAACCACTTACAAAGGGGGTCTTTGACAACTCAATTTATTCCCAAAAAAAACAAATCCCCCTTCAAAGTTTTGAAGGGGGATTCTATTCAAGCTATGCTAATTCAAAAATATTATTTAGCTTTTTTTGCGTGGAAATATCCAAGTGCAACTACGAGCATGATGACTGCGATTGAAGGAAGCCATAACCCATCTTTCCAGGTGAAAAGCATATCCCATGTTTTCTCAGCATATGGAAATGGTGCATAAACTTCCATTCCAATAACCAAAGTCACCATGTATAAACCTAACCACACAATTACAAACTGGATTCCAGCAATAAAGCCATTTGCTATTCCTTTGACTGTTTTGAGAGCATAACCAGATACCGCAAACAGGATAACGAGAAGAAGCATGTGCCATATAATATTTCCTACTTCACCAAGGTATACATTGCAAACCCAACCTACCAGTATGTAAGTTGCACCAATCAAAAAAGCATACCAAAATTGCTTTACGTCGAGTTCCATAATGAGACCTCCAAATTGTTTTATTTACAGATATTATCTGTGGAGTACTGAACATGTTGTTTGTTTTTTTGTGTAAGTCAATGACAAAAAGTATTTTTGGATAATACATTGAAATAAAATTTTGTATCTAAAAAAAATACCCCCTCCAGAGTCCAGGAGGGGGTTTGGGTAAACGATTGTGTATGTGCTTGAGGTTTATCCGAGTTTTTCTTTTACCTGTTCATCAATATTACCCGGAAGATTGATTCCTGCTTCGGTGGCAAGGTAATAAACAAATAGACCCGCAAGCCCAATTTTAATTAAATTTACTATAATCTCACCAGCATATGGCACTAGGTAAATCGGTGTTATTATAAAGACTAACATAAGAATCCAACCCATCCAGTTTATAGTTTTAGACTTGTTATTTATAAAACCAAATGCAAAAAATAGGAAAGCGATATGCAATAATGCATTTGCTGATAGTGCAACCATACCACCATAACCACCACCCATTCCTGCCATCATACCAAGACCGGGGATTAAACCAGAACCTAAAGCCTGAAAGGAACCAAGAACACCGATAATAAATCCAACAATTGCAAATCCATTGTTTCCTTCTTTTGAAATAAGATAAAAGAAGAAAACCATTATTATTCCAACGTATGCGGATGCCTGAGTCATCATAGGAACCTGAAAGATTCCAAGCAGAAGTGTCAAAGCCCAAATTCCAACCAGGATCATAAATCCATATGCATTCATCTTGTTTTTAAACATATCAAACCTCCATTGTTTTTAGTCAGGTTTCCCTGCACAGATTATGACCATTTCAAGGTGCTTTTGTTACAAACCATCATTGCTAAAATCATTCACCTTGCTTGACAAAACTGAATCTGCTATATTCGTTCTCGTGCGAAGAACAAGTATGTTTCTAATTTCGATAGCTATGTGTGTGTTCGTTGTTGCCGGGTGCTTTCACACTCAGATAACTGAACTGCCTGATCCAATCAAGGTTCCTGTGATTGTTCATGAAGAGCAACCCAAGGAGAAATTTTTTCCGCTTGGCTGGTATTCTTCACTTGATCCAACTGAACTGAAAGAAATTGCTGACCTCGGTGGAAACTTTGTAATCACCTACATTCTTTCGGGTCGAGAAGACTTCAAAATAAAACCATTTCTTGACGAAGCTGAAAAACAGGGAATAAAAGTTTTGTTGGATGTAACGGCTGACTGGATGTGGCTGGATGACGATATGCCACAACCTTCTCACGCGATTGGTGACTGGCGATGGAGCTTCAAGCATGCCTACTCCAAACGTGCCTCCCACCACGGTGCATTTAGAAAAAATGAAAAAAATGATCATGGATTCCGCTTCGCTGAAGGCGGGTATCCCGTGATGAATATTCAACCCCACGACATCATTGAGAACTGGATTTATATCCCTTCAAGCTCAAATGTCAGCGAGTTAATGATTGAGTTTTGGGCGGCAAAGTTGACTGGTGGATTCAGCTGGAAATATCGAGTCTACTGGGGTGAGGATAAGTGCCAGCGAGTGTTTGATGGTGAAACCCTTCCAAAGGTCAGAGCTGGAGATATTCCAAAAGAGCGAGATGAATGGATAAAGCTCTCTTTCAATGTTGACCTCATAGACCTTGACCAAACCGTTGTCCATGGAATCAATTTTGTAAACTTCGGTTCACAGGTTTACTGGGACAAACTAACCAGAAGAACTGGGAAGCAACGTCTGCAGGAGAGGGTCGCAGAGTTCTGGGATCATCCCGCCCTCTACGGTTGGTATCTCTGTGATGAACCCGAAATGCGAAACATCACCCCCGAACGAATGAAAGAAATCTACGACATTATCAGAGAGGCAGACCCAGACCCGAATAATATTCTTGCTCCAGTTTATCAGGATTGGAAAATTGTTGAGCCATATTCAAACTCTTCTGATGAAATTTTCATCGATTGTTACCCGGTTGAAACCGATAGACAGGTTCTCGACTGGATGACAAAATGGGTATCTGAAGCAAATCGCATCGCACTCAAACAAAACAAAAATTTCTACTTTATACCTCAAGCATTTGGAGACATCTCTGCATACCCCAACTGGACAAGACCCAACGAACACCAATTCAGATGGATGACCTGGACACCGATAATCATGGGTGCAAGAGGAATTATTTATTGGGCATACTACGTTGCACCAGATTATCTAATCGAGCAATCCAAATCCCTGTTCACAGAAATAAAACAGTACATGGACTATTTCACAAAAGGAAATCCCGTTACTGGTTTATCCTGTAACATCACAAAGGACAGCGATGATGACGGAAACCCTGATGTTCTTTACAGTGCGATTGACCATAACGGAAAACGCCTGCTGATGATTTCAAATGGTATTTCAAAATCTCAATCCGTCACAATAAGTGGTCCTGAATTCAGAGTGTATTTTGAGATGCTACCTCACGAAATCATCATCAAAGAGTTAGAATTCTAAGGAAGGAGAAGGAAAATGCTACGCTGGGCAAACAGGTTTTTAGCTGTTCTCTTGATGGTTGGTGGTGTTTTGATGATAGTCATCAAGGATGAATTTGGTCATCCGGTTGGAATCTCAATTCCAGGGCATGTCACACCATGGTTATCCTGGATAATATTTATTGTGGGCTTTGCATATTTCCTGATTTCATTTTTTAAAGAATGAGTAAACTTCCAAACGAAGAAGAAATAATAGTTCGAGCAAAAGCGGGTGACATATCTGCTTTTGAGATAATTATTGAGGCATTCCAGGATGTGGTTTACACAAAAGCATACTACATCATGGGCAACAAAGATGATGCAATGGACATCATGCAATCTGTGTTTTTAAAAGTTTTTTTGAGCATCAGGAGGTTCAAGGCAAAGTCGCTTCTTTCAACCTGGATTTATCGAATCACTGTGAACTCCTGCCTCAGGGAACTGAAAAAAAGAAAACGCAGACCACCTGCTGAAGTTGATATAAACACAACACCAACCGACAAAACCATCCAAGTTGAAGAAGAAAATATTGCACTCCAGATACTCTCAAAATTACCGGAACCATATCGAATAATTTTGATTCTGAGAGAAATGGACGAACTTTCGTTCAAAGAGATTGCAGACCAATTGAAAATAAAAGAGAATCTTGCCAAAGTACGAGCATTCAGAGCCAAAAAAAGATTCAAACAACTAATGAAGGAGTATTTGAAAAATGGGAACTAACGCATTTTTGATGCCCGGTCAGGGTTCGCAGTATGTCGGCATGACAGAGAAATTGAAGCAATTTCCAAGTGCGATGAAAATTATCGAACAGGCAAATGAAATTCTAGGATTCGATATTGCTGGATTGATGGAGAATGGTCCAGTTGAGAAATTAACTCAAACAGAGAACACCCAACCCGCCCTCGTTGCAACTTCTTGTGCATGGCTGAAAATTGTTCGCTCAAAGGGAACAGACTGCCAGATAGCCCTTGGACACAGTCTTGGTGAGTATTCTGCTCTGTACAGTGCCGGTTCCATGAGTTTGGAAACCACACTCAAATTGGTCAGAAGGCGTGGAGAATTGATGCGTGATGCTACCTCCTCAATCCCTGGGACAATGGGTGCAATCATTCGACTTGAAAAGAGCAAGGTTGAAGAGGTCTGCAAAAAGGCAAGCGAACTCGGAGTTTGTGAGCCTGCCAATTTCAATTCAAAGGATCAAATTGTGGTATCTGGTCAGGTTGAGGCTGTCAAAAAAGCGATGGAGCTGGCAAAAGAAGCTGGTGCTAGAATGGCAAGGTTGTTGCCGGTATCTGCCCCGTTCCACTCATCACTGATGGATCCTGTTGCAAAAGAATTTACTGCGGATATAAATTCAGCAGAAATTGTTGATGCAAAATTCCCGGTGATCGCAAACTGCAATGCAAAACCAACTCAAAAAGCTGATGAAATCAGAGAGAATCTGATCAAACAGATAAACTCACCCGTACTCTGGGAGAAATCAATTCTTATCGCTATGACCATGGGCATCGATTATTTCCTTGAAATTGGTGTAAAAAATGTTCTGTCAGGTCTCAACAAAAGAATCGTTCCCAACCTCACAACAGAAAATGTTGAAGCTATTTTTTCAGAATAAAAAATACATAGATTGCCAATAAAAAAAGCACGACCCGCATAGAGTCGTGCTTTTTTTGATTTCAAAAATTATCTATCGGCTATTCGCCTAGAACTTCTTTGATCTTTTCTGTGAGTGCGTGAACTTTGCTCTCGTCAAATCCTGTGTGCTGGTAATGAATAACCATATCTTTTGTGATGAGGAATGTTCTTGGAATTGAGGTTACACCGAGTGCTTTTGCCATTTCACGATTGCCGTCAACTGGAATATCGTATGTGATATAGCTTTCAGAAAGCGGATACTCTAATTTTTTGAAAGACTTCATTATCTTTGGATCAACGTTTAGAGTTTCATCAATTTCTTCTTCTTGGGAACACTCATCGATTGTGACAGCAAGCACGCCAAGACCTTTGTCTTTGTACTTTCTGTAGTCGTCTTCAAGGAACGGAAGTTCTTCTTTGCATGGCTCACACCAGATAGCCCAGAAATCGATTACAAGGGCTTCAAGTCCTTCTTCTTCCATATACTCAGAGATTGAGGTTTCAATTCCAAGTGAACAGGGATGGAGTGGGAAGTGAAGGTCTGGCATCTTGTCGCCAACACTCAGCTTGACATTGGTTTCCATTCCAGGAACAACAAGAACATCGTCCTCTTCGCCATTGTTACCGTTGTCATCAACAACATCACCATTGTCAACAGGGTCTACGGGTTTTGGATTATCAGTAGTGCCACCACCACAGGCAACCAAAGAAACTGAACCAATCAACAGAACAACTAGAAGCAATGCAAGTAATTTCATATATCTCATAATATCTCCTTTCACATATATAGTACAATTTACCACGACATATTATTCAGTCAAGAATAGATTTTGAATACGAAACAAATATTTAATGTGTACTGCTATTCAATATCTCATTGACAGTTATTACATAGAATGCTATCATCGTTGACACAAGCTCAGGAAAAAAAGGAGCCTCACAGATGGGTGAAAAATTAACGAATTTAGTTATTTCCGAGAAAGAACTTCGGGAGATAGATGAATATCTTGCAAAAACACTGATTGATTCTCAGGCAAAGCACATATTCCTCGTCGATAAATCCGGACAACTTGTGAGCAAACATGGTCCCGCAACCAGACACGCCGCATCATCCATTGCTGCACTTGCCGCCGGTGTTTATGCCGCCACAAACGAACTTGCAAGACAGATTGGTGAGACCGAATTTACAATCACATTCCATCAGGGTTCCGAGAACAATATTCATATCTCACTTTTGACACAGGAATCTCTACTGATAATGATTTTTGATAACCGAGCTCCGATTGGTGCCATTCGCTTTTGGGCAAAAAAGATTTGCGGGATATTAGTTCCAGTCATCGAAAGAATGATGCAGGCAATTCCAGATGAATTTATTTCTGCTGGACTTGAAGACGATCTCAATCTGGACGATATTCTTTGATAATCCGTAGTTTGGAGAACTAAATATGGCACTCGTAAATTTCGCAACAAAAGAAATTAATATTAAAGTGGTCTACTACGGACCGGCACTATCTGGAAAGACGACAAATTTGCAGGTTATTTATGATTATGTACCAGATAGAGTAAAGGGAAATTTTACCTCCATTGCTACCCAAACTGAACGAACCCTATTTTTTGATTTCATGCCACTTGATCTTGGTAAGGTCAGGGGTTTTGATTTACGCTTAGGTGTATACACGGTACCCGGTCAAGCAATTTATGGACTCACAAGAAAATCAATTTTGAAATCAGTTGATGCGATTGTTTTTGTTGCTGATTCTGATCCAGATAAATTTGAAGCAAACATCGACAGTTTTGAAGACATGATAGACAACCTTGATGAATATGGTTTAGACCTTGAAAGAATCCCATTGATTCTTCAGTACAACAAACGGGACCTCGTAAACGCTATCCCAATCGAAAGGCTTGAAGAAGCACTAAACCCCGAGAGACGTTTTCCAATTTTTGAGGCATCAGCCGTTAACGGGGAAGGGGTCAGGGAAACTCTAAAGCAGATAACAAAACTTGCAGTGGCCAGAATCCATTAGGATACTGGCTCACCAATTACTGTAATATACACCGGTATCTCAAATTCACTCTTGATGTCAAGAAATTTAGCCACTGAATCATCAAGGTATGCACCGACATTACAAGAACCAAGCCCCAAATTTTCACAGACAAGCTGGGCTTGTGCTCCAATGTGTCCCGCATCCAAAAAGATATATCGATAACCTCTTGCCCTGTACCTTGCTGTTGTTCTTGCTGTAACTGCGGTTTGAATGTAGCAAATCTGACAGTTTGAAATCATTTTTTGTCCAAGGCATGCGGTTTTGAATTCTTCAGCTAAATCTCCAAGTTTCAACGGAATGAGCTGGTTGGCGACAGATTCATAAAGATAGAGACCCTTCTTCAATCCAGCCACATTGTTTACCAGAACATAGTTGTTGAAAGGATGCCTGTTTCCAGCGGAGGCAACGGCACGAAGTTTCGCTACTCCAATCTCGGCTGTTATTCCTTGAGTGAGCCAAAGAATCTCAGAGAGTTGATTTTGTGTCATCGGAGTATCTGAAAAATTTCTTTTGCTTCGTCTTTTGTTTATCAACTTTGCAAGTTCTGATTCAAGTTTAGGTTTATCAAGATTTATTGATTCGTGTGTAAATTCTGGTAATTTCACATCCGGCTCATTAATTTCACCAGGTTCTGCACCATCTGCTAAGTACGATGTATCCTTGAAAAACTTCTGACCGATATTATCCATATTTCTTCCTCCTTCAAATATTAAGTCTATCCAAGCAGACTCTTGAACTTGTATTATTGTACAACGGTATTGAGAATAAAGAAGGATACCATCAGGAGGATGAATATGAAAATATCTAGAATAACTTCGATTATGGTTGTTATTGCACTCACAGGATTGTCGCTTGCAGGAGTAACTGTTTCACCTGTTTCGGCAACCCCACAGACAACAGGACAGTCTTTAATTTTGACATCGTCACCATCTGTTTTAACAGCCGGTGTGGTTTCGGAACTGGTTGACCCCACTCTTCCCCTCACGATATATGTCACTGACCAGGATGGAAGCCCAATCGACCTGACCAGATCAGCAAACGGAGATTCAATAAAAATTGATGATGTCTGGAATCTTCTTTTCAGGGATCCACACCCTGATAACCAGGATTTCTTTGGTCGCTCAGCACTGCTTCCACAGTACTACTGGACAAGAACCGATCTGCACAACGACGATAACACTGAGGTTTGTAACGATAAATTATTTGGAAAGAGAATGATCGACATTGATTTTTCTCGAGCAAACGAGGGAATATATATTTTCAAAGGTTTTGTCGCAAATGATGTTGGCAATTTTTATATCAGCGTTACAACACCAGACAGAAGACGGGCTGGTTCAGTAAAAATCCAGGTGAAATCACCCATTGTAAGTTATGAAATCGTCAATACTGAAGATCCAAGTATGGTGGCATTTGACTCACCTGCCGATCCAGATTTTGTGATGACCGCACTTGATAATCGAATTTACAGCATAAAAGTATCCGTTCAAGATGCCATGGGAAATATAGTTCGTGGAATAAGCAACGGCGTAAGTCTCTGTGGTGGCATCAAAAGAACCGCCAGATTTACACCATTTACCACAAGGCCTGCAAATTATCAATGGGCAGAGAAACCTCTCGAAGTGGTTGCCAACAACTTTTATTCCGGCGGAACTGCATACTTCCTGTCATCCGTTGGCAATCGTTACGACCTTCACATTGGACTTGATCTGGACAACAACGGAAGGCTTGAGTGGACGAATCGTGAACTTCATGCCTTCGGACCACAGTATGTTATTGACACCGACCATAACAGCAGAACAAACTACCTCACATACTATAACACCACCAACTACATGTACTCCGATGGTGATTTCTCTGAACATCCATTCTTTGATTTACCACCTGCCGTTCACGGTGGTTGGGGACTTGGAAGTATTTACAACAGTGAAAAACTTGGTGGCATGGTCATGTCCGACTTCAACGATGACAACAAGATTGACTACAGGGATAGCTTGAACCTTGACAACAACGGTCAGACCTCATTCTTTCTCTTTGCAGAAGATGCATGTTTTGTTGGAGGACTTGTCGGTGACAGCTACTGGGGAAATTATGATATTGCCGGACGACCCCCGTTAAACGCTACCTCGCCACAGTATATCACATCAAGGTATCGTGGTGACGGCGTGTACCACCTGGATTTTGATGCAATCCCCGACAACACCGCAAAGCTTGCACCACCAAACTTTAAACTCCTGTGGGCAAAAACTAGAGAAGAGATTGGCAAAAGTCTGCTTGATCCCGACCTTTATGATTTGATATACAGTACACCAAACCACATCGTGGCAATCGTGACACCAGCCGATGAGAGAGATTTACCGGTGAAAACAATGGGTCAGGTAGGCATGGTCGGCAACCAAAGTGAAACCGCTATCTATGGCAGACTTGAATACAGACAAGAGTATCAAACCCGCGAATCGACCATCTATTTTACACCAACAGGCAACGGACGTGAGGTTATCGAGTTTAGATACAGAACTGAAAACCAGTGGTACAATGCTGGTTTAACCGGCTCACCCCGTGAATATTACATTGATGAGATTTTTTGGCTGGATTCAGTACTCGGACTCAAACTTGAAATAACCTGGGATGAAGTGCCAACGGTTGACAACGAATCAATCGTAAAAATATTCTGCCATGAAGCGGGATCAAAAAAACCAGTTCCAGACGTTCTTGTCACCCTGAGTGGTGGAGGAATCGAAAAGAGTGCATTATCCGATGACATGGGAATTGCCACAATATCATGCAAATTTGGTAGCACCGGATTTGTTTCGATCACCGCATCAAAGCCTGGATTCATCGATGGAATAAATGAATTCAACATTGCAAAAGATGACGAACCGCCAAGCCTGATGGTTGACAATTTACCAGAGATAACAAAGGCAAAAGAAGTAAGTATCACCGGGAAAACTGATCCTGATTCAACAGTCATGGTCAATGGAAAAGAAGCAACTGTCGATTCTGAGGGAAAGTTCAGCATAAAAGTATCCTTGGTATCAGGTGAGAATATTTTAGATGTAACGGTAAAAGACATAGCAGGGAATATCACTTCAAAACGAATAAAGATCATGGTCGACGATATTCCACCAGAAATCTTTGTGGACGAAATCAAAAAACAGATAGACGTGGACACAGTTGTTGTTACCGGTAGAGTGGAGGTTGGCTCAAGAGTAAGGGTTGGTGCAGTCGAAGCAACCGTTGTAAACGATCTCTTCAAGGCAACCATTCCAGTTGTGCCGGGAATAAATAAAATCAAGATATTGGCAATGGACAAAGTTGAGAATTCAAACCAGAAGGATTTGGAAATAATCGTATGGCATAAAACCGTGATTCAAATGCAGATTGGCAACAGTATTGTTATAGTTGACAGTGAGTTGACACCGCAACTCGAAGCACCACCATACATCAAAAACGACAGAACGATGGTACCAATCAGAGCTATTTCTCAAGGATTTGGAGCGGATGTTACATGGTTCTCGGAGGATAGAAGCGTTGCGGTTGCACTAAACGATGGTGTTGGAAAGATTCTCATTCTGATGAAAATTGGTTCCAAAACTGCACTGGTTGGGAATGAAACTGTTCTGCTGGATGCAGCACCAGAGATTGTCAACGGAAGAACGTTTGTACCACTTCGTTTTGTTGCTGAAAGTCTGGGTTGCCAGGTCGAGTATAAGGCCGAAGAAAAGATCATCATAATGGAGCGTATTGCATACTAATCGAAGCAATTACCAAAAAAAAATAGAAAAATGGATCGGATTTTAGTACCGATCCATTTTTCATACAATTGACTATAAAAGCGATAAAGGCTATTATTACAAATCAATGCTTAAACGATTCATACTACTTTTGATTACGATAATTCTCATTGTTTCTCCTGGCTTGCCAAAAACAATGGCTCAGGAGAGATACAATTTTTTGATTGTTGTTGCTGACGGACTAAGAGAAATAATTGAACCACTTGCAAACCATCGAACAGAGCAGGGTTTGCGAGTAAAAATTGTTGAAATAAGTGAAATTAAAAGTGATAACAGAGACACTATCGAACAGAAGTTATGGAATTATCTAAGGGACAATTATGAAGAATGGGGACTTTCACATCTACTGATTGTTGCAAACAGCAGAGACATTCCCCAAGCCCGACTGCATTCTGCAAATGGAGTCAAGGTGGGTGGAAATAATCAAGCCGGGCTTGTTTACTCAGATATTTACTACTCAATCCTCAATCAAGACTGGGATTCAAATGACAACGGTTTACTGGGTGAACCAATCGATAACGTTGAGATTGATCCACAGTTATCTATAGGTCGAATTCCATTCTCAAACAAAGACATTGTGAGTAAGTGGGTAGAAGGAAATATCGGTTACGACGAATCTGCAAAACGTAGACATGTTCTGCAAATTGGTGCAATCTACTCATTTGAAAAAGAGGATGGAGACCCGACAAATCTCTATACTGACGGTACAACAATGCACAACATCATCTGGGATGAACTTCTTTCAAAAAATAGATTTAGTCGGGTCAGAATGTTTGAAAATGACTCGAAGGGAATCGATAAGGAAATTGTTACAGACGAAACTCTCAGTGTTTCAAACGTTCTTACAACACTCTCTGAAAATGAGTTTGGTATGGTCAATTTCCTGGCACACGGTGAAACAACAAGCGTCAAAAGAAAGAGATGGCAGAGAGACATAAACAAGAATGGATGGGCTGACAACAGAACCCAAACAGGTGAAAGCGAAATTCTAATCGAAACCCTCTTCTCTGCAGATTTAATCTCTGCAATCGAAGTAAATTGTGGCGTTGTGATTGGCACTGCCTGCTCAACTGCATACGTTGCGACCAGCATTGATTCAATCGCAAGTTCATTCTTGAGATCAGGTGCATCAGCATACATCGGCGGAAGTGCGATGAACTATTTCTTCCCCGGATGGGGCTCAAGAGAAGATGGCGGGAATCAAACAATCTCCTATGATATAACCAAATATTACACCGAAGGAGCAACATTGGGCTGGTCACTGATGTCCACACTCAGAGATTATTACTACAACTTCAACAGCTTCAGCAGTATCGATAAAACCCTGCAGAACGTTTATTCATTCATCCTTCTTGGAGATCCAACAATGAGGCTCGACCCTCCAAAATCTGTAAAACAACTCCCCGTTTTTTTGAAACCTCCCATTGTGAAAATAACATCAGGTGAGACTGCAACTATCAACGTTGAAATTGGGAATGTGAACAGCACTAACCCAGTTATTCTACACGTTGATGGCTCAGTGAATGGAATTTCTTTTTCCTTCCCACAGGGAACATCATTACCGGGATCAATTATTAAATTGACTATTGATACTTCTATCACCGTAAACCCCGGCGATTACGAATTTATAATTGTTGGTGAAGTTGAAGACTACCATGGTAGTGCAACCCTCAGAGTAAAAATTGTTCCACCCCCGGAGTCTACAATAGTCCAGTTGCAACCAGAATACACACTCGTAAATAAGAACCATGAATTCTGGTTGGATTTCATCGTCAAACCAACAAAACCTATTGACAGCCTCGCGTTAACCCTGAACTATGATTCCAGTTGTTTTGAATATGTTGGATACAGACTCGGTGCTATCATCACGGAAGATTATCGTTGCCCCAGCTCCGTTAATGTTGATAACCGCCCTGGATTTTCAGATTTAATATTCAGTTTTGAGAGAGGGGTGGACAATTACGGAATCACAACTCAGGGCGTTGTAGTCTCTTTCTGTTTCAAAAGCGTATGCCTGAGCGAAGTCCGAGGAAGCCGTAAGTTTGCTGTTTCTTCCCTGCATATTGAATCCAACAAGGATGATGGCAGGAGAACTCACAGCTTTGCGTCCCTTCCGCATTCACTCGTCAAGGTGATTGACGAACAAAACAGCACGGATGGATATTTTATTAATATTGATATTCCACTTGAACTTGATTACAAATCAGACCTGTCAACTGCATCAAATCAGTTAACAATCACAGGGAAAACTACTGTTGGAACAACACTTTCAATCAACAGCAAACTTGTTCCTGTCGATTCAGAGGGAAAGTTCATTAAAACAATTGATTTGAATTCACGGGTTACAGATATTGAATTTATGATGGTAGATGAATTCAATCGATTTCTGATGATAAAGAGAAGAGTTGAAATCTCCACAATAACAGAACTTGGGTTCCATAATGGTGAAAATTCTGCATGGACAAATGGAGCGTGCCAAACATTTGATGCAAGTCCATATATAACAAATGGTCGAACACTGGTACCAATTCGATTTATCACGGTTCAATTGGATTTTGATATTTCCTGGAACAGCGAGGATCGAAGGGTTGACATCTCAAAAAATGGAACCTCTATCCAAATGTGGATTGGCAATGTAAACGCAAAGCTCAACGGCAACGACTACAGGCTCGATGCACCACCAGAGATAACATCTGACAGAACATTTGTTCCGTTAAGGTTTGTAAGTGAAGCCCTGGGATGTGATGTTTCCTGGGACAACAAAACCAGAACGGCACTGGTAACCTATAACGTCAACGAAAATCCTTAAGCGATTTTTTTATCTTTTCTGTGCTGGTTGTATCTGGCTTTAAGGAATAGCTCTTGAACAATTCATCTCGAATTCCCTCGAACATATCAAAGCACATTGATAATGCAGACAATAAAGCATCTTTATCATAAGTGAATGCTGTTTTTGATAGCTTGAGTAACTCAATTGAATCCAGTCTTTTTTCAATATCTTTGTACCCGAAAAGTGTTCCGCCTCTTAAATCTATCAACTGGATTATCAAATAACGGAGTTTTTCAACTGCGTCTCTCGCATCCCAAATATTATTTCTCAGAATGCGTTTTCTGACAGCAAGTGTTCCCCACAGAAACAAAGATTCAATTCTCAGTAGTGTTTCAATCCTTGCTTTGCTTGGGAGTCCTTTGGATTTGGTCATCAGGTCTTTGACGAGACCATCATCGTCCATCAGCGGTTTGATGTTTTCATAAACCGGTGAGGGGTGAATTTCAGACACAGAAAGTATCGTGATTGAGAGTTCGGAAAGATCGGAAAAAACGAAAACTGCAGAATGTTTTGTGTGTTTTATCCGGAGAGAAAACATGTGGGGTTCAATCTCAGAAGTTATCTGTGGCAACCTCTTAAAGAGATCATTTACATAGCCATCTTCAACTACAACATACAAATCTATATCAGATAGTTTATCACCCTCATCTCTTCCAAGTGACCCGGAAAGAAAAATTGCTTTTACCCGATTTTCTGAAGCCAGGATGTTCAAAATACCATTGATAATCAGTTTTTGTCTATCTGGTATCAACTTTGGACCTCGTAGTTTGGTGATTCTTTTGTTATCTGAATATCGTGGGGATGAGATTCCCTGAGCCCAGCACCGGATATTCTTATGAAGCTGGCATTATCTCTCAGTGCTTCCATATTTTTTGCACCAACATAACCCATTCCGGATCGCAATCCACCGACCAGCTGGTAAATAATATCATGCAGTGGTCCTTTATATGGAACACGTCCTTCGATGCCTTCAGGAACAAGTTTATGTTCGTCTTTCACGTCATGCTGAGCATATCTATCCTTGCTACCTTTTTTCATCGCTCCTATTGAGCCCATTCCACGGTAAACGATATATCTCCTGCCTTTATATAAAACCGATTCACCAGGACTCTCTTTTGCCCCTGCAAACAGAGAACCTATCATCGTGGCACTCGCTCCACCACCCAATGCCTTCACGATATCTCCTGAATATTTTATCCCACCATCTGCAATTATATCAACATTATTTTTCCTTGCAGCAACACTGCATTCCATCACCGCAGATAATTGCGGGACACCAATCCCGGCGATAATCCTTGTTGTGCAGATTGAGCCGGGTCCAATTCCAACCTTAATAACATCTGCACCAGCTGACACAAGACATTCAACGGCTTCAGCAGTTGCAACATTCCCTGCGATTACAGTGATGTTGCTATATTTTGATTTGATGGTTTTGACTGCATCCATGACGTTCTTTGAGTGTCCATGAGCGGTGTCAATTATGATTGCGTCAACTTCAGCCTTAACAAGTTCATCGGCTCGTTCAAGATAATCACCTGTTGCACCAACTGCCGAACCAACAATTAAGCGACCAGATTCATCCTTCGCTGAGTTTGGATATTTCACACGCTTGCTGATGTCTTTTATAGTTATCAAACCTTGTAGTTTGTAGTTTCCATCAACAACCGGCAATTTCTCAATCTTGTGCTTGCGGAATATCTTTACCGCTTCGTCAAGGGAGGTTCCAACCGGAGCAGTTATAAGATTGTCTTTTGTCATCAAATTTCGAACCGGTTGATCAACATTGGTTTCAAAGAGTAGATCACGATTGGTCAATATTCCAATCAATTTACCAAGTTCATCAATTATCGGAACCCCGCTGATCGAATATTCAGCCATCAACTCGTTTGCAGACTTAACCGAACGATCAGGACCAATTGCAATCGGGTTTGTAATCATGCCTGATTCTGAACGTTTTACACGATCAACTTGATTCGCCTGTTCGGTGATGGACATGTTTTTATGAATGATTCCAAGCCCACCTTCTCTTGCAATTGCAATCGCCAGATTGACTTCAGTCACTGTATCCATCGCAGCCGAAACGAGGGGGATATTCAACTTCAATTTTCCAAGTGTGGTAGATACATCAATATCAGAGGGAATTACCTCAGAAAACCTTGGTAGCAACAAGACATCATCAAAGGTCAATGATTCTCGAATCTCTCTATCTCTGCTCATTCTCTCCTCCTTGTTTCTAATAGATATTAAAATTTCTTGGTTTCATGTCAAGCAACACTTGGTTTTTTTAGATTATGTGCTATACTAAAAGCTAGAAGTTATATTCTGAATGAACCAGTTTTTATCTAAACTTTTTGTCTGGTGAAGGAATGTCTTCGGTTGCAAATTTATAGCAAAGGAGGAGTGCAATGATTAATTTGATGATAACGCTACACTGTCATATTCCCTATGTCAGAAAGAGGGGAATTTGGCCATACGGTGAGGAATGGATATATGAATCCATGCTCGAATCATATATTCCACTGATCATGATGCTAAGAGACCTATCAATATCTGGACAAAAAAATATTTTATCGGTTTCAATTTCACCAATCTTGATAGAGCAATTAAACGATGACTATATCAAAGAGGGATTCAACGAATATCTTCAAAAGAGAATCGAACTCACAGATCGAGATATTTCAGATTTCACAAAAAAGAGCTGGAATAATCTGAAGGTAATCGCTGAGTATCAAAAAGAATATTTGAATGGTATAAAAAACACATGGGAGATGCTTCAGGGAAACCTGCTCGAAACATTATCCAATCTCGAAAAAAGCGGGCTAATTGAAATTGGGGCTTCATCTGCCACCCATGCAATCCTTCCACTCTTATCAAAAAAATCAATCGACAGGCAGATTGATATTGGCATGAAATCGCTGAAAGAGCGAATGAATATCACACCAAAATTCTTCTGGTTGCCAGAGTGTGCCTACAAACTTGGACTGGAAGAGAGCTTGGAATCAGCTGGAATAAGTTTTGTCTTTATGGGTAGCAGTGTCTCTGGAAACGAAAACTCTTATCATCCATATCGACTTGGAAACTCCAAGGTTGTGGCGATCTCAAGACAATGGGAACTCTCAAAAAAGATATGGTCTACTGAATCTGGATTCCCCGGTGACCCTCGTTATCGTGAGTTCCAGAAACGCTACAGACGTTCCGGTAACAGGTACTGGCATATTACCGGGGCAAGGGTATCTCTTGCAAAAAAAGGTATTCTCGATATTGAAAAGAGCAGGGTTGCCACAAACGAGCATGTGCATGAATTCATTGAGGATTTGAACAGCCTTGCGTCTGATGGCGTGAATAAAACTGTTTCACTTTCATTCGACGCAGAAGTTTTTGGTCAAACCTGGTTTGAGGGCGTAGAATGGCTAAAAAAAGTGATACTCAGCATAAAAGACAGCAAGGAAATAAAACTCACAACACCAGGTAGCATCCTCGCAGAGATTGATTCAAGTGAGCTTGAATCGTTGAGACCAGCAATCTGTTGCTGGGGAAAAGATGGCAACCTGGAATCCTGGAGTAGACCATCGGTTTCCTGGATGTGGGAAGAGCTTGGAACAATGGCTTCAAAGTTCTTTGATTTGGAGAAAGATAAAAACATAAACAGGTCACATCTTGCACAGCTTGAACGGGAACTACTCCTGTCCCAAGCATCGGATTGGCCATTCCTGATTACCTCAAAAAATGCAAGGGTGTACGGAGAAAAGAGATTCAGAATGCATGCAAAGGCTTTCTGGAATATCGTTGACATGATCGAAACAGACTTCAAGGGTTTCAACTTTGAGTTAATCGTAAAAAAGGATAATCCGTTTCCGTTCCTCGGCTAGTCTGGCAACTTAGAAAAAGAGATAGTCGGTTCGATAATTATCTCACAGGTTGATGATTTCCCAACCGGACACATGTCGCGGGCTTTGCCCAGCAAACGATGTGCACGCTCAACATTTTTCTCCTCCGAGATTACAATTTTTACATTTATGTCTATTCTTGAGAACCTCAAATAGCCATCCAAAAACTCCATGTCGCCCTTTGCTTTTGACTGATAAGTAATTAATTTTATCCGGGCTTTTTCACAAAAATCAAGAAACGTTGTCATTATGCACACGACATTTGAAGCTACAAACAGATCCTCAGGGGTAACTATTCCACTGTGACCGCCAAACTCCGGAGGGCATGCAACTTGAATCTGATCAAAGCCACCATTTAGAAAACCTTTGTGTTCCTTTTCCCAATCGACATCAACATTGTAGCTGAATATTTTTCTCTTCATGGTTGTTTTTAATAATTCAATTTCACTTGGCTGTCAAGTCTTGCATGATTTCATAAATTCTATAGAATTTACTCTGTAAAACGAAAGGATGGTATGTAATGATAAATTATAACTTAGCAATCTTTGAGAATTTGTTTCCCGGACAATCGGTTGGCTGGATGTATGCAGCAATCATACTTTTCATTGTGATTGCATTTTCATTTGCGATTGGAAATATGATCTCCGTAAAACTCCTGAAACCACAGTTCAAGAATGCTGGAAGAATATTTTATGGTGCATTGATATGGCTTTGTACCAACATCGTGCTTGCCCTCTTCCTGAATGGATTCAATCTTTGGGTGAATATTCTCAGTCTTGTTGCGTTCTACTTTGAAACCAAGTTTCTGTTTGATTATGACTGGGGAAAAGCTGTTGTTGCTGTGATTATTCCTTTGGTTGTTGCAGTTGTTATTATTGGAATTCTCTGGTTTGCCATTCCGGGCAATTGGGTAAAAACAGCTCTATTCCCAACACCACAAAACTTGCTTATCTGGTAATCATAAACATAGGAGAACACAATGGATTTTAGTGTATTGTCAACCGGGAAACTGGTTCGACTGGTTAGAATGGCGTACGAACATGGACCTGGCGACGGGAAGTTAATGATCCTCCCAATCGACCAGGGAGTTGAACATGGACCAATAGATTTTTTTACAAACCCTGCTTCTGCTGACCCAAGGTATCAGTTTCAGCTTGCTTTGAATGGTGATTATTCAGCAATCGCTTTGCACATTGGTTTGGCTCAGAGATACCTAAGCGAATTTGCAGGACTTGTCCCTCTCGTTCTGAAGCTAAATGGAAAAACAAATATTCCGTCTGACGAGTTTGCGTTTTCACCACTTACATCAACCGTCGAAGATGCAATTCGTCTTGGTGCAGATGCCGTTGGGTACACCCTTTATGTCGGCTCACCAAGACAGGATGATGACATTGAGCAACTTGCTCATGTCAGAGCGGAATGCGACCGATTTGGTATGCCCCTCATAGTATGGTCATACCCTCGTGGCAGTGCGGTTGCCGACAAAGGTGGTAAGAACTCACTCTACGCAATCGACTATGCCTCCAGACTGGCTTTGGAGCTTGGGGCTGATGTCATCAAATTAAACTACCCGGAATTAAAATCAGATAACCAACCAAAAGGCTACTCATCTTTGCAAGAGGATGAATCGTCAATGATGAAACGAATCGTCAAATCAGCCGGAAAGGCTGGAGTAATCGTTTCTGGTGGATCGAAAATTTCTGACGATCAACTTCTTCACAAGGTGAAAAATTCACTTTCTGCTGGCGTGATGGGTTTTATTTTTGGCAGAAACATGTGGCAGAGACCAATGGAAGAGGCTCTCAAGCTAACAGAAAAAATTCAATCAGTTATGTCTGAATCGTAAAAATATCAAAGCTAACAAATATAAAAAAGGTGCTATGAATATTCATAGCACCTTTTTTGTTGGAAAATAATATTTTGACTAATCGTCTTCGTTTTCAATCTTTAAGTCTGGTCTCTCAATTGGTTCTGGTTCCGGGATTGGTAGCTGTTCATGCCCACCTGGAAATTCAGTTTCTATCACCTTCACGTCAGTTGGTATCTCAATTGGTTCGACCTTCCCTATATCATAAACAACGAGGTAAACCGGTGATTGCTCTGATCCATATTCACCCGTTGCAATTCTTGCATCACAACCCATTATCAGATTATTTAAAACAAATATCTCTCCATTGAACGACTGGGAGACCTCTTTGCCGATGCCGGAAACATGGAATCTTTCATACGATATTCCGTCAATAGTTATTGGATCAAGCTTTGTTACTATGGCATCCTCAGATGACATCACACCATTTAGTACTGCCATGTAGTCTATAATCACATCAGCAGGTGTTGGTATCGTTTCTTCAGGTATCACGTGTTTATACCATACGCCTTCACCTGGTTCGAATGAATATATAGAATTTCCACTAATAATATCAGTCATACCAGGTCCACCCGAAGGAGTGTTTGATGTCACTTTTACAATATCTCCATGAACATGTGCAATCATTTTATCATCAGTTGTCACAGATGATGGTGCAATTCCAATAATAATCTTACAGTTATCAAGCTCTGTCATGAACTCAAATCCAGGGATTGTTTCAAGTTTTTCACCCGGTGGAATTGGAATTGGAATATCTTTTGGTCGGTTGTTACCCATATCTTCGGGGTCAAACTCATTTTCACCATGTTGATTGCCTGCTGTCGGAAACATCATGAACTCTTCAAATGTATCTTCGTTGATTATGTATATCTGCTCAACAGGCTCAAATCCATCTATCTTGATCTGAATTTTATGCTCACCCGACTTGATCCCATCAAACGCAAACATTCCATTTTCATCTGAGAGGGTGTTAATCTTCCCGTCGAAGGATACTTTGACACCCGGCATTGGTTCGTTGATAATTCCATTTCGAACTGTTCCATCAAAACGGGAAGTATCTCCTCCACAAGACATCAGTACGACTGACATCAACATAACTAAAACGGTAACTAGAACTGTAGCTTTTTTCATCTTGCTATCTCCTTAGATTGTGTATTGTATCTGCAAACAATCTTTTTTCTTTGTTTTTCATAAAACTTGAGCCCGATACAAGAATGTCTGCACCAGCTTTTACAAGTTGCTCAGCATTATCCAGGCTCACACCACCATCAACTTCAAGTTTGAAGTTTCCAGGAAGTGATCTGATGCGTGAAACCCTATCAATTGTTTCGGGAATGAAGCTTTGACCAGACCTTCCAGGAATAACACCCATGACAGTGATAACATCCAAAAGCTGGGACATTCCTTCCAGCTTGCCTGTATCCGTATCTGGTGATATTGCTAGCCCTGCCTTCATTCCTGATTCCTTAACCTCTTCTATTTTCCTCTTATGGTCAATTTGAACTTCGATATGCCATACAAATGTATCTGCACCCATGTTCCGAAATCTTTCAAGATAATCCATGGGATTATTTACCATCAGATGTGCGTAACAAGGTATCGTGCTTGATGCACAAATCTGTTCGCATGTTTTTATGCCCAACCCAATATTTGGAACAAAATGACCATCCATTATATCAAGGTGGACAACATCGGCATATTCTGTTATTTGATTGAGTTCATGCTGAAAATTCAGATGATTTCCAGCCATTATTGAGGGAGCTAAGAGTATCATGGTTTTATGTAAATATCGATTGGATTTTCAGAATCTACCTGCATGCCTGACTCGGGGTCCTGTCTCACGACATATCCGGCAGGGGAGTTTGTGTACGCTGACGGATCACTTATCAGAATCTGTCGGAGTCTCTCACCGTTAAAGCCCATCTCACCGATAAGCGAAACGGCTTCATCGGGTGTCAAGCCGATAAGATTGGGCATCACGCTGTAAGAACCAATGGAAATTACAAGATTAACAGGTGTTCCTCTTCCAATTTTTGTCCCTTTTGCGGGGAATTGATCCTCAACTATCCCAACAACATTTGAGAAAGATTCTACCTCCTCAATTCCTCCAAGTTTGAGATTATTTTTTTGAATTATTTTGTATGCTTCAAAAAAACTCAAACCAGTGAGTTCAGGCATTTCAATTTTCCCTCTTCCTTTTGACAGCACAATCGAAACCAATCTCG
This sequence comes from uncultured bacterium, assembly GCA_965370295.1. GTDB lineage: Bacteria > Caldisericota > Caldisericia > JAAYUI01 > JAAYUI01 > JAXGMQ01. The sequence continues at coordinate 34,939 of CBDUSO010000006.1, forward strand.
TTGATTTTATCATATCTCCAGGATTTGGAATTTGGGAGATAATACTGTTTTCGGGAACATTTTCTGAATATTTTTCTTCAACTATCTCGATATTGATCTCGTGTTCCTTTGCAATCTTTTCAGCGGTTTGATTATTTAGATTTATGAAACTGGGGACAACAATCAAAACATCATTTGTCCCTGCCCCGCATCCACCAACAAGCATTATTATCAAGATAAACACAAGTTTCTTCATGCCCCGAAGTATAGAGTGGTTACTTCTTTTTATCAAGTCCTGACTTCTTTCTGTGTTGAATCCTAAAGTGTTTACCCGCAAATCGATGAGATTCATCACGTATCTGCTTCACAAGTCGAAGTGCAAAACTACTCTCATCGAGCCTGATAGGTTCTGGATTTCCTGGCAAATAAATGAGTTCCTCCTGCTTTGCGAGAGACGCAACCTGGACATCAATATCCTTGAAGATTTTTTTTGCAACCGAGAGTTGTCCTTTTCCGCCATCAACAAGTATCAGGTTTGGTTTTTCTGCAAACTCTTCATCATCCCAATGTTTACGTCTTCTAGTCAAAACCTCTTCCATCATTGCATAATCATCCGGTGTGTCCATTGATTTTATTTTATAAATACGATACGCTTTTTTGTATGGGCGACCATCCTTGAAAACAACCTGTGAGCCAACCGCAGATGTCCCCTGAATATTTGCAATGTCATAACCCTCAATGATTATTGGCAACTTTTTCAGGTTGAGGGCTTCCTTCAGTTCTGTCACGGCGTTGTCACCAATCAAGATTTTTTCTCTGCGAATCAGTTCTGCGAGATGATGTTTTGCATTGGTTTCTGCCATCTCAATCAGTTTTACCTTATCCCCTCGTTTGGGCTGAATTATTTTCACCTTGCGTTTGAAGGTTCTTGCTTCGTTGATGAATTCAAGGAGTTCTTTCTCACCATCTGGATGGCTGGAAACTAGAATCTCCATTGGAATATCCGAACCCTCTGTGGTGCTATAAAAATTTTGCATGACAGAGCCAAGAAATTCAGACGGTGTTGAAGCAATACTGGAATTTAAAAAAAAGTGCTGATGGAATATTAATCTGCCCTGTCTCACTCGCATATACTCGACACAAGCTCTATCCGAGGCATCAACAACAGCAACAAAAATATCTCGGTCAATCGGTTCGTCGGAAACCACCCGTTGAGACTCCATGATGCTGTGAAGCTGCTTGATGCTCTCTCGGTATCTTGCAGCTTCTTCAAACCTCAGCGAGTTTGATGCTGATTCCATCTTGGTAATCAGGGTTTTTTCCAGTTTTTTGTATCTTCCGGACAGGAGTAAAAGAAGCTCCGAGACAATATCGTTGTAATCTTCCTGTGAGATTGATTCGTTGCACGGAGCACTGCAGATTCCAATATGATAATCCAGACAGGGTCGTGATTTTTGATCAGGAAGATTCAGCTTGCAGGTTCTGATTGGGTAGAACTGACGAATAGTTCGAATGTTTATTTTGAAACTTCCACCCTTTGTGCTTGGTCCGAAGTAGTGACCCTTCAGACCATCCTTCGAGCGAGTTCGAAATATCCTTGGAAATGGTTCTTTTGTGACAACCAGATAGCTGTATTCCTTATCATCCCTCATCAAGATATTGTAATGCGGTTGATACTGTTTTATCAGATTGTTCTCAAGGATTAATGCCTCATGTGCAGAGTCTGTTACGATGAAATCAATGTCTCTGGCATGGGAGACCATTGCTTTCACTTTCTGTGTTTGGTCACTTGGATTCATGTAGGAAGCGGTTCTATCTCGAAGAGACTTTGCCTTTCCCACATAAATCACTACACCTTCCTCATCCTTGAATAAATAAACGCCCGGGTCTTTTGGTAGGTTTGAAATCCTATCCTTCAGTTTGTTCATCCACCCACCAAAACCAGGTTCGTTTTCTGAACTCACCTTTGATGAATCCTTGAGCTTTCAGGGACGGGAGGAAGCGACCGGCGGCATCATTGCAAGCAATTCCCATTGCTTTTATTTCAATCTCAATTTCACCTGTGGTCATCTTGCCTTTTCCAGCAAGTATATCGATTACAAATTCTGCTTCATCTGGTATTTCTGTCATGGTTGATACTCCAAGTAGATTTGGTCTTTACCTTTTTTTGGCTCGTAATAACAGCCAATTATTTCACAAATTGTTTCAAACTCAATGAACACCTTGTTGCCTTCAATCAATACCGGTGCATTTGCTTTGAATTTTTCAAGCCCGGCAAGGATTTCACTTCGTCCGCCTGCAACACTTATTTCCCAAACTTCAAATCTTCCAATTGCACGTTTTCCATCCGGGAAAACTTCCAAGTTGCCCCCAAGGATTGAAAGCAATTCGGTAGCATTTACAAGAATCTTGTTTCCATCAATCTTTGAATCAATCTTGATTGAACTCTTTTTACCGTTTATATCAACGGCACTTGTTTTTGTGTTTATGGTGATCTCCATGGGAATAATTTCTCTGAATGGATTATACTCAATGGGAATGATTCTTGTCCCACCGTTTGATTCAATCGTCACAAACCCACGTTCTGGAAATATTGGGGCATTATTCTCAATTGTGAATGAAAATGTTTCCGAACCCGCGGTTGAGAACTTTGAGATTGTTGGTTTGAGATACTCAAGGTTACAGGTAATAATTCCTCCAAGTGTTCCAACACCATCATTAGTTATTTCAATCTCAGGAATTTTTGCGTTTTCTTCAATTCCAAGCAATCTTCTGATTCTGTATTCTAGTCCCCTTACTCCCTGTTCCCAGAATCCGACTTCAGTGTGAACCCATTCCATATCTTCATTCACAAGAATCAATCTTGGAATCGATCGACCCTCATAAGCCTCCCAGGCAGTTCGTTCCGGTCTGTCATCATAAACCATTGGATATGTAACCTTATCAATTCCCAATTTCTTCAAATTGGATTGAATGTGAGTTGATGTTTCCAGCGAGTCCAGCACCTCATCATCGCCAACACCCTCTCTGTCTGTAATCACGCCAATTACGGCAAGTCCCTTATCCTTGTAGAGTCGATAAATTCTTTCCATGTATGGTATTCCCGCTTTGCAGGGGGGACACCAGGTTGCCCAGAAATCAATCATTATCAGTTTCACATCATCCCTCGCAGCGACATCTGAAAGTTTGGTTTTGCTACCATCACTATATGGATAATTGTCAAGCTCAAAATCAATTGCTGGTCTGTGTCCTCCGGGTCTCGGAATAAAGTCGTTTATTTGAATCTTTGAACTTGATAGTTTTAGTCTCGGTTTTGTTATGCTCCCCTTCACCTTGTCAGCAATCACAACTGTTGTTTTGTCAAATTGGATAACCGTTGCTCCGGCAAACTCAGAGAGAAACTTGATTGGACCATAGAGAACCCCGCCAGACATCGTGAACGGCTGATTGAATTCAACCCTCTCACCACCGGATAAAGCTTCTTTTTTTCCAACCTCAAATGACACATCGTTATCACCCGCAATCACTCTAACTCCAAAACTGGATGGATACACAACCTCTGCACCGATTGCCTGAAGTATCAAGCCAATCGGGCCAACAGGATCATCGCCCGACAAGCAAGGTGTGGGCAACTCTTTATCAATTCCATCAATCCGTATTTCGTTCACTCCATCATGAAATGATGAAAAAGTTTTGTCACTCTCAATCTTCCAACACCTGACGGGGATGTGGATTGTGTTTGATTTTCCGAGAAGAGTGAGTTCAAACGAACTGAATTTTTTATCCCAGGTTACCTCTTTGGGATTGAAACTCACAGCAACACTTGATGGTGAAGATGAAAATTCACCCGATAAAATCTTTATTTCTTGGGCACTTGAAGTCAATCTTCCACTGCCCGCTCTGCCCCCCTGGTTTTTGATATTGATAACATCGACATCTGGTGGCACAAATCCGGAACCTTCGACCAGACTTACAACCGCCTGTTCAAGATAGAGAACTTGATTGTTTTCAAATTGTGGTAACCAGAAAACAAGCTCGTTGTCCCTGTCTACAATGTATAATCTTGGCAAAGAAACACCGGGAAACTCAGAGCAGACTTGACCCCTGTCATCAAAAATAATTGGTGTTGTGATTCCTGTTAAGGACAGATTTGAGAGATAGTTTGTGATTATTCTGTTTCCTGATAGATAGCTCTCAACCTCCGAATCAGCAGGAATTTGTGCAGATACCAGATACGACTTTAGTCCTGAGTCTGAAAATCTCGAATGGATTGACTCAATGTAAGGGATAACCTCTGAACTGGTATCACTCTCATCAAAAAAGCAATAGAGCTTGTAATCGTTTTTGTCGTCAGTTGAGCTGTAAAATCCATCTTTCCTGAGCGGGTAGGTTGGGCAAACAAAATCAGTCATCTCATTTCCAAGTATTGATTCAGAATAAACAAGATCAATGCTTGGTTTGCTGGTAATCAAGTGAGATTCCTTTTCTTTGTTTGACTTCATCTTGATTGCAGAAAGATATGGAAGATCAACTATCTCCCACTCAAACGCAAGTGCCAACACAGTCCATGGCAAATAAACTTCAGATTCATTCATTATTTCAAATCCAAATCGCCATTTCGTATGCTCGTCATTCAACCAGAAATCTCCAGTTTCAGCTGATAGTCTGAGATTGTTCCCGCCAAGATAGATATTCATTTCTTTTGAGACGGAGTCAAAGCCATAAGTTCCACCAACTGCGGTGATTATCTTGCTTGCATTTGTTGCATAAAGACCGTTTATCATCACAACTTTATCAGTTTGAATCTGACCATTCACGTACCATGTATTTGTGTTGTCGCATTCAAAAAATACTGAATCTTGCGGATAAATTGAAATATCTACTCTGCAGACATCCATACCGCCATTGGTATTAACAATCAAATAATTGATACCCTTGTATCCACCTTCAACAAAAACAGGCTCAAGTTCGATCTGACCATTTCTAATCTCTGCCGACAACCCATCACCGATAACCTCTACGCTATCAACTGTAAGATTACCCGCTCCAATATTCTCGACCTCGATTTTCTCTCGAGGAATTACTCCATCTTCTCTTGCGTTTATCCACTCGATAGAGACATGTCTGTTGCTCAGCTGTGGAATTGGTTTTGTTTTATTTTCATCCAGAGTTACCTTTACCCCTTTGGACTCAGGAATCCATTCGACATCCGCACCAAACGCCTCTCCGATAAATCTGAAGGGAACAAATGTGCGACCTTCAACTATCATTGGGGGTCTGACAAGCTTTGTGGGGATGCCATTTATTTTACCCTCAGGATTATTTATCTGAATCTCAACGAGAGTTTTTCCAAGCATAGCGATAACAGTTTTTGTGTCTGGAACCCAGGTAATCTCTGCCCCGAATGCTTCACCAATAAATCTGAAGGGAACCATTGTAGTGTCGATGTGGATGAACGGTGCATTGTCGAGTAAAAATTCTTCTCCGTCGACAAAAGCATTTTTTGAACCTATCTGAACCTCGATGGTTTTCAGTGATGTTGGGATTGAGTGTGTGACAGATATTGATGCTTCCATATCGTCGCATCCGACAGTGAGGTTGGCTTTCATTTCCCCACCAGGGGTCATCAACGCAGTGTTAAAGCCCACAGTGATTTCACTTGAATTGTTTAAATCAATCATATCTGGATAACAGAATAGCCAATCCTCATCGACTTCAATCTTATATAATCCCTTTTTGTTGGATGATATTTTGAAGGTATCTGGTTTTTCAGAAGCTAAAATTGAAAGGGTTGTTGGCTCGGCGTTCCAGCTCAAATGATGGGTTTTTTCGTCAACCGAAACACTCACGCCAATTTTTGAAAGAAGGTCGCTTGGAATGAAATATTCACCATCTGGGGCGACATAAACAATGGACTCCAGCTTGACCGGTTTATTTCCAATCACGGCAACGTTTGTTCCAGCCCAAAGCCTTACGATATGATCACCCAAAACCAATATTTTCTGGTCACCATTTGTCGATAAATCAGCACCGTATGCCATGGATATTACAGAAGCGGGGTAGAGGAATCCAGTGTCAACTTCCTTTATCTCGTTGTCAATCGGTTTCTTACTTCCCGCAATTATTGCACTCTTTGTGTTTTCTTCAATTTCAACTTCAATAATAGGTGTAGGGCTTGAAACAACGGTTGCAGGAATAAACATTATTCCACCGGTTGTATCAAGTGTGAGCATGCAGGTGTTCAATCCAGATTCTGTTATCTTTGAAACATCAACTGTTGCGACAATAGTTGTGGTCTCAGGATTAATTTTATTTGGTGTGATTTTTAGCCAGTCCGCACATGAAGTAATCGTTCCATCCATCGGACCATCACCGGTATTTTTGACTTCAAATGAGATTTCTTTTGGTGTAAAATCTTTTGAAACATACCCAAAGTTGAGCATGTCTTTTGAAACATTTAGCTTTGGACGTGGTCCAAAATTGATGATTAGTTGTCTAATAAGTTTATCACCAGTCCCCACCTGGTTGGCAGTAACTGTTATCTCATTATCACCCTCAACAAGTGGAATTTCTAATGAAAAACGACCACTCTCAGATGCAATCGCCGAACGACCACCAACATAAACCATCGCCCCTCTACCCGTGTATCCAGTTAATTTGTAGGTTGGATTTGTAGCCATAATTTTTTCTTCACTGGGAACATCAAGATACAGATAGAACGGATCAGTCAGCTTACATGTTGCATGGGTTACTGCTTTTGCGATAAGTGCAATTCCATCAACTGAGATATTTTCAATGGTATCCTCAGGAACATGCCATTTCATTCCACCACTGCCCTGAAAGAAGATGTAGGGTATGCCTCTCTCCATAAACGGTGCATGGTCAGCGTTGGCAGCAGGTTTGAACTGCCTGTAGTCAGCACCCAGAACAGCACAGGTATTTTTCAGAATATTTATCAGGTGAGCATGGGCTTCCTCTGTACCACATCTGACAATGTTAGTATTTCCTGAGACCATATCCATATTGAAAACGGTCATCCCATCGAGTGGGAACGGTGGATTCCCTGCAAGGTATCTTGAGCCAACTAAACCAACCTCTTCAGCTGAGAACGCAACAAACGCCAGGTTTGTATGAGTTCTTGCGTTTGATTCCGTAAAAACTCGTGCAATCTCAAGCATGGCAGAAACGCCCGAAGCATTGTCGCAAGCACCATTATAAATGTCACCCTTCGGATCAACTCCAACATGGTCATAATGAGCCGTTATCATCACGGTTTGGTTTACACCAAACGGGTCAGTTGCGGGTATGTAGCCGATGATATTTGAGGTGTCAACGCCACTCTCATACTTGATGTTTACTTCTAAATCTATCTTTATTCCTTCAAAATCAAAAGAATGTGGTCCTTTTTTCTCATCAATCAGGTCAAACAATTCTTCTGATGTATAGTCATGATACGCAAACAGTTTGTCCGAACCGCCAACCGACATGAAGAGACAGGGCATATCTGAGTCACGCCCAGAACCCTGTTTGATATTAAGACCATACTGTCTTGAAGCGGGTAACTTTGGATTTTCAAGGATAATAATGCCAACGGCACCATGTCGCTTCGCATTTGCAATCTTTGTCGTGAAATACATATGCCCATATAGTTCTTCATGTTCACCAAACATATCTTCAACAAATTTTGGAGCGTGCCTGAGGATTGCTACAATTTTTCCCTTTGCATCAATCCCTTTGTAATCATCATACTCCAAAACATCTCCAGTTGAGGTGATTCCAAAACCAGCAAATACAACAGGTGCTGTTGCTTTTCCCGTACCCGAGTAAACATTGATGTTGTAATCTTTTCGATATTCAAATTCAGTTTTAACAGACCCGTTGTTGTCCAAGACATCGAATGTTAAAGGAGCTTCAGGATACCAGACAGTAGCAGGAAAATGCTGAAGATAAGTTCCATCATCACCGGCAGGATTCAACCCCATCTCTTTGAACTGATCAACAATATAATCTTCGGCAAGTTGTATTCCCTCTTCGCCAACCATTCTTCCCTTGAATCTATCGCTTGCCAGAACCTCAACATGTTCTCTGAGATTTTCTGTGTTAATCTGTTCGACTAGTCCTGCAAAAGAATAATCCGCTCCGGCGTTGGATATACCAAGATTGAACGTTCCCAGAACAAGAACGATTACTAGAAATACGCTTATACGTTTGCTTATTTTCATGATTATTCCTCCGCCAAAATCTCAGTAAGTGCGTTTGTAAAAGTGTCGATCTCTTCGATTGTGTTGTACAGATAGGTTGAAACTCTCAAGGTTCCATCTATTCCAGTTTTGTTGAACCATCCATGAACACAATGTCTTCCCGCTCTTATCATAATATCAACCATGTCATCAAGTGCCATCGCAAGATCATGAACATTGAAATCTTTTACAGAGATACTTGTAATCCCGCCTCTGTCCTCTGGTTTTTGTGGACCAATTATTGTCACATCCGGGAATGTCACCAGTGTTTTTTGAAGATGTTTACTGAGTTCAACTTCATGGTCGTGAACATTTTTCAAGCCGATTTCTTCAAGATATTCAACGGCATGTTTTACAGCAATTATTCCCGCATAGTTTTGAAGTCCTGCTTCAAATATTCTTGGTGGCTCAAGAAGGGTGGCATTTTCATAGGAAACATCGATGACTGTTCCACCACCTCGTATAAATGGGCTAAGTTCTTCCAGCCTCTCTTTTTTTCCGTAGAGAATTCCAACACCAGTTGGTCCACACATTTTGTGAACTGATAGAGCAAGGAAATCACAGTCAATATCGACGACATCAATCTTTTGATGAGCCGCACCCTGTGCACCATCGACACATGTCATCACATCATATTTTTTTGCAATACTACAGAGCTCTTTTATTGGTGTTGTCTCACCATCAAGATTTGAAGTCATGTAACACGTTAGAAATTTTGGTTTGTGCTTTTTGATTGCGATTTCCCAGTTTTCGAGTGAAAAAAGATTATTCTCGTCAGATTCAACAACCACCACCTTAACACCGATAGCTCTCAGATGCTGCCAGGCAAGAAAATTTGAGTTGTGTTCTTTGTCAGAAACCAGCATGGAATCACCCGATTTCCAATCAATACCCAATGCAACAATATTTAATGCTTCAGTAGTATTTTTTGTGAAAACAATTTCTGAATTGGAGTTTGCACCGATAAACCTTTGCATCGCTTTTCTGGAGTCGAGCATTGCGGTATTCATTCGATATGCCAGCTTATGACCAGAGCGACCCTCGCAGACCGGATACTCTCGGTAGTACTCAGAGATTGCATCAATAACCACATTTGGTTTCAATGTCATACAGGCATTATCAAAATAAATCGGTGGATTTTCTTTTGCTAAAAGAGGAAAATCATTTCTGTATTTCTTATCTATCATTATTCACCACACCTTTCACATGATCCTGATGTACAGGAGCTACAAGCAGAGGAAGAACCAGCAATTTGAGATACTAACTTTGAAATATTTTTGTTGCCACAATTTGGACAGTCAGGAGCATCTGCATCCATCTGAACAAGTTCAGTGAATTTATGCCCACAATCATTACATTTGTACTCATATATCGGCATCGATAATACCCTCTTTGCTTTCTTCCAATATTGATTCAGTTCGTCTGACCTCAACAAGTGTTTGATCTATAACCTTTTTAATAAAATCAACTGCCTGAATTTTCATTTGCTCAACTTTTTCCTGGGCTTCATCCAGTATCTCTCGTGATTTTTTTTCAGCTTGAGCGGAGGCATCTGTCGAAAGTTTTATTGACTCAGCTTCATCGTTTGCCTTTTTGATTATCGCTTCTCTCCGCTTGATAACCTCTGAAGCATCCTCAAATTCAATTGGAAAATTTACGATTACTCTGTCCAGGATTTCTGTTATCTTTTTTTGAGGGATCATTACAGTTTCGGAGAATGCAGATTTTCTGGCATTCAATATCAAGCCTCTCAACTCTTCTAAATCCTTTATTACTCCCACTTCTTTCCCTCCTTGAATTTGTTTATCACTTCAACTGGAACGAATGGTGAAATATCACCTCCACCTCGTGCAACCTGCTTTACAAGTGTTGAGGAAATATATCCATACTGGGGTTCCGCCATCAAGAATATTGTTTCAATATCCTTGTCAACAAGTGCATTCGTGGTTGCCATTTTGTATTCATACTCAAAATCTGAAACAGTTCTCAGACCCCTCAAAATAACTCTTGTTTCAAGCTCTTTCGCCAGGGTGACGAGTAAACCAGTGAACCTTATTACCTCAATAGATTTATTGCCATGGTAGATTTCTTGGAATAATTTGACTCTCTGGTCAGAAGAAAAGAGTGGATTTTTGTTTGAAGATTCAGCAACAGCAATGATTACTTTGTCAAAAATTCTGTTTGCTCGATTGATTATCGAAAGATGTCCAAGTGTTGGGGGATCAAACGTCCCCGGGTACAACACTTTCGTAGAAACAAAGTTTTGTTCTTCCATACTTTTTGGTCTTTGTTCTCCTTAAGCTGAGAATATCATCAGGATACTCCATATCACAGGCAACTTCAACAACAAGAAAACCAAACTCTGTCAGGCAGTTTATCCCATTTTCAATAATACTCAAAAATTCTGAAAACTTCATGGCGTATGGGGCATCTGCAAATATTATGTCAAACTTGAGTCCATCTCGATTTGCTCGATTAAGAAACCTTCCAGCTTCCATTCTTTTGATTTCTACAAGATGCTCAACATTGAATGCTTTCACAGCCATTGAACAAGATTTTATTGAGGGCAAGCTCATATCAACAAGCCAAACTTTTTTTGCTCCCCTTGAGATGGCTTCGATTCCATTTGCACCAGTTCCTGCAAACAAATCCAGAAATATCTTTCCTTTGATGTCTGGACCAATAATATCAAAAAGTGCTTCTCTTACAATATCTTTTGTGGGTCTACCTGTAAAATCGGGGGAGATTTGAATTCGTCTTCCCTTGAATATTCCTGATATTATTCTTACTGAATTTGATTTTTTTTTACGGATCATGTCAAGGTGATGGTGGAGACGAAGCGATTTTTAACGCTCGACCTCCTCGGTGCCAATTATGAAATGTGTTTTTCATTTTATAGCTTTTGATTATTCAAGGTGTCAAGGTGATGGTGGAGACGAAGCGATTTTTAACGCTCGACCTCCTCGGTGCCAATTATGAAATGTGTTTTTCATTTTATAGCTTTTGATTATTCAAGGTGTCAAGGTGATGGTGGAGACGAAGCGATTCGAACGCTCGACCTCCTCGGTGCAAGCGAGGCGCTCTGCCAGCTGAGCTACGTCCCCAAACCAGGCATGTATGGTGGGCCTCAATGGACTCGAACCATTGACCTCATCCTTATCAGGGATGCGCTCTAACCAGCTGAGCTAGAGGCCCTTCACGAGCAACTAATATAACAAGTGTGCTTACACTGTCAAGGAATAGAACTGAAACCCTTGACAGTTTGACTTCAAAATGTAACATAACTTGTCGTGGGCCTGTGGCGCAGCTGGCAGCGCGTCTGCATGGCATGCAGAAGGTCAGGGGTTCGAATCCCCTCAGGTCCACCAGTTTCCTTCCCGGCTACACCATAAAATTCTAAAAGTATTCCTTTTTTTAAAGATATGCTACATTCAGTAACAATAACATGATTGGTAATACATTTCATTCGAATTTATTTCCCTATCAATCACTTGCCAAATCAAATATTTTCAATATGATTAATCAAATCGAAACCCGTAAGGAAGTGTCCAAATGAGCAAATATGATTTTGATGCAATAGAGCATAAATGGCAGAAAAAGTGGGATGATGTTGATCTGTACAAAACTGGTGAAGACACATCAAAAAAATCCATGTACTGCCTGGATTATTTTCCATACCCATCTGGTGCAGGTCTCTCTGTCGGGCATTGCAAAAATTATGTACCAACCGATACTTTTTCAAGATATTTCCGGATGAAGGGTTTCAATGTTTTGCACCCGACCGGATGGGATGCCTTCGGTTTGCCAGCAGAAAACTATGCCATCAAAATGGGCGTTCACCCAGAAGAAACCACAAGAGTAAACACCGAAAATTACAAACGTCAAATGCGACTCATCGGCACAACCTACGACTGGAATCGAGAAATAAATTCATCCAGTCCAGAATACTACAAATGGACACAGTGGTTTTTCCTGTTGCTCTTTGAGCGTGGACTTGCATATCAGGATTTCGGCTCTCAGTGGTGGTGTGATGATTGCAAAACCGTTCTTGCCAACGAACAGGTTGAAGATGGCAAATGCTGGCGTTGTGGACACGAAGCCCGCAAAAAAGATCTCAAACAATGGTTTTTCAAAATCACAGACTACGCTGACAGATTGATAGATGACCTGGAAAATGTTGACTGGCCAGAACCCATCAAAATCATGCAGAGAAACTGGATAAATCGTTCACATGGTGCAAAGGCAATTTTCACGGCTGAAACTGGCGATGAAATTGAAATCTTCACAACTCGTCCTGACACATTGTTTGGAGCAACCTACATGGTTTTAGCTCCTGAACACAAACTCGTTCCAAAGCTCACAAAACCAGACAAGAAAAAAGAAATCGAAGAATATATCAGACAAAGCACAAAAGCATCCGAGGTTGAACGCCTCTCAACCGACAAAGAAAAAACAGGAATCTTCACAGGTTCGTATGCAACAAACCCCGTAAACGGAGAAAAAATTCCAATCTGGATTGGTGATTATGTTTTGGCTACATACGGAACTGGTGCAATAATGTGTGTTCCTGCACATGATGTGAGGGATTTTGCTTTTGCCATAAAATACAAACTCCCAATCATTGAAGTAATCTCACCAGACGGAAACGAACACAAACTTGAAGAAGCTTACACAGAACCCGGAACCGTCATCAACTCAGCAGAGTACAACGGATTAAAATCCGAAGAATTCAAAAAAGTCATAACTGAATGGTTGGAAAAAAATAAAAAGGGTAACACTGACATAAACTACAAAATGAGGGACTGGTTGATCAGTAGACAGCGATACTGGGGTGCCCCAATTCCAATTATTCACTGTGAAAAATGCGGTGCTGTTCCTGTTCCAAAGGATGAACTTCCTGTCAAGCTCCCTCATGTTCACAATTTTGAACCTGCTGGTGATGGAAAATCACCACTTGCCAGAGTTGACGAATTTGTAAACACAACCTGTCCAAAATGTGGCGGAAAAGCAAAACGTGAAACCGACACAATGGACGGATTTGACTGCTCTTCCTGGTACTTTTTGAGATATACAAGCCCCCACGAAACAGACAGACCATTTGACCCTGAAAAAGTTGATTACTGGTTGCCGGTTGATGTTTATGTTGGTGGAGCAGAGCATGCGGTCATGCACCTTATTTATGCTCGCTTCTGGACAAAAGTGATGTTTGATGCAGGTCTTGTTAAGTTCTCCGAACCCTTCACAAAACTTCTAAACCAGGGAATGCTTCTTGGAAGCGACCACCAAAAAATGAGCAAATCAAAAGGGAACGTGGTAACTCCAGATTCAATGGTAAAACTATACGGAGCAGACGCACTCCGTGGATATATTCTGTTTATGGGACCATTTGAGGGTGAGGTCATATGGGAAGAGAAGGGATGTGCCGGTGTCCATAGGTTCCTTGGAAGACTCTGGGAAATGGTCACCGAGAATAAATACGGTGATTCTGAAATTCCCGATGAAACAGAAACTGAACTTAGAAGGCTCCAACACAAATTAATCCTGAAGGTGACATCTGACATCGAAAATTTCAGATTCAATACGTCCGTATCGTCTTTCATGGAGACCTACAACAATCTGTCAAAATATATGGACAACCCAACCGTAACCGGCTCAAAGATTTGGAAAGAAGTAATCGAATCGTATCTGATTCTTCTTGCTCCAATCTGCCCGTATATCACAGAGGAAATGTGGGGGAAGCTTGGCAATTCAGAATCCATTCATCTGCAATCCTGGCCGGTTGGTGATGAAAAACTGGCAATCGATCAATCTGTCAAAATCCCAATTCAGGTTAATGGAAAACTTCGTGATATGATAATCGTTCCAGTCGGAACACCTGAAGAAAAGCTAAGGGAACTCGCACTTGCCTCCGAAAAAGTCCAGCGATACATCGGAGACAAGAAGGTTATCAAAGTGATAATTCCCAGAGGAAAACTCGTCAGCATAGTTGTAAAGTAGAGGAAGGTTAGTCATGAGTATAGTGAAGAGAAGCATAATTGGATTCGTCGTTCTTCTCCTGATAATGATGCCAATATCAACACCATCTGTGGTTAAGTCCAAAGAAATTGATACCAGTTTCAGAATTGAAAGCTATTCTTCATCGCCCTTAGTTATAGATTTGGATTCTGTGGATGATTATAAAATCATGTCGGTAAACTCAAGAACTGCTCCATTTGTCAGTCTTGATCTTGAAAAGATTCGAGAAAAGATGTTTGCCACAATAAACGAGCAGAGAGAAAATAACGGATTAGAAGAGCTAATATATGACAACAAGTTGGAATTTGTTTCCCAGCGACATGCAGAATATATGACTGAAAATTACTTAAATAATAATGATGGCAGTAATCGTAACCCCGGTAGAAGATTGGAGGCTGAAGGAATCAGATGGTGGGCAATCGGTGAAAACATTGGTAGGATGCATTCTTCTACAAATATTATAGAAATTCTCAACAAACAGCAATGGACATATGACAATTTTAGCAGTAAGGAAGTCAAAAATCGGCTAGATCCAGATTTCACAAATATTGGTATTGGTCTTGCGATAAACGAAGAAAAACAGAAACTCTACTTTTGTGTTGACTACTATACACCCTACACCAACCAGGAAGCTAGAAAAAGACCGTATGCTGAACTAATTTCTGAAGGGGTGACCGGCTGGGAAGATGAGGAAAAAGAAATTTCATACGCCTGTTTTTCTTTCAGAAACACTGGCAATACAAATCTGACAAATATTCAAGTTGAGATAAATCTTACAAATCTGAATGATGGTGAAGACATTATTGCAACTGGGACAATAGATTTTCAAGGGATTCTAACTCCTGGTCAAATCGTTACTACTTCTTACCAAACCCAACCTGGTGCAGTTAACGAAGAAACCGATTACATTCACTATTACACAATAAACTCATTCGAAATTGCCGAAAAACAAAAACCAGAACACTATTTTTCAAAAATATTCACATTGTCGTATGATGAAAATAATGATGTTATTCTTGATGCCAGATTGATAAATACTGGTGACAAAACATTTTCATTCCACTGTTATGCTACATATTTTATCCCGCTTGGTGGCGGGTTTATTACTCCTGTTGGCAAGAGTGAAACAGTTTCCAAATTCTCAATTCTTCCAAATACAGGCAGAGATATTCGTGTCAGTATAGGGACAATGGTCGACCCAAAACGCAAGGATAAAATCAGCAGGATCGAGATTACTTATTGGTTTGTTGAAGAATAACTAAGGAAAAATTAATCATCCCCCCGTCTCTTTGCAATGCTGGATTTACATTCGAAGCGTGCAACCCCCCACGTCATTCCGCACTTGATGCGAAATCCACGGGATAATAAAATCACATTCAAAACAGGAAAAGAACAATCATCCAACCAGTCAGAATCATTGTTTTACAAAAATATTCACACATATTTCAAGAACCCTGGATTCCTGGTCAAGCCAGGAATGACGTAGGGTTATTCTGAACTTGACTTAAGAATCTCAGGATTAAAATTCATCATCGCTAAACAAGCTATTGATTTATCGAATTTAGGCACTATGCCTGAAGTTGATAATATCTCCGTCAACCACAACATACTCTTTTCCCTCAAGTCGAAGTTTTCCCTGGGTGCGTGCTTCTTTGAGTGAGTTATCACATTTTTTAAAATCTTCATAGGAGCAGACCTCTGCTCGGATGAATTGTTTTGCAATATCTGAGTGAACTTTTCCAGCGGAAATCACGGCTGAATCACCCTTCTTGATTGTCCATGCACGACATTCATCTTCGCCTACTGTAAAAAATACTTGCAAGCCCAACAGGTCAAAAATTTCCTGGATAACTTTTCCGGAGGCTGTTTCTTTTATTCCATATTCTTCCATGAATACTGCTTTGTCCTCATCATCGAGTTGGGTGATTTCTGCTTCAACCTCCCCGCAAAATTTGACATATCCAATTCCCATCTCATCAAGGACTTTAGTAATTTCCAGGGTTTCACTGGATAGTTCTCCACCAATCTCACCCTCTGAAATATTCAAAACGACAAACATTGGAAATCTGGTGTAGAGTTCCATTCCAGCAAGAGACCTTGTTTCAGAAACACTCAGCTCAATATCCCGAATGTATTTTCCATCTTCAAGTTCCTTGTGTAACTTGTGCAACAAGTCGAGTGATGGCCCGACATATTTTGGGTCAACCTTTATTTTATTTTCTTTCTTGAGCATTTTTTCAATCGATTCGATATCGCTCAACAGAATCAAATCAAAAATATCTTCGAGTTCCTTTTTCGCACCCGCACGGAAGCAGGCGGACACAACAAGGAGTGCAGAAACAGTTTTTATGAAATTCAAAAATCCCTGGTCAGCACCACCTTTTCTTGTTGGTTTTGGTGGAGGGGCATCGATAAAATTTATTGTGGTGTTTATCTGTTTTTTTGGATTGAAGATTGAGGTTAGATAATCGAGTCTCTCATCGGGAACCCTCACAACCGCACGTTTCCCCTGCTCATATCCTGGATCAATTCCTGTAATTGCCGTGAACAATGTTGACTTGCCACACCTTGGTGAACCAATGATTCCTATATCCATTTTAAATTATCTCCTTGAGTAAAACCGGTACATCCCAGGGAAGCAAAGCAACCCTGGCACCAGCTGATTTTAATGTATCAATTTTTTCGTTTGCACTCATACCTTTGCCAGAAATTATTGCACCGGCATGACCCATCCTCTTCTCGGGTGGAGAATTTCTTCCAGCAATAAAAGCAACAATCGGTTTTTTAATTATTCCAGATTTTACGAGTTCTGCAACTCTCTGTTCTTCACTACCACCAATCTCACCAACCATCACGATTGCAGAGGTTTCATCATCATTCTCAAACAATGTTACAACTTCAGATAAACTTGTTCCCACAATCTGATCGCCACCAACTCCAATTGCCGTTGAGATTCCAAATCCTGATTTTGTAATATCAGATGCAATCTGGTAGGTGAGGGTTCCCGATCTCGAAACAAGCCCAATACTACCTTTTTTCATAATTGTTGGTGGAATTATTCCAGCTAATATTTTATCAGGAACAAGCAATCCCGGGGTATTTGGACCAACAATTCTTGTTCCATTCTTTTTGGCTTTTTCAAACAATTTAATCATATCGTGGATAGGAACACCTTCGGTGATAACGATGATGGTTTTTATTCCCCCAGAGATTGCCTCGTCAACAGCCGATGGTGCATATTTTCCTGGAACAAAAATTACAGAGGTGTTTGCACCTGTTTCTGAAACAGCCGACTTTACAGAATCAAACACTGGCAACCCGTGAACGGCTAAACCACCTTTTCCAGGGGTCACACCACCAACAACTTTCCCAGAAAAATCACTCATCCTCTTGGCATGAAAAGAACCATCTCTACCCGTGATTCCCTGAACAATTATCTTTGTACTGTTATCTAAAATAATGCTCATTTTGAAACCTCTGTCAGGTGTTCAAGAGCGAGCTTCATCGATGAGAAGCAAGTTATATTGTTTTGTTTCAGAATTTCTCGTGCTTCATGTGATGCAGTTCCAGAGAGATGAACAACAATTTTTAAATTGGAATTTGTTTTTTTCATTGCTGTCATCAATCCTTCAGCAATATCGGTACACCTTGTTATCCCACCAAAAATATTTATCAGAATTGCTCTGATATTTTGAGAACTGGTTATCAATTCGATTGCATTAACCATCTTTTGAGGCGATGATGAACCACCGACATCAAGAAGATTTGCAGGTTTCATCCCATGTTCAGCAATTGCATCAACGGTTGCCATTGCAAGCCCTGCACCATTGACGATACAGCCAACATCCCCGTCCAGTTGCACATAAGATAAACCCTCTTCTTTGGCTCTTTTTTCAATTTCTGTAGAATCAACTGTCAGGTTTATTTTCAGCTCACTAAGACAATCTGTTGAATAATCATCCACTTTCACTTTCGCATCAACCGCAATAAGTTTTCCGTTGTCGTCAATTGCAAGGGGGTTTATTTCAATCAGTGTCGCATGATATTTCCAAAATCCATCCATCAAACCTTCAATTATTTTTTTTAGTGGTTCAAATAAGCCGGAGGGTAACTCCAAAAAATCTGAAATATTTTTGATTTCCTGGGTATTCAAGCCATCAATAAGCGAAACAGGAGTTTTCAAGATTGCCTCTGGGTGACTCGTAGCAATCTCCTCAATGTCACTACCACCAAATTTTGATGCGATAACCACTGGGGTTTTTTGAAATATGTCCAATAATATTGACAAATATATTTCCCTACTAATTTCAACAGCAGGAGCAACAAGACATTGTTTCACTTGAATTCCATGAACCTTTTTTGCAAATAATTCTTTTGCGGTAGCTTCAACTCCGTTTGGAAAACAGAGCTTTACGCCACCCGCTTTTCCTCTTGAGCCAGAGCCAACTTCAACCTTAACAACAATCCGGGATTTAATTTTTTTTGATACCTCAACAGCTTCACCAACAGACGAAACAAGGTACGCTGGATAAACAGGAATTCCAAGGTCTGCTAAAATTTTTCTGGAGTCAACTTCTGTCAGGTTCATATCTGGTTCGAGTTTAATTCGCTATCGACAGTAGTCAAGCTGAGCTTTGAAAGTATGTCCGTAAATTCTTTTGGTGGGTCAGCTGACAGGTCATATTCTTTTCCATTGTAGGTGAAAGATAATTTTCCGCAGTGCAGGTATGGATATTCAACCGGAAATCTTGAATCTGCTCCTCCATAAACTTGATCACCAAGAACTGGATGACCGATATAACTGAGGTGAACTCGAATCTGGTGGGTTCTCCCCGTGATAAGTTTAATTTTTATGTATGTGTGTTCTTTAAGCCTGCAAATTTCTTCGACCTTGGAGATTGATTCTCGACCATCCTCATCAATCGTCATCTTCCACCTGTGGTTTAGATCACGGTCAATTGGTGCATTTATCACAATTCTTTCAAGGGAAAGATACCCCTTGCAGATTGCGATATACTCTTTGTTGATGGTTCGATTTTTGAACATTTTTGAAAATTCTTTTAGTGCAAAGTCAGTTTTTGCAATCACCATTAATCCAGAGGTTCCCTTGTCCAGACGGTGAACGATTCCAGGGCGTTCCTTGCCAATCATTCCAGAAAGTTTTCCCTTGCAGTGGTGAAGCATTGCATTCACAAGCGTTCCACTTTTTGTAAGTCCTGTTGGGTGGGTCAGCATTCCTTGAGGTTTGAGTGCAATTAAAAAATCATCTTCCTCATGAACAATCGGAACATTTAAATCTTCAGCTTCAATCTCCAACTTCTCTTGTTTTGGCAAAAGAACATCAATTTGATTTCCATACTGAAGCTTGAAAGATGGCTTTAATACTTTGCCGTCGACGGTCACAAGACCGCCCTTTATCATGTTGGCAAGCTGGTTTCTCGAAAGAAACACTATTTTTGAGGAAAGGAAAGAATCTAACCTTTCACTATGTTTTAAGTCATATTCAAAGTGCATAGAATTATTTAGTCTGGGTTTGGATATGTGATTGGGATTTCGTATGTTGCTACAATCCATCCAACTTTTGCACCCAGTTTTTCTGCAATAAATCGCACGGGAACCATAGTCCTGCCATTTTTTATCAAGGGAGCCTGATCCATTTCAAACGGAATTCCATTCCTTTTTCCTGTTTTTTTGTTAATCCAAACCTCGACAAGTACATGACCATCCAAAGCGGAATCGATTTCATACCAAACCTTATCAACTGGTCCGCCTTCAAATTCTACTGAGTAATCTAGTTTTGCACCAATTCTTTCGCCAATAAATCTGAAAGGCACCATTGTCCTATCATTTTTAGAAATAAATGGTGCGGTATCTAAGTCCTGCGGCCAGATAAAACCATTTATTTTGACTGTTTTTTTGCCAATCGCAAAGATCATATTCACCTGTTCTTGAATACATTTGACATAAAACGGTCCGATGGTTTCTTTGTCACCAAGCTCGTTTTCAACCGTGATTGTGTACTCTGTTGTCTGGCCGGGTGTGAGTGGAATTTTGGCGGTATAATTTCCATCTTCATCCGCAGTCGTCTCAACGGTTCCAGATATTCCAGACGGTCGAAGAGTCCATTCAATCACAACCTTTGAACCAGGTGTTGCGGTTCCCTTAACAACATACTCACTACCAACAACCTCAATTGTTTCACCGGGCTTTGGCCAGGTCGGGTCTATTTCAATTTTGGGTTTTCCAGGAACTGCTCGTGCCAAATATGAACAGGCTACAATATCATCAGACGGTGAGACACTGCAAACCTTGTACGTGTAAGTTTCACCATTTTCAGTGGTATTATCAAACCATTCAGTTTCGCCTTCAATCAAGGGGAAATCATGGATATTCAACCATTCACCATCACCTTTTTTTCTATAAATTCTGTAGCCATAATGCTGTGATGTATCTTTTGGTTCTTCCCATTTTATTAAAACTTTGCCATCACCACTGATTACACGCACATTCAGCGGTGCTTCCTTTGGCTGAAGCCAACCAGCACCCATCACATCATACAACATATGACAGAATATTCGTTTTATTTCTACGTTTCCAAATGCCATTGCAGAAGTTCCAAGTGCAATATATCCAGCCTTTGAACCACAATGAGAATTATATGTCCAGACGGTCTCTACTCCCTCATTTGTCTGTGCGATGAGTTGCTTTGGTGGATAGAGTATCGGTTTGTGTATGGTGCCAAGATGACACTGAAATGATTGTGCAACATCACGAACTATCTCATGATCCATGTCAATCACTCTAATGATTGTTCTTCCAATACTTACTTCTTCTTTGTGCTGAGCACCCACAATTTTTTGGATGAGTGGATTGTTTGCAGACGGCTCAAGAAGATAACCAGAAACAATTAATCCGGAAATTCCCTTACAGCATCTGTCCTCAATCATTTTTTCCAAATCTTCCGGGATGTCGTGATTTGCAGATTTGTCAGTATCCAACAAACATATCACATGATAACCATTGTAGGTGAGATATTCTTTCAGCTTGGAAAAGGAGGTTGGGAAAACAACACTGGAAACATAAACACCCCTTGTGGGATCATTTAAAATATTTTGAACAATCGGACCAATCGATCCAGCTGGAGATCCCCAAACAATAATATCTAAGTAGGGTCTAAATTCGCCAGTTGCTTCGGTTGACATGCTTGGTGTCACGAGCCCCGTTAAAAGAGCGATAATCAACAGACTGGATATTATAAGTTTTTTCATCTCCAACTCCTTTGTATCCAACGATTCATGATTCTATATTAACTTCTTAAAGAACAAATATCAACGAACGAATCAGTCTTTCTCAATCGGTGCATATCTAAGGTTCAGAAGTTTTGCACCAACTGACCCAAATTCAACCTGGGCCTGTTCACCATCTACCGAAACGATCTTCCCTTTACCCCAGGCCTTGTGAATGATTTCATCACCAGGACTCACCTTAACGATCTCTCGTGATTTCTTTTTTACATAACCGCCAACCGGTGAAATGATACCATTTGTTTTAATACCACCAACAAGCCCTCTGGTTTCAATACGACTGTTATCCTGAATTTCTTTTATGAATCGTGATGGGGTACAAACTTTGGGTACACCATGGATATGTCGATTTGTGACATAGCTTAAATGTAGAACTTCTTTCGCTCTGGTTATCCCGACATATGCCAGTCTTCGCTCTTCCTCAATATCTTCCTCTGAGTCCAACGATCTTGAATGTGGCAATGTTCCCTCTTCAAGTCCACACAGAAAAACAACGGGGAATTCGAGACCCTTCACCTGATGAATCGTTGTCATCAAAACTTTATCAGCATCGGGGTCACTTTGGTCAATATCTGCAATCAATGAAACCGATGCAAGAAATGCTTCAAGTCCCTGCTCCTCTGAAAAGTTTATAAACTCGGTTGAAAGATTCAGAAATTCTTCAATATTTGTAGCTCTTGCCTCGTTATCATCAGTGCCATCAGACCTCAGATTTTCAATAATTCCAAGTTTTTTTATCAACATTTCAACTACTTTTGGAGCAGATTCTGTGTCTGCTGAGGTTCGTAGTTCATTTATTAATTCAAGGAATTTTCCAGCATTTCCTTTAGCTACTTTGTTCAGTTTTCCTTCTTTGATTAATCTTGCCAATGATTCTTCAAAGGTAATCTTGAACTCTGCTGTCATGAGTTCCATTCTGGCCAAAGTCGTAACGCCGATTCCTTTGCTTGGATATGTCAGAGCACGTTTGAAAGATTGGGAATCGGCAGGATTTACAACGAGTCGAAGATAAGCAAGAACATCTTTTATTTCTTTGCGTTGATAAAACCTGGTTCCACCAATCAGCTGGTAGGGAATTCCTCTTGATATTAACGCATCCTCAAACGATCTACTCTGTACGTTTGTTCGATAAATTATTGCAAAGTCTGAATAATCCCTGCCATCATCGTGTTCTTTTTGAATTTCTTTTGCAACATAATAGGCCTCATCTGATGGTTCGATTCCACGATGCAGGTAAACCTTCTCGCCTTCACCAGCATTTGCAATCAATTCTTTTGAGACTCTCTTTCTGTTTCTCTTTACCAATTGGTCAGCGACAGAAATTACAGAACCAGTTGAGCGATAGTTAACATCCAACATTATTGTTTCTACTCCAGGAAAATCTGAGTCAAAATCAAGCATGATTCCGGGAGTAGCACCGCGGAAAGCATAGATTGACTGGTCATCATCACCAACAATCATAATATTTCCAGACTTTGCAAGAAGTTGAATCAATCGATGCTGTGACGGATTAATATCCTGGTATTCATCAACGAGCAGATACTCAAACTGTTCCTGATATTTTTTTGCAATCTCGGTGTATATGCTCAACAATCGGATGGTTTTTCCGATGAGATCGTCAAAATCCATCGAGTTCATTTCTTCGATTCGAGCCTGGTATTTCCTGTAAACTGTCGAAATCGTCACAGACCTTTGAGTTCTTGCCATCTGGGCATATTCATCAACACCGACCAAAGCATTCTTTGCACTGGAGATTGAATTTTTTACAAGTCGAGGATTCAACATTTTTGGATTTATCTGCATTTCCCTCATGATTAATTTCACAATATCCAAAGAATCTTCAGCATCCATGACGGTGAAACCTGGAGTATAACCAAGATGATGAGAGTCTCTTCTCAAAATTCTAAAACATATCGAGTGAAATGTGCCAATCCAGAGACCACCTGCTTTTTTTCCAATCAGCTTGGAAACTCTTTCCTTCATTTCCTTAGCGGCTTTGTTTGTAAAAGTACAAGCCAAAATTGAAGATGGCTCTACGCCCAATTCAGAAATTAATCTGGATATGCGATGGGTAACCACACGTGTTTTCCCGGAACCAGCACACGCAAAAACAGCGATTGGACCTTTATCGTGTAGAACGGCAGACAGCTGTTTGTCGTTAAGTTTGTCACCTAGGTTTGTCTTAGATGAGATGTTTTTTGTCCTTAGTGCGAACCCTTAATCTCAGCTTACGGATGGCTTTTGCTTCAATCTGGCGGATTCTTTCTCGTGTTACCTTAAAAATTTGTCCGACCTCTTCGAGTGTGTGGGGGTACTCGGATGACAATCCAAACCTGAGCATTATTATTTGTTTTTCACGGTCAGTGAGGATGTCTAAAATTGTGTTCATCTGCTCTCTGAAATATTTGGTTACAATTTTTTCCTCAGGCGAAATTACGGTTTCGTCCGGGAGGAAGTCACCCAGACGATTGTCCTTCTCTTCACCAATCGGAGTTTCGAGAGACAACGGCTCAAGATTTATTTTTTGATAATCTCGAATTTTTCTTGGGGTTGTTCCCATTTTTGCAGAAAGTTCTTTGAAGGTGGGCTCGCGACCAAGGTCCTGATACAACGCTCTCCTGATTTTTGTGAGTTTGTTGATTGATTCAACCATGTGAACAGGGACGCGGATTACACGGGATTGATCAGCAAGAGCTCGTGTGATTGCCTGTCTTATCCACCATGAAGCATACGTTGAAAATCTGAATCCTTTTCTGTAGTCAAACTTTTCAACTGCACGAATCAATCCAATATTCCCCTCTTGAACCAAATCCAGGAACGAAAGGGAGTTTCCTGTATATTTTTTTGCGATAGAGACAACCAGTCTCAAGTTTGATTCAATCAGCTTTTGTTTGGCTTCCTGACACCCTTTTTCAACTCGTTTTGAAAGATTTACCTCACCATGTATCGTTAGAAGATTTATTTTTCCAATCTCTTTGAGATACATTCTGATTGGGTCAGAAACCTCAGCATGAGCAGATACCCTCATTTTTTTGGTTTTTGGAGATGGTTCTGCTTTTACAACTCCCTTTTTGTCTACATCACCAAATGAAATTCCGGCTTCTGTGAAGATTGAATATATTTCATCTATCTGGTCTGGGGAGAGATCCATCCTGCCCATCAGATCCATTATTTCGCGATAAGAAACTACCCTGTTGTCTCTGTGTTTTTTTATGAGGGTGACAAGTTCGGGTACCTGGAGTAAATCAACCCTTATTGCATTCTGTCTGGTTGTCTTACCAGTCATATCTTTACCAAGGAAATTTTTTAGAAGCTCTTCTTTGTTTGCCCCGTTGTTGTCAACTATCAACTGGATGAACTTTTTTTCCTTGAGCTTTTCCTTCTCAAGAGCTTTTCTATCAACTTTGACTTCGACAATTTCTTTAGATTTTTTCTTCTTTGATACTACCTTTTTTTTGGGTTTAACAGTTTTTTTTGTAGCAGTTGTTTTAGTCGAAACAGACTTCTTCGTCACCTTCTTCTTCAATGAAGAGTTCTTCTTCGGTTGAGGTGTCGAGACTACCTTCGACTTTTTTGTCGTCGAAGTGGTTTTCTTTTTCGGAGTTTTTTTCTCTTCGCTCTTTGACTTCGAAGCTGTCAGTTCCTCTGTCTTCTTCGATTTTGCTGTCGTTTTTTTCTTTTTTTCTGCCACGAACTTCCCTTTGCAACATTAGATACCGCCCCAGCTCTTCTGAGGTTAAGTCTTGATTATCAAGTTTTTTTCGTAGCATTTCAAGGCTAGAACGAGTAATGTCGTTGAGAACCTGTTTCAGGAACAAATTTTCCTCTCCGTTTATCGAATCATCAATCATCATACCAGCGATTACAGAGGAGAGTTTTCCATCAATTTCTCCAGCCTTTATCGCACTTTTAAGTACATCGTTGTCACCCTTGAAAACCTTTATGGTTTCAAAAATATTTCTAAAAATTGTTGTTTTAAAATACTCCTGCGTAGCTATTTTTAATATCTCATTTGCAATCGTTGAATCCCTGCACATCATTGAAACGATGCGTCTTTCATACGTTGAACGAGTTGAATTTGTGTCCAAGTTTATTCTTGGGTTTTTCTTAACATATTTGCTTATTGCGGTACTTGGAATATCAAGAAAATAGGCAATACTTTCCAGATAATTCTTCTTTACAATCGAATCGAGTGAGTTGCCGGCAACTTCCCATGACTGTCTGGCAATTCTCGATTTGGCTGCTGGTGTGCTTGGATCTTTTTCTAAAGATACAAAATATTCAAGAATATAATCCATGGCTTCCGTGGATTTTTTTATCGCCTGTTCAACGAACTCTGCACCCTTCATTGCCAAATCATCCGGGTCTTTCACATCTCCCGAAGAGATTACATAACATTCTAAACCCTGTTTCAGACAGGATTTGATGGCATTTATTGTTGCAGTTTTTCCGGCATTATCTGAATCAAAAAACAGATAAACAAAATTTGTGAATCTTCGGAGAATCTTTGCATGGTCATCTGTGAACGCCGTTCCAAGCGTTGAGACTGTTTCAGTAAATCCAACGCGATGCATCGATATTACGTCCATGTAACCCTCAGTAACGATCACCCTCGATTTCTGTTGAATTGATCTTTTGGCAAGGTTTATCCCATACAGAGTTTTGGATTTATCAAAGACCTCTGTTGCCTGAGAGTTCAAATATTTCGGGTTTCCTTCACCAAGAATTCTTCCCCCAAAGGCAATCACCCTTCCCATCCTGTCATGGATTGGAAAAATCACTCTACCCCTCATGTAACCATAGAAAGAACCATCTTTCGAGATACCCAAAATTCCTAATTTTTCAGCAAACTTTAAGTCATATCCAAGTTCTGTGATAAATTTTGGAAGATAACTTCCCTGAGAGGGGGAGTATCCAAGTTTAAAATTTTGGGATACTTCGTCGGTTATCCCACGTTTTCTCAGATAGTCCTGTCCCGGTTTGAATACTTTAAGTTGTTTTCTGAAATATTCACAAACTTGATTCAACAGCTCATATTCCTTGCCTTTTTCCTTGTTTATTTTGATTTGACCGAGCTGAACACCAGCTTCGTCGGCAAGAATTTTGAGAGCTTCCATGTAGGTAAGCCCCTCAAGTTTGCTCAAAAAATGGACAACATTCCCACCGGCTTTGCAACCAAAACAATAAAAGAATCCTTTGTCAGGAGAGACTGTAAAGCTGGGTGTTTTTTCTGGGTGAAAAGGACAAAGGCCGACATGATTTCTGCCGGCCTTTTTAAGTTTTACATATCTACCGATAACGGTAGTAATATCCAGTCTACTCTCGATCTCTTCAACAATTCGATCGAGATCCATATTCTAAATTACCTGTTTTCTCGGATAACAGCTTGAGCGGCGGCAAGCCTTGCGATTGGGACTCGGTATGGAGAACAGGAAACATAGTTCAAACCAACTCTATGGCAGAATTCAACGCTGGATGGTTCACCACCATGTTCACCACAGATTCCACATTTGAGGTTTGGTTTGGTTTTTCTTCCACGGGTTACTGCAATTTCAACCAACTGACCGATTCCCTCTTGATCCAAAACCTGGAAGGGATCGTAATGGAAGATTCCCTTTTCGATATATTCTGGAACAAATTTTCCAACATCATCACGACTGAAACCAAATCCCATCTGGGTCAGGTCGTTTGTTCCGAAGCTAAAGAATTCTGCTTCTTCTGCAACTTTGTCAGCCATAAGTGCGGCTCTTGGAATCTCGATCATCGTCCCGACCATGAAATCAATCTTGATTCCCTTCTCTGCGAAAACTTTTTCAGCAACCTCCAGAACAATCTTTTTCTGGTTGGATAATTCTGCTTTTGTTCCAATAAGCGGAATCATTATTTCTGGAAATACTTTGATTCCCTTTTGTTTTAATTCGCAACCGGCTTCAAGAATTGCTCTTGCCTGCATTTCAGTAATTTCAGGATAGGTGACACCAAGCCTGCATCCTCTATGACCAAGCATCGGGTTAACCTCTGCAAGTGATGTGATTTTATCTTTCAGTTTCTCTTTTGAAACACCCATCACCTTGGCGAGCTCTTTGATGTCCTCGTCTTCTTTTGGCAAGAATTCGTGAAGTGGGGGGTCAAGCGTTCTGATGGTTACAGGGTATCCCTGCATGGCTTCGAATATTCCCAGGAAATCTTCTTTCTGCATGGGGAGCAACTCATCAAGAGCTTTTCTTCTTCCTGCCTCATCGTCTGCCAAAATCATTTTTCTGACTGCAAAAATTCTATCTGGTGCAAAGAACATGTGCTCAGTTCTGCAGAGACCAATTCCTTTTGCACCAAAGCCAAGAGCAACCTTTGCATCATGCGGAGAATCAGCATTCGTTCTGACACCCAATCTTCTGATTTCATCCGCCCAGGACATGAAGATTCCAAAGTTTTCTGAGAGCTCAGGATCAGAGGTTTCAAGTTTTGAGAGGTAAACCTTCCCAGTTGAACCATCAAGTGAAACCCAGTCACCCTCTGAAACTTTTTTTCCATCTACTTCAAAATATTTTTTGTGCTCGTTGACTTTGATTTCACCACAACCAACAACGCAACATTTACCCATTCCACGACCAACGACCGCGGCATGACTGGTCATTCCACCGGTTGAGGTTAAAACACCATTTGCTTTTGCCATTCCCATGACATCTTCTGGTGAGGTTTCAACCCTGACGAGGATTACTTTTTTACCATCGTCTGCCCAGGCTTCTGCATCCTCTGCGGTGAAAACTGCCTGTCCAACAGCAGCACCAGGTGATGCAGGAAGTCCTTTTGCGGATGCCTTGCTGTTTGCTTTTGCATCTTTTGAAAATGTCGGATGAAGAAGCTGGTCAAGGTCGTTGGGGTTCACTCTCATCAACGCTGTTTTTTTATCAATAATTTTATCGTTGACCATCTCAACAGCAATTCTGATTGCGGCTTCTGCGGTTCTCTTACCGGTTCTTGTTTGAAGGAGATAGAGTGTTCCATCTTCAATTGTGAACTCAATGTCCTGCATGTCCTTGTAGTGAGTTTCAAGTTTGTCAAACGCATCCGTCAGCTGTTTGTAAACTTTTGGCATCTCATCTTCAAGTTTTGCTATTTCTGATGGAGTTCTGATTCCAGCAACGACATCTTCACCCTGAGCGTTTACCAGGTATTCACCAAAGTAAACATTCTCACCGGTTGATGGATTTCTTGTGAATGCCACACCTGTACCCGATGTGTTTCCAGTATTACCAAATACCATTGTTTGTATGTTTACTGCGGTGCCAATAAGTCCACGAATGTCATTTAGTTTTCGATAATCAATTGCTCTTGTGTTATTCCAGGATGACAAAACTGCTTCAATTGCAAGGAAGAGTTGTGCATTTGGGTCTTGTGGAAATTCTTTTCCGGTTGCATCCATCACAACTTTTTTGTATCCGTTTATAACTTTTTTAAGCTGATCAGCAGATAAATCTTGATCACTTGTTACACCTGAAGATTTTTTTTCAGAAGAGAGAACGTGTTCAAATTTTTCGGAATTTATTTCAAGCACAACGTTGCCAAACATCTGAATCAGTCTACGATAGCAGTCATATGCAAATCTTTCATCACCAGTTTTTTTGGCAAAACCATCAGCTGTTACATCGTTCAAGCCAAGATTCAAAATTGTATCCATCATTCCAGGCATGGAAACCGCAGCACCAGAACGAACCGACACGAGTAATGGATTGTCGTTTGAGCCAAACTTTTTGCCAGTTTGTTTCTCAACCCCTACAATATGCTTTAGTACATCATCCTTGAAGCTGGCAGGAAGTTCTTTGTTCCACTCGTTGTAGTAGGGCTTGCAGACAAGGGTTGCGATCGTGAAACCTGGAGGAACAGGAAGTCCAATCCTCATCATGTTTGACAGCCCAAGACCTTTTCCACCAAGGATTGCCTTAGCTGATTCCGCTGGTACATCCTTTGCTGATTCAAAATCATAAATTAACTTTTCCATGCCACTCTCCGTTTTTTGTTGATAATGGTATTAATACCCTACAATCACACGAACTTCAACAAAACTGGTTTTGTATGGTGTTTTCCTTGACAAAATGAAGCAACTGCTGTTAGAATGCAGTCAATTGTTTTTTTGGAGGCTAGACCTATGCGAACCATGTTGAACCCACACAACAGAAAAAAGTACAGGACTTCTGGTTTCAGAGCCAGAATGAAGTGCAGGAGCGGAAGAGACATTCTCTCTCGCAGAAGAGGAAAAGGCAGAAAACGCTTATCAATCAGTGAATACAAGTAAAATGGATTCAGGCAATCAATCCAGTACAGGATGAGAGAATGAATGAAACTTCCACCAAGACTAAAGAAGTTAGAAGTGGGGAAGTTGTTTCCGTCTGGAAAATCCAAAGCACGACAACACTTAAGGATAGTCTGGACAGAGGGGAACAGCACGACAAAAGTTTCATATCTTTCTCCGACAAAGCTAGGGAATGCAGTTGTTCGAAATCGAGTTCGGAGGATGATGAGAGAATCATTCATCATAATCAGTCCTCAAATTCCAAAGGGAATTCATATGGCGATCCTTGCTCGTCCTTCGATTCTGAACGCTCAAGTGGTGACTCTTGCAAAAAACATGAACCAATTAATTGGAGAGTGTTTTTCTCAAAGCTACTCTCAGCCCCTTTCCTCGGATTGATTTGGGTATACAGAACATTTATTTCACCAATCTTTCCATCAACTTGCATTTACAATCCAACATGTTCTAAGTACTCATATGAAGCAGTTTCAAAATATGGTTTGAAAGGAATTTGGATGTCCATCAAGCGTGTAGCCAGGTGCAGACCTGGGATGCCCGGTGGACACGACCCAGTTCCATAAAAAAAGATAACAACTGTCAGAGAAACACCGTCTCTGATTACAGGAGGATCAAATGCGTGTACGAAAACCGCTAGCGTTAGCAATAATTATGTTGATCGTTGTTGGATATGTTCTCTCGTTTACTTCAGTTTTTGCTGGATACAACGTATCCGTTGAAGCAGAAGGTACTGCATACCAGGGGAGCAGTGAAGCCGTATACACCGTAAAAATCAAAAACATCGGTAGCGAGAACATCGATTCGGCTGAAGTTTATATTATGGCAATCGATGGGAAACCAGTCACCTCAAACAGCAAATACCAGGTTTCAAGAAACCCCCAACCCATCACATTTCTCGGCATTGGAGTCGACACTAAAACCAACTTCCCGATAGGAGTCGACAGAAGCATTGAACCGGGTTCAAAAACTGTTGATATCGAGATTCATATTGGTGATACGATAATCAAAAATACTGGATCGCTTGATATTCTTAAGAGTGAAAACGCAATCTCTACAACAGATTCAAAAATAAATGTATTCGTTAACACAAAAACTGCTCCAAACGAAAATACAATCATGACCGTAAAAATTGAGAACCCAAAATCAAACTCGTATGATATTTCAAGAATCTCAGTTGAACTTGTAGGAATCGCTTCTGATGCCGAATACACCGACGTCAAAACAATTGAATATATCACTGCTGAAGATTTTATTGAGAGTTCATTCTTCAGTTTTACGTCCAGCAATGAGCCTTCTAAACTCCATCTCGAATCCTCAGAGTCAATTGCTCCTGGGAAATCAAATTCAAAAATTGTTTTTAAGCTTGCAACAGGTCAAAATATCGAGATGAAAACCTATTACCCTGTCCTCAAAGTCACATATTTGGCAATGGACTCCAACCCTGTTGAGCACACAGTAGAAATCAAAGACCCGGAAAGTGCAACAATTCTTGTTAAGTCTGTTACCTGGTTCAAAAAACCATTCAGATGGTTCCTTGATATGCTCAAGGATACCGTTGGCCTTGGAAGTTATGGAATCGCAATCGTTCTTCTCGGAATCCTCCTGAAAGTTGTTCTCATTCCACTCACCAACGTCCAATTCAAAAGCATGAAAAAGAATGCAGAAGTCCAGCCACTCATCAAGGTAATCAACGAAAAATATCCAGGCAAAGAAAACGCTCAAAAGAAACAAGAAGAAACGATGAAGGTTTACAAAGAACACAACGTAAACCTGTTCGCTGGCTGTCTTCCAATGCTTGTTCAGCTCCCCATCATCATTGCTCTCTACACTGCAATCAGCAACTATGCACCACTCAACTTTGCAAGTTTCCTTTGGATGCCGTCTCTTGGACTCGCAGATGTTTGGATAATGCCCGTCTTGATGGCCGCCTCCACATGGTTCCAGCAGAAAGTCTCACAGATGCCAGGACAGGACTC
>CBDUSO010000007.1:0-63961 GCA_965370295.1 uncultured bacterium
TCTTTTATCGCTAAAGTATAACTTTATTTGTAACACAATAACATTGAAGAAGGTAACAATCACCAACGCTACTGTAAGTAAAGAAGCAATATAATATCTTGAATATTCAACAACTTTTATTCCTGTTGGATAGTAAAAAACAGTTTCAGTGGGAGCATATTTGAAAAGATAAATCAAGTATATAATTATCAAAACTGGAATTACAATATTGATAATTATTCTAGCAAGTTTTGGAAGAGATTCATCGATATGACTACTAAAATTCATCACAACCACAGTTAAGCAGAGAGATAAAAGAAGTATCACACCAATGCCAAAGAATAATATGGACATGAGATAACTAAACATAGCAAGGCAAAAAACTGCAAATACAGTTAACAACATTGACAGCCAAAACCCTAACCAGAGCAACTTATCCTCATCGTCTCTCCCACATCTTTTCCATGCGATAAAGGAACTCGCAAGGCTAAACAACGCAAGCAAGACCAAGACACACAGTCTAAAATTGCTGTAATTTACAAAGTGGTACACCACAACAAGTAGAGCAGACAATCCGACAGTTGCTGTTACTGCTAACTTATTTGACATAGAATCATTCCCTTTCAACAAGTATTGACTGATATCCCCGATGATAATAAAAGGGGTAGGTTTTTAAGCCTACCCCAGTTTACAAATTCACTTCTTTATTCAGACTTTTTCTCGTCGATTGTTTTCACCGACTCGACTTCTTCTTTGAGTTTGTTCTTGTCAAGAAATCCCTTCAGGAAGTCTTCGATGTCGATTCCTGTTGCTGTTTTCATCTGCTCCATGAATTTCACAAGGGCTCCCGGTGCGGCATTCATCAGACGGCTAACTGAACCACCATCTTTTCCGCCTGCTCCATCAATTGCAACAACCTTGTCAAACTTGATCTGACCGATGGCTTCTGCACCCTTTTCAGCAACTCTCTGGTAGGTGTCAAGCACCAGGTTCAATTTGGCGGCTTCACCATACTCATTCCATGCCTTGGCTTTTGCTTCAAGTCCGGCGGCTTCAGCCAGTGCAATCTTCCTGATTCCCTCTGCTTCGGCTTCCTTTACTCTAATAATTCTCTCTGCTTCACCCTCAGCACGCATGATTTTTGCCTGCTTTTCGGCATCTGCCGGGATGATGACCTCAGCTTTGAATCTCTGCTCTTCGGCTTTTACCTTGGCAGTTTCAACGTGTTCCCTTGCCTTCTGCTCCTGAGCAAGAACATTCTGTTGAGCAACAACAACTTCTTTTCTGGCAGTTGCTTCTGAAAGTGGTCCACGCTGGTCTGCAAACTTTTCTGCAGCTAAAGTTTCACCACGATAGTTTTCTTTGGCTACATCACGTTCTTTTTGAGCCTCAGCAATCAATTTATCCTGCTGAGCAGTGACGGTTTCACCCTCCTGCCTGGCGGTTGCAGATTCAATCACAGCATCTCGCTGGGCATGGGCGGTTCCGATTGCGGCATCTCTTTTGACCTGTGCAGTTCTCTTTTCGCCAAGGGCTTCGAGATAACCCTTTTCATCACGAATATCCTGAATATTTATGATGTCGATTATCACACCAATTTTTGCAAGCTCTTCACCTGTCTGGTCAAGTGTCTTCTGGACAAACATGTCTCGCTCTTGATAGAGCTGTTCAACCGTGAGAACACCGATGATGTCTCTGAGCTGACCCTCAAGCGTTTCTTTGATGACCCGCTTGATGTGATCCTTGTTGCTTCCAAGAAAGCGTTCGATTGCACGGGCAAGCATGTTTTCTTCTGCACTGATCTTGACGTTTGCGACAGCATCAATGGTTATCGGGACACCCTCTTTTGAATAGGCATTCACAATTTTCACATCTGAAAGGTTCATGAGTTCAAGCGTGATTCTGTCAACCTTTTCGATTATCGGAATCTTCAGTGTTGCTCCACCAACAACCGCTCTCCAACCCCTGGTTATCACACGTCTTCCATGTTCATCTTCAATCACACTCTTGTGTCTTCTACCGGTCAAAATGAGGGCTTCATTAGGCCCCGCTTTCAGGTAATTACTCACAAACAATGCAAGTATTATGATAAATCCAATAATCGAGGCAATTACTACGATTCCAATCGTCATTCCATCTATCATTCCATCTCTCCTTTTTTTTAGTTCAAATCAATCTCAGCTGAAATCACACGTGCAATATCCCCGGTGATTGATTTGATAATGACCACCTCATTCTTCACAAACTCCTCACCCTCAAGATATGACCTTGCGATCATGTATGAGATGAGTCCGGTTCGAAGGTCTGAAACCTTTATCTCGCCGACTTTTCCAGATTTTATTGCGATAGATACCGATGCTTTTCTACCCTCAAGTGAGAGGTGACTCACCTGGGAGGAAGACTGTTGGCTGTAGAGAAGTTTCAGGAGGAGATAAACAAGATAATAGATCAATGCTCCGCCCAACAACCCACACAGCCAATGTGGAATGAACCAGTTATATGCCAGTGAGAGAAATCCACCTAAACCATAACCGATGATGAACGCCATGATAAGCCGCAAACTAAAGATTCCTGGTCCATCTCCAAATCCACCAACATCTAAATCGGTATCCAAATCAAGGTCAAAATCTCCGCCAATGTCGGCATCAATATCTGCACCCGAGTCGAAACCGAGAAACAGCATGATTCCGAGTAAAATAGTTGGTACAATAACCATCAACAAATAAACAACGTGGAGTGTTTCCATTCTTTTTTCTCCTTTCTTCCCGAGCTAATTCAGCACTTCATGTTCTATAGATACACATTAACTTAGACCCAACTTCTTTGGTTTTGTTTTCTTTTTTCCACCGATATACAAAATATTTTGCCTGGTGATGTTGAAGTTACGTTTTTTCTTTCTGAATCTTGCTGTAACCTCGCTATATCCAGTGACCAGCATTGCCGCAGGAAGTGCAATGATTCCGATTGACAAAATTGCGATAAAAGCTGTCATGAATCTGCCCAAAATAGTGGCAGGAACCATATCACCATATCCGATTGTAGTTAGTGTGCAAACTGCCCACCACATTGCCTCTGGAATACTTGTAAAAGCCTCAGCATGAGGTCCACTACTTTCTACATAAAAAAGGATTGATGCAGAGAGGATTATAAGGATAAAAACTATAGAGATTGCAATCAGAAGATCCGACATCTTCTCCTTGAAAACTAAACCAAGCACTTTTATAGAGCTGGAATACCTTCCAAGCCTTAGAACTCTGAACAATCTGAAGAGTCGGAATATTCTTATGAATCTGAGATCAACAGAGCTTCCAATCGTGATCATCAGATAAAATGGAAGAATTGCAAATACATCAATCAGGGATGTCATTGAACGAATGTAGTGAAGACGACCCATCACAGGATGACGATACTTTGGATTGCAAGTGGCAGTCCAGACTCTGAGAAGATATTCAATCGTAAAAACAATGACCGAGTACACTTCAAAGATGTGGAACATTTTCAATGTCAGCGGGGAAATACTCGGGCTTGTTTCTGCAATCAGTGTAGTGATATTGAGAACAATAAGGATTATTATAAACCAATCAAAAATAATGCTGAATTTGTCTCCCGGTTTCCCCTGCTCAATGATTTCATAGGTTCGATATTTTATCTTGTTCATGTCTAAGCTCATATCTGGATTCTATAATAATTAACACAAATTTTCAAGCGGTATGGATTGGGATTTTTCTTCAATATTTTATATTTTCATCATTTTTGCCTTGTTCCCTTTATTGCTTCACAATCTTCAACGTCCTTCCTGCATTCCCCCCTACGTCATTCCGCACTTGATGCGGAATCCAGGAATGACGAGGATGTAGAATGACGTCTCTCATCTTCCCAACTGACAAAAACACCAAACAAATCGTAACAATTATAAACGGAAAAGGAGTCAAAAACATGATCACAAAAATAATTCTTTCATTATTGCTGGTTGCTTCAGTTTCATCAATTTCCCCAGTTGATGCCATTTCAAACAAACAGGAGACAGGGCTGACAAAAAATGAAGCGGGTGCTTTCAAGGGATACACACTGTTTGCTCCACTTTCTACCACAACCACATACTTGATAAACATGGACGGTGAAACTGTCCACACCTGGGAGGGAGGAGCAAATCCTGGAAACAGCGTTTATCTACTTGAAAACGGAAACCTCCTCAGAACAGAATCCTTCAGAACAAAGGGCAACCGGGATTTTCCAAAAGGTGGAGCTGGTGGCAAGGTCAAAATGATAAACTGGGATGGTGAAATTGTTTGGGAATTTGCACACTCAAGCCCTGACTATCTTCTTCACCACGATGTTGAGATGTTGCCAAACGGAAATATCCTGATGATAGCCTGGGAAAGAATCCCAAAAGAGCAAGCAATTTCTGCTGGAATAAATCCAATATTCATCACAAACAACCACATTTTTACAGACAAAATTATTGAGGTAAAACCTGACTACAAAAATGGTGACGGAGAAATTGTTTGGGAATGGCACATGATGGATCATGTCATTCAAGATTTTGACAACACCAGGGAAAATTATGGAAGAGTTTTCAGACACCCCGAACTTCTCGACCTAAATTTCATGGCAAGCGACCTGGTTGGTGAAAAAAGAAATCCCGACTGGACACACTTAAACGCAATCGATTTTAATTCTGAGCTGAACCAGATTGTTGTAAGTTCTCCTCACATGGCAGAAATTTATATCCTAAATCACAACACAACAACCAAGGAAGCATCGGGAACTGCTGGAGATTTTCTTTACCGCTGGGGAAACCCAATGGCATATCGAGCAGGAAATGAAAAAGATAGAACACTATTTTTTCAACACAACATTCAATGGATCGATGAGGGCTTGCCAGGTGAAGGAAACCTGCTTGTTTTCAACAACGGGATGAGGACAGAACCCAGAAAATATTCAACAATAAATGAATTTTCACCAGAAATCGCAGAGAACGGAACATACATAATCAACAATCACAAATTCACACCTGAATCTTCCAGCTGGAATTACACCGCAAACCCAAAGGAAGATTTTTACTCCAGCCATATCTCAGGCACTCAAAGATTGCCCAACGGAAACACTTTGATTTGCTCAGGTGAAGGTGGGATTTTCACAGAAGTAACCGAGGATGGAAAAACTGTCTGGGAATATGTAAATCCATTTGCACCACCAGCAAAAGGTCAGAAAGATAAAGGTATGAAGAATTCAGTTTTCAGATGTTATCGGTATGCTCCTGATTATCCAGGACTGAGGTTTGATGATTAGGACATAATAAGTAACTCAGTGTCATCCGGGACAGGCTCAAAAACCTGTCTTCTTTTTTATAGGGTATCTGTAAAATTAACATATAATCAATAACCTTATCAATTCTAATGCTTGACGAAAGGAAAAATAATCTCCATAATGTTCAATGGGAAACGAGGTATACATGACGCTAAATAAAAAGAGGCTGAAAGCTCCGGCAATTTTTGTGGTTATCATGCTGATATTAACTATTATTTCTGTGAATACCAACGCATCAATTATTGAAGAGAAGTCTTTTGATCATTGGGAGAGTGCAGAAGGAGTTCCATATCCAAAAAATGAGAGTGATAATATCAGCAGAACACCTGGGGAATCTGAATATGCGGACTTTGCAATTGACTCTCAGAACCATCCTCATGTTGTCTGGATTGAAAGGGGTAAAATTGAGAAAAGAGGTATCTACTATGTTGCGTGGGACGGTGAGAAGTGGCTGACAACTAATGGTTCTATCTACAATCCCGGAACAGGAAATGGTAGGATTAGTTCTAAGGATGCTTATACGACATCATTACAAATTGCTTTAGATTCAACGGATAATCCACATATTGTGTTTGAGCAGCATATTGAAGAAGACAGTGTTATCTATATCACAAAGAACGATGTTAACTGGGTAACAGCTGATGGTACTATCTGGGAAACAGATGAAGGGAGCGGAGTTGTCGCAGACAATAATTCCAGTCAACCTCATATTGCAATTGATTCAAACGATAACCCACACATTGTCTGGTTTGAAGGAAACAAGGAATTTTATGACATTCTCTATACAACATGGAATGGTGAAAAATGGGTGAATATACGAGGAGAACCATACAACAAAAAATTTGAAAACAGACATATCACAAATAGTGAAGGGTTTTCAACCAATTCAAATATTGCCTTGTTCGAAGATAAGCCACATATTGTCTGGATCTATCATGAACCAGAAGGAAAACGTGATGTAGTGTATATAAGATGGGATGGCAGAGACTGGGTAACCGCGAATGGAGAGTTATATCAGAACAACTCAAGTAGTTGCAACGTGAGTAAAAGTCTTGATAATTGCTGGTTTCCACGCATTGCTTTAGATTCATATGGTTGCCCACATCTGGTTTGGATAACCAAGAATGAGGAGGATGATACTAAAGATGTGGTTTATGTAAAGTGGGATGGCTTTAAGTGGCTCACAGCCGATGGTTTCAGATATTCTACCAGCAACAGAAGTGCGAATGTAAGCCAAAGCGACACAAAATGGACGGGATACTCAACAACTATTGCAATCGATAAAAATGACACTCCTCATATTGCTTGGGAGGATATATGTAACGGAAGCAAGAACATTCAATATTGTGTGTTGAAGGATGGTAAATGGGTTGGTATAGATGGCGAAGAGTACGTGCCCTTATCAGGCAATACATCGATTGGTGCAACAGGATCAAACATGAATCTTTATAAAATCATGTGTGACAATAATGGTAATCCAATGGTTTTACGAAGCGACTACAGCTATGGAAACGAAGAAGTAATCCTTACAAAGTGGAACGAAGACCATTGGGAAAATGTGGATGGAACCAATTACAATCCAGAAGCAGGCAGTATTAATGTCTCAAAAACACACTGGAATTCCGAGGATTGTTCATTTGAAATAGATGACGATGAGAATGTCCATCTTGTCTGGTCTGACGGGAGTTTCCACTGCCCAGATACCCGTTCGACAGATATTTTTTACCTGGTGAACAGGGGTTCGGGCTGGGTGACTGTCGAAGGTGAACCCTGGAATCCTGGAATAGGAAACGCAAACATCTCTCAAAGTTGTGGTGAATCAGAATTGCCAATTGTAAAAATTGATTCAAAGGGATACCCGAATATCATGTGGTTTGACAATGGTCTTGCAAAATGGAAGAATACTCGTGGGAACAATTATCAGCTCTTTATGATCAAATGGAATGGGGAGACTTGGGTGAATGTAGATGGCAAAGAGATAACCACAGACAAAGGCAGTGCGGTTGTATCTGGTTTAAGTTTTTACGAATACAGTCTTCCGGATCTCAAGTTTGAGCTGGACTCAAAGGACAATCCACACATCGTATGGAAAAATAATTCTTCATCTTATCTAACTCACAGAGAAGGTAGTTGGGTAGCTGCAGATGGCTCAAGTCATAACTCGAGTATTGATTTTGCTCCATGGAGTAGCACTATTAAAACACTGAATGTTTCATTATCAATAGATTTAAAAGATAGACCTCACGTCTCATGGGATAAAATCGGGTGTGATGAAAAAGCAAAAAAAGTATATGTGTACCTTGATGATACACAAGAAGGAACGTGGAAAACACTTGATGACAGTGAATACGATGACAAAAATCAAACAGATTTCTTTGAGAATATTCCAGCAAGAACTCAAATAAAAACGATCCTGGACTCTGAAGATAACCCACATTTCACCTGGACAGAAATTGGAGAAAACGACACTGTCATTTTGAAATACGCCAGGTGGGTGGAGGACAAATTTATCACAGCAGATGGAGTGGAGTTAGACCCAAACTCTGAGGACAGCGGAAAGGTATCAATCTTAAAACGTACAGAAAATCTCTATGAATGGGTCATCATCCCAACCATCAGCCTTGGGCCGGAAAATGAACCACACCTTGCCTGGCTTCAAACCTGCGATATTATTCCAATTATTCCCGATGTGTTTTTTGAGACCAACAAAGATGTTTTCTACTCAAGATGGAATGGGGAGCAATGGGTGAATATCAGCGACGAGCCAATCGAAGCTGAAGCCGGCAACGCAAACGTTTCTAAAAGCACTCGACTCTGCAGTCCAGATTTTCTATACGAAGGTTATTCGCATGACCACTGCAAACTTCGAGATGTTTTTAACCCGCTTATTAGAATTGATAAGACCGGAAGACCGCATATTGTTTGGGAAGATATAAGTGTTTCAGGTTCCAGTCCTGATATTCTTTATGTGCGAGGTGCATATTCTGAAGAGATTGTTGAATAATCAATTCACCATCTCATGAATACAATCATATTCAACCTTAGAATCAGTCAGAATCTCAAGAATTGTCTCTTTCAAATTCCATGGAAATCGCAATGAAAATCCACAGTTGCTGGAAAACTGTCTCGGTGTCGGTATCAGCTTTGTGTCAGGTGCGACAGGTGAAACCAGTTTACTGCTTCTGAGGGCTGAAGATGTTGTGAAAAAGAGGACTACTCCAGTTTTATTCATGTTGTTACTACCCTTTTAACTGCTTGAATTGTTTGATGAATTTCTTCCTCGGTTGTGTTTTTTCCAGGTGCCAGGCGGACGGTTCCCTCTGGGAATGTGCCAAGAGTTTTATGAGCAACTGGTGCACAGTGAAGTCCAACTCGGCAGAGAATTCCAAATTCTTCATCCAGTTTTTGTCCAACTGTTGAAACATCTTTATCGTTTAGGGTGAATGAAACGGTTGATGTTGAACCAGCAGAAACTGAAGTCCCATACAATTTTATTCCGTCAATTTCATTCAAACCATTCCTGAGAAGTGATGTCAATTTCTGTTCATGACTCCTGATGTTTTCCAAACCTGTTTGTTTTAGTTCTTTTAATGCCTGACCAAGCCCCACAATTCCAACCGAGTTTTGAGTCCCCGCTTGATATTTATCGGGGAGTGAATTTGGTTGAGCGGTTTCTTTTGAGAGACTCCCCGTTCCACCATGGACAAGTGGTCTCATCTGGGTTATATCAAAATCATCATGGATAACCAATCCTCCAGTTCCAGGTGGTCCGTGAAAACTTTTGTGTCCGGTGAACGCGAGCAAATCGATTCCCATTTCCTGGACATTGATGTCAATAACACCCGCGGTTTGAGCAGAATCAACAAGCAACAAAGCCCCATGTTCATGGACAATTTTTGAGATTTCTGAAATATTTTGGATTGTTCCACAGACATTGCTAGCATGGTTTATCACCACAAGTCTGGTTTTTGTTTTCAGTTTTTTCTCAAGGTCATCAAGATCGAGCTTTCCATCACGGGAGCAATTTGCTATCTGGAGGTCAATGGAACTTCCAAAGGAAATGAGCGGACGCATGACAGAATTATGTTCCATCCCAGATACGATTACTCTATCTCCGGGATTCAAAATTCCCTTGATTGCGGTGTTTATAGCCGTTGTTGCATTTTGAGTGAAAATCATTCTCATTGGATTTTTCAAACCGAAAAAGTCCGCCAGTTGCTCCCGAACTTCAAGAATAGCCATTCCCGCCCTCATCGAGAGAGCATGACCCGAACGACCCGGATTCCCCGCATCAAATCGCAGGAAATCCGACATCGCCTTCAGAACTGTTTCTGATTTTGGCCAGGATGT
Source organism: uncultured bacterium (assembly GCA_965370295.1). Classification (GTDB taxonomy): domain Bacteria; phylum Caldisericota; class Caldisericia; order JAAYUI01; family JAAYUI01; genus JAXGMQ01. The sequence goes on from CBDUSO010000007.1 coordinate 9,640, forward strand.
TGCACTGTAATCCAGATATATCATTTTGAAATTACCAATTCGAACTCTCCATTTTCTTTCATCTGTTTTGACTTTGTAGTCCAGCCAAGATTCTCAGCTACACGAACAACATTCTCCTTCTGGGTTACGGTGTCAACCAGAACCGTAAAAGTTCCTGTCTGCATGGAGAATATCCTGTGACTTGTCAAAAGTATTGGCTGTGGACATGAAAGCCCTCTTGCATCTATTGTATCTGTGTTTGCCATTTTTTAAACTATCCTTTCTCTCATTGTAAAACCAACAAGAATTGTAAAAATTATTCCGATTATTACAGCGATTGGTCCAAAAGCACTCACTCCAGCTCCACTACTTGCCAATGAAAAATTATGAGCAACCCCAGCACCAGCCACCATCCCAAACACAAACATTCCAGCTGAATTATCACCTTCACCCGATAAAACAAGCATCCTTCCGGGACACCCGCCGGCAAGCACAAATGCAAGACCGGCAAGCAACATTCCACCAATATTCCAAATTATATCATTATGTGCAGCAGGTTGCCCGACAAACCCAGGATTAAACTGACCAAGCGTCAGATTGGTAATGAACGCAACTATGACAAATGCGATAATTCCCCAGAGAAGATGAAAATCTTTCAGCATGATGGAATCTCTTACTCCTCCAATTGTGCAGAATCTGCTTCTTTGAGCCAGAATTCCAATCACAAGCCCAACGCCAAGTGAGATGAGAAGTGGGGCATGACCCTTGATTGCCTGGAAAATTGGACCCGCTCCATCACTCCCAAATTTTGGATTAAAGAGCAGAAGTGCAAGGAGTCCAAGTGCAACAAGCGGCATAATCCATGCTGAAAACGGTTTGCTTTTATAATTTCTTCCAAGCGAGAAACCATTTTTCAGGAAGAGTATTCCAACCAATATTCCGCCGACCAGACCAATTAAACCAAAGATTGATGTCCAGTCGCCACCTGACAACCTGAGATAAGCTCTCCACGGACACCCGAGGAAAACCAATGCACCAATCATGGCAAACATTCCAAGCATGAATCTTATCATTGGTGAGGAGCCACCTCTTGCTTTGAATTCTTTGAAAGCAAGTGCTGAGACTGTAGAGCCAAGAATAATACCAATTATCTCCGGTCTGATATATGAGAGTTTTTCAATTCTGAAAAATCCAAGTGCACCTGTGATGTCTCGTGTAAAACAGGCGGTGCATATCCCCATATTTCCAGGGTTTCCAAGTTTTACAAGTAGCGGTGCAAGCACACCAATGATTACTCCTGTTAAAATCACGATCCAGTTATTCTTAATGAACCTTTTGATACCTGATTTTTCTGACATAGTTTTCTCCTTCGAGATTGTTACAAGTTTCCACAAAGCTGGATAATAACTACACAATCAAACTAAAATGGAAACCAACTAGTGATTCAACACGGAAACACAGTCAGACTTGTCAGGTTTTGTACCAGGAAATATCTTTATTAAAAATAATATTATTTTCAATAATTGGATGGCTAGAGGAAAAAGCAATGTCGAAACAATTCGTTGTGTTCAATTTTTGGAAGACATCATTTGATGCCAAACAAACCATTCTCTCTTCTCGTTTTTTTCTATTCACCATCCTACCTGTAAAGATACATGAGAAAAGATACAAATCAAGTCCAATATTCATGATATTTTACCAATAATTGGAGTATGATTTATAATATTCAATTTAATATTGGAATAATCAGACCTAATTGAGCAGGATGATAATTATACAATCCAATAATACAGATACATTCTCTTGTATTGGACTAATCAATCATATTTCTGAACTATTCACAGAGAAAACATCGGGATATTAGATATTCGTCAAAATATATCTGGGATTAATTCCTAATAATAACCAACTACCACTGTGATAGTATTTTGTCGAGTGCTGTAATATTCAATCACACGTAACCAACGGCAAAGGTTTGTCAAGGTCTTGACAAAATCATTCCGTAGTATACTATATCATGCATGATGATACTTCAGATGGAGGAATGTTCCCATGGAAATGATGAAGTATGACAGATTTGAGCACCCCAGAGAGTGGGTAAACGAAGTGAGGAAAAGCATCCTCAGTGGTTTTTTTCAAACTGGAGATGGAGCATGGAGACCAGCACTTGACATTATAGAAACAGACGATGCATACAGAGTTGAAGTCGCAATCCCTGGAGTCCAAAAGGAAGACATCGATATTGAGATTAGAGATGATGTGTTCACGATATCCGGAGAAAAAAAATAAACCAAAAAGAACGAGCAGGAAGGGTATCACATCAGAGAGATCCCATACGGTAAATTCAACCGCTCACTGAGGTTACCCGTTCCTGTTGATCCCGATGATGTGAGTGCAAAGCTCAAGAATGGAATCATTGAGATAATACTTCCAAAAATTGAACGAACTAAATCAAGAATAATAAAGATTGAAGAAGAAGAATAATAACCCGAGTCAACCACTTCTCTATGTGGCTGACTAAAAAAGAGAGGCCAAGTTGGCAAAGTTTATAATCTTGGAACAGTTACACCTGTACCCGATCGAGATACTCGATCTCTCCCACCGTGTAAACTCACGACTGAAAGATGAGGGAGTCGAGTCGCTGGCTGATCTTTCACATTATGAAGAAGAGCAGTTGCTGGGCATTTACCACTTTGGACAAAAATCACTGACCCAAATAAAAAAAAGATTGCAGATGCTCAATGAATGTGCATCAACTCATGGGAAACCCTCCAGCGACATCATCGAATGTATGAGACTGAGAATCAACAAGGATGGAAAACTGATCGAGGAGGTTGTCAGGCATGTTATCGGTGAAGCCCCTAAAACTACGCTGAGTTTTTACCTTGCACAAATCCCCCTCAGACCGGCATATGTCCTCATCGAAAGATTCGGCATGAAACACGAACAGAGAAGAACTCTGCAGGAAATTGCAAATATCATGGACTTGACCCGTGAAAGAGTTCGACAATTGCAGGTTCGAGGGATGAGATGGATGAGCAGATATGTCGAACGTGATGACATACTCAAAAAGTGGGAGTTGATTCTAACCACCTGTGCAAATAAAATTCCATCAAACGAGGTAATGTTTCTTCAAGAAATTGAGGAAAATGGCGTGAATGGCAATACAAACCCAGTTGGCTTCGTAATCATTGCAACAAACATGATTCTTGGTACCCCAATTCCAACCCTGATAAAAGCATCTAAAACAATGAAGCTTCATCGTTTCTGGAAAAAATTCAAACCAAGAAAGCTTTAACACTACACCCGTTTACAAAAAAGGAGAGAGCCAGATGAAAAAGATGACTGACAAGCAAAAAGAGAAGGTCGAAAAATGCAACAAATTCTTTGCACCAACGCTATTCAATACAACTTGGGATTTGCTTACAAAGGGAGACAAGAGAACTCCTGGAGAAGACCTGATAATGATTCATACAGCCCATGCTTCCGCATATCACTGGAGACAGATTGGTGATGCCAGCAAATTTGTTGGAAGTGAATGGCAACTCTCCAGAGTTTATGCGGTTCTTGGTCGCACCCAGCAGGCAATGTTTCATGCAGAAAACTCACTGGAACTCTGCAAAGCAAATGGCATCGGTGATTTTAATTTAGCATTTGCTTACGAGGCACAGGCCCGTGCAAGTGCGATTAATGGTTTGAAAGAAACCACCGAGAAGTATTTGAAACTTGCCCGTGAGGCTTCAGAAAACATTGCTAAGAAGGAAGATAAGGATTATTTCTTGTCTGAATTGGGGAATATAAAAGCGTAAAAAGAAATTGAAGTAGACCATTATTTCCATGTTTAACGAGATAGATAGACCAAGAAAGAACAGTTGATTTGTCAGAAATGACTTCGAAGGATCAAGTTAATCGTATCATAGATATTTTGTTATCGGTATACAAAAAAGATGGCAATGAGGAGCTTTTAGAGATATTGAGTAATCCAGATTACCGTCTTGAAGAAGGCGAGTATGACTTTGGAGAAACTTGGTATGTTCTCGTTTTTGTTATCCCCACTGAAAAATATATTGAAATACGTAGAGACAGAGAAAAAATAACTACTCCTCTCGTGCAGGATATTAATGATGAATTGGGTAATATATTTGGAGAGCGACCATTCATACAAAATATCAGATTAGTGCCTCCGTTAGATCTTGATGAAAGCACAATCATACCCGGAGATAACATTACTAGACGTATTTGGAAACCCAGCTCATCAAGCATCAAGGTCTTTATAAGTCATATTACAAAATACAAAAATATTGCTATGGATTTAAAAAATAATCTATTGGATAGATTTGGTATCTCATCATTTGTTGCACATCATGACATCGAACCGACTGAGGAATGGAGGGGCGAAATTCTCAACGCCCTTTCTTCATTCGATGTGTTTATTGCATTACTAACTGAAGGATTTGAACAAAGCAACTGGACAGATCAGGAGATAGGTTTCGCAGTTGCACGAAATAAATTGATTATCCCAATCAATATTGGTGTTACGCCATATGGATTTATATCAAAATATCAGCAATTGAAATACAAAAAGGATAACGATATTGGAACACTTAGTAATGAGGTTATAGAAATTCTGGAAAAGAAATTGTCAACTTCAAGAATTGCTGACATGTGGATAGAAATTCTATGCAAAGCACGTACTTTTTCTAATGCCAAAAATATTATCAATGACAAATTATTGATCAGGATTGAATCGCTTTCTGAAAATCAAAAAAATAGGATTAAAGAATTGGGGGAACAAAATTATCAAGTGAGAGGAGTACACGATTACAAAAAATTAATTAGTATTATCAATAAAAGTAACGACAATGGAACAACCAATTCAAATGAAACACCGGAGTTCGATGAAGAAGATATTCCCTTTTCATAAATTTTGGATGTTTGATCTAAAATAGGAACAAACTTGAAAACCACACAAACAAGAGTAACCTTGTGGCCGTGAAGTCTCCTTTCAAATTGAAAAAAGATGAAGTCTCATACTGGATAGATATTGTGCTGGCTGTAATTTTTGGATTGTTTGCAGCAGGTGCAGTATGGGTTTTTGATTGGGTTGTTGAATTCTCAGGGCATTTTGATCCTGAGAAAATGCACTGGTTCTGGGTGATGATTATCCCAGCACTTGGAGGGTTGGTTGTTGGTGTGGTTGCGTGGTTTTCAAAGATGAAGGCAAGCGGGGGCGTGGTGGATGTCATCGCTCATATTTTCACCAGAAAACACATCATCTCAAAACCAAAAGCACTACTCAAGCCTGCTCTTGCTGCTGTCTCAATTATCTCTGGAAACCCTGTTGGTTCGGAGGCTCCCGTTGTGATGTTGGGTGCCCAGATTGCATCTTTTTCAAGTCGAATTTTCAAACTTCCACGTGCAAGAAAAAGGATGTTGATTGCCTGCGGTGCGGCGGCTGGAATTGCCTCAGCCTTCCTCTCTCCACTTGCTGCAATTGCATTTGCACTGGAAATTATTCTGATGGAATTTTCGATGTACGAATTTGGAATGCTTGCACTTTCAACAGGCTCTGCTTACATCACTGCAAAGCTTCTTGGGGTTCATTCAATACTCCACATCCCGCTGATGCCCACACTCGAATGGACACACTTATGGTTGTTTGTTCTGCTTGGATTGGTCTGTGCTGTTGTTGCTCTTTTCTGGACTCGGTTGATGAACAAGCTTGAACATTTTGCTGAAAAACATCCATCTTCAAGATTTTGGGGTCCGGTTTCTGCCGGCTTGATTGCTGGTTTCATCGCAATTTTTGTTCCTGAAATCTGGGGTCCGGGTTATCATCAGATGTCTGCGATGTTTGTTACAAAACTTCCACTTTTTGTTGCACTTGGAATAGTGCTTGCAAAGTTGATTGGAACCTCATTTGTCCTTGGTCTTAGCGGAGCAGGTGGCGACCTTGCACCCGGAATGTTCATCGGTGCAGGAATCGGAGTTGCAATCGGAGTATTTTATCCCCCTGCCCTCCCCGTGCTTGTGCTTGCCGGAATCTGTGCCCAACTTGCCGCAACCATGCACGCACCACTATTTGGAATTCTTCTTTCAATCGAACTCTCCCGCCAAGTAAACGAAGTCCTGCCTGTGATTGTTGCCATCTCGATTGCATCCCTTCTCACACTCAGGATCATGCCCCGCTCAATTTATGCTGAAAAAGCACACAAACACGGGATACTATCGGATAAAGCACAATTCCAAGACCCCATGGAAACCGCAGTTGGTGAAATTATGACCACCCATCTCATCACAATTCCATCACTTGCAAGAGTGAAACAAGTTATTGAAACAATGCATAAACACAATCTCTCCGCACTCCCCGTGATGGAACGAAATATTTTGCGCGGAATCGTCACGCTTCACGACCTGAGAAAACGTGTCGCACCAGGCGAGCTGGACAAGCGAGTCGACCACATCACCACAAAAAATCCAATCACATGTCCACCTGCCACCACAATAAAATCAGCCTGGGAACTCCTGAAAGAACACCAGATAGGCAGACTTCTTGTGGTCTCAAATGCCGACAACAAAAAACTCCTCGGCATTGTCACAAAAAAAGACCTGCTGGAGGCTGCTACCAGGAGATATTCTAAGCTGAATGATTAATTCTGATTAATGTTTGTATGTTAGGATTATCTCTTTAGTTTCAGAAATCCATTCAACCTCACAACCCAAAGATTCTGCGAGAAATCTCATTGGAACCATGGTTCTATCATTAATGATTGTTGGGACTACCTCTGGGTTATTTGGGTCAATTTGAATCTCTACACCATTCACCTTTGCTGTTGGCTTGCCAATCCAGAATTCAACTGTTTTGTCAGCAAGTTTGCAAATTACCTTCTTTTCATTCCCATCCCAAGAAACTTCTCCACCAAGTGGTTCAGTTACAAATCTTGCAGGGAGCAGAGTCCGACCATTTTGGATTGTTGGTGCAACATCAATTTCAATATTTTCAGAATTTACTGTATACATTTTATCATCGATTTTGAATTTTAGAATTATCTGTTCTGATGTTGGCTCTGGTTCTGGTTCCGGGGTAGGTTCGGGGTCGGGGACAGGGATCGGTACCGGTTCTTCTTCTGGAGGATCAGGTGTCGGCTCTGGGGCAGGTTCTGGTATTGGTTCTGGCTCTTCCTCAGGAGGTTCTGGGGTAGGTTCGGGTTCAGGTTCTGGCTCAACTTCCTTTATTCCAAATGCTGAGATTTTGTTTCCATGAGCTATCAAGATTCCTCGCCAATCTGAAATCATCACTCGTGGATTTTTTCCTAATTCCTTTCGTGAAATCCACCAGAGCTTTTCTCCTGTTTTTGTGTTGAGACAATAGAGTTGATCTTCACTCAAACACCAGTATGCATCCCATCCATGCCAGGTACCATTGACATCATAATTCAATAGTACAGGATTATGTTTGATTTCTATTGAATTTTTTGGATCATCAGGATTGAACACAAACCATCCATTATTTGTTTTGCATATAAATGGGTGAGAAGTAGCATAACGAGTCAATTTTGGTTCTTTAAAGTAGTCATTCAAATCGTATTCTTCTTTCAGCACTCCACTCTCCGTATCAACTCTGAACAGTGTTTTTCTATCTGTAGAGTAGATGTACACATCACCATCAGCGTACATCACTTCCGCAGGATTTTCGATGTCATATTTCATAATTTCAATATTCTTACCATCTGGTTTTATTCTGTATAGTTGTGTTTTATCTAATTCGAATGGCTCTTCCACAATACCAAAAAAGTATTTATCAGAATAAACAAAAAATGGATCATGCCATGCAGGACCAAATTCGTCTCCATAAAAATGATTTTTAATCTTCCATTTCACATTTCCAGATGAAATATCAATAGAATAGTATCCCGAATAATCATTGTACTTGATAAGATTTTTTCCTGAAATATATGTCCAAGAATGGGACCGACCAGTAAAAGGCTCGTATTTCCAACGTACGTCACCATAAGTATCAACCATTTGTAAAATATCCTTACGATCATATATGATATACTGAAGTAGTAAATTGTTCTCAACGTCCAGTATTCCTACTGGTTTTTTCTTGTATTCCCTACCTCCAGATTTTGGATCAAAAATGTATCCTTCCCCCAGGGACGGACCAATACACCATCCATCTGGATAACTAGTATAACAGTCCTGATCAAATAACTTTTTAGACATCGAGGAACCAAGAGAAATATCCAGCTTTGTCCACAACTCTTCGAGTTGACCCCTTCCTTGAAATGGGTCAGGAACCCAGGTGTTGAATTCGAGATCATCATCCTCGGGACCTACAATATCTGGTGTTGGCAAATTCAAAGTTATCAATTCAAAATCATCGGTAGGTTTGAGCAACGAATTATCTGGTAAGCCCTCTGCATGTGTAATCTTGTACACATCTTGATTAGTACTATTACTCCCGTTTGCAAGAACATCACCACTTTGGTTATCTAATCCAACCAATCCCGCAACAATCATCAATGTCAAAAATATTCGCAAAATCTGTTTTCTCATTTTATTTCCTCCTGTTTTGTGTATTATTTATTCGTTTATGGTTGATAGGTAATCGTAACCGTTTTGCTCTCGGCTAACCAGCCCACCTCAGCATCGAACGCCTCTGCGATGAAACGAATTGGGACAAATGTCCTGTCGTTCATAATTTCAGATGGAGTATCGAAGGTGAGAATTCTTGGCACACTTCCTTCAATGCTGATGTCGAGTGTGGGAGTGCCAATGCAGTGGTGGATAATTGTGTCGCCAAGCGTGATGATTACTTGATTCTTCCCGTCTGCACACCCGCCTGCAATATAATCTACCCTTGGACCAAAGGATTCAGAGATGGCTCGAAGAGGAACCATTGTCCTATCATTTTTGATGTATGGCGGATGGTCAAGTTTCACATCCCAAGTTGCAGTTCCACGTTTCATTTTCATGATGTCGTTGTCGATTTGAATATTTGCGATGAACGGTTGGGGGACAATGTAGTATGAGATGCTCACATGATACGAAGAGGTCGGAGTTTCAAGAACTACGGTCGTGTAGAATCGACCTTCCTTGATTCCCTGGCTCTCAAGATAAACCGTGAAAACGGCGGTTTCACCGGGAGCAATATTTACCTCTGACGGTTCAACCGTGATGAGTTCAGATTCGGAACGGGCAATCACACTGATAGTTCCTGGTGAATCAGATGGATTTTTCATGGAGAAGGTTTTTGATGTGATTTCTCCGGTTGGAACATGTCCAAAATCGATTTCATCTGGCTCTGGGTGGAGGCTCCAAAGTTGACGATAGCTCAATCCGTATCCAGTTGACATCAAGATTCCACTCTCAAGAAGCACGATTGGATGTCTCACCTTTCCAGCCGTATAATCCCTCCAGAGGACTTTTCCAGTTTCTATTTCAACTGCCCCGTGTTCACCATCGGAAGTCCCAAAAAATACAATTGTGTCATTTGCAGAGAGTGCGGTGACCTCATCTTTTGTTGCAACTTCCCATTTTTTTTCAACGCTGTCTATCAACATTAACCCTTTTTGGACACCGACTATCAATTCACCTGTTGGAAGAGAAGTCTGCACGCTTGCCATGGATTTAATATCCACCTTGAATTCTTCCTCGCCCTTAAGTCTGAGCACCTGGCTTCCAATTGTGAGATTTACCAGACCACTGTTTTGACACGGTTGCAGTGCACCATTTTGTGCGATTGTTATGATGCTTGAATTTATTTTTCCAGTTTTTGGATCGAGTGTTGCAAGTTTCCCATTCGAAGCCAGCTGGATAATTCCTTTGCTTGTGATGATTGGTGAGGTGAAAAGTGGAGCTCCAATATCAGTGCTGAAAACTTCTCTAAGGTCAGGGGTGAGTCTGTGCAGATACCCAGAGGTTGAAGCGATCAACACATCTCCCTGTCCGCCCTTCACAATAACAGGCGGTGCTTCAATTCGAAATCCTTCACCCCATCTATTCATAATTTCCCCTGTTTTCATATCCATAGAGAGAACAGAACCAGTATCGTCACAAAATATTACCCTACTTGCTGTGAGTACTGGTGGTGCTAGGATTGTTCCCGGCACCGATTTCACCCATTTCCTGTCGCCGGTCAAAAGGTCCCAGCAAACAGCTGTACTTCCCACTCCCATGAAGATTGATTCACCGGAAACAATCGGTGCTGTTGCATACTTTAATTCATTGCTCCATGCAATCTGGGGTTTTCCCTCCGGCATGGTCACGTTTATGTAAGTATTCCCTCTGCTATCTGGAAAGGACTGAACCCATCCAAATGAGGAAATAATATTTTTAGAAATTGCATTGGATATTCCCGTGTTTATCAGGGATAACCCTATAATCAAAAGCACCAGACCCAAACTCATGAATTTTCTCATGGTATATATGATAAGGGTTTGTTTGGGTTTTTTCAATGAGAAAAACGGGGTATTTGGTGATTATTTGTTTGTGATCTGGTGTTTTTACAGAAGAGAATTTCTGTGTTACCCCTTTGCATTTTCAGAAATATGGATATAATCCAAACCATGAGCGACTGGATAAACAAACTTTGGTATGGGGATAACCTGAGTGTTTTGCGGGAGAATGTTCCAAATGAGTCTGTCGATCTCGTCTATCTAGATCCACCCTTCAACAGCAAGACAAACTACAATGTTTTGTTCAAAGACAAAACAGGGGATGAATCAGAGGCTCAGATTGAAGCGTTTGGTGACACCTGGCACTGGGATAAAACCACTCCATTCGTTTACGATGATATTATCACAAATGCCGACTATCCGGGTCTTGCCAACCTGATGAGTGCATTGCTGGAGTTTTTGGGTAGAAATGACATGATGGCATACCTTGTGATGATGGCAATAAGGCTCATCGAACTCCACAGGGTGTTGAAGCCAACTGGTTCTATCTACCTTCATTGCGACCCAACTGCAAGTCATTATCTGAAACTTTTGATGGATGCGGTGTTTGGAAAGGATCAATTCAGAAATGAAATTATCTGGTCATACGCAACCGGTGGGGTCGGGAAAAGAACTTATGGCAGGAAACATGATGTAATTCTTTTTTCTACAAAAACTGATAAATATCACTTCTATCCTGACCGTATTCGAGTAGCTCGAACAGAAAAAAGTATGGAAAGAGCCAAAAACCCGAAAGGTGCCAGAATCAGCTCCGACAATTCAACAAAACTTCCAAGTGATGTTTTTGATATTCAAGCATTAAACCCGATGGCAAGGGAACGCATGGGTTACCCAACCCAAAAACCGGAAGCACTTCTTGAGAGAATAATCATGGCTTCTTCGAATGAAGGCGACATAATTCTTGACCCTTTCTGTGGTTGTGGAACAACAATTGCGGTTGCTGAAAGACTTGGTAGAAAATGGATCGGGATTGACATCACCCATCTTGCAATCAACCTGATCGAAAAAAGAATGAAGGACAAGTTTCCAGATAAACCAGCCCCCAAGGTGTTTGGAAGGCCAAAAACGATGGCGGGAGCCATAGAACTTGCAGAACACGACAAATATCAATTTGAATGGTGGGCGTTATCACTCATAAATGCAAGACCATATGGTGGCAAGAAAAAAGGTGCCGACAAGGGCATCGATGGCATCATGTATTTCAAGGATGAAGAAAATGGCAAGCACAAAGAGATTGTTGTCCAAGTAAAAGGTGGACAGGTCACCGCAAACCAGGTCAGAGATTTGGCAGGGGTAGTATCCAGCAGAAAATCTGCCGAGATGGGAATCTTCCTGACTCTGAAGCCACCAACAAAACCAATGATTCAAGCCAGTGAGGATGCAGGAATTTATTCATCTGCAAACGGGAAGAGATACAGAATAATCCAAATTCTCACAATTGAGAATGTCCTTGAAAACAATATTCAACCTGAATATCCATTCAGGGAAACAGGTGGTTTCTCACCTTTTAAAAAAGCAGAACGGGAATAATCGGAGAACCTCAATTAAAAGAGGAAGACAACGATTATCTAACCAATCGAAACTGTTGTTTCTAGAAAAATATTTACACGAATTTCTAAAAACCCTGGATTCCGCATCAAGTGCGGAATGACGAGGGGCTGTGCAGAATGACAAGGGGTTGCATGAAATTGACAGGACGCACAATAATAATCTGTAGGGGTGGTTTGAAACCCACCCCTACGTACCCATCAAAAATCAATACGAGAGATCACACTCACAGATAAGATCAACAATCTCTGGATAATCAACTATCTTAATTCCTTCAATCGGTGTTACCCCTCGTGCGATGCAATCTGCTTTTGAGGCAAAGACCCTAACTCCCTCACTGATTTTTTCTTGGATGAGGTCTTTGAACTTTGCCGGTGGATTTGTGGCACCAAGGACAGAATCCTGGGTCAAAACAACAGCATCATCGGGGAGTGCATTTCTGACTCGAAGGGTTTCAAGGTCGCAAGCCCAGGGAGATTTGAGCAACATGATAAGCATTTTTTTTCTTGGTCTATACATGATTAAAACCTCAATATCGTGTCTTGGTCGCGGAGCATGGTTTTGAATTCATAGTCCTCAAGTGGCTGGCATGAGATGAGTTCTTCGCATTTCAAGCCCCTGGCTCGAACAGATGGACCATGAACATAGAGATTGAAACCAAACTCTTCAAACGCTGCAAATGCATCAGCAAGGCTGTCCATGTCAAGACTTTCCTTTGGATTTGCATTTTTGACAAGAGCAAACACTGCATCACCCTCAAGGATGACGTTTGTTTCAAGTCCAACCGTCGGAAGACCCATCGCCGCACGGAAACCTTCACCCATGAAAGCGGTTCCATAGGGTGGTTTGGAAACTACAATTGCTACTTTTTTTGCCATAATAAATTACGCTCCCAACGTGATCACTCGGTCATACTGGTCAACCATCCGAGCAAGTGCCGCAAGTCCAGCCTGTTTGATATTCTCAGCTGTACTTTTTTTCGGGATTCCTCGATAGTTACAACAGACACTGCAAGGAATCACCTTTACACCACGTTCAATAACCTTCTGAATTCTGTCTGGAATGGAGCGGTCATTTCCGGGTTTGATGAAAGCAGAGGTAGCAATTACTCCGTCCATGTAGAGATAAATCTGGCACTCATGGTCTTTGTCCAGTGCAGCCTCAACCAGGGATAGTGCTGTGTCCATATTCTGGTAGGTATATGGAGTCATCAGCACAAGGAATCCTATTTTCATCCCGCTACCTTCTTCACATAAACGATGTAGGTTTCACCCTCTTCTTCGATTCCAAGGAATTCATTTCCAGTAGCATTTGCCCACGCCGGCATATCTTCCTGGATACCCTCATCGTCTGAGATGACCTTCAACACTTGTCCTATTTCCAATTCCTTCATCTTCTTCGCGGTTTTCACGATTGGCACTGGACACTGTTTTCCCAATGTGTCTAATTCAAAATCAAATTCCATATCAAAACTCCTTTATTTGGTTTTATATAAACAGGTTGACCTTTGCCTCTGCGGCAACGGCAGAATATGCGGCAACGCCAACAACTTTGTCGACTTCATCAATCAAATCTTCCTTTGCTACACCCATCACATCCATGCTCATCTTGCACGGCCAAAATTGAACATCAAGATCACGAGCCATCTCCATCAATGCCGGTAGAGAAGAAACTTTCTGACCCTTCATGATTTTTTTGAGCATTGATTTACCCATTCCGCCCATGTTGAACTTGGAGAGAGGAAGGCGGGAGACACCACCACGGTTCATCATGCCCATCATTTTCTGCATCCAATTTTTTGCACCAACAATTTTACCCTTATCTTTTTTTACAACATTTAGACCCCAGAAGGTGAAAAACATTACAACCTCCATCCCCTGTGCGGCCATGCCTGTGGCAATTATAAACGCAGCAAGAGCTTTATCGAATTCACCTGAGAACACAACTATCGTGGCTTTATCTGCCATACTTCCTCCTATCTATACCCCAGGGGGGTATCTGGTATCATCGTACCACATTGACAAAATTCTGTCAAGTTAAAGGACGGCCAAATAAAATTATATCGTGAGATGTCTCTCGGTCAAACTGAACTGGATTTTTTGCATCTAAAAAATATGAATCCTGGGTACTTCATCAGTTTCTCATATCCTTCCGGATCAGCTTTCAAAAACTCTGCTGTTGGTTTGGGTTCCAGAATTCTCTCAATCACAAATCCACTCTTCCAAAGAGCTTCTGTGTAACTTGATAATGGTCTCAGAAAAAATGGAATTTCGATTGGGATACCAAAACCATTCCAAGTAAAGTTGATCAATTCTTCGCTAAAATAATTATCAGTTTCTGTGTTTTTTTGAAATTCGTAAAATGGATGCCCCATCGAAAAAACAAAAATTCCAGAGTCTGTCAAAACACGGGAAACCTCACCAACCGAAAAATTTATATCCTTCAAATAATCCATGGCAAGTGGCATAACCACAAGATCAAATGAACTATTTTTTAGTGGCAGAGGCTTGTCCAGATCAGCACAGATGATGCTTACATCAAACCCTTTGAGTCTTTCTTTTGTATGTTTTATCATCTCCGTACTCACATCCAGACAGGTCACATTCGCACCGTGTTTCAGCAACCACTCTGCATACCACCCGGGACCACATGCTAAGTCAAGAACATTCAACCCCTTCACATCGGGCAACAATGAGATTGTAGCTGGTCTTTCATAGTAGGCATTGTGGGGCTTTGTATCGGATTTTTCATAAAACAGCTTTGCCATTTTATCGTATCCATCAAGTGCTATTGGTTTGTTTTTATATTTTTTATTCATTTTATTTCGAGTTCTGAAAGTATTTCCCAATCTTCCTCATTCATCCAATCAGCCGACCAGGGCGAGAAAATCAATTTATTTTATTCAAGAACCACTATTGTCGCTTTATGCAGTGCAAGCTCGTTTTTAAATAAACCAAGGAAATCCTGATATTGAAGTTTTTTCACACTATCTGTATAACTTCCAATGGTGTAGATTGGTCTTCCTGTCAGGATATGACTGGTGAAAAAATCTGTGCTTTTCACCGGAATCTCCAGATTCAACTTTGTCCTCTCGATTAATGCAATTTTGAATATCTCGAACTCTTCTTTTGACACGTACTTATCTATCTCTTCAATTAGGTTAGACACAATCTTGATCACCTTGTCAGAGTTCTCACCTTCAGAGAGTCCATAATAGATCAAAAATAATGCAGTATCTGAATACACATGCAGGTGTGTTCTTGTATCATATGCAACTTGATGAACCTCTCTCAGCTGTTTGACCAATACAGATCTTTCATTCGCACCACCAAGTATCAAACTGGCAAGCTCCAACATTGGTGTGTTCCTCAATTTTTCTGAGTCAATTCGCAATGCAGAGATTATTTCTGGAGTTTGTGTATCATATTTAATTTTTCTGGTTTGAGGTCTGTAATCTGGAAGCGACAAGGTTTCAGCTAAAAGTTTTGAATCATTATTAACCAACCCCAACTCTTCAATCTTCCCTTTGAGATAGTTTTCATCAACTCCACCATAAATGACAAGTGATCTTTTTCTACCAATATAGTTCTCTTTGTAGAATTTGAAACATTGATCTAAAGTAAGATTTTTACAATCTTTTGAACCACCAACATTGTCTTTTGAAAGGGCATGTTCTGGTCCAAACATGGTTTCATAAAGATGGCAAAAAACCTTTTCGTATGCGTCATTACATTTTTCCCACTGTAGTGCTGCACCATGTACTGCTTTCTTTTCCACTTTAAACACAGTTTCATCGAATTCATGAATATTTAGAGTTTTTGAAAGGGTGAATAATGTTCTGTCGCTAAATTCCTTTGTGGTGTTTATCCAGGCTGGGGCCATTTCTCGGAAAGTCATGGCATTTATTTCACTTACATAAAAAAATGGATCAAAACAATTATCATCATTTTCAATTAGAGAACTATTAGTAATGTGTTCGGTAAGATGGGCTACTCCATTTTGACCCAAGGGCTCAAATCTGGAACCGGCAAGAAAACCCACTCTGACATGGAATGTCATCATACCATCTATTTTAATATAAACACAACCTGGTGCTAATTCAATTATTTCCATTTCTTCTCTCCCCATCTTGCACTATCTACCCCATATACTATACAATAATCCCACTCTTATTCAATGTATATTTATTTCTGAAAGTATTTCCCAATCTTCCTCATTCATCCAATCAGCAGACCAGAGTGAAAATCCTGATGGAAAATATTTACTGGAAGATTCCCAAAATTCCTTGATTTCCTCAGGCTTGATATGTTTTCCTCGCTTGCCATCATCCACTTTGCAAATATTTGATTCGACACTACCAATCGGATTTATATGTTCATACGATATTGAATTGTTGATTATTCCTGACTTTGTGAATCGAACTCCAATTTTTTCCAACAACTTCAATTCACCCAAAAAAGTTTCAACCTCCATGGATGGTTTTATGAATTCATCACAACTCCCATCCCTGTCCACCCAATAATTCTGTGGCATGAACACATCACAGTATCTGGCAAATGTTGAGTACGGGAATCTGAGATGTTTGATAACCTCTGCAAATGAGGTGTGGGCAAGGAAAATATCTGGGGCATAACTCTCTATTTTTGCAAAATATTCATGCACATACGAAACTGGATTTGGGATAAGCTCAAGGTGAATTTCTGCGTTTATAATGAAGCCATCAACTCCGGATTTTATTATTTTTTCTGCACACCAGAATTCAGTTTTTCCTGAATTCCACTCAGGTGAACCGTACACAAAACTCCACCCGAAAACCTTTATTCCATGTGAATGCAACCCATCAAGAAAATTCTCAAAAGTCATATCCTGACTCCCCAGCCACCTGGAAATCAACGCACCGTCTCTCAACCAGAAGGAATCGCTGTCACCCAATTTCACTGCAACCCAGCTCATACCAGACTCAACCAACAATTTTTTCAGAGATTCAAAGCTCATCACTTCGTGTTCTTCAGCTTCACCCTTATCGTTATCCCAAGACAATTTTATTGGAATATCAGCTCCAGAAACAATCGGAAGATTCCAGAGTTGCCAGATATAAATACCCTTCCCTGTCAGGTTTTTACTGGGTTCAATCGGCTTGGAGTAGCATGAGGTAAGGCTCAACAACAGAGCCGCAATGATCAGAAAATTTATTATTTTTCTCATTTATTTCTCAGCAAATCTCGATGAATTATTTTCTGTTTGAGTTTTTCTCACGGGGGAATGATAACCTCTCATACATAAACATACAAACATAACCAGCTACTAATTCCAAATCGTGTCAAGATAATGAGTCTGTATTTTTCAATCTGAGCTTATTTAATGCTAACTCACAAATAAAACAGATTGTTCAATCTCAGACATATTCGCATCATCTCTTGATTCTTCATGTTTTGGAATCTGATAATTTAAAACAATTGCTTCTATCATGGGATTTCTATTTTTCTCGCTTCCTCCAATATGATAAAAATGTTCACGTGTGAGAATATTGAATTCGCTCCAAAGGGATTCTATGTATTCATTTTTCTAAAATCATTATGGTGCCAGGTGGAAAGAATAAGCTTGCTACTGGAGCGTTTTAGATGATTATGCAATTCATATCCCTGCTTAACATCCCATCCATTATAATAGTCAACATGTCGACCAATATAAGGTGGATCACAATAAATAATATCTTCCTTCCTAGCAAGTTTTATCGTATCTTCAAATGATTGACATTTGAACGTGAAATCCTTAAGGTGGATGAGCTTGGAGACATGGTCAACCTGGTTCACGATTTTTGTAACATAAGCCTGTGCAAATCTATTTGGTTTACGACAGAAAGGTACATTAAACCCACCCTTTCTATTGAATCGGATCATTCCATTAAAACCAGCTCGATTTAAAAACAGAAAATCTAAAGGATTATGAAAACTGTTGAATCTTTCTCGAATATAGTAATAGTGCTCTTGACCCTTTTCCAAAAGAAGTTTGCCTTCTTTATTCAAGTATTCTCGAACAGTATGCGATGTAATATCTCTATTCTGAACGGCCAGATAAAAATCTACTAGATGTGGGTTGGAATCACATAAAATTGCTCGGTTAGGTGCTAGATTAAATCCAACAACGCCGGTACCCATAAATGGCTCAATCCAAACACCATCAAAATCTTCAGGAATAATAGTGGCAATCCAGGGGACTAGCTTGGTTTTTATACCTTGTGATTTTATTGGTGGGACATTAACTTTCAAGATACTCAACTCTTTGATTCCCGATTATTTTTCTTCTGAATCAAAGAAACATCTCCATTTCGATATTCTACAAATGACTTTATGTCTCTGATTTTTCTAACACCACCCTTTCCATCTGGAACAATTATCTTATCATAATTCATCCAATAATCATCAAACCACTCTTCACCAAGTTTAGAGAATACCCATCTACCCTTAACAATATCTTCAATGCAATTGATACTACCAATATTTGCGGTATTTCCACTTCCACTTTTATCACTGGCAATCCGCCACTTTTCAACCACGAAAAACTAGAAGTTTTTGACCACCGAAGTAATCGACTGCAACTCACTTAACTCATACATCTTGGTTTCATCGATTTTAGTTCCATCTATACAATCATAAATAATCCCAAGGCAAAAATGGCTCACATATGTGCTGTAGGGGAATTGGATATTCTTGGTGCTGTTTCGATCTTCAAAATATTTGCCATGAGAACCTAGTGTAAAACCATTGCATAAATCAGGATTTTTTTGATTACGATATGTCGTTTTTAAATCAACTGCAAATCGAACAGATTCGTCATCAATTTTTACAAAAGAACTATCAGGATAATAATTTTGATGGTCAGCAAGTACTAATTTGTACCCATGTTTTTGAGCGAATTCCATAATCTTAGGAAACAAATGAATCTCCAATATTTTGGACACGATTTTTGTATCGGACGATATTGTATAGATATTCTTGTATGCATCAATAAATCCCTTTACTGACCATTGACCATCTTCTGTGCTCACATGTTGCTGAAGATTCTCGGCAAACTTCTTCAGCTGTTTTTCAAAATGTTTCTTTATTTCCATGAGTATCCTTTGTTAGAAATAATTTCAACTCTGCTAGATTCCCAAATCATATCAAGATTCTGAGGGTGTTAAATCAAAAATACCAATCTCGCTTCTTATTCTGTCTTCTGCTAGTTTACAATATTTTTCATCAATCTCTACCCCAACACCTTTTCTGTCATTTTTCATTGCTTCAATCAAGGTTGTTCCACTTCCAGAAAAGGGATCAAAAACAACATCATCTTTATAGCTGAAAAGTTTTATGCAACGTCTGGGTAACTCTCTGGGGAAGGGAGCAGGGTGGCCAATCCTTTTTTTGCTCTCCCCATTAAAAGACCACAAACCATTAGTCCATTCCATAAACTCATCTCTTGTGATTGTAGAAATCTTGCTCCCACCAGTTTTTTTCCACTCTCCTTTGTATAGCACAACAAGCAACTCAACAGGAGCAATGACATATGGGGCAGACGCAGACATCCACGAACCCCAGGCTGTTCTTCGTGAGATATTTCCTTCATTCCATATTATTGTCGAGTGATACTTCCATCCAACTTTTTTAGCAATAGTTGTGAGATCAGCACCAACACTCTGCTGTCCACCCTTGTTTTTATCAAGCGGAATATTCAGCAGGAAGCGTGCAGAATTATTGCTCCAATCAAAGCAATTTTTCATCCAAGAAAAACTGAACTCCAGATACTCTTCATAATCCTGTGAATCGACATGAGAATTATACTCAAGCCCCACATTGTATGGTGGCGATGTGATTATCAAATCGATAAATTCACTATCAAACAAATCGCTTGTAACATCACCTTTGAACAAAGAAATTTTGTTATGTTGAAAAAATGTATCTTTTGATGCGAATTTGTCTAGTCTCTGTGTCATAATAATTTCTCCAGATCAGGAATTAATTCTGAAATGGATTTGATCTTTTCGCTTTCATCAAAATTATCACGAGCGAGATATATTCCATCCAACTCATACTCCATTACAATTCTTGCTTTTCTAGGATTTATTCCTGATGAAATTTCTCTATCTTTATCAGGTGTTACCATAAACACTTTGATGTGTTGAGTTATTTTGCTTTGAAGCAACTTCAGTTTCCAATAGGGTGTTTCAGTATACCTTTCTCTGAAAGAATTTTTTACAGACAAAATTGCTAGAATTTCAGGTTTATTTTTCTGCCATCTGTAGATGATAATATCTCCATCGGGTAACAATGAATGATTATCAAAGTGGACAACAATTGCTCTTCTTACTTCATCGAGTTCTTCTGGGAGTTTTGAACTTCTCAAATTTTTGTCGCTTGTAATGGACAATTTGTTTTCCTCACAAAATTGTTGAATCAGCAACACGATTATCTTTTCTAGGAAAGAGCCAACATGGGTTACCCAACTCTGTCTAGCTTTTGTGGTTGCCTCCTGAACGGAAAACCCTTGATTCTTGTAACTTATAATTTTTTCCTTGTAATAATTATCTTTTTCTTTTTCGAGGAAACTATTTATTTGCTGGACTGCGGATATTCCTTGTTTTTGTTGTAGCCTCTTAAACTTGTCTATTATTTTGCTCATCAAGATCAGATTTTATCACAACTGCACATGTTTTCAAGATGAAAGCAGAACTACAACAAATAGGGGTGAACAGGAGCCCACCCCGTATATTTTCAAAAAACTTTCGTGACAGTCAAGTTTAGATTCCCAAATCATCAGCCCCTTCAAGTGATTTTGCACGCATGTTCAGCACATATTTTTCGAGGGTGGCTCGAATTTTTTTATCATGGAGTGCAAGGATTCTAGCAGATAAAATTGCAGAATTTTTTGCTCCTGCTGAGCCGATTGTCATGGTGGCAACCGGGACTCCACCTGGCATCATCTGGGCATAGAGTGCGTCAAGTCCTCCAAGCGGGGAGCCTTCAAGCGGGACTGCAATCACTGGCAGATTGGTGTACGCGGAGACCACGCCTGGCAAATGAGCGGCATATCCTGCCAGACAGATTACAATCTGAATCCCTCTGCCCGCCAAACCCTTTGCAATCTCTGCTGTTCGCTCAGGTGCACGGTGTGCTGAGGACACCTTTACCTCGTAACCAATTCCGAGTTCAGAAAGAACGACGGTTGCTTTTTTGGCTGCGTCTAAGTCTGATTTTGAGCCTAAGATTAACGATACTTGAACTTCTTCTGGCATATCTGCCTCCTATGTCGCCTCTCATTTGGCGACCCTTGAAATCTATTATTGATGTCAATCTGTATGCACGACCAAGTGCTTGTCGGAGTGTTTTCCCGCTACCGACACAGGCAAGCACTCGACCTCCTGATGTTACCAGTTTTCCACTTTGTTCAGCGACTCCTGCAAAAATTACTTCACTTTTTGTCTGCTCTCTTGCTTTTTCAATCCCTGTGATTTCATATCCTATTTTTGTTTTTACGGGGTATCCTTCGGATGCCAGAACAACACACGCAGAGAATCCTCTTTTTGCTTTGATTTCCAAAGCATCCAATGTTTGATTTTTGACCGCTTCAATTATATCTGGGAATGGGGTTGCCAGCTGAGGCAACACAACCTGAGTCTCAGGGTCACCAAATCTGCAATTGTACTCAAGCACCTTTGGTCCAGATTTTGTCAACATCAAACCACAGTATACTACCCCTCTGTAGTCAATCCCATCTTTTTTCAAGCCATCCAGAGTTCTGTCCAGGATCTCATTTTTTATCCTGGAATAAGTTTCGCTTCCAATCCCAGGAACTGGACAAAATGCACCCATTCCGCCGGTCATTGGACCCTTGTTACCATCGCCAAGTTGTTTGTGATCACGAGAGGGCGGGAGCGGTTTGATGGTCTTGCCGTCAGTTATCGCCAGCACTGAGAGCTCTTTGCCAACAAGGAATTCCTCAACAATTATCTTCTTACCAGCAACACCAAATTTACCATCTGAAAATATTCCGTGCAAAACAGTTTCTGCTCCGAACATGTTGTCAACTACGTGAACACCCTTACCGGCGGCTAAACCGTCAACCTTAATCACAATCGGGAAATCGTGTTTTTTTACAAACTCCATGGCTGTTTCTTCGGATGAAAAACTCTCAGAATCAGCGGTTGGAATGGAGTGTCTTTTCATAAAATCCTTGGCAAATATTTTTGAGCCTTCGAGCTTTGCTCCCCCTTTTTTTGGTCCAAAAACAAAGATTCCCTTTGATTCAAGATAATCAGCTATTCCATCGCAGAGAGGTACTTCCGGTCCAACAATAACTGCTGAAACATCCAGCTCTTTTGCCTTACCTGCAACAAATTCAAAATCTGAAGCGTTCCCTGAAATTATCTGAGCATCTTGAACCATGCCCGGATTCCCCGGGAGAACAAAACACTCCGCACACTTCCCGATGCTCCTGGCAAGTGCATGTTCCCGACCACCACTTCCGATTATCAAATATTTTTTACTCATCTTTGCTTTCACTTTCTCTTTTTTGACCGTCGCCATTCACTCTCAAACTGGCTCACAAGGTCAAGTGCATGGTCTGGTGATGCAAGCAACATGTCAACCTCTGCATTTCTTCCCATTCCTGAGTATGTCCAATTTGTGGAACCAATCCAAATCCACTTCGCATCAAATACTGCAAGTTTACGATGGAAGAGTCTGGATTTGCTATCCCATCTAACCTCAAAATCCGCTCTCAAAAGATGTTCATTTTCTTCACGATCATCAACAATCACACGAACATCCACCCCACGTCTGTGTGCCCTTTCAAGCTCAGCGGTTATCTCTTTGTGGGTGAAAGAAAACATCTGAATCAGAATCTGATGATCAGCATTTTTTATCAAACTGAAAATCACATTTTCTGCAGATTCATCAAAAAAGAATTCGGAGGAACTCCAATGAGCAGGAGAATACAAAAAAGCCCACGTGAATAACAGGAGAAAAACAATGATAAACGCAATAATTTTAGCCGTTTTTGATTTTTTAAATTCAAATTTTTTCATCGATATTTATTCTAACATCAAAAACATTTCTCTTCAACCTTGACAATACTTTATTGTATTAATACTATATAGTATATACACAATATTTGGAGGTATCAAATGGAATCAGTTGTCAGATGGTTGGAAAGAACGATGGATGAATACAACAGAATCATTGAATCAGCATCTTCAACCAGTAAATCAATAATCAGTATCAAGCGAGATCAGGAGAGACAGAATGAACTCTATGCAAACAAGAAAATACTCGCATTCTCCGATCTTTTCTCAGTTCTTGATCCAGCCTATGAAAAATTGCTGAATCTCTGGTATATCAAAAATATTCCAATTGGCAATCTCACAAAAACATTGAATATTTCAAGAGCAACAGCCTATCGGAAACGATTAGAAATAGCTGACATACTATATCAGAATCAACATCTTCTCTACTCATAACAATCAACTACTTGATATAATTGGTAAATCTGATTAGGATTCACTCTATGAGAAAAATTGCATTTGTATTGCTGATTATGATATTGGTTTTTTCTGGTTGCGGGGAAACAACTACAGACCCGGATCCAATCGTTGACAACAGTAACTCAAGCACAACAGACCCATCCATTCCCAAAAATTATCTCTCCTATGAATTCGTTATCCCCGTCGATAATCCAACAATCTGGCCAATCGGAATTCATGTTCCTGAGGGGTATACCATTGAACAGGGAGGGTTTGCCAGCAGCGGATCACTAGCCCTTGTGGAAGATGATGGATCGGCACGATTCCAATTTTCAATAATCGTTTTCCCCGGGAACACCGACGCACAAATGTATTATGAACAAACAATAAAAAACGATCGGATGAAGAGTTGCTCCTTCAATCTGGAGGTCTTTGGCGGACCGGTATCTACCCCATATCCAGGAGAGGAAGATCTCACCCACTGCGAGGCGACATCAGTTTCATCCATGTTCACCCGAATCGAAGATGAGGACAATTCAGTCATTGGCGAGGTTCATCTCTACTGGTTTGATGTTCAAGAGGCAGGCATGATGAGAAAGTCTGCAAGTATCGGCATGTTCATGTTAAGCGAGGCTTCCTCTTCAGAGTGGGATGATGCAAAATATCAGTTGGATCAGATCAGAAAATCTATTTTCCTCCTTCCATCAAAAATTGAAATTGTTCAAAAAATGGAGAGAGCAAATATAGACACTGATTTTGTTAACCGCATAAAATTTGCACGAGTTGAGATTGAGATAAAACAGATGCAGATGAGAAATGGTGTTATGCCGGCACCCGGCTGGCAGAGTTTATTTAACAAAAAAATCCCTGCATATTCCGATTCCGATAACTCATTTTATCTCGTTGATTTCCAGGAAACCCCCTCCAGACTTCTCCCGCACCCAACCATCCCGGGGATGACTGTTGACCCGAAATTATCTGAGGAACTGTTTCAATATCTGAAGGATGAGGAACTCTAAAATAAAGATGATTTAAAAACCACTGCCCATGGTGGAAACTGGACCCGAAAGAATTGCCTTTGAGATAATCTTTGCCCCCTCAAGAACTCTTTCGGTACTCTCCTCTATCAGGGCAACTCTGATCGCCTGGAGTCCGTGACTCTCTGGTACAAACATGGAGCCGGGAAGGACTAAAACACCCATCTCTGCACATCTTGCAGTCAAGGCTTCACCAGATATTCCAGGAGTTTCAATCCAGACAGTGAAGGATTCACCATTCCAAACTGTGGCTCTCTCTCCAACCCTTTTTGATACCATATCTATGAATAATTTTTTCTGTTTTGTGATTCTGTTTGTCCACTTTTCAACCATTCTCTCAAAATAGGTTGATTTTAATACCTCATAAATTGCCATCTGCGGAATCACAGAAAATGGTCCAAACTGGAAACAGTAGAGGTGTTCAAGCTGAGAGATTACACGATCTGAGGCTGAGACAAAACCAACCCTCATTCCCTGACCCACAAGTTTTGAAAGGCTCGATGTTGTGATAACCATTCCACTTCTGTCCCAGACAGAGAGCGATGGGGGCTTGATTGAACCAAACGATGCCCCAAAAAGATAATCATCCTCAAGGATTGGAACATTGTTTTCAACTGCTATTCTTAGCAACTCTTTTTTGTGTTCGATGCTTGTTGAAACACCAGTTGGATTGTGAGCATTTGGTTGAGTATAGATGAGCTTTACATCACCACGAGAGAGGGCAACCTTAAGGGCTTCTAAATCCATCCCGTCTTCAAACATTGGGACTTCGATAATTCGACAGTTGTTCCATTTCAGCCATCTGATTGTCTGGAAATATGTTGGTCTCTCAACAATCACAGCAGCTCCTGGTTTCACAAGAAGAGACAACACAAGTGTGTTTGCAGGCGTTCCACCGGGCGTTATAATGATTCTTCTCTCACGCATGTCAACGCCTGAGAGTGCCATTCTTTTTTGAAGTTCTGCAACAAGAGGGGGGTATCCGCTCGAAAATGTAAGCCCCAGGCTTTTCAAACCCATCCTTCTGCTGAGTCTTGAATACTCTTTTACGAATGCTTTTTTTAGCTCTTCATTTCCGCCATATGCCTTCAAAAAAGAAATTGGATTTTCTGTCTGCATGGAATCATGAATTGTGGTTGCAAGAGGATAGGCAGTACCGACAAAAGCGTCCGTCCAGGGGAATCCATGACCAATCGAGGTGACGCGTCTTCTGGGCATATCCCTTGTAACAATTGTCCCCATCCCTATCTGTGATTCAATAACATTTTGCTCGGTGAGAAGATCGTAGGCAATCACAACAGTATTTCTGTTCACGCCAAGGGAGGTTGCAAGGTCTCTCGTTGAGGGAAGTCTCGCTCCCGGCTCAAGAAAGCCATCGGCAATCAGGTTTTTGATCCCATCCATAATCTGTTCGGTGAGTGTTTTTGGGTTTGAACGTTCTATGGGGATATACATCTAATTCTTTCCCATGCTGAATCTGTCACAATCTTTATCGCAACCCTGACAGTTTACCTCTGCATTTTTTCTAGTTCTCCACCAGATTATCAGTGGGATGATGATGAGAAGAATCCATGATAAACTCAGTGCCGCCACAAAATTTTCCCAGAATCTTTCAGGGTTGATAAACGCAACCGATGCCATCATGACCATATACGCCATAAAGGTGCCAAGTGTAATTGAAATCCATGGTGGAGTGTGTCTTCTGAGCAATCCGTAAACCAGCACAAATGCCATTGAGATTGGAATTGCAATCGTGTTGATGGGGCAAGGGATTATGATGAGTGTGATGAGAAGGGATAGAGTGGTGATGAGGAAGAGTTCCCACCATTTGTAGTGTCTGACTCCGGAGAGGAATACAGCAACCGCAATCGTCCTGCCAACACATCCAACATACGGAAGGATTGCATCAATAATCCAGGCAGTTGTAAGATAAACCACTGCAACAGCTGCAGTTACAACACCAATTTCAGCAATCCTGGCAGTGGTCATTGGCTTTCTCTGGCTAACTTTTCTTTTTGGGAGCAGGATTGCAAACAGGAATGTTGTCAGTACAAGCATTCCAGACATCAACCAGTTGAGTGGATTGTTCAGCAACGAAAACAGCAGATAATCAAAGCCTGACAAGAGAAGCAGAACTGAATGACTCGTACCGTAATATAAAAAATGAAGCGATATCAAAGAAACAATGATCATCATGACAAACCCAAAAATAACAGATGATTTTTGTTTTTTTATCTGCTTACGGCTGTCTTTCACAATGTCAGCTATGAATGGGTTTTTTTGTTCTTGGTTATTCAAAGGATTCCAGCTCTCCATCCCAGACTGCCATCCCGCCAACGAGATAACCGGCGTTGTAGAAACACCAGCTGTCAACGAGGTCTTTCCCAAGTTGAATATAGTCCATTTCAGCATAGCCAACGATAACCAGGGGGGTATCTCGCCTGGTTGGCCAAATATCATTTTTAAGGTCTTCGAGTGGCATGTTGATGGTTTCGGGGATATGACCAATTATATAATCTTTTTCTTCACGGATATCAACGAAAAGTGGTGGAACATCTTCAAAGATAGTTTCTCCACCCTCCCTGATAATATCCTTAACATCGGCAACTGTGTATTTATGGAAAAATCTGGTTTGGGCGGCAAGACAGACATCACAGTCTGCACAAGAGGCTGCAATCTGGGCACCATCTGACAACCCGGAAATTCCCAAAATATCTTTGAGGTTATCCCACTTGTCATCCCAATTTTCAGTGGCTGCACGCCAGAAATTCCTGAATGAACGGACGAGCTTCCATTTGGTTTGAGTTGGTATCCATAGTCCAGCAGTTGCCACCAACAAAACAAGGATCAGCGTGACGACAACCGTCCGTCGTCTGCTGATCCAAAGTTTGCTCATCCATGCTCGAATTCTTCGAGCGATTTTTTTCATGACTATTCGATCCCGTATGCCTCTTTGACCCTGTTTATGTCTGGCATATTGATGATGACCTCACCATACTTGGTGTATGGGATTTCGTTCTTGTCTTTCCAGATGACCTGTGCACCAAATGCCTCTGCAATAAATCTGACGGGAACAAACATTCTCTCATCAATAATCTCAGGGACAACCTTGGAATCATTCTTGTCAATTGGTGTGTTCACACCATTAACCCTTGCATTGGATTTTCCAAGCCAGAGTTCTACAACCTTCTTTTCGTAGGTCAGCTTGTCACCAAACTCTATCTTTGGAAGTGTAAAGGTTGCTTTTCTCTCCGTTGCATCCCAGTCAATCTGACAGGTATACATGACACCGTGGTCCGGATGATTCTGGGAGAGAGCTTGTTCGCCAACCCAACGGAGTGGAAGCAGGGTTCTTGAATTCTTAATCTGGGCATAAGGCTTGATTGGCACAGTTGCTTCATCAACATATCCAAAGAATTTTTTGATGATAATTCTTGTGACATGGGTATAGAACGGTGGTGGATCCATGGCATGTTTGATCGTAAGAAGGAGCTTGAATTCTTCCTCTCCCTCATATGCACCATACTTGTAAACAGCTTCGGTATTTACATCGGCAATCCAAATGTTATAGTTCATGTCAATCGCACAGGCAACCATCTCTTCGAGGATGTTGCCATCTTCATCTTTTGGCTGGAATTCGTCCATCAACTCACCATATTCATCGGTGACGACGAGTCTCATATTCCCCTGATCGATGATATAATAGCGATTGGTTGCACCCTCGTTGAAATCTGGAATAATATAAACTGGTTTGTCATACTTGTCACCATCATCAGTTCCATCCCATTCCATTACAAAGTCACCATTTCTACGGAATTTCTGGATGCGATTGTTGCCGGTGTCTGCAATCAGGATATAACCGCGTCTGTCAACTGCGATTCCCTCTGGTGTATCAAACTCACTTGGTCCATCACCCTTTGGTGCTGGTTTGTTTTCATAGCCCTTGGGTATTGTGAAACGAAGGACACCGTATACATCGCACTCAATCGCTGATTTATCAAAATCGATGGATGGTGGATCGTAGCGAACGAATTTATGTCCATCTTTGTCAACAACATAGTTTCCGATGTCGTCATATATCTCAGTTTCTGAGGCATGCCATGGGGTGAGGAGTTCGTCCTTGGATGGATCACCGATTGGATGATGTGGCACTGAATCAGGATTGAAGGTGAAAACTTTTCGTAATTTATAATCTGTTACTGCAAAAACATCTGTCACGCGACAAACTGAAACCGCAATCAAGCCCTCATAGTCCCAGCCAGGGCAATCACCGTTTGGTTCATGCTTGATGAAGTCGGTAAGATAATTTCCATTTAAGTCATACTTGATGACACGATTATGCTTAGAATCGGCTACATAGATGTAGTATCCGAATGAATTTGATGCAACACCAAATATCTCAGCACCCTCTTCTGCTTGTGTATCGGTTGGAATATTGAACATGAATGTTGCAAAAACCAATGATAGAATCAGGACTGAGAATAGTCCAATCTTGAATGCTCTCTTCATTTGACCACCTCTTTCAAAGTAATACAAAGGATGATAACAAGGCTTCAAGGTCAATTCAACACAATTCTAATTGTATTTTGACTAAATGATTTTTACCTTACAAACATCCAATCCAATAATCACTGTTCTAAGCCCTGTATTGGTTGTAAATGAAATTATAGAATCAAGGTTATATCAGAATGCGTTTGGATAATAATTGCTATGATAGCTTGAATATCTGTACCCGATGTCAAGTTTACAATTACAAAACATAAATGGCATTATGCACTTAACAAACAGTGTTGACAAAACCCCCATCCCCAGCCCTTCCCCCTTACAAAGGTGGGAGAGAGCTGACCTTCCCTCATTCTTGGGAGGCTTTATACAAAATGCTTTCACATAAAAACTCCTGAATTCCCCCTGTTTCCACAAGGGCAGGCTCAATATCAAGTACGGAATGACGGGGTGTACGAAGTGGCAAAGGGATGCCTAAATTACCACAGGGGCAGGTTTCAAACCTGCCCCTACAACATATTCAAAAAATATTTTTCATATTTCTTATCGGTAAACCCTATCTCTCACCCTCAGGTGATTTTGTTTTCTGTGCCCAAATAATTACCCTGTTATGCTCCCAGCCAAATGGTCTTCCCTCGTAATCACAGTACTGGTGAATCACCTGGAAGTTTTGATTTATCAACCATTGCCCTATCTGTCTGGCAGAAAGTATGTGAGAAATCGATCTGTGGACTGCACTATTTTCCTCACCATCAACCGTTCTGCTTATCAATTTTTGTTTGATTCGAAGTTGATTTTTCTTGTCAATTGAATGTTCCTCGATTTTGCAAACTGCCTGTGTTCCATAGTCATTTTTTTCTTCAAATTCCAATCTAAGGTATGGGATTTTTTCTTTGTCTGTGAAAACTGAGCAGTCTATGAACAATCTTCCGTCTTCTTTTAGGGAGGCGTGTGCGTGTGAAATCAAGATTTCTTGTTCCTTTGCAGTTGGCAATTCCAGAAAGGCATCTTTTCCAAGGATAATCAAATCATAATCTTTACCCCAGTTTCCTTCGATTGCGGATTTATTTTCAAACTTCCAACCCACGGAAATTCCAACAAATTTTTGTCTTGCTTCCTCAAGCATCTCGACAGAATTTTCAATCCCTGTAACGGTATGTCCATCCTTTGCAAGCTCAGAAATTATTCGACCGGTTCCACACATTGGCTCAAGAATATTCCAGCTATGCTCACCAATTAAATCTCTTATCAGTCTGATGTCGTCACTTTCCGTGTTGATTTTGTCATATATCTGTGCCACGATTCTGTGGTCGTAAATACTCATGTTGTTCTCCTTCAGCATTTGTAGCCGTGTGTGTTTATATCAACGTATCTTGTATCTCTGATTCTTTGTCAATTCTTTTGTTCAATGCTCCTCTTTTGTCCAGCTTTCTGCCCTCTCTCAGATTCTTCACATTGGTTTCAGAATTGTTAGCCAACCTGCAATAACTTCGGTATCTACTTATTGCAATTCTTCCGTCTGAGACGGCTTCTGTGATTGCACATCCTGGCTCTGTGAGATGTCTGCAGCCCTTGCCAAATTTACAATCCTTAAGGAACGGTCTCATCTCCGGGAAAAGGGTTGCCCAATCCATATCCCTTCCACGCCAGACTCCAAACTCTCGCATGCCTGGGGTATCAACAATCTCACCGCCAAAGTCCAACTCAAACATTTCAAGATGAGTGGTGGTGTGCATTCCTTCACCAGTTTTGTTGTGAACCTCTCGAACCCTCAAACCAAGTTCCGGCTGGATGATATTCAGAAGAGAACTCTTCCCAACTCCAGACATTCCAAGAAGAACTGATCGTTTATCCTTGAGCATTTCTCTTGCGTCATCAATTCCAACTTCGTCTACTGAACTGGTATAAACTACTTTGTAGCCAATCTTTTCATAGACTGCAAACTCTGCTTTTATGTCTTCAATTGAAACCAAGTCGACTTTTGTGACGAGGATTACGGCTGTGATTTCCGAGACCTCAGCATCGGCCAGGTAGCGGTCAATTGTGAAGAGATTGGTTTTTGGATATGTTGCACTTGCAACAATCACCGCCTGGTCAATGTTTGCAACAATCACCTGCTCGATTGGTTTTCTTCCTGCTCCAAGCCTGCTCATGCTGTTTCTTCGAGGAAGAATTTCCTCAATCATTCCTCTTTCTTCATCTGTTCCCAACTTGAATTTCACCTCATCACCAATTGCCACCGGGTCAATCTTTTTTATGCTCTTTACCTCAATAACTCGTCTTCTCAGACTCTTGTTGCTTGCAATTGGGTATACCAATTCCTTGCGTAATTTGTTACTGATTCTGCACAGATATTCCCCGTCAGCATTTTTGACTGTGTAAATGCCATGTGTTTTTCTTGAAATAATTCCTATCATTTTGTTTTTTCTCCTGATTTTTTCATGTCTGATGTTGTTTGATTCATTTCGTCATTCAAGTCTGTAATGTTCATGTTTACCCCCTCAATTCTGCCATTCATACAAATGATTTTCCTCCACGGAAAAACCAATATGTATACAGGTAACCCAAACAAAACATGGAATGTATGCGTTGAACATCTTTTGTCCGGGTTTATGCCCCGGACCAGAAAATTTAAGAAATTGACTTTTTTAAATCAGTCAGATCTTTTGGTTCTAGCCCAGAGGCATGGTAACACCGCGTACCACATGGATACTCGTAGCTTTTCTCTCATCGTCCACACCTCCTTTTTATAGAATTTCTTACACAACATTCTATTTGCCTGCACCTGCTTGTCAACCCCCCGAGAAGAAGCTGGTTTCTGCTGCCATTCCTGGCTTGATGCTTCGACTAGTTGAGTAACCACACGGAATCCAAGTTTTTCATATGTGCTTATGATTTTTACATTTTTTAATTCCTAGATTCTGAATCAAGTTCAGAATGACGGGTAGTGGTTCAAAATGACGAGGGAGTATTCAGAATAGCCCCCGTCATTCCACATATGCCTCGTCATTCCTGGCTTGACCAGGAATCCAGGGTACTAGAAAATCGTGCGAACATTCTGATAAAACAGTAAGTCTGTTGATTTTGATTATTATTCTATTTCTTTTTTGTATACGCCTTTATAATCCCCTGGATTCCGCATCAAGTGCGGAATGACATAGGGGGACCCAGGATGACGGCAGAGAAGAACCATTACTGAGGTGACGGTGAGAATAAAATAACAAAAAGGGTACTCTCTCAAAAAGAGTACCCTTGAATTCCATGTTCTACAATTTTATGTGAGAACTAGTTTTTAAAACTCAAACACAACACTCACATGAACCGAGAATGTCAGATCGCCGGCAATGATAACTGGTGCAACAGCAGAAGGTGCAGCTCCACCAATTGCCCTGTCCATCTCACCCTTGTCTTCATAAGAATTTCTGGCAACTGGTTCATAGGTGTTCAAATGGATGTTTCCGACTCTCAAAACTTCGAGATCATACACTCCAAGAGCCAGGTCTGCTTTGCCTTTTGCATCTTTCATGGCAAGTCTTAGGGCTTCACTTGTGAGTCTCTCACGATTTTTGATGCCATACTGGATTGTTCCAATATTGTCGACTCCATTTGATGTTGCAATATCGATGATTCCACCCATGTCTGCAAGATCATATCGGGTTACCATGAGAGAATAACTGGCTCTGTAGCCAACCAGAACATTCTTCCTGTTTTCTTTGTCCCACTCATAAACAGTGTCGAGTCTGTAGGATGTGGTTTGCATGTCATCTTCTACGACACCAGCATCTTTCATGGCTTCTATAACTGCATTTGCTTTGGTGTCGTTTGCCTGCTGTGCATCTCTTGCCAATTTCTTTTGGGTTGAGATTGTGAAGTTTACTGTGAATTTATCCGGCTTTGCGGTGACTATTCCTGTTCCAGAAACCGAAATAATTCTTGGGTCTTCTATTTTCTCAGGTTTGTCTGTTGCACCCGCAACACCAAAAGCACCAAATGTGCCAACCAATATTGATCCCACAACAATTGCGACTGTCAGAATTAACGTCTTGTTCTTCATTTTTAAAAGCCTCCTTTTTTTATAGCTTAGCTTTTCTTTACTACAATCAGGAGGCTTTTTTTGTTCAATCAAAAAAATTTACAGATAATTATTCGAGAATTACCTTGGATATTTCTTCACTCTCTCTTGATGCATCCGCCATGACATCGGCAATCAAACCACCAAACATTTTACCCATCAATCCGGAATTCATCCTTGAGACAAATGTTTTTCCCTCAGCATTTTCATACACTGCAATTCTGCACGGCATGAGAGCAGACACGAGTCTCTCTTCGCTTGCCTCTAGGATTCTACCTGCATGGTCGGGATGACAGATTTCAAAAACCTTTACAGGTCTGACATCCTGTCCATATTTCTCCATTGTCTTTTGGAGGTCATGAACGGTTGGAATCTTCCACCCAGCATCTTCGATGGATGCTTCAAGTTTTTCACAAGCCACATCAAATGAATATGGACTCTCATCGACTTTCATCATCATTGATGGCATCACAAACCAGACGATCATAAATGCTACCAACATTCCAACAACCAACCCGCCAATACCTGTCCAGATTAAAGTTCCTTTTTTCATCTTGAAATCTCCTTATGGTTTTTCTTGATGCGAGTATGGTAGTTGACAAAAATATTCTGTCAAGCTAAACATTAATTAGGATGTCAATAGCTGACAGATCAACTCACAAACATTTCTACAATCTTGTCACCAACACAACACAAAAAAGATCATCAGACAAAAACCCCTTGAACAATCCACACAAACTAGTATTCTTCAAGCTGTGAAGAAAATTATACAGATAGATGTTGAAAGTCTTGGGAAAATGCTCGCAACATATTGCGTGTCTCAAGGGTGGGCGGAAGAAATTGAGGGCAACCGAATTATCTTGAACAACAACGGAATCCGCAAACTGAGCGGTCCTCCATATTTTTTTGATTTGTCTGATTCCGAGCCAGAATTTGACGAGCCCCCTTCTGAACTTGAAAACGCAACATCAACCTTCACATGGCACCAGAAAAATTTCACACCGGGAAAAACAAAAGCTCCCGCAAGGGCAAAGCCATCTTCACAACCCCACGGTGATATTCACAACTGGAAACCAGGGCAACTCGGTAACAATCAAAAAATTGGTTTTGGAAGTTGGCAATCAAAGCCCTCCCCCCAGAGAAAACAACAACACACAGGCAAAAAAAGCCACAGTAGCAGTCCTCCCGGAACAATAAAAATGAGAACAAAACTTCCCCCAATCGCCAGAACAAACTCCCACAGAAATAAAAAACGCAGAAGATAATTCTCAATATTTTTTACTGATCTTGAAAGTACCCCAGCAAACCATAGAGTACAACCATGAAAAAAATCAAGTTACAGGTTGTTTTATTTGTTGCAGTGGTTTTCCTGGTGTCTGCATGTGGCAATCCCGCTGTTACCCCACCGACAAGTGTGAACAATCTTGAGGTTTTGTCCAGCACAGGGTATCACGCCACAGGGGAATCGTGCATTCTTGATAATCTTATCGCAATCCCTATACGTGAAGAAATTGTTTGCATAAATGCAAGCGATGGTGTACCCTTCTGGAAATATACAACAACCGTTGACCGTGCCTGGACTTTAACCTGGCTGGTTTCTGGCAACAATCAATTTTTAGCTGGATTTGAAGCCGGCGGGACTGAAATGGTTGTAAGATTGAGTCGTGATAAACAGGTGCTTGAAATTAAAAAGAGTGAGATTGAAGCCTCAAAGCCCGTCTGGATAAAAGACAGATGGTGGAGAATGACCGAGGATGATTTTTTTGCAGAAGACATAAAGATTGATATTCCTAAGTCTATTCCTGATTTTATCTATGCAGATGGATTGCTCATCTACCAAACCTCAGATGGCATAATCCAGGCAAGAGACCTCAAAGGGGAACTAGTCTGGGAACTTCATTCCAAAACCGATGAACCACACTACCAATTATTTGACCTTAACTGGGGGCTTGCAATAATTTCTGAAGATTCTCTCAGAATGCTGAACACAGAAACTGGTGAACTATTCTGGGAAAAATCAGTGAAGATAACCTGCACACCAAGAGAGACAGTCAACGGTTTGATGTTTGCTCAGAATAACATTATCACTCGGTTGGATAGAGAAGGAAATCCGGACGGAGAATTACAGACCAAGGGAAGGGTTGTGGACATCGCAGTTGCAGATGATGGAATAGCTGTACTGGTACCGGGTCGCCTCCTGACTTTCAACAATGATTTTGAATCTTTAGATGACATGTATCTCAACCCAAAGATAGACGAGGTTTTTGTCTTTCCTGGAAACACATTGGTTGTTAGCGGTTACTCCCAGGTATTTTTCAAGGCTACCGAAAAAGAATAGTCCATATCACCGCATCGCCAATCTATTCATCTAAATACTGCTGATTTGGATCGTCATAATCATTCTTTGGTTTTCTGAAAAAAACCAGATATGCGGAAACGCCCAGAAGCAACAACATCCAGATTGATCCAATGTGTGTGATTCCAGCTATTATACAAACAGCAATTCCTGCAATCGATAAACTTCGATCCTCTTTGTTTGTCATTCCAACAATTCCAACTAAAAAACCAATTCCAGCTATTATAAATGTAAATATCCAAAGAAATGGAATCACATGCCTGACAAGAATTGCAACCAACCCCAATCCAATCGAAATCCATCCAATGTATTTCATTTGTTACTCCTTTTATTTCTTTGTTTGAGAGTATAGCAGATGAGTTTGGTTTCTTCAAATTTATTGTGTTTCAGAAAGAAGGGTAAACAGGCGATTCAGTTATTGGTTGGTCTATTCTCACCTGGTGCTGTGAAACATGCCAACCTTGTATCACTCATCACAAGCACTCCTCGCCAGTCGCACCAGATTACACGAGGATTTCCTCCAAAGTCTTCTTCGTCAAGATTTATCCACCAGGTGGGTTCGAGGCTTTCCGGGTTTAGGGCTTGGATTGTTGATTCATCATAATCATCGGTTTCAGTGTTCTCTGAATAGGATATAAGCTGATCATTGAGAGTGTAAACAATCTTGTATGGTAATTCCTGAATATTTTGGGTGACTGTATCTAGGACATAGAATTTCTCACGTGTTTTTTCTTGTTCAATTGTAAGAAGTATCAATGAATCACCGAGGGGGTTGATATTGGTTTCGTGAATATCCAAATGAATCTTAGAATATTGCCTGAACAACATGGGTTTGCTTATTTCAGAAATCGGTAATTGAATCTCTTGTTTTTTTTCATAAGTGCTGAGATCATATTGAGCAAAGAACCCGTCTGAGGTAAGGACAGATAATAATTCTTGTATCACTTCAATCGCTGAAAAATTTGATGAATCAATACCAGTATCTTCGATTTGTCCTGAAGTAAGCTCAATACATTTGAGTCCAGAACTATCAAACAGGAGATACGCAAAATCATCTGAGATTGCATAATCAATTAGGTTCATATTTTTGAATGGTTGTTTCCAGATTATTTCACCTGTATCTGGATTGAATCTTGATATATGCGAATAATCATTACACTTGGAGATGTATATCAGCATCTCATTTTTGATGATCATTTCAGGAAATTGACATCCATAAACCGATTTATCATTCATTTCCCATTTTATGGCACCATCAGATATACGCCAACATCTATGAGGTATAGCTCCCTGACATAGTCTATCACCAAAAATAAATTTTCCATCTGTTGGCCCAATTCTACACCATGAAGATGTGATTGTATTATTGTAATCACTAACAATAATTTTGCCAGATACTGGATCAATCAATGTCATGTATAATTTTTCATTTTGCTCAATCAATAATCGGTCTGTATCAATTATCCATCCATCTGGCACAGATATTATCCCATAGTATCTCGGACTACAATCAGTAGATATTTGTTTGCTCCATTTAGACTCAAGTCTGCCCTTGCCATCAAAGGATTCAGGAATCCATTCCTTTAGATTTTCGATTTTATCGTTTTCTATCGGTATTTTTGTCTCTTGTTCTTTGGTAGCTGTTGAAATTTGTGTTGCATCACCCCCGCAACCATTCAAAACCAACACCACAAAACACAAACCCAGCAAAATCTTCGTAATTTTATTCATTTTCCCCACCCCTTTCTCTTTTTTATTTGAGAATCTAATTAGCTTGACTTTTATCAGTTTTATTATCCTCTATCCATTCCATGTAGTGGAGATTCCTGCAAACACCAACGCCTACTCCATCTTGAGCCCATTGATACCACATGACGTAAAGGTTGTTCTTGTAGGTTCTAATGACAAAATCACCAGGTGGTCTGTCGTTGTAGTTATAATAGAAGATACAGTCTTCATCACCTTCTGGTGGGACTGGTCTGCCTTCTATGCTTACCCATTGGTCTCCATTCCACATTGTATGAGCAAGGTCTCCATTTTCATTTGCGTATTCAACATGGTGGAGATAACCACGGTTGTCGATGTGTTCAATTGAAACAGGAACAGTTGTATTGTTATAGTTATCATCTACCTTCTCACTGTTGATATTTGTCCATTTAGAACTAGAACTGTTGAACATCATGTAGCGATGCCTTATGAGTGAGTCTTCATCATCCTTGTACCACCAAGAGAGATGAAGATTGTCATTCTTATCGATGTTAGTGTGGAAGTCCCACCAGGAATAAACAACTTTGTCGGTCAAATCTACGATGTTATGATTCTCATTGATGAAAGGACCTTCGATATGAACCAACTTCTTACCTGACTTCTTTAAGCCCTTGATACATTTGTTGTCATTGTCGCCTTCTGACCATAAAAGATATGAGTTGTCTTCGCTATCAAGGAGCAATTTCACCCGACCTATTGAATGTTTTGATGTGTAAACCAATCCATCATTGTTATCTGGGTCATATTTTTTAGCATC
Organism: uncultured bacterium; assembly: GCA_965370295.1. Lineage (GTDB taxonomy): Bacteria > Caldisericota > Caldisericia > JAAYUI01 > JAAYUI01 > JAXGMQ01. Next base: position 47,619 of record CBDUSO010000007.1, read on the forward strand.
AATCGTAACCCACATGGAACCATTCCAATGTATGAAGTGGATATAACTCATATCTTCTGAGTATGTGTGTCCTTTGTGAAACACAATTGTGGGTTTATCATTTGAACCGAGTATCAATTGTACTTGATAATCAGTGTCTTTGTAGGAGGTTGGGTATTTTATCTCAAGTCCTATGATTCCATCAGCTTTTGGAGTCTTGCCATCAATTGTTTCCCAACCAGTGTCATTCCACATAAGATAAACCAAACCTTCATTGTCCCGTCTGATAAAATGATTCTTATCTTTGCTGTCAAGCTTCATATCATCAAACGATTCAAGATTCCCATCTGGACTTAACGGGACATAACAGTCACCATATTCGCCAATCGTCCCATCAAGTGTTATCCAATCACTACCACTATAAATTGAACAATAGAACATTTTGTATTTATATCTATCATTGTAAAGAATATGAGGTCTGCTCTTACCATCAATTTCAAATGAACTCATATGCAAAGAAAGTGAGTTCCCTACATGGAAAATGCTTTCTGGGAGATACCCAGAATCAGAAATACAACTACCCCACCATTGACCTTGAATTGGTTCTTTTTGTTGTGCTATTGGCAGAGTTTTATCTGAGCTTAGATTACCTCCACAACCATTCAAAACCAACACCACAAAACACAAACCCAGGAAAATCTTCGTAATTTTATTCATTTTCCCCCCCCCTTCCTTTTTCAAATTATATCACATTTATTTGATTTCCCCAACATCCGACCGTTGTTGGGTAATGTATGCTCTTTGAAATGATTCACGAAATTCTGGAGGAACTAGACTTGCTAGCTCTTCGGATTTTGTAACCATCTCTTCTGTGAGCGGAAGCCATTTTCTGGGAAGTTTTTCTACTTTTTTTTCTTTTTTGATGTGTCGGACAACAACGTGAAGACCAGTTATAATTTCTGATTTTGTCAGTTTTTGGATTCTTTCAATAATCAATGTTTCACTGCTCATCAAAACAGACGACCAAACCGAACTACTGCAAACTACCTGAAGCTTCCCTCCGCTCCAGCTCTTTGGTCGGCAGTGCTGGGCAAGTTTCTCACCAACGACCTTCTCCCAGATTGGCATGATGACAGTAGCATTTACAGAGGGTGCAAAAACTTTTTTCAATGAAGTGATGACATCAGAAAGATTTACTGGTTTAGCCACTCTTTGACCTCAATTGAATTATAATTTCCCTCTGGTTTTCTTCCTGCATTTGTAAGGATAGTCTGTGAAAATTCTTCAAGTTGTGTGAGTGCAATTTTGGAATTTTTTTCATCAAGCTCGGCCAGAAGATCATCGGCAAGAATTATTGGCTCAGCCCCACTTTTCCTGGAAATAATTCGAGCTCCCGCAAGTTTGAGAATCATTGTTACACGCCTTGCTTCACCGGTTGATGCGAATTTATCCGCTCTGTTTTCATCTAGGCTGAAAAAACAGCCATCACGATGAGGTCCAATCAGAGTTGTTCCCCGAATATTTTCAACTTTTGAAATCCCTGCAAATTCTTTTTTAGATAACTCCCTGGAATCATCGATGTGAATTTTTACACCATCAACTTCTGATAATTCCTGAATATCTTTTGAGATCAATCTTCTAATCTCTCGGAGTTTGTTCCCTTGAATCACCACCTGTTTGGTCAGAATTTCCAGAAGGTCGGAGTTGGGTTCATCTGAGGAGAGAAGAACATTTCTGTCCTTGATGGTTGCACGATATTCAAATATCAGCTCTGCCCATTCTGGATTTATCTGGCTGGCTATGTCATCCAAAAATTCACGTCTGCCAGAGGGTGCTCCCAAAACCATGTCAACAGACTTTGGACTGATGAAAACAAGTTTGAATCTTTCAACGAGTCTCCTTGCCCCTCGAATTGGTTTTTCATCAATCAAAACACGCTTTCGTCCGCTCCAGGAAACACAGATATTTTGAGGAACAGGATTTGCGGTTTTCAGTTGAATTTGAAACTCATTTCTATCAAAAGAAACAACGTCTGAATCCTTGGAACCCAGAACAGACCTCCCTCTCAAGCAATAACCAATCGCCTCAAGAACAGAGGTTTTACCAGTGGCATTTGGTCCGGAAATAATATTTAATCCGGGCTCAAAAGAAACCTGCATCTCCCTGAGCATCCGAAATCCACTGGTTCTTAAGTGAATCAGCAAATGTTATCTTTGGGTAACAAGCACATATATGAAGGCATCGGTTCCCTCGGGCTGGAGAAGAATGGGTTGCATGACACCGTTTGTATTTATCTGAACTCGTGGGCTGTCAGCACACTTGATTCCATCAATAAGTTTTTTTAAATTCATTGAAACTTCAAGTTCACTTGCACCTGTTTCAATCTCAAGGGTTTCTTCAACCTCACCATACTCTGGTGCGATTCCTCTGCAGATCAGCTGGTTTTCTGAGAATGCCAGTGTTACTTTTCTGTTTCCCTGTTTGACAATGATATTTACTCGGTTCAAAGCGGACAAAAGCTCGTCTGAACTGACAATCGCAACCTTGTCAAAATTGGTTGGAATGACGTGTTTGTATGGGGGGAACTCTCCATCAATCAAACGACTAACCAGTTCAACGTTTCCAAATGTGAACCCAACCTGTGTTGGAGTGAATATCAATTTGATGTCTGCTGATTCTCCAGGACCAACGAGCTTGGACAAGTTTTTCCATACAGTCCCCGCAACGATTGCATGAAGTGTCGCAGAACTTTCAACCGGTTCTTTGCAGATTGCAAGTCGATAGTTGTCGGTTGCAACCAGGCTCAACGAGTGATCTTCAACTGTAATCAAAGCTCCAAGTTGCTCTCTTTTGTCTTCCAACCTATCTGAGATAGATGGTGTTACTTTGCTGACAACATCGAGAAGAATATCCCTGTCCAGGGTAACAGTTTCACCGGATGTGACCTCAGGAATCGTTGGGTATTCATGGCTTGGAACACAGTTGAGTGTGGAATGAGAACCATCGGATTCAATCTTCATCTGACCGTCATTCATGGTGATACTCACACTCTCACCTGGGAGACTTGAAATCAGGTCTGTGAATATTCTGGAGGGAACTGTTGTTTCCCCCTCTTCCTCGATGGTTGCAGGTATGGTTACTCGTACCCAGGTTTCCATATCTGTCCCAGTGAAGAATATTTTATCGTCTCTGACCTCGAAAAGAATATTCCCGAGTAATTGAATTGACGGGCTTCTTGGAACAACCGTCAACACCGCAGATACGGCTTCAAAAATATCCGACTTGTTTGCAATCAGTTTCATACCAGCACCTCCTAGGGGCGTGATTATAACAAGATACCTCTGCAATTCAAGTAATGATTCAAGACCTTGCACAAAGTCCATCAATTTGAGTTAAACCAAACGTTTACCTACCCTTAATTGCAATGACTTGAAGTGTCCTCAAATAAGTGTATCATCCCACCTAAAGGATTGGTGAAGGAGTTTCTATAATGAATAAAAAGAATATGCTGATGGTTTCTATCATCGTAGTTTGTGTTGTGATTCTGGTCTCTCTTGGGGTCAGTGCGTTTGTTTCCGCTGGTGGAAATCTTGGAACCAGCGTTAGCAGTGGTTCTTGCTCTGGTGGCGAAGGATGTTCTCCAGCCGAGAGAGCAAGCTGTGCAAGTGGCGGAAGTGCTGATGGATGCTCATCTTCTTCCGTAGGGAGTGCAGGTTGTGGATCATCGAGTTCCGGTTGCGGAAGCTCGTCAGCTGGAGTTGATTACAGCCAACTCGAAAGAGAAGCCGTAGAGTATTACAGCTCTCAAACAGGCGAAACAGAAATTACCGCAAAAGCCTACAACGGTTCAAACGGTATCGAAGTAGCAATCATCAAAGACAAGAAGGTCATTGAAGTTCTCAGATACGAGACAAAATAACCAGGGATAGACGGAAGAAAGGTTATCTAGAGTTGACGACGACACCTATAAAAACTAAAAAACAGGGAAGAGTGAACAGAGCAGTACCCTATATTGTTGCTGTTTTGTCGCTCTCTCTTGTTTTTTCATTTTTTTATTTTTCAGGATGGTTTACGTTGGGAGAGGAAGTAAGCACCAGTGTATCCACCTCAAATAATCACCAGTGCAGTATCTCAAAAGCAATCAATGAATGCAAGAACAACCAAAGTGGAATGGTAAAAATCTGTGGCACAATCATCAGCGATGCAGCCCAATGTTGCGATTATTTTATCAAAGATGAAACCGGTGAAATTCTTATCGAAGATAGCTCATATGGTCTGCTTCTTCCAAGCAGGGTCGGAAGAAAAGCAACAATTTTTGGCAAATTAGTAAAGCGTGGTCTTGCGTTTGTAATCACGGATGCAAGAATAGAATTTCACTAGTTGGGTTTTACCATGAAGAAGTACCTCATTTTCTTTTTTATTCTCACCGTGTCAATTTCTGTTATCCCCTCAAACATTGGCTCAAAGCTTCAGGGTGTTTCGCTCGGAGTCGACAAATATCAGGACCTGTATCTTCTTGACTTCAGCTCAGGCATCGTTCATCACATCGATTCTGAAACTGGGATTTACCTTGGTGAATTCCATTCATCTGAATCGCTTGGTGCAGAGAGTTTTACAGATATAAGCGTTTGTGCTTGTGGTGGCGGAATTGGTTTGCTGGATTCAGTGAACGAAACCATCTGGGTGGTTGATTTTTCCGGTGATATTCTCTGGAAAAAAGACAACACAAACCCTGATCTGAGTTTCTCAGAATCCCTCAGCCTGGCAATCTGCCAGGACTCAAACCACGAACACCTGATTCTTGGCACAAGCAACGGTGAACTCTTCCATGTCGCCCCTCCCGGTGAGATTGACGGAAAATTCAAGAACACCCCAAAGATTCCGTTCGGAAAAATCTCAGGTGTTTACATGGACTACATCAAACAAGTTTTCATAGCAGACACAGAAAATTCTCGAATTGTGAAAACCGACCAATGGGGTAGCAGAATTATTGGTGAATGTGGTGAAGGGATTCTCGACAAGCCCTTTGATGTCGCCACATCCGAAGATAACGATCGTAGAATTTGGGTTGCAGACCGCGGAACAAAGAGTCTCCATGTATTCTCTCGTGAACTTAAATATCTCTTTGAATGTGGAGAATCAATTCTCACAGACCCACTGACCGTCATCTGTGATTATCTTGATGCCGGCTGTTATGTCGCAGAAATTGTGGATGATATTGTTTATCTACACAAATTTGATAAAAATGGTGTTCATCTTTTCACCCTGAAAAACGCAACAACCCTTCCCAAGCAAAAACTCCTCTCAACAACTGCAAACAGCTTTGTTCTCTACAATCGTTCTGGTGAAAACATAGCACTCAAGAACAAACCAAAACTTGAAAGTGGAGAATACTTCATCGAAGCAAGACCACTCTTTGAGAGTTTTGAGTTTTTGGTCACCTGGGATGGAATAAAACGTTGTGCTTCAATCTCAAAAGATGAGTTTGTTGCCACAGTTTTCATTGATGATTCAACGATCCAAACAGATTCTGGAGTATTTGAAATTGTTCCCAAGGTAGAAATCTCAAAATCAAAACTTCTCATCCCGTTCTCTTTCATCAACGAATACTTCGATATTACGGCAGAGGTGAAACAGGGTACCCTGTTTCTGGTGCATCCCAGGCTCTCTGGTTCACAAAAACTCCCTGAGCCAAACATTGGTGAACAACTCTTCGAATCAAAGTGTGGGAAATGCCACAACCTCCCCGCCCCAGAAACCAAAGCACGGAATGATTGGGAGCCAATCGTTAAAAGAATGCAATCGAAAGACCCAAACAATATCAGCGAGTCTGAAGCAGAGCGTATCTCGCGATTCCTCTGGGGTCTTGGATTTCCGGAATAAAGAATGGATACACCGAAGTATTTTTCGTGTACTTGGACAATATCAGTCGCAATGTTAAATGATTTGCTCAAGCTTATGAAACCCATCACCTTGTAATAGTTGTATTTAACAGTAACAACAGTTAGAATGAAAAAAACTCGCAGGAGGTTCGAAATATGAAAAGAATGTCAATCGTCGCAGTAGTGCTAGTGATTATGTTTGCACTGTCGTTTATGGTAGTAGTTGGTCAGGATGAATATTCGGATGAAATTATGTATTACTATCCGAAGTTCAAAGCCAATTCAAAAGACCCGCTACTTGAGACCGATTGTATGCTTTGCCACTTTCATGAAAACGGAGACACTGTGAGGAGTCTTTACGGTGTGCAGTATGAGACCAGCATGAGTTCTGGGAATGAAATAACTGATTATGAAAATTGGGATGTCGATGCAGATGGTTATACCAACCTGCAAGAGATAAAAGCAAACAAAAATCCTGGTGATTTCATGAGTCATCCCTCCCCCAAGAAGTTCAGCAAATGTGTTTCCTTTATCCTCTCCAAAGAGGATGATGGTGATGCAAGACAGTACATCATAACAGACGGAAAAGAAACACCAATTGACGCTCCCTGTTACCTAAGCAAGAAAGAGAAATCCATGGTTCCTCTTCGAGCAGGCATTGAAGGTCTTGGCGGAACACTCAAGTGGATCGGTGGAGAAAAACGTGTTGACATCTTCAAGAGTGGTAAGCTCGTTGGTCAGATGTGGATTGGTAAACAATTCGCAAAAATTAACGGTAAAGATTATGACCTAGTATCTGCACCAGAGATTGTAAACAGCAGAACATTTGTTCCTGTTAAAGCTGTTGGTGACTCATTGGGTGCAGAACTTGTCTGGATTGGCTTTGGAAAGATTGCCAATTTCAGATTTAAATAAATAAGCAATTTACTAGACTTTGATCCTGCTACAAAATCAATAGGTAGCATTGGGCTTAGTCGAATTTTGAAAATGGCGTGAAAATGCCAGATAGGAAGGTTTGAAAGAATGATTTCTAAGGGTAGAGTACTTTGGTTTGACAACAAAAAGGGCTATGGTTTCATCAAGGTTGATGGCAGCGACGAAGAGGTATTTGTGCACTTCTCCTCCATCCAAGGAGCAGACGGTTTCAAAACACTAAGAGAAGACCAGCAGGTAGAGTTTGAAATTATCGAAGGTGGCAAAGGTAAACAGGCCTCCGCAGTCAGACCGTTAGCTGACTGATATTTAATTTCGCAACTTAGTTTCGGTATACTTATTTAAGTATCAACTTCTACGGCATCTCTTGCAGGTGCCGTAGATTTCAATCGAGACACTTTCAGTAACGAAATCGTCTCCCAGATTATCTATCATCCTCAACAGGTTTTCATTTTCAACGAGGGGCAACTCTGAAATGGTACCACACTCCTTGCAGATGAAATGTATCTCATACTGGTGGGTCAGTCCATAGTGTGCGTGCTGGTGTGTAAAGTTGCTTTTATGAATAATTTTTAGTGAGAACAACATCTCCAGGTTTCTGTAAACTGTTGCCATATCCATATCCACACCGCGTTCTTCCAGTTTTTCTTTTATCTCCGTGGCATCCAGATTATCACCCTTGTGTTCAAAGAATAGTTTCAGAATTTCTTCTCGGGGTTTTGTAATCCGAAAACCATTCTTACGAAGTTTTTCAAGTATTACCTTCATGTTTATTCTCCATTTCTAGCACGATGCTTCATCACCCAGTACAAAATCACCGCAACTTGTTCTCGTTTAATTCCCGATCCTGGATTGAGATTTCCGGCAACAAACACTCTCTTATCCTTTGGATTAATAATTTTTGCTTTAACACATCCCTCAACCCCCTTGTACCATGGACTATCTGATCTCAAATCTGGGAAGGTTGGCAGGGCGGGATTATGCGACAGCCCATATCTGTTGGCAATCATTTGGAGCAAAAACTCACAGGTAGTGTTCGTGTCCGGTTGATAATTTCCCTTGCCAGACAAAACACTGGCTGAGAATAATGCTCCGATATAAGGCTCAATCTTGCTATCCTTTGCAACATCTGGATATGGACAAAAACCGGGTTTTGGTTCAAGCCCTAACGCTCTGGTCAACCAAACTGCGACCTCTCCCTTGGTTGCCGGCTGGAACGGTCTGAATACTGAATCGCTTTCATCAAGAACGGCACCAGCAGAAATCTGGGCTATTTCAAAACTGGCTGGTGAAGAGGTTGCATCAACCGCAAATGTTGAATCGGGGATATACCGCAAAATTTTATCAATTTTATTCCCCGCAACATCAACCGCTGAAAACATCACAACGCCACTTCCTGCAGGGATTTTTTTAGATATTGAATTGTTGCTGACTTTGGTTTCAGCCCCATCGATGGTTACAGATTTTGAACCAATACACGAAGCAATAACTTCAATCTCTGACCCAAAGGTTCTCCCACCACGGGGTGAAATAATTTGAATCTGGGGAGGTGTTCTATCCACAACAAGTGGAATTTCTTCAGTTTGAGAAGTTTCACCAACTTTTGTTGCGATTATTTTTATCTTGTATGAACCATCACCCAAGTCGAGTTTTTGTGAGAAAAAACCCTCAGGATCAAGTCGAATTTTGAATTCCTGAGCATCAACTCTGAGGATTGTTCGTGAACCCGGTGGTGAAAATCCAGTGATGACCAGCGGATTCATGTTGGTTGGCGATGAAGGTGATGACAATCTTGGTCGAGGAAGAATCCCATCTTTCATGCCAAGCTCAGAAATGAGCAACCTCACAAGCTCTTCTTTCACAATGTCCAAATCAATTTTTTCAAACTCAAATCCACAGACAATCATGTCCCCATATCGAGTGATTGCACTTGAGCCACCGATGAAATTTGCGAGCGTCTCGCCACCTGCCAAAACTGGAATCGAGATTCCATACCTGTTTGTTGCACTGGTTATCGAAATCAGCATTCCATCCAAGATGCCTTTTCCCATGATCGCATAAATTTTTGTCGCAATCGATTCAAGCTCAACCGGGCTTCCAAACTGTTTCACAACTTCCGGTCCTGCAATCAAAACTGAAGCATTGCACTTCAATGCAGTTTTTATTTCAGAGATTAACTCCCTGTCGTTTTCTTTGATACGCCCGGAACTGCTCCACAAAAAAACTGAGGAAGAAATTATGTCCTCGGCTTTGATATTTTCCTTGCCGGCGTGTGCCAATCCAAGTGTTGAGAGTGTGTTTGCAATCCCTGTGTATCCCTCAGGAATTAAAATATGGGGCGGAGAGGTCATCAAGTTTGCACTCAATTCACCTGGAACAGAAACTGAAATTTTTTGTGAGGTGAAACCTCTTGAGCAGAATGTCAGTTCGTAACTTCCTCTGGGGAGTTCGATTTTACTGTTTGCTTGAATTTGCATCGGGTCGACCGGGACATCGTGGAATAGTAAGTAACCATCAGTGTTTGTTTGGATACTTAGAGTATCAGTCACCGAGGATTCAAGTTCAATATTCTCAGGAAGTGAGCTTGGATGAAGGTTGAAAATTTTTGGCTCAAATCCAAAGCTTGCAATCTTTATGGAAACCATTTGGTTTGGAATGTGTGCAACAAAGAGTTTTCCATTTTTGAACTGGACGGTTTCACCGTTGATTGTTGCCACCCCATCAAGATTTTTTCCATCAGAAGTAATCTTTGTTGACCATGACGTGGTTTCATCAAAAGATGAGATACAGTAATCCACAAGCCAGCTTCTCTCCCTGTCAGAACTCACCTCTGGAATTGTGAAACCAAGAATCACTCCCTGATTTTTAAGAGTTGAAACCCTTATCCCGGCAACCGTTTGTTTCTTGAATCCCGTGTAATAAAACATTGGGTTTGCCTTTTCACCAATTGGAACAAGCTCAGAACTTCTCAGGAATGATGGCGTTTCAATCGCAACCGTTTCCCAATTTTCACCGCTCCAATGCTTGATTGCAGAGCCTCCATTATCAGTTGGGTAACAGTCAAAATATGATGCCAGAAAAACAGTTGAATCGCTCTCACCAAGATAGCTCGCACCATAAAATCCTGATGTCAAAATCAGTTTTCCGCCCATGTCCATGTACCCAGAAAGCACCTTCACAATTTTTTCAGAGGGTGAGCCACCCAAATTCCAAACAACGTATGGAAACCTGGAGAGTTGTGATGCGGTAACCCTGCCATCCCTTGTTGACCAGATAAAATATGGCATCTCTATTTCATCCAAAGCCCTTCGCATTCGTCCCTGGATTGGTTCTGGAGGGATTCCAAATATTGATTTTCTGTCGTCAATGAATGCAATATCTGCTGGAGTTAATTCAATTTCAATTTCATCATTTGTCGAAACAATTATTTCCATATCTTCATCTGCATGACCAAATGAATAAATCCTCATGGAGTGAGTTCCAACCGGCAACTTCATGGTCACATGACCGTCTGGTCCATCAAAAAATGGAAGCGGTGTTCCGGGAAATCGAACCTTGCATGGAGAGATTCCACCAAGGTCTGTGGAGTTGGTGGTCAGCTCAATGTCAAAGGTTGGAAGTGCGACCAATTCAACTTCATCCCCGTCAACAACTGATTCTTCATAGCCAAATGACCAGACTTTTACCTCGTCACCAGGCAGAGAAAGGAAAGTGAATTCATCTGCTTGATCACGTGAAACGGTGTAGGTTCTGTCAGAGGTTCTCACCTCGATGTCCCCCCAGAGAATATTTGAACTCGACCAGGATATTTTCAGATTTTTTTCTTCTCTACCTTCTATATCCAACAAACTCTCTTCGGCCTGGACAAGCCCATATCCATATCTTCTGTCTTTTCCTTCTTTTCCTAGATCTTTTGCTCCAGAAATTAGTGCATGTCGAATATCTTCAGGAGCCATTCCCGGATTTTCTGCTAAAAGTAATGCACAAAGCCCTGCAACATGGGGGGCTGCTGAGCTTGTGCCGTCAACTAGGTCATATGTTCTGTGAGGGGTTGCGACACGAATTGCCTCACCAGGTGCCACCAAGTCAGGCTTTGTAACGATTTTTACATCATCAATATATTCCCAGGAAACATCTGCCCCTCCTGAAAAATCTGTTACACCCTCTGTAAAATCCACTGCACCAACCGCCAACACATCGGGAAAGTTTCCTGGATTGCTGGTGCTTCCCTCACCATTGTTTCCAGCTGATGCAACCGGAATAATTCCCATTCTCAAGAGATTATCAATTCCAGATTCAAGATATTTCAAAGCACCGGGTGCCCCAAAAGACATGTTTACAACCTTTGGAAAATCGTCAGTTTTGTAGTCTCCATCTGGGTTTAGAATCCACTGCATCCCACCTAAAATTTGGGTCAGTGAACCTGATCCTCCAGGAATCACCGCACCCACAATCAGCTTTGCTTTTGGAGCAACTCCTGTTGTTTCACCTGCAATCACAGAGCAGACGCTTGTTCCATGTCCGTCTGAATCGGTTGCAACTTTTTGAATACTGCTCTTTCTGCCATAATTATCAATATAGGCGTAGGATTCAATTTTTCCTTGAAGCTCGGGGTGGGTTGAGTCGCACCCGGAATCAAGAACTCCGATAACTGCACCTTCACCAAAATTTCCAGTTTCCCAAACACCGGTTGCTCCAATCATTTCAAGATTCCAATTTTCTTTTTCGTCTGTGATTATTGAGTTGCTGGATTTCATTTTGTCTGCATAAATCCTGATGTTTGGCATTATCGCAATCACTCCCTGGGTTGCCAAAAGCCTGTCCAACGCAGATATTTTGCATGTAACTGAAACCATGTTTTGTATCCAGAAGGATTGGTAATCAATCACATCACCAACACCCAAAAGTTCTTCTAAAGTGTCGATGACGTATACCTGGGATTTGGAAGTTTCCGTTTGTAAATCCTGCTGACTCCAGGCTGTGTTTATATCTTCAAGGACAAGGATTCTCTCAACAAACCTTGGGTTATCCCTGCCCTCTGTCAAGTTGATTCCACCAAATATTGAAACGAGTAAAATTATGGCAATCGTGATTCGTATACTTTTCATTCAGCCTCCAAGTAGGAAATATTTCTTCATAGATTCAATACAGTTTGATTTGATTTGAAGTTCTGAAAATTTGGGGATTGATTGGTTACGATTCATTGTTTCTCCTTATGTTTTTATCAGCCTTCTCCATCAACCCAATTTTTCAAGTGCTTTACGGATTATATCCTCAGATGACAATTCTCGGTCAATTCCATCCAGAGATTTTTCAACCTCACCGATTGTAAATCCCAACGCTCGAAGTGCCGCCCTCGCATCATCAATGCTTCCACTCACCGGCAATTGTCCAGGAACAACCGGCAGTTTGCTCATCACATCTCTAAGCTCAAGCACAATTCTTTCAGCAGTTTTTTTGCCAATTCCATGAACTGTTTTGAAAACCTCAGGTCGTTCATTCATCACGGCATCTGCAATCTGTCCAGGTGTCAAAGACCGCATTATCATCATTGCAGATTTTCCACCAACTCCAGAAACCCTTGACTGAATCGTTCGCATCAAAGTTGCTTCCTGGGTTGTATTGAATCCAAACAGTGTGATTCCGTCATCCTTGTGCTGAAAAACAATATGAAGTTTCAGCTCAGAACCTACGTGCAAGTCAGGAATCATCGCATAAAAAACCCGATACCCGACACCGGCAACATCCAGTACCAGATATTCATCCTCAATGAGCTCAACTATACCTTTTAGATGTGCAATCATGTTTCACCTCGAATGATTATTTTATTTGAGAAAACTCGGAATTCAAATCGAAAACAACATCATGTCCATCATTCCTATGATATGAAAATTTGTAAGGACAGGTTTCAAACCTGTCCTTTTGTCCATCAGTCCAAACCACACGCATTGGAAACTGTAACATTCATCACAGCTTTCCCACTGCTTGCAACAGATTCAAAGAGTTTTTGGAGTGCTTCCATTCCCTCAGCCAACTCACAAGAAATAATCGTTGACATTGAACTAGTTTTGAAACTCAATCCAGATTCCCCCAGAACATCGATCGCAGACAGAACACAGCTATCAATTTTATCTGTACCAAGTGGATAAATGCTGACTTGAATACTCACCTTCATTTTTGCCACCTGATTACAACAACCGCTCCGTTCCTCTTGAAAAACAGTCTCCCCCACCATTCTTTGAGTCTAAACATATTTTTTGTGGTTGGGAGAAAATAAACACAGTGATCAGTAGTTGCACCCTGTAACCCAAACTTTTTTATATCTTCAGCCGATCTAAAAATAACATTACCCTCAAGCCCCTTATCAAGCCTTCTATTTTTAGCTTTGACACACATACCTTTCAAATTAAGGCTGGCAAGGACAAGGATTCCTCCAGGTTTCAGAACTCTTTTTAATTCATCAATCACAGATTGTGGATCGGGAATAAATTCAATCACAAACGTACAGAGCACACGATCAAAGCTCTCAGATTCAAAAGGCAATTTTGAAATATCACCCCTCACCAACCTGACAGATTTTAGAGTTTCTTTTTTCTCGGCAATCTTCAACATCTCAGGTGATTCGTCGAAACCAGTTACATCCATTCCAGCAGATGCTAAAAATTCTGTGAAAATTCCAGTTCCACATCCTGCGTCCAAAACCCTTAGATTTGGTTCTGGTTTTATCATCTTCATTATCAAAGAAGACTCATATTTTAGAACTTCCTTCCCCCAGACAGACCCAAAAAAGTTGTCATAACTACCTGCCATGCTGTCAAATAATGCCATCTTATTCACTCCTTTTTTCTGGTTTGAATTTCAGTTTGTTTTGTCTTTTTTCAAGTTTTATTTTTCCAGCTGACTTTTCTCTGATTATTTCCTCAAAATTTTCCAGTTTGTCGGGTTCGACAAAAAGTGAAATATCAACTCTGTCAGAAAATTCAACCTCAGGATTTGCATCAAAATTTTTAATATCTCCCTCCAGCTTTGCCCACAAAGAATAATCAATCGACAAGAATATTCCATTCAACTCAAGCATTCTGCCAATTATTGCATTTTCAATCGCAAGTCTTGCAGACCCTCCGTATGCCCGTACCAATCCACCCGTGCCAAGTTTTGTTCCACCATATTTTCTGTAAACCACAATTCCACAATTCATCAGATTTTTTCTCTGGAGAGATTGGAGAATTGGTCGTCCAGCAGTTCCACTTGGTTCACCATCATCGCTTGCTTTTTCTGTGAGGATTGTGGCACGAAGCCGGACAGCACTACAAAAATGGCACATCTCTTTGTGTTTTGCTCTCAACGAATCAATAAATATCTTGAATTCATCAAGAGACAGGGTCGGAGTCAAGATAGCTGTAAACTCCGACCTTCTATCCTCAAAAAATCCTTCGGACTTTTCGTTTACTGTAAATTCATCTATCACACAATCAGTTTATCTGATCCTGGGCTTTCATCAAGTTTGTAGAACGCTTGAGTGGAATAATTGCAAACGCTGTGATAACTGCCTCAAATCCCAAATGGGAAAAGATGTAGAGCACGACATAACCAACAACGCTATGACCAGGTGGAGTAAACTGTGAAAAGAAAAATACACCTGACAGGAAATGGAAAAAGAATCTTCCCAAACTGGCAAGTGCAACCGCACCAAACTGACTCTTGTAATCTTTGCTGGATATTAAAAGTGAGAAACCGAGGAATGGCAGGAGTATCGCGAGTGTTACAATTCTGTCCCACGTGAAACCAATTTCAAGCAACAAGCTGGCAACCACTCCCAAAATCACAAGACCAGAAATAATTCCAATTATCCAAGTAAATTTCTTCTTGCTTCCACCATCCACAATCACACCAGCAAGACCCAAAGCACCCCAGGCAAACGGATAATCAAGCAGAATCTGCAACGGATGAACCAGAAATGGATCGGGCAACATCTGAAGAAATCCTGCAATCACACCACAGACAACACCGGGAACGAGTCCACGCCTGAACGCCACAACGATAACTGGCAACATTGCAAGTGAGATAGAACCACCCTGTGGCAACTGACCAATTTTGAAAAAACCAAGGATAAGCGACAGGGTACATGCGATCGCAATTTCAGTGATGAGGGTTGGCTTCCATCTGATTTTTCTTGCAGACATTACAAACCATGCAATCCCAAGAACAATCACAGAAACAACAACGATCGTAATCCAAATATTGATGTTTTGAAAATGAACAGCAATATTTGAAGAGATCCAATTTTGGACTGATTCCAAAAATCCTGGCTTTGTGGTGGTTACTGCAACCACCTCTTCAGCAGACGCAAACAACTGTGTCAACATACAATTCCTCCTTGTAAATGGAGGGGTTGGAAGGTATCCCGTTTGGGATGATGTGCATTCCCTTCGCTGGCATTATCCAGAGCAGGTTCTGCGGGTTGAATTCGCCTCTGTGAATTCTCTCAGCCTTCCGGCACCCCGATCTTTTTTTAGCCCCTTTGGGACTGCTTATTTGATAGCATCAAAAGTGGTGTCTGTCAAATATTTTGAAACAAAAATGTGAAATGAGTGTCAAATATAACAGATGCATTATCGATAAAGGAGAATCAAAATGAAGAGGACATTACTTCCTACTATCTGTTGCTTGGTAATCATTATTGTCTTGAGTGGCTGTCAAACTGAAATGACATCTGGCAACTGGTATACACCAAATGGTGATCTTTATTCACCAACACCAGTTGAAGGAAATTTTCTCTATCCAGAAATATCCCCATTTAGATTGAGTGATATTGATACTGCAATTGATTCAACTAGTAGAATTCATCTCATTGGAACCAGGGGTAACGGTATTTATTATCTGTATTTAGACAAAGGTATCTGGCGATGTATCGACGACACAAAATACGACCCAGAAAACCATAACCCAACCATTCCTTTTGTTTTATCATCTTCTTCAGTTATTCAATTGAATGTTGATACTGAAAACAATCCTCACATCATCTGGGAAAATGAACATAATCTTTTTTATGTAAAATGGAATGGAAAGGATTGGGTTTCCATAGATGGAAATCAAGTTGACGAAAACGCGAGAGCTGAATCGGTAATGATTATTTCAAATAAACTTTTTTCTGGTTTTGATTTTGTTTTAGACAACACAAACAACCCGCATTTTGTTTCCTATATTTCATATACAGATCAAGATAAAAACCATATTGTAGATATTGGATATTTCAAATGGGATGGTAACAAATTTGTTTGTGCAGACGGTGATATTTTTTTGGATGAAGAAGACAAAACTTTCGGGTCAGGATTAAAAACAAACTCATTAAATGTGAGTAGAAATATCTCCATATCATCATCTCCAAGCCTAGCATTGGACACCGATAACAATCCTCATATTGCTTGGGGTCAAATTATTGATTTTTATCCTGCCTGCCACTTTTGCGATTACCATACCCATGGCCTGCCTGGTCGCCGTAATTGTCGTTTTTTCGCGCTTAAAATCTGATAATGAAATAACCGCAAT
>CBDUSO010000008.1:0-60777 GCA_965370295.1 uncultured bacterium
CCGGCGAGCAATTATAGATGAGCGAAGTGGGAGGAAGCGGCAGACTGTAAATCTGTTGACATACGTCTTCGGAGGTTCGAATCCTTCACTGCCCACCATCTATAAAAAACCCTCCCCCCTTCTTTTTTGTTAGTTATGTTGTTCGTATTTTATGACTATTCCTGCCCGGCGAGCAATTATAGATGAGCGAAGTGGGAGGAAGCGGCAGACTGTAAATCTGCCCCACATACGTCTTTTAGAGGTTCGAATCTAACACTCCCCACCATCTATAAAAAATCCCAAAAAAATAAAGCTATTTTTGTATGACCCCGTCATTCCTTGTTTTTAAGTTTGTCATTCCTGGCTCGACCAGGAATCCAGGGTACTTGAGAATCGCATGGATGTTTGTGTAAAACAATGATTTTAACTGGTTAGATAACTGTTGCTTTCTTATTTTGAATACAATTTTATAATCCCCTGGTTTCCCGTTTTCACGGGAAAGACGTAGAGATATGAAGGGATTCTTAAATCAAGTTTCTAAATAACGCATAGAAAAATACGGGAATAACATCATGTTCACACAAAATACTGCCTATCCTTGTAAACCCCAACCTAATATGACAAAATAAACTTCATGGATACAAATCAATCAAGCCCCGAATTTGTCAGACTAAGCCAAGCTGCTGCAATGACCCTCGACCTCCTAGGCGGAAGTTTTTACAGAAACGCAAAGCTTTACTGCATCAACCTTCTCATCACATACCCCGAAGGATGTGCAGCAAACTGTTCATACTGCGGACTCTCAACAAAAAGACCCGGGGATTACGAAGAAAAATCCTTCATCCGAGTCGCATGGCCAATTCATTCGGTTTCAGATATTGCCAGAAGAATCAGCGAGCGGGAAGACCATGTCAAACGCATCTGCATCTCAATGATAACCAGAAGAAAATCAGTTGAAGACACAATAGCAATTGCCAAAAATATCAGAAAAATAACCGACACTCCAATCTCCGGTTTGGTTTCACCAACCGTCATGATGGATGAAGATTTTTACAAACTCAAAGAGGCTGGAATTGACAAAATCGGAATCGCAATCGACACGGCAACTGAAAAACTCTTTGACAGACATCGTGGAAAAGATGTAAAGGGTCCCCACAGCTGGAAAAAATATTGGGACAGTTTTGAGGTTGCTCTAAAATGTTTTGGAAAAGGAATGGTTGGGAGCCACTTTGTGGCTGGTCTTGATGAAACTGAAAAAGAAATGATTTCAGCAATCCAAAGAATCAAAGATATGGGTGGACTGACCCACCTCTTCTCATTCTTCCCAGAGCCAAACTCACAACTAAAAAACCATGCAAGACCAACAATCCCAACATACCGAAGAATCCAACTGGCAGCGTATCTGATAGACAATGAACATACACATCTGGACAAAATGAAATTTGACGACCAGGACAGGCTCACAGATTTTGGCACAGACACAGAAAAATTCATCAATCTGGGCAAACCATTCATGACATCGGGATGCACCGGGAATGATGGTGAGGTCGCCTGCAACAGACCATACGCAAACGAGAGACCGTCTGAAGAACTTCGCAATTTTCCATTCCCACCAGAGCAAGAAGAGATAGAAGAAATCAAAGAAGAGTTGAGGAGTTACACATCATGAGTAGACCATACGACATAATCATAATCGGAGCCGGACCCGCTGGACTGACGCTTGCCTCCCAGCTGGACAAATCTTTCAATGTTTTGCTCATCGACAGGAAGAGAAATCCTCACAAAAGAATTGCCTGTGGTGAATGGGTTCCTGCGTTATTCCCAATTGATCCTGTTACAGAAATAAATTCCATGGTGACATCATACCCCGGAAATACCATCCAAAAGGATTTCCCAGGAAAAATCATAGACCGCGAGAGCTGGCAAAAAGACATGCTGGATTCACTCTCAAAAATTGATGTCCACCTTGGTGAAACTGTGACCAGTATTGAAGGAAAAAGAGTAGTAACCAACAAAAAAACTTACAAAACCGATTTGATTATTGGTGCAGATGGTCCTCTTTCCGTTGTCAGAAAAAGCTTTGGACTTCCCGTTGTTCCCGTTCTTCCCGCGATGAATGTCAAAATGAAGATTACAGACCAGATGCTCGACAAAACTTTTGTTTATTTTATGAAAGAAATAAACAGAGGATATGGCTGGTTTTTCCCCAGAGGTGAGTTTGCAAATGTTGGAGTTGGTGCAATCACAAACCTTCGTGGTTCACTTGATTTTTTCACAAACTATCTCCTGGAGAGAGGGATGGTTGAACCCGGATATAATGATATTTCTGCTGGATTAATCCCGCTTTACGAGCTATCTTCATACGTCAACAAGAGTGTTGTTCTGATTGGTGATTCCGCCGGACTCACAGATCCATTAACTGGTGCTGGAATCCAGCAGGCATACGATTCCGCTAGCGACCTTGCCAGAATTATCAACAAACACCAGCCCATGAAATATTACCAAAAATCCATCACAAAAATTTACGGATCATTTATTTCAAGACGACATGCAAAGAGAAGGGCTTTTGTTTCAAACTGGAGTAACCTGAAAGAAGCAGTTGAGCTGTCCTGGATTTCTACTGCAAAGAAATAATATCTATCGTAGGGGAGGGTTTCAAACCCTCCCCTACGAATTTTCTACCATTATTGTCAATTTTTACTTTCCCACTTTAATCATTCTTGTTCCCTGATGAAAAATCTGGGGGGTTGAGAGTTTCTTCCCCGTCATTCCGTGCTACTCTCCTCGTCATTCCTGGCTTGACCAGGAACCCAGGGTTCTTGAGAATTGTGTTTATGTTTTTTGGAACATTTATTTTGACTGGTTGGAGAATTGTTGTTTTCTTATTTTGAATACGATTTTATAATCCCCTGGTTTCCTGTTTTCACGGGAAAGACGTAGAGGAAGACGGGTCATATTTTGTTTGCATGCCTCTGTCATTCCAGGGTGCTAGAAATTCGTAGTTACTTTTCCAGAAACAATGATTTTGACAGGCTGAAAATTGTTGTCTTTTTGATTGGTAGGATTCAAAGGGTAGCAGAGTGTGGATACAACCTATTGACTATTCTTGTTGACTAATTCCAAAAATTCCAGATAATCATGTCGAAATGATACTCAGAGAAATCGATACGGGTGTGAAAAGTGCGAGCTGGAACATGGCTTGCGACGATGTTCTTCTCAAAAATCTTGATGAAACAAAGCAACCAATTTTGCGATTTCTTTCATTCGAGCGGTGCGTGCTTGCGGGATATTTTCAATCCGTAAACCAGGAGATCAGAACCGAATATTGCCTTGAAAAAGACATCTCAATAAACAGAAGAATCACAGGTGGTGGCACAATTTATTTTGATCCATCACAGGTTGGCTGGGAGATAATTGCACCCATCAAAATGTTTGGCGGAAGCCCGTCAAAACTCTACGAAATGTTTGGAAAAAGTGTGGCTGAGGGTTTGTCGCTTCTTGGCATCAATGCAGAATTCAAGCCCAGAAATGATATTGAAGTTGGTGGAAAAAAAATATCTGGAATGGGTGGAGTTACCCATGGAAATGCTTTCCTTTTCCAGGGAACGTTGCTTGTTGCAGACCTTATCGAGGAAATGCTCTACTCTTTGCGAGTACCTGTTGAAAAATTGAAACCAAAAGAAATCGATTCTGTCCGTGAGAGAGTAACCTGCATCGAACATGAACTGGGCAGGATTCCAAGCAGAGAAGAATTAAAATCTGTGATGAAAAAAGGATTTTCCAAAGTCCTCGGAATAAAAACAGAATCCTCAACACTTTCACCCGAAGAGCTTGAAAAAATAAATGAATCTATCCCTCATTTTTCCTCACAAAAATGGGTAGATAGAATCCAGCTCCCCGAAGAGAGTCAGGGGCTAATTTCTGGCTCTTTCAGAAGCCACGACTTTGGCACCATCAAAATAAATTCACTTGTAAACACAAAACAAAAAATGCTTCGCTCTTCAATCATCACGGGGGATTTTTTCCTTGAAAACCCAACCATTCTCTACGACCTTGAGAGACTCCTGAAAAATATTCACATCGATGAAAACAAAATCCTCGAGGTTGTAGAGGAATTTTTGAGTGCCCATCAAGACATTCCTGTTGAAGATTTCAAATCCGCCTTCAAAGAGATTTTCAAAAAACTTTCCTGGGTAAAAGAGGGTTTCACCCCAAAAGAGGCAAACCACCTTTTTGCTGTGAACTTCAAACCCGGAGAAAAAATCAACCCCAGATTTTTCCTGTTCCCGTACTGTGCCAAGGGGGCAGATTGCAGATTCAGATTTATTGATGAATGCCCGCAATGTTTTGAATGCACAGTTGGTGATGGCTACAAGATAGCGATAGATGCAGGACTCATTCCGCTCACCGTCACCAGTTTTGAAAATCTTCTTGTAAAATTTGACTACATAAAAAGCCAGGGTGGTGATTCCTACATCGGGAGCTGTTGTGAGCCTTTTTACATCAAACACCAGGAAGAATTTATCGATAGCGGACTCAAAGGTTTGCTGGTCAATGTGAAGGATTCAACCTGTTACGATCTCGGCAAAGCCCACAAGGCGTATGCGGGGACTTTTGAGAATCAGACTAATTTGGAACTGTCACTCATTCGGAAGGTGATTGAGTTTGTTATAGATAAAGCCTAGTTGCAATCCAACCAATTGAGAGTATTAATATCCTCATTTATTGCCTTTATCATACCTCGGAAATGAAGTTCATCATTCTTGTATATCAAACCAAGAATATCCCTCATTATTTGTGGTGTCTCTTTTAGTAAATCAAGGTTTGAACTTCCAATATCATCAATTCTGTCCATGTGTGAGTTTGGGTTTACAAATTGGGCAATTTTTACCTTCTTTGATTTGTCAAATTGTATCTTGGCGCAATCAAGTGAGCCCTTTATATTGAACTTCTTTTCCTTGCCTCTATTTGGAAGCTTGAAAGACAAAAATGATTCTAGTAACCTTCTTGAAATATTTGGTATGCTATAAAACAATTCAAGTGGTTCTCCATCATCTTTTGTTGCTGCATCATAAACTTTTTTGAAGAGATACTGATACTCGGAGTCATAATCCCGTAGTAGGGGATCTAGTTCCTTAAGAATGGATTCCTTTGCCTTTATTTTGTTATTGAAATAGCATTCAAGCGTGTACTCTCGCACCTTCGTATCGAACATTTTTCTGAATCTTCTGAAAAAATAGTAGTTATGAGTAAGAAGAATCAGTTGCTGAATATTCTTACTTTTCATTCTATCAGAAATAAATTCACAAGCATAGTACAAGGAATTTGAGTCAAAACTAGACACTGGATCATCAATCACAACAATTCCTTTTTTTGAGAATTCAATATCTTTAAGTGTTGTAAGGAAATAAACTAATGCAAGTGCATTTTTCTCACCCTCGCTAAGATGTTCTGCTGGTTCCTCTCCTCTGATAATTATATAATTATTCAGCAAGCTTGCTTCTACCGGTTCTATTTTAATTTCTTTGTGTCCAAGAAAATATTCCAAACCTTTTGATAGCTCGTTGGCCATTGGTTTAAAAGATTTGATTTTGGTATAAAGCTTACTCAAGATCAAACTTTTAGATTCAAGCGACCTCTTCAGTTCTTCTAAGCTCTTTTCTTCTTGTTTGAGTTTCGAGGACTTTTGCTCATATCTATCAAAGTTTCTAGCTATATAATGCAGTTTTAGTTTCTCAGCAGAATCAAGCATGTGTTTGTGATGATGTTCCAACAAACGATTATGAATTTGGATTTGCTTGTTTATACCAGACAGATTGCTTTTGACGTTATTAGAGTCCATAACATCGATGTAAATTATTTCATTCAATTTGTCTCTTTTTAGTTGAAGTTTTTCTTTGAGATATTTTAGATTAGCGGAGTGTCTATCAAAACTCTTCTCAAACTCTTTTTTGTGGATTCTGAATTGATCCCTCACCTTCAGATTGAATTCAACCAATGGAGTTAACTCACGTTCTTCGAATAAATGTTTTTCATAGTTATCAATTGTTCGGAGTGCCTCATCAATTCTAAGTGTTAATTCCTGATACTCTTTGTTAAAATAATCTTCTAGTTCTTCCATTCTTGAGGAAGGAATTTCATTTCCGCAGAATTCACAAATTTTCAAGCCGTCTCTCTTGTGTATACTGTATCCCCTGTCAACCCAATTAGCAAGTTCGTTATTTCTATCAAGCCTATTTATTGTACGTCTCACAACCTGTGACTCCAAGATGTTTGTAACTGAGATTTTGAATTCAATAAATTCAGACACGGAAGTTGGCATCTTAATTTCACTAATCTTTTCTCTCTTTTCTTGATTTATGATTCTTGTGAGTTCGTCGTATTCCACTCTTGTAAGGAGATAATCACGAGGTTTCTTATCGTTGTTCCTTGTATCGCTACTTATTATTTTTATTTCATTGTGGATTTTACTTTTGTTATAGTTTGCATAATCATTGAGTCCTGATGATCTCAGAGAAGACTTGATTGCATACGCTATTTCACTTTCCATATCCCCAAATTCGTTTGTTAATGTTCTGATATCAGCAACCTTCAAATCTCGTTGTTTTTCTAATTTTGATTTTTCTGTCTCTGCAATTTTGATTTGCTTGTTGATGTCTATACTATCTTTCCCCATTGTCCAGATGGGGTTAAGATCAGATGTATTGGGATCTTTAAAAATGTTCTCTCTCACATAATCTGCATTGAACACCCTAATTTTATTCTGAAGATCATTTCTGTTCTTAAAAGTTTTTTCGGTGATAGTATCTCCTGAGAATTCGATTTCAAAAGAACCTGTACTGTTGTAGTCTTTGCCAGTTTCAAGAGAACGAAGGATTGTGGAGAGCGTCGATTTACCCGAACCATTCCAGCCATAAATCAAATTGAATTCCTTAAAACCTTTAAGGCTACTATCCCACTTAAAATCTCTAAATGAACGGTAATCCTTAATGCTTTTAATTTTATCTATCATATCCATCTCACCGAATTATTGAAGTTATTTTCCATGCCAATGAGTTTATCAATGTTACAACACTTTGTCAATCGAAACAACACATTTAATTATCATTTAATATAGCAGTATGACCTTAAAATTGTTTGTCGATGTGAAGGATTCAACCTGTTACGATCTCGGCAAAGCCCACAAGGCGTATGCAGGAACTTTTGAGAATCAGACTAATTTGGAACTATCGCTCATTCGGAAGGTGATTGAGTTTGTAGTTGGGAGAAAAAAGTAATTCACACGTAGACTTGAAACAAAACATCATTTAGAAAACCACAATTTTTTTCCTGCCAGGAATTTTTCCTTTCCTGATTCCCTTATTCTATTGAGATTTATTGTACATGCTTTTCCGTGTACGTCTTCGAGAAACCCAAATTTATTGCATTCTTTAAATTCGTCGCATTCCCAGCAACCTTCAATACCTTTCTTTTCACAACACTTTCTAATTTTGCAGAACGGATTCCCTCCCCCATCCCTGCACACTTTCCCGCATCGCATTTTGACCATCAAACCAAGAACGGTGTAACATTTTTCATAATCAGCAAACTCTTTCATAAATGGTATTTTTGACATACCTTTTGAGGTTTCAGCGAATTTATTTTTTCGCAATTCTTTTCTAAGGTCTCTGGCTAAATCGGCAATCTTTCCCTGATGCATTGGACAATCACCACAGTATAAACCACAAAACGCAATCATACTGACATCTTCTGACATTAAGCACCTCCATCCATCAAAGCAATATTAGTGATTATACACCTGGTTGTCAAACGAAACGACATTTTTACTGCGGTAGAGCAAAAAAGTTTGAGTTAGTAAGGAAAGGTAATAAGGCTCATTCACAATAAAAAAGACTAACTTTCAACCAAAGATTGTTTTCCTATTCACCCTCACCAAGCTCCTTGCTAATTTTGTCAGCATCTTCCAGCATCAAATCATCTGTATTTTGGGGGCTTACTATTTTTTCACCAGTTTTCTCTTCGATCTCTGCTTTTGCAATCTTTGCAACATGTCCACCTAGACAAGCAACTCTTTTATTTTCAGTGAAATTATCGGGTTTTTTCTTTTTGGATATTTCAGTTGTTGAGGCTTCGGCAAGCATGTTCAATACCAGTTCAATATTTGTCATGTTGTCTCTGAGATTTTGTTTTTTGAGACCCTTGTGCTCCTTGTATTCTTTGATAGTTTTGTCCGACCAGGCTTTTGTTATTATATTGGTCAATATCCCAAATTCACGTTCTTTAACTCCTCTTTCCTGCCATTCATCTGTCAACTCTTTTCTTATGTCGATGCTTTTGATTCTTCGATTGATCCATTCTTTTGAATATCCCTTTTCTCTGTATGTGCGGACTGCTCGATCGATGGACTGTTCAGGATCTTCAGTTTCCTGGATTCTTTCATATCCAACTTTTGCCAGCCAGATTTTTAAGGGTTCAACTTTTGGCGAGGGAATGGATTGGATAATTCGAAAGAGTTGTTTTGTGTCTGCGACATCCGTCAATCGCATTTTTCCATCTGGTGCAACCATTTTCAACTGTCCGATTTTTTCGGACAGTTCACTTCCCTCTTCCTCCAGCTTCTTTTTCAGGTCATTCCAATATTTTCTGGGACGTTTGCTTTCTGTCAATACCGCTACTATATCGATAATTGCAAAATACCATTCTTCATTTTTTTCATCCCAATGTCTGCGGACTTCTTTTTTACCAAAGCTGGTGATTGACTTTGCTTGTTCCATTTGTTACATGCAGTTCCTTTTTTAATTGGATGTTTTAATATTATTGATGTGTTTGCGACTTGTCAAACGAAATGATGGGGTAGCGAGTAGATTCTGAATCAAGTTCCTAAATGACGGGGGGATTCAGAATGACATGGGGAATTCAAACACATTTGAAATGTTCCCAAACCAAGCTATAATCAACAATATGAAAGTAGCACTGTGTGTTCCAAGATTAACATCCGATATTTCAAAAAACATTGAGACCATCGAACAGATGATTGTGGATGCAAGTTCGCAAGATGTCGATGTTGTGATGTTTCCGGAAGCAACGCTCACAGGTTTGATAAACAATGACGACCCCGAACATGATGAGCCACTCTGTCAGGAAATCCCTGGACAGATAACAGACAGGCTTGGAAAACTCTGCATCAAATACAACATCTGGCTGGCACTCGGACTTCTTGAAAAAGATGATGGCAAATTTTATGACACTGCAGTTTTGATAAAATCAGATGGGTCAGTTGCTTTGAAATATCGCAGAGTCCAGCCCCATTGGCACGGACACAAAGCTGACCCAGAAATTTATTGTCAGGGAACGGAGTTTCCAAAAATCCAGACTCCCTTTGGTTCTGTTGGTTTTTTGATCTGTGGTGATCTTTTTGATGAGGGTGTTGTGGAGAGTTTCAAAAACATTGATGCCGACTGGTTGTTTTATCTTGTGGCAATAAGTTTTCCTGAGAATCCACCGGACAATCAAAAGGAATGGGATACTGTTGAGTCATTTGAATATGCCAAGCGTGTCAAAATGGCAAATAGCCCTGCACTCATGGTCAACTATCTTGTTGATGACAGTATCAAAGATGATGACAGTTATGGTGGGGCTTTTGTAATATCAAAAGATGGTGAATTCCTCGCAAGTTATCCTCTTGAAAAAGAGGGCATGCTGATTGTAGGTATTGAAATGAAGCCAGACAAACAAGTATTCTTAAGATAAAATGCTGAGGGTGTTAGACCAGATCACGGAAGTATCCCGCTTTCCAGGCTAGATAGGAGCTGTTTTCAGGCAAGATTAAAACAACACAAAACCCATATTTTCAAATGGGATGATATTGGATATGTAAAAAATAAAAATGGCGGAGAGTGAGGGATTCGAACCCACGAACCAGATCACTCCAGTTACCCGCTTTCCAGGCGGGTGCCTTCAGCCGCTCAGCCAACTCTCCGCAGAGTTTACAGATTAGTCATTATCTGGACTACCCCCTGTTTGTCAAGAAACATGAAAGTTTGAATGCTATTTTGTCTTCCGTGTCCCCCGTCATTTCATACCCCGCATGGAATGGAATCCAGTGTACTCGAAGGGCGACAAATAACAATTACCTAAAATGCTCAGTCTTCCTCCTCACAGTAACTCAATCGGAATTCTTTTTCGCAGTCACCAATCGTATCTCCATTCTCATCAACCTGTTGGATATTGAACCAGTTAAGTTCTTCTTCCCCACCACTATCAGGAACTGTAAAAGAAAATGGAATTTTTGTGTATCTATCTGGAGCTGAATTCAATTTAATTATCTCATCTGGGAAATTGTGTTTTTTGATATATTCAGAAGGAATAATCTTAACCCAGATTGGTGTGCGGCAATTATTTTCGATCTCGAGAAATCCTGTAGCTTCCTCATCAGGATAGAAACAATAATAACCATCATCAAAGTTGATATCAATTAAGTAATCCAACTCTTTACAACACCGTCCACCTCTTGCGATAACTGTCTTTATGGAGTTTTCTCTTTCAACATACTCACCTTTCTCATAAACCAACCTGAATCTCAGTATTTCAAGTATTTCATCAAGTCTTGCATGTAGTTCAAACTCCATAGTTATGGGTTCTGATTTTTCTCCTGGCCGGACAGAGATTGGATCAATATTTATAAAGTCGATATTTATAAGCGATGGCCACCCTATATCTGGTGTTTCAATTATGAATTTAATTGGGCACTCATTGTTGTTTATGATAGAAAAATCAAAGATGCAGTACCCCGAACTGTCGATGGTTTCTTCTGGTACAGTACCATCTGTTGAAAAAAGACTTGAATCAGCCGGCTCTCCTAAAACTTTTACGTTATCAATTTCTATTTCCCAGTCTTTATAGGTGCATGGGTCTTCATTATTTCTACCTTCCATCTGACAACCACAGTCATTCACATCAAAAGTAATGATCGGGATATTATGTTCTGGAAGCCAAACAATGTCTCTTGCACCTGCAACATCAGCAATAAAACGCAGTGGCACCATAAGGTGACCAATCCCATCTTCATCTTTTTCACATGTACGGTGTAACATCTCGATTAGTAGGATCCAATTTGCCATCCTGCATCATCAACCTCTGCACAGAGAAGGATGACAGCAAGTATCCTGCCTAGTCTTTTGGTTTTATGGACAACATCTTTCCTTATATTTCTTGTTTGCATGTTCCCACTCCTTCTGTTGATCATATTCGGTATCACAGATATTGTCAAATTTCCCTAGGTTCTGTGTCGAGCATGGAATAATGGAGAGCTGAAGCTCTCAACCCCCCAGATTTTCCTGCAGAAAATCTTACCCCCTTCAAAAGGGATTATGGAATGGTATCAGAAGGAACTGACTTTACATCGCCTCCTGAATCGTATCATCCATCCACCCGCCCCAGCCAGGAGTTTCTTTTGCCCCACCGCCTGGCACCTGTTCAATTCTTCTCTTGTGGACAAGGGTTAACTTGAGGCTCTCAAGAATTGCAGGAGTTATGGTCTGAGTAGGTTTATTTTCTGGTCCATCAGCTGGAATCCGGGTTGAGAGTAACTTCAAATAAAAACTCTGAAGGTTAGCGATATTTCTCTCAAGACTTGCACTGGCTTTGGTTACAGGCAGTCCAAGATTTTCACAGTCGCGTCTTGTGAATGGGAGGTTTGATGAGTATGAACCCGTTACAAAATCTGTGACAATCTTCATTTTGTCATCATCAGAATATTCTTGTGCGGACAAATCCAGGGATTTTTCACACACCTCAACTGCCAGGTTGAACGCCCTCATCGCCGAACCGATCATGGCGGGGTCAATATCAATTGCATCAAAAGCCGTTGTTGCGTCCACTTCCCAGAGCTTTGCAAATCGCATGTACTCCAAAATATCGAAAGGATTCATGAATCTGCCCCCCTCATCATCCGGGCTTGATCGAAGCGTCTGGATGTGCATCGGGCCAAGTTCCGAGAGTGGAGACATCACAATTTCATCAGCACCAAGTGCAATGAATGCAGAGGCACTGAACAACTGCCCTGAGACAATCACAGCCATATGGTCGCAGTATTCCCTCACAAGCGAGAGAACCCGCCAGACAGCCTCGGGTGCACCCCCACGAGCGGCGATGAACAGGTCAATCTTTTTCTGGTGTCCGACCGTCATCAACTGGTGAAAAAGTGGTGGAATCACATCGTCTGCAACCGATGCTCCCTGTGGTGATAGCATGTAAGTGATCACCTTTGAGCCACGCTCTTTTTCGATTATCTGAATTAAGTTGTGTCTTTGTTTTCTTGTTTCGTCCATGTTTCCTCCAAACTTATGGGCTTAGTGTAACACAGAGAATATTTCAGTCCAGTGTCCGGATAGCAAATAAGCTATTCATTTTCTAAATCTTTTGTGATATGCAGGAAATCGGGGATGAACAATGAATCATCTGCTGAAACCCAATTATTCCCATCCCATTTGACAAAATAAGTATCGTACTTCGAAGTCATGGGCCAGGATTCATTTGACCAAGCAATACAAGCATTCCCAGATTTATCTACAGCTAATGAAGTGAAATACATGTTCCCTTTGCTGTTACAGATATTCACTTTGGACCATAAATCATCATCATAATTGTATTCAGAACCGTCTGCAAGTTTCCAGGAATTATTATCCCAGTGTATGTATTTCAGCTGGCAATTTGGCTCTTTGTGCTTATAAGTTGTGCTGACCCAGATAATGTGTGGGTTTGATTTTTCATCAATAAATAGAGATGACTGATGTGATTTTGAGCTACTTTTACTAACATTTGCAGGATTGGAATTAGAAATATTAGATGTGTCATAATTGCTTCCATCTGCACAAACCCATTCATTGTCATGTAATTGAACATAAAAAATATCCTCTAATCTCCTACCAAAATCACCAAATTCCCAAGAAATATGTGCGATATTTTTTGAGTCGATAATAAGATTTGGATTGGAATTTCCATCTGTAGTTTTAGTCAAATAAACAGGATCATTTTTTTGATTCATGTCTGGATAATACTTACTACCATCCGCACAAATCCATTCATTGTCATGCCATTTTAGAAAAAATAAGTTTTCATTACTTGGTTCATCCAAACCAACAGATCTTGTTTGATTGCCATCAATCCAAACAATATTTGGATTATCAAAAGAATCAAGTGCTAAAGAAAGTTCTTTTGATAGTGTTGAATTTCTGCTAATATTTGCAGGATTTGTATTATCATTAATTTCAGGGGAATAAATGCTTCCATCAGCACATGTCCAATTTTCACCATTCCATCTGACATAAAAAATATTCCATTTATTTGAGATTCTAACCCAGGATATATTTGGTCGATTCATTGAATCAAGAATGATTGATGGTGACCCTGTATAATGGTTAAAATTTGAAATTTTTGCTGGATTATTAACCATTATATTTGGATTATATTTACTTCCGTCAGCACATACCCAATTTTCACCATCCCATCTAAAATATAATATTCCATCCTCTCCCATAAAACCCGAATTGCAAATAATATGTGGATTGTCATTTTCATCAAGTGCAAAAGATTGATCATCATATCGTCTATCTCTTCCAAAGCAAATATATGCTGGATTATTCTTTAGCTTCGGATCATACACACTACCATCAACACAAATCCAGTTTTCACCGTTCCATCTGACATAAAACAATCCACTTACATTTGAAAGAATATGTGGATAGCCTTTTGAATCCAATATAACCTGGTTTCTCCCTGCGTCACCTTGTCTAGTCATATTTGCTGAACAAACCATTAGCTCATCATTTTGATTTATCCCACACCCAGACATCAAAGCAACAGACAAAACAATGACCAAACTCAACTTAACAAATCTCTCCATTTTCATTCCTCCTTTTGTAAATCTAACCATTAACATCCTCATTATGGCATAAACATCTTATATAAACTAGTAACAATATGTAACGAATTTATAAACTATTTTTGTCGGTTTGCATCAACTGGAAACACCATCACCAAACAAGTAGGATACACATTCTTATAAAACCCTGGATTCCGTGTCAAGCACGGAATGACGGAGGGCATGCGGAATGACAATAGGTCAGTTTGCACAAAACAAATATTCCAATATAATAAAGCCAGTAAGATTTAAAAAGGAGAAAGAATGGATTTCTGGCAAGCTATTATATCGTATGTGATCCCGCTTTTATCGATTGTTGTTGGTTTGGTTGCGATTTTTGTTTCGGTGAGACTGTCCAGAACAACAGAAAAAACTCTTGATGAAATCAAACGAAATCTTGACAGGAAGGTTGCAAAATCCATCAAGAGTCTTGAGGACGCAAACAAATATATTCGAGAGAGTTCGGCAAATATTCAAACCGACCTCATCGACCTCATCAAAGATTCCCACATGCCAAACGACCAGCTGACCAGCCATGCAAGGAGCAACACCGATTTTATAATCTCAAATCTGGATAATCTTGAGATAAAGATTCTGAGGGCTTGTGAAAAATTTCCCGGCTCAACTCCACGTTTCACCCCTGGTAAATCAAAAACACCCGACCCAAAACCAAAAGCCGGCAAGAAATTTAAAGATTATTTGAAGGGAAAGAACCAGGAAGAGGTTGACACTTCCATCTCAAAACTCATCGGATTTGAGCTGATTGACTTTGTCACCAACCCAAAAAAACCCACCGAAAGAATTTTGAAATTAACCGAGAAGGGCTGTGGAATTGTCACAATTTTGAGAGAGCGAAAACTTTTACCAGACTGAGCAACACGAATAAATTGAATCTCAGGCAACTTAAGTATCATTCTGCCAGAACATTATTATTAAATATTTCTTAAAAATGTCGTATCGATTGCATGCTGTAGTTTTTTATATTAAGCTAATTTTATCATACGAAACAATTATTCAATGAATGGGAATGGAGAAAACATGAGTGAAAAAGACAAGAAAACCAGGAAAACAATCTGGGCAAATATTTATGAAATTTTTTTGAAATATCTCAAGGGGGTTTCAACGGTTCTTGGATTTATTGTGCTTCTGACGGGAATCAGTGTTTCCAGCTGGTTTGTTTGCTCAAGACCCGTCGTGATGGGGTCATGGGTGACTGCAAACGTGGATAATGCAAGAACAAACAAGGTCGCAGATTTTTCAGGACCAGCAACAGACTTGATTGTCTGCCACTCAATTTCTCAAATACCCGAAGGTTACAAAATCTCTGAAACACCGCCTGTTGCTGTATGCGGTCGTTTATACTTTATAATTGGTGAGGATCAGCCTGTTGGCATCCGCAACGGGATTCTGGTTTGTATTGATGTGGATTCCGGCAAACTTGAATGGAAGTTCAAACCAAAAACAAATGACGGCTTGATGAGCAATGCTCAGATGACATATTCAGAAAGGGAGTTGTTTATTGGAAATGGGACAACCATCTATGTGATTGATTATATCTCTGGGGTTTTGCTCAGGCAACATATTGTGACCGATGAAGATAATCCCTTGTTTTCAAAAATCATCAAACCGATTGTTTTTGTAAACACAGTCGACAGATGGGAGCGAGAGAGTAGAAAAAAGAACTACAGTGTGCTGACGGGGCATCCAGATTATATTGTCTCCAGGAACAAATTGAAGGCATATCTTGAATCGAATCAATCGGATATATATCTGTTCAGGTCAGGGTTGGTACATAAAAAAAATCCCTATCCGGAGTACAAACTAAAATCAACAGATTCATACTTTGTAAAGATCAGCGAGACAATCGCAGAGTGTGAAAACTCTGAAGAATTCACCAATGCTTGGGAGCCATACAAACAGGCTCATGATATAAAATATTTTGCAGAGATCAAAAATGAATCATTGAGAGTTCCGCAGGATGAATTGACCAAAATGATACCCGGTCTTAAAAAAGAATTGCAGACCCTAAAAAGAGAGAAAGATATAAAGAAGTTGGAGGATGATATAAAAGAAATGGAGAAAAATCTTTCAAGTCTAATCTCAATCCGAAAATGGCTTGTGTTTTTGTCAGACCTCTCAAGCAGAATAATGAATGACCGAGTTGATGTTGCATCAAATGCAAAATATATGTTGGACAAAATCATTTATGATTACAATCATGACAAATATGTCACCCAGGGAAGCCAGGTTCACTGGAATTCTTTCATCGAGGAACATTGCAATACAATGAGTACGAGCGTGTTGCTCCAAGATGCGATCGACTTTGCATGCAATATTAAATCTATGATCTGTGAGAATGAAAATCTTTATATAATGACATCCGGTGGATATTTGTTTTGTCTGGACTTGGAGACCTTGACAACAAAATGGCTGAGCCTGGCCGGCACAAAATATTTCAGTAGCTCAGATATTTCCATTCAAAATGGCACCCTGACATTTGTTTGTTTGGATTCAGATACTACAACATCAAAACCAATCGAAGAGGCATCGAGTCCCGTTGTTGTTGAGTACTCAACAAGTAACAAAACAGTCTCTGTGAAAAGATGTCCACGTCAGGATAATTCAATCCGTCAGGTGTCTGGTTTGTCCAGTTTTCATATGGGTTCAAAATATTCAACATTCATCAAAGACAACAGATTATTTTTACTGAAAAACAAAAAATTCAACGGCAGTATAGATTTTAAGTATTCAACAAGCGACAAAGAAAACATGGATTATGTTCGTCCAATCATGGATGAAAACTTTGCCTATGTATGCAACAAAGAGGGTCTCTATGGTATCAATCTGGACAAAATTGATTATGACTCCTACACATGGGACATCAACAATCCAGAAAAAAAACCGCCATTTGGCTGGATATACAGATGGGATAACACACACTCCACCCACCCACCTGTTACCAAATTGTACAACAACCGAATATTGGTTTTAGAAAACAATATCCTCAGGTGCTTCACATCCAAACCAATAATCAAAAAGGGTGTCAAAACAAAGGGTGAATGTTTGTGGGCAATCAGCAAGGATAATCTGAATGAACAATCCTTGGAAAACCTTCGAGACGAGATAACATTTACTGAAAATATGATTATTTTTAATTCTCATATTTATATTTTCGGGGAGAAGCAAATTGTTTCTCTTGGAGACAAACGTGGTTTTAGTGGGGACGCACCTCCGGTGTACGAAATAAAACCGTGAGGGGGGTCAAAAAAGTGTCGTCATTCCCACTTTTCCTACGTCATTCCCACTTTTCCTACGTCATTCCCACTTTCCTACGTCATTCCCACGAAAGTGGGAATCCAGGGGATTATAAAGTCGTATTCAAAACAAGAAAACAACAACTATCTGACCAGTCAAAATTATTCTTTTTCACAAATATTTTCACACGAATTTTTAGTATCCTGGATTCCTGGTCAAGCCAGGAATGACGTAGGGTTCAGAATGACGTAGGGTTCAGAATGACTCAGACGGTGGCGGATGAGGCAACAGAACTATCTGTCTCCGTGGGGAACGCAGATCTGCGTTCCAGGCATGCTTACCCCCTAAATTCTAAATACCTCATCAAAATAATCTGAGCCTCAACAGAATCCTTGGTTTTCCGCATATTCCTGTCAGATTTGCCCAACTTGTGACCAACACTTCTTGCCTCAACCGAGCTGAAGCTCTCATCAACAAGCTCAAGCTTGATTCCAGTTTCTCTCTGGAGAATTTCTGAAAATTCTCTTGCGAGCTTCCCGGATTCAGTTTCAATTTCACCACCAGATGACGGATACCCAAAGACGATGAGTTCTGCTTTCTTTTCTTTGATAATTTTAGAAAGCTCAGCAACAGACTGCTCCAGTCCAAGGTTTGTAACAGATTCCATAGGAAATGAAAAAACACCATCCGGTGAATATGCCAGCCCGATATTTTTTGTTCCATAATCGACAGCTATGATGATCATTTTATATAATTCGAAGGGCTTGGACAGAACAGGATTCAACACAGTAGGTGCAAAGCACACACTTTTCGGAGTCTATCTGTGCCTTCCCGTCAACAATTTTTATTGCACCCTGAGGGCAGGCTTTTATGCATTCACCGCAACCCTCGCACCAGAAACTTACAAACATCTTTCTGTTTACTGATTTGATCTCCTTTGACGGTTCCTTGTTCTCAAAAAGATCAGCGTTGTAATCAATCTCTCGCTCGTCCTTCATACCGATTGCAACTGAGTGGGCAAATGGAAAATCGCGAGAATATTCAATCGCTTCTTTTGCCCGGTGGAGAAGTTTTCCACCACCAAGAGATTTCATGAGGTACACCCCAAGACCAGCTCTGTAGTTCTGTTCAAGTTCAGCTTCCATATCCTCGCGGGTGCCATCTTTTATTCCGTATCCCTCGATGTTGTGCATCGGGAAAATTATTTGAAGCTCTGGGAAAAATCTCACAACTCGAGTTATTTCAACCGTGTGAGTGGAGACACCAACGGCTTTTATCAATCCTTTATGTTTGAATTCAAGCAAAGTGTCGAGTGCTTCCCGGTGTCCTGTGAGCGTCAAAGCTGATTCCTGTTCGTGGAGAAGAAAAATCGGGATGACATCCAGCTTCATTTCACGAAGGGATGTTTCAACAGATTTTCTCATCTTGTCTGCGGTTTCGGAGTAGGACTTTGTGGTTATCACGGCGGAATGCCTGATGTGGGCGGGGAGTGCACCCATGTATTCCTGGGTGCCGTAAAGTTCTGCACTGTCATAAAAGTTTATTCCACGTTCCCAGGCGTGTTCAACAATTTTTACAGCATCGGGGATGGAGAGTTTTCCTTGGAGTGGTCCAAAAGTCATTGTTCCATAACAGAGCTTTGAAACCTCAAGACCGGTATTTCCAAATTTTACTTTTTTCATAGGTTTTTTGTCAGCTGACTTGCGAGTTCTGATTCGATGGCTGTCAAAACTTGACCGGCATGTGCTGGATCAATTCCACCTGCCTGCCCCATGTCGGACCGTCCGCCACCCTTGAAGCCAACAATTCCTCCAACCTTTCCAATCAGCTTTCCACAGTGAACCACGTTTGAAGGAAGTCCCTTGCTGATTGCGACGAGCAAACATTTATCACCAGTTTTTCCAAGAAGAACTGCAACACCATGGTCAAATGCGTCAAGCGTGAAGTCGGCAAGCATTCGCAAACCCTGCATGTCAAAACTATCCTGACGTGCAACTACAACATGGGTTGCTCCAACTTTTTTTGCCTGGTCTTTCAAAAATTCTGCCTGGATTTTTGCGATGCTTGTTGTCAGCGACCTTATCTGTTTGTTGGACGAGCTTAAATTATTTTGCAAAGCCACGGCTTTGTCTTTGATCTCTGCAATGGGTGACCCAAGAATCTTTGCGACTTCCAAGAGGTCATCCTCTTTTTGATGGACAAACTCAAGTGCTTTTGAGTTTGTGATTGCGGTAATTCTTCTAAGGTTTGAGCCAATCGAGGATTCGGAGGTAATTTTGAAAAATCCGATGTGGCTTGTATTTGAAACGTGGCAACCACCGCAGAGTTCCTGGGAGGTTTCACCAATCGAGACCACCCTCACAAAATCTCCATACTTTTCACCAAAGAGGGCAACTGCACCTCTGTCCTTTGCAACTTGGATGCTCATCTCTTCGGTTGTTACTGCCAATCCTTGCCATATCAAAGAGTTGACTTCAGACTCAATTTTTTTGAGCTGCTTATCATTTAAGGCACCGAGTGTTGTCGTGAAGTCAAAACGAAGTTCATCCTCACCAACCCACGAGCCAGCCTGGTTTGCGTGGTCTCCAAGTTCAGATTTCAAAACAAAATGGAGCAGGTGGGTGGCAGTATGTGCATTTATAATTCTCTGGCGTTTTTTCTCGTCAATTCTGAGCGTGATAGTATCACCAATGCTCAACTCACCACTTACGACCCTGGCTTTGTGAAGAATTAAATCATCAATCGGTGTCCTGGTGTCTAGTATTTCAAGTTTTACAGAATCTGAAAATGCAGTTCCACAATCTCCAATCTGTCCACCCTTCTCCGGATAAAATGGAGTTTTGTCAGTGTTGAAATATACCACATCACCCTCTCTGGCGATTGTTGTTGGAGTTTTGTTGTTCATGATTCCGAAGACTTTAGCATCGGTTATTTCATTTTTTTCAAAACCATCGAACTTTGATTTTCCGGTTTCGTCACGGAAAGAGAGAAGTGCGGTTGCTTTTTCGAATTCTTTTTGCCCGGAGTATGATCTTCTTCCTCGTTCCCGCTGAGCGGCAAGTTCTGCCTGGAAGTTGTCCATGTCAACATGGATTCCTTTTTCTCCAGCATATTCAGCCGTAAGCTCTACCGGGAATCCGAAGGTATCGTAGAGCTTGAAGGCGGTTTTTCCGTTGAGTGTTCCACCCTTTTCAACCTTTGTGAGTTCGGTATTTATGAGATCAAGACCAACCTCAAGTGTTGAGAGAAATTGTTTTTCTTCGTTTCCAATTATTTTTGTGATTGCATCTCGTCTCTCTAAAAGGTATGGGTATACATTTTTGTATTCATTTATCACAGTGTCTGCGAGTTTTGAGATGAAAGAGCCATCGATTCCAATCTGTCTTCCTGCCAGAAGAGACCTTCTGACCAACCTTTTCATCACATATCCACGACCATCGTTTGCGGGGAATACTCCATCGCCAATCAAAAACACAACCGCTCTTGTGTGGTCGGCGATCATTCTTTTCCTGCCAACATCTTCTGACTTTGTGATGGAATTTATGGCCTTTGTGATGGACAGAAAAAGATCGGTTTCATAACTGGATTTTACACCCTGAGAAACCGCCGTAATTCTTTCAAGTCCTGCTCCTGTGTCGATATTTTTTCTAGGGAGTGGTACTCTGCTACCATCTTTTTTTGCATCAAACTGGGTGAAAACAATATTCCAAAGCTCAACAAACCTTGGGTGGTCATAATCTATCTCACCATTTTTCATTGGCAGAGGTTCTCCCGCCTGCCAGTCAAAATGAATTTCAGAATCAGGACCGCAGGGACCAACCTCACCCATCATCCAAAAATTGGTTGGGTCGGGTAGAATTTTGTCATGCGGAAAA
Source organism: uncultured bacterium (assembly GCA_965370295.1). GTDB lineage: Bacteria > Caldisericota > Caldisericia > JAAYUI01 > JAAYUI01 > JAXGMQ01. The sequence continues at coordinate 21,031 of CBDUSO010000008.1, forward strand.
CCAATCTTTTTCCACTCAGTGATACTCTCTTCATCGTCAGGGTGAACCGTTACAATCAAATTGTCAACGGGCAGTCCAACAATTTTTGTCAGATATTCATACGCCCAGGGGATTGCAGACTCCTTGAAATAATCACCGATTGAAAAATTTCCGAGCATCTCAAAGAGGGTGTGGTGGAAGTTTGTTTTGCCAACATTTTCTATGTCGTTTGTTCTGAAACACCGCTGGCAACTTGTGAGCCTGGGGGATACCGGGATTCTTTCCCCTGTGAAAAAAGGCTTGAGCGGCAACATGCCAGCAAGTGTGAAGAGAACGGTTGGATCAGAAGGAATCAGTGATGCTCCCTCAAGAACGTAGTGGTCATAACCTGAAAAAAACGACAGGAACGATTCCCTGATCTCGTATGATTTCATGAATTTTTATCCTTTTTTAAGAGCTGGGTTTACTCGAATGAACCAAAATCACCATCAGACTTTTTTGCTGAATCATCCCACATTCGGAGTTTTTCGGATGAAACCGCAATATTTTTGGTGGCAAACAGGAAAACATTTTTCCCGATCTTTTCGACCATTCCATCAAGGGCATAGCAAGCACCGGAAACAAAATCTATGAAACGTCTTGCGATGTTTGATTCTGTTTCTTCAAAGTTTGCCATAATGGGTTTTCCGTGTTTGAGTGAGTCAACAGATTTTCTGGCTTCCTCAAAACTTGTTGGATTCATGACAACCACTGTCATTTTTGACAGAGCAGATTTTATTTCAGGATCAATCTTTGGTGTTGAGATAGCAGTATCCTCACCTTCGTATACTTCCTCTTCTTCATCGTCCATCCCCAAGAGGGATTTGAACCAATCACCTATACCCATGTTTTACATACCTCCAAACAGTGCTCTCCCCAAACGTATCTGGGTAGCAAAGCACTCGATTGCTAGCTCAAAATCATCACTCATTCCATACGACCGCTCAAACTTTCTTCCAACCTTCTGTTCAAGATCGTATGCCAACTGTGATGCTCTATTATAGATATTTTTTCTCATTTTACCAGTTGCGTCAATTGGACACATTGTAAAAACACCAGATAGGTGCAAATGGTTCAAAGACAGAATGTGGATAGAGAGTTCTTGAAAGTCATCCAATATGCATCCATGCTTGTTTTCTTCACCAGAGATATTAACTTCAATCATTACTTCAATTCGTTTTTCTGAAAGATTTTCTATTCTATCTGCCAGTTTTATGGAATCAATCGTGTCAATCGAATCAAAAATTTTAAGTGCCGGTTTTACTTTGTTGCCCTGAAGATTCCCGATCATGTGGAGTTTGAGTTCTTCCCTCTTGGGATGGTTTTCCCAGCGGGAAGAACTCTGAACTCTGTTCTCAGCGATGGAGGTTACGCCTTCATTTATTACAACGTTCACCTGCTCAAGAGTAGAATATTTTGCAACAGCCAATAGCTCAACCGAATCGGGTTCTCGGGAAGCCTTTTCGATTGACTGTTTTATGCGTTGCCTTATATCAAGGAGGACTTTATATCCCACCAGAGCCTTTCTTTTTCTGAAGGAATGGTGGTATATCCAGCTCTCTGCCTGAGACTAATTCGTCCAGGTCGCCTCTGTTTATTTTTGGTTTGATGTTAATCCCAGAACCTGTTACGGTTTTTCGATCCTCAAACCCTGTTGCAATCACGATTACTCGAAGTTCGTTTTCAAGTTTTTTGTCAATTACGGCACCCCACACAATGTTTGCGTGTCCGGCAACCGTTCGTGTGATGTGTCTTGCAACTTCGTTTGCTTCAGAAATTTTGAAATCTTTTCCACCGATGCAATTGACCAGAAGACCTTTTGAACCCTTGAGTGAAGCGTCCAGGAGCGGAGAACTGATTGCCTGATTTGCGGCTTCTTCGGCTCGGTTTTCACCCTTTGCCTGACCAATTCCCATCCAGGCAGTTCCAGCGTTGCTCATGATTGTTTTCACATCAGCAAAGTCGACATTTACAAGCCCCGGGACAGTTATGATTGTGGTGATTCCCTCAACAGCCTGCCTCAAAATATCGTCAACCATCACGAACGCTTCTGTCAGTGGAGTGTTTTTGTTTGTTGCCTCAAAGAGTCTGTCGTTGCTGATTGTGATCATGGCATCGACTTTTTCTTTGAGTCGTTCTATTCCTTTTTCAGCGAGGATCATTCGTTTTTCTCCCTCAAAACTGAAAGGTTTTGTGACGATTGCAATCGTTAGAGCACCAAGTTCACGGGCGATCTCTGCAATCACCGGGATTGCACCCGTTCCTGTTCCTCCACCCATGCCACATGCCAGGAATATCAGGTTTGCACCGGAGAGCATTTCTGCAATTATATCTTTGCTCTCTTCAGCAGATTTTTCACCGAGTTCAGGCATTGCACCTGCACCAAGACCTCGAGTTGTTTTTGGTCCAATCTGAATTTTATTTGGAGCAAGCGACATTCGAAGGGTCTGTGTATCAGTGTTTACGGCGATATATTCAACATTGTCCAATCCATGTTCAATCATTCGATTGACAGCATTGTTACCGCCGCCACCAATGCCAACCACCTTTATTACAGCATTAGTGCCTTCCCATACATCAAATGCGTTTGACATATTCATATCCTTTCCGGACTATCCTCAATTAAGCTACCAATTGTAATTGCTTTTGTTTGCATAATCAACTCCCACCAGCCGTTAGGCTTCTTGGGACTGTTGTGACCTGACGAATTATATCCAACTTTATCAGTAATGGTAGCTGTTCACCAGCACTAAAGTACGTGGCCACCAGCTCTCCAAGTGCTCCAAATTTTATATCAAGGTCTGACGATGTGCCAAAGAAAACAATCACTCCCTGGCTTGTCTCTCCAAATAACCCCTGAGCATTTTCAAGGTTCACCTTGTTGTAAAGAATGTATGGGATAGCATCACTTTCGTCATCCGTATCTTCTTTTGTATACTTCTCTTCATCCCATTCCACGATCTCTCCATTTTGCTCAACAAACATTGGATTAATCGAAGATGGAGCCACAAGAATATATTCACCTCTCATGTTTCTGTAAAGAAAATATGTTGCCTGATTTACGAAAACTTTTGCAAAATTCAACCCGAGGAAACCTTTGGTTTGAAGAATCTCTGCAACAAGTTCCCTGAAGAGATAATTGTTATTGTTGATAGAAACATCATCCTCATTGACGTAGAAAGGATACTGGTCGTTCCTTGGAACTCCCAGTTTGTAAATCTGCCTGACATCCTTTGTCAGGAGATCAAATTCTGTACTTTTTTCGGCTACTGGAACAATATCCTCAATATAATTTCCCTCTATGTCAACCGTGATTTTTGCTCCGTTATCTCCCCAGCCAATCGTAAATGTATCCTGTGTTTCAAAAACTGTTGCGGTTGCCTTGAAGAAAAATCTTGAATCTATTTCGATCTTGTCTACTAATGGGCCCAAAATATCGGAGGCATCATCATATTTTTTGTTGGAAGTTGACAATAAACCCATACTTGTCTTCGCGGAAAGATACTGCTCTATCCGTTTGATTTCGATCCTTTCGACTCCATCTATGGTCACTCTGCTCAAAGGAACAAGCGGTGAAGCGAAGGACAAAAATATGAAAATGAGCACCAGAGCAAAGACCACAAGCATCAGACCTTTCAATGGCGAGTTCTTGGCAGACATGTTAAGTATGTTAATAACTTTATTTATTCCTGTCAATAGGAGAAATCATGTCTGGGATTGTGTTTCTCAAGTTGTTACGTAAATGTTTCGTAGTTGTCAAAATTGTTTACATGTCCAACCAGGAGATAACATACTGCTAGCCTTGTATTTATGGATACTAATAACCTATATTTTACTTTTCAAAATATTTTGCATAATATACCGTGAGTCGCCATACCGAAAGTCCTTTCGGTATATTCCTACAACTCCTAGCATTTTTTTTGAAATACTGGATTTAAGTGAGAACTCATACCAACAGATTCAAAAGCTATCTCTCCAAACAGAATTTATGGCACCCCAACCGTAAGTCTTTTCAGCTTCCCATCCCAGGAAACTCCACCGCCAACCATCTCGGAAAAAAATCGGGAAGGAACATAGGAAGCACCATAAATAGAGGTTGCAGGTGGGTCGCAAGCAACAGGATTTCCGTCGATTGTTCCGGTGTCGCTACCAAGTTTTATGCTGGATTTCAGCCTTCCAAGTTTGACCGTAATCTCTCTGGTTTTTTCATTCCAGCCAACCTTTGCCCCAAAAAAAGTGGCAAATTCCCGAAGCGGAACCATAGACCTTCCGGAAATAATCTTCACAGGATGGGCAAGATTAAAAATATCCATGTTCACATAAACATCTCTTGAATTGATTTCAGCTGAAACACTGCAGTCACGGTAGACGATAATCCCACTCTCAATGTAGGCATCGTTTACAAGAGCCTGAACACTGATCGAAGTTTTTCCAGCTCCAAGTTCGAACGTGGTTGTGAAACCTCCATCTTTGCACTGAAGTATCTCTCTTTTTATTGTGGCACCATCAAGGATTATTTCCACCTGTGAGATTGCGTTATCTGACACAGAACCTCTGATGGATACAGTCTCTGTCCGCATATGAAGACCGGATGGTGGTGAATCAATTTTGACGGTAGTATCTCCTGTCATACCCAAAGATAACATTGATAGAATCAGGATTACTGAGATAATATAAACAAGTTGTGAACCTCTCATGGTTTTATCCCCCTTCCATACACCTTCATTCATGTCTAAAGTAGTTACACATGGAAGGTATAGTCGGTTCAAGTTTTCAAGGCGGGTTGAAGGCAATTGCCGAAACCACCAGACTAAGGATAATACGGTTGCTGGTGAAACACGGTGAACTTTGCGTTAATGATATGGGGAAAAGCCTTGGGGTTACCCAGGGGAAAATTTCTCAACACCTTCGGGTTATGAAATTCCAGGAGATTGTTCGAACCCGCAAAAGGGGTCAAAAGATTATTTACTCCCTGAACATGGAGCGGATTGGTGTGTTGGTCGAAACTCTTCGTGACGTTTTTTTATAGATTGATTGATCTGTTATCCTTCTACACCCAGGACTCAGCCTTAAAAAATAGTGTAGGAGTGTGTTTTCAAGAACTCTGATACTGTGGATTTGTGAAGGGGCAATCGATTTTGTGTCCAATGTTTCATCAAAAAAATGTGTCCAATTATTGTAAAATCGTTGAACATTTTATTTCATTAAATTGTATTACAATTGGACTGTTGACCAGTTTTGCAGGTATGCGATAATGTCCATAGAAACAGCTCAAAAATATAGAGCGGAAAGGAGCAAGACATGAAGAAACTTGCTATATTTATGTTGGTTTTTGTCTTCGCCCTGAGTTTAGTTGCTAGCTCGCTCGCACTCGGCGGGACATTCGGTTGAGGTAGCGGAGGAGGCTGCGTGTCAGCCCCACCACCACCACCACCCGCAGGAGCAGGAGATGGTTCAAGCAGTGTTGATTTAGATTCAGACCCAACTCCAAGCTCATGGTTTAACAATGTACTCGACGGAGACACTCTAACCACCCCGTTCACCATGATTGGTGAATATCAGGGACAGGCCAGGATATCCACAATTGAAGTATCACCAGACGGCGGAGAGACATGGCTTCTAGCCGATGTCGACAAAGACACCAAAGAATGGACACTTCACTTGGCATCCCCTCCAGGAAGCGGCGGAACATTCCATCTCATCTCAAGAGCAACAGACAAAAATCACAGGGTTGAGAGAACAATCAACGCAAACATCGATGTCAGTCTCAGAAAGATACCTCTCACCGTTCACATCCTCCCATCTGGAACAGGCAGAGACTAAGTAGTACCTAGTTTTATCAGAAACGAAGAAACACCTCGGTATTTTTATCGGGGTGTTTTTTTATTTTAAAATTTCTTTGTACATATTTTTTTAAGACAAAAACTAATTGATAACCACTTTAGAATTTGTTATAATCAAAACATGAGACAACGAACAGGAGACGGATGGGAAATAGAAGTTGGTATGAACAGATACCTTCAACCCGATTTGTTTTGTAACTTTAACAAAAAAAATGTATCTGGACTGGTTTTTTCGTTAATCCCTCCAGGGTCTGAAATCAAACAGACAATAGGAATTCTCTTCAATTTTGTAAAAAATAACATCTGGTTCAGCGGGACACCAAACAAAACAACAGATTCTGGGGTGACAATAAACCTTGGAAACGGCAACGCAAACAGTAAATCAATCTTGCTCGTTTCAATGCTTAGGTGTGCTGGAATCCCTGCAATATTTTCGGCTCATACCGTTTGGATGGACATCTACTCAAAATTGACCCCCGATTATCTGGCTAGATTTCAAGAAAAAAATTATCTCCATCTGAGACCTCTGGTCAGAATCAACAGAAAATGGGTCTGTTTGGAGGGGTGCACGATTGATGAAAAATATCTGGACACATTAATCAGAAAATTTTCGCTCTCGTGCCCGGCAAAAGGATTTGGTTTTTCCGAAGATTGTTCACTGAGCAAGCTCAAAGCCAGTTTTTTGTCCTGGGACGGAGAGAGTGATATTTGTTGCATGCAAAATTCAATCACTTCAAATCTTGGTGAGATTGTGAACGTTGAAAAAATTATTTTGGAGTACACAAAAGGTGGCATCATCAAAAGGTTTATCGATAAAACCATTTCAAATAAAATCAACAAGATTCGAACGACCATATGAAAGAACACGAAAATATTTCCAAACCAGAAGGAACACGATTCATCTGTGCATCAGCCAATCTTTCTGTTTTGCCGTGGGAGTTTTGGTCGTTGATAACAGATTCTCCAAAAATCTCGGCACTGACTGAGAGCCTGATAAATTTGAACACAGACATAGGCTCAGAAGGTTTCATCAGATTCAAAGGAAAAGATTCACAAACCTCATGGATATTGGATACAACAGAATCTGTTGAGATGGAGCGACTAAAATTCAAGCTCAAAAACAGCCCCTGGAATACTCATCAAAATGTTAAGCAAACGATTGAAATCGACCTTACTGACAATTTTTTGATCAAATTGGATGGTTTTGATGTCATGGGTAGTTTTGACGGAACATTTTTCACAGCGTCAAGCTGGCTCTGGGGAATGATGTCCAGAATCACTGAATTTCTTGGTGGAAACCCAGAAAAATGTCTTGGGCTCCACACCGGAATCTCAGTTCAAGAAACCTACAAAACAACCCCGGAAAAAATCCGAGAAATGATCCTGACCCCAGAAAAAGCCGTAACGTGGCTTGCAGAAGAGGTCAGCATAGATACAAGAGAGGGCGGAAATTTCAGACTAAGGTGGGAAAGAAACTGGGGAGAATTTGCCCTCAAGGGAGTTTTGACCAGATTCAAAACCGACCTTCTTGATGTCTCTATAAAAGATAACCCGTTTGGAGAAAAAAATCCACTCGCCATCCAATTTGCCATAAACCCAATCTCAGACGAAGAAGTTGTTCTGAAAATCAGCATCACCGGTATCCCGCTCGTTGCAACCTCCACATTCTCAACGTTACTCCTCTCAGATTTTTTGATGCAGGCACTTTTGAGTTTGTCTATTGTGCTTTCTGGGGAGGACAAACCAGAACCAGATTCCGAATAATTCCAGTAAGTTAATACTTTTATTGACAAAATATTGATATTGTGTATATTAGGATAAACAATACATATAGAGGATAACACATGAAAACAGATTTGAGAGAGCTTGTTAAGGGAAGAAACTGTGACTATGTCGAGATAAGATTGGAAGATTCAATCAGAACCGACATCTTGATTTCTGGTTGTGATATTGAAAAATCATTCAATAAACGCGAGTATGGTGGAAATGTTCGAGCGTGCTACAAGGGTGCCTGGAGCTTTGTATCCTTCAATTCAATGGAAAACCTGGAAAAGCAAGTTGAATTGGCTGTTTCTGGGGCACGAGAAATTGGAAGCAGGGTTGCTGGAAAAACTCAACTTGCCGAAGTAAATCCAATTGTTGATGACTTAAAACTGAAAGTCAAAACCGACGTTCGTGACATATCCATGAAGAAAAAGATGGAGACACTTCTTGTCTACAACAATATTCTTCTTGGGGTTTCTTCTGACATCAAAACAACAAATGTGACATACCGCGATGCATTCACAACCCTGCAGTTTGCAAATTCTGAGGGAACTCTTATCTCGCAAGAAAAGATGGACATGGGTTGCAATCTGTACGCAATCGCAAATAAAGATGGAAAAACAAAATTTGGTGGAACCTCGATTGGCACATCCAACGATTGGAATGACATTCTTGGTCTTGAAGAAATTCTGAAAGAAAAGGGATTGCTTGCTCTAAATCTCCTCACAGCCCCACTTCCAAAGAGTGGAAAATACACCGTTATCCTTGACCCAAACCTGGCAGGAACTTTCATACATGAAGCGTTTGGTCATCTCTCCGAAGGTGATAACGTTTATGAAGATCCAGAACTTGCCGGAGTCATGAAGATGGGTCGTGAATTTGGTAGACCAATCTTGAACGTGTATGACACCGGACTTGACGAGGGTGTCCGTGGATATTTGAAGTATGATGATGAGGGTGTTCCCACTGAAAAAACCTGGCTTATCCGTGAAGGAAAACTTTCTGGCAGACTTCACAGTCGTGAAACCGCTGGCAAGATGGGTGAACGTGCAACCGGTTCAGCCCGTGCCATAAACTACAAACACCCGCCAATCCCGAGAATGAGAAACACCTGCATCCAAAAAGGTGACACAAAACTTGACGACATGATAGCAAGTATCAAAGATGGAATCCTATGTCAGAGCGTTTTTGGCGGTCAGACAAACGGTGAGATGTTCACCTTCAAATCAGGGTACGCCTACAGAATTGAAAACGGTAAGAAAACTGAATTGCTTGACGGTCCGATGCTCCAGGGAAATGTTTTTGATACCCTGGGAAATATTTCTGCAATCGGTGATGATTATATTGATCCAGATTCAGCAGGTGGCTGTGGCAAGGGTGGTCAGATGCCACTCCCAACAACCCACGGTTCCCCCTCGATTTGTATCGAAGATGTGATTGTTTCTGGAGACTAGGAGAAAACAAAATGATCGAAAAAATAATAGAGATTGCAAAAAAGAAATTTGACAGTTGCGAGGTGGTTGAAATCAAACAAACATCAACTCCGGTTTCATTCTCTGCTGGAAAACTAAAATCTGTAAAAACCACTGAAAAACATGGGTATGCACTCCGCGGGATCAAAAACGGAAAGATTGCATTTTCATCGACTACCAAACCAGATTCAGCAGAGGACTTGGTCGAACAAACACTTGCTTCAATCGAATTTTCTCCAAAGGCTCAAATTGAATTTTCTGGAAAACTAGAAAATTTTCCAAATCCATCAATCCAGGACAAGAAAATTCAAAACTTGACCACCGAACAGATGATAAAAATGGGGAGTGATGCCGTAGAAAAACTCACAAGTCTCCATAAAAATGTAAAAATATCAGCAGGTACCTCCAAAAGCCGTGGAATAATGCGAATCATCACCAGCAACGGTTTTGATGCATCATACTCAAAAGACGGAATGGACTTTGGTGCAAGTGCCGGTCTTGTTGACGGTGAAAACATGCTCACAACCTGGGATTCATTATCAGGAACTGGATTCATTGAAAACACAGACAAGGCACTTGAATGGACAGAAAAAGCATTCAAGTGGGGTCTCAAAAATGTCTCTGTAAAATCTGGCAAATACAAAGTATTGTTCACACCATCTGCAGTTACTCACATCATCGGAATCCTGAAGGCAAGTTGGATGGGTCCAAGTATTTACAAAAAAGTCAGCCCCTGGAAGGATAAAGTTGGCGAAAAGATTGCAGATGAAAAACTGTCAATCTATGATGATGGAACAGTTGATGGTCTCTCTGCATCTTCACCATTTGATTGTGAAGGAATCCCAACCCAAAAAACAGCAATCATCGAAAATGGTGTTTTGAAGAATTTCATAGCAGACAAGGTTACAGCCAATAGACTTGGGATAAATCCAACTGGAAATGGTTTCAAACGTGGTGGTGGGTTCAGCCTGGAAAATGAGATCGATGGAATTCCAACAACTGCATCCTCAAACAACATTCTTTCCCACGGCAACAAACATTCCAACGAAATCCTTGCTGACCTGGACGAAGGAATTCTTGTTGATGGACTCCTTGGCACCATGATGGGTAATCCACTTTCCGGAATGTTGTCTGGAAATATCGGACTTGGATTCCACGTCAAAGACGGCAGAGTTATCGGCAGAATCAAAGATGCCATGCTCACCGTAAACCTTTTCAACGCAATCAAAGATTCAATTCTTGAGATAAGCTCTGATTTGAAGGGTGAGGTTAACTGGTCAGGAAATTGTCTGGTTCCGTGGATGTTGTTTGACGGGTGTACGTTGGCTGTGAAATAATTTATCAGTAGCATATTAACATATTCGTAATATTATTAACTAATATTTACTTGTCTGATTATGGATTTGGTTTATCGTTGGTGATGATAAACTTAGCATGAAAGGAACAGACGATGAAGATTAGCTTAAGAAGATGGGGTGTGGTTGTAGTTTTAGCGATTGTATTGATATTATCTCCTGTCAATCCTGGAATATCTACTAATGCAGACGCAAACGACAATAGTTACAATACAGCAAGTTCTGATGATAAGTATTACAAATACGATATCACAGTAAATGGAGTCAGCGACAATCGTGGCGGCGAATTTATATACAAAGGTAAAGTCCCCATTGGTGGTCGGCAAAAAGGAACTGGTTCAATAAAAATTCCTTTACTCGGTTCTCAAGAAGGTCATGAAAAAAGGGCAGGGACAAAGGGGAATGCATTTAAGGCAAATTGTGCATATGTTGCAATAAATGCAGCGTATTGGAGAGATGGCAATACATATCTGGGAGAAAAGGTACTAGACGTTATATTTTATAAACATGGTGATGGATGGCCGGAGTTTAAGAGAGAAAGTCTCATTTCGGGCTCGAATGTTTGGGAATGGACTGAAGAACTTCCAAATAAATCACTGTTCACAGATAGGGTTTTCAATCCTGACCTCTACACAAAGTATACGTTTGTAACCAGAATCAGTTTCCCTGAGACCATGGTCGGCGGGTGTAATATTGATCTTTCTGAAAATATTACTACTGAAGGGAGACAGTTCTTTGAAGTCTTTGGTGTTACTCTTGGTTATGAGGAAGAGGAAGAATGTGAAGACCTTGTTCTGAAGTATCAAAATAACAACACAACCTATTGGAGAGGAACTGTGAATCCCCCAACAAATCCATTATTCATGGAAACACCTCCAGAAATTACAAAAGATAAATTATGCCTTCCAGCAAGAGCTGTTTGCGGAGAAGTTGAAGCTGACATTGGATGGAATGCCAACACAAGAGAAGTAACAATCACACGTCGAGAAGATGGACACAAAATGATTATGAAAATAAACAGCACAACAATTCGATATGAACCATCAGATTTATATGATGATGTTGAAGAAATAGCTGGCCCGTATATCAATCCAAAATTCGATAGAACATATGTTCCATTCAGAATCCTTGTGAATTTCCTTGGTTTTGACAATGACCATGTTTTTTGGAATGGTTCAGAAAAATCAGTTACAATTGTGTACGAGGATTATGAGTGTTTGTTTGAAATAATAACAACAAAAAAAGGGGGGAAAGTTGATATTGGAAAACATAAACTTAAAGGTAAGGTCAAAAATTATAAAATTGAAGTCATCGATGGTCGATATTATCTTGTAATTGAATATGAAAATGGATATATTGAGTATTTGGAAGTAATTGTTGATAAGAAAGATAGTACTTGGGATTACCAAGTTAAACCAGTTGGCGGGAAACGTAAATATGCATTAAAGATTGGAGATACAATAATTGATCTTGGTGATTACAAAATTGATTGTGAAATTGAAAGTTCAAAAATAGTTGGCCCAGATGCAAATGGAAAAGAATACTTGATCATAAAATGTAAAGGAGATGGGTATATAATTATTCCATTGGTAATATATACTCACAACAAAGCAGATTATGGTAAAAGTGGAAAGGTAATTAAAAGTCCATCTGGTAACAATTTAAAAAAAATTAAAACAAAAGATTCAAAAGAAAATGAGATAGAAATTTATATTTATGATAATACAATAAAAAATGAAACTAATATTGAAAAATTTGATATAATTCAAAAGTATGGTGATATGTGGATTGTTATTGTATACAAAGATGGAACAACTGAAGAATATACAATTTGCAAATTATCAGCAGAGAACCAAAAAATTGTATATGTCCAATGTATAATTATGAAGAATCTGCAATAAATATATTATTTTAAAACACAAGGAGTGCTTTCACGGCACTCCTTCTATGAATTTTTTGGTTACGGTTACAAACTTTTATTCAGTCAAACTTGAAACAACACTATAAAAAACATCGCTCCGATAGCCATCTTCAGTTTTTATTTTTTCATACCAGACAACAGAATCGTTCCAAATCATGACACCATTCAGGGTTGTTTCTTCGTCCGCAATATTTCTGATTTCAGTTCGCTCGTTGCTACTTAAATCCATTGAAATAATCGACTGCCCATTCATATTTGACTCTATCCAAACAATTCTATCACCAAAACAGCTTCCATTTTGAATCTTGAAGGTTGAATCATTTTCTTCCAGGAGAATTTTTGTTTCTTCTCCTGGCTTGTAAAGAAGAAGTTTGTTTCCGGAAAATCCCCAGTTTTCAAAGAGAAGATGATCGGTGTTTGGATTGTTGATGAGCGGAAATATTTCACCCTCGACATTTTCCTGGATGATCATTTTTTCTGCTGTTTCAAAATTATATGAGCAAACATTCCCAATGCTGTCGATGAAAAAAAGATGGTCTTTTGTGATGACAGGATTTGCGTTTCCAGCAGAAATATTTTCATCGATAATTGTTGCTTCTTCTGATTCTATGTTGTAAAGATTCAGTCCGTCTTCATTTTCCCAGACGACAAAACCATGGTAAAAAGTGGGCGATGGAGTATGTGTCCAATTGATTGATGGCTGGATGAGGGTTTGATTTTTGGGGGAGGTCAGGTCAACCAAATAGATACCAGAAATATTTTCGGTATCATCCTCAAAGTATTGAATGAACACGGCATAATTTTCCCATGTTGCAGCATTCACGCTATCGATTGCCAACTCGTGACTCACGAGGAATTCAGTTCCAGATTCTAGATTGCAACTGAAAATCTGTCTGTAAGAATCTCCACCGTTTATGCTGTCTCTTCGGTCTGACCAACAGGCAAACTGATTTCCTATCCAGCTTGAACTGAAATATTTTGCGGAAAAACTATTCTCGCTTGTTAATGTCCGTATCTCTTTGGTCTCGACATTTCTGCACTCAATCGTTCTGGTGTTTTCACTGTTCATCCACACAACATAATCGGCAGTGACAACAGGCATGTAACTGTTTGCCTGGGTTTCTGTGAGTTTGAGGGTTTTATTTTGGGTTGGATTTTCTGACTCTGCACCAAACACAAACGCAGAGGAGCTGGTTACTGCAACCAGAAACACGATGAACACTACTATTTTTAGGAGTTTCATATACTCTCCCTGATTTTTATCCCCGGGGGATTCTTTGAAATTGATAATATGATACGCAATGATTTATTCAAGGCTTGCTTGTTTATCTGGTCTTCGGGTGATTTCTGGTTTTATTTTGGCAAATATATTTGCATCACCTTTATTCTGGTCGTAGGGGGTGGGTCGCGACCCACCCCCTACCCAGCTAGTTGATAATCCCGTCATTCCCTCAAGCGTGGAACAACGGAGCATGTCCAGAACAATCAACAACCCAGCTTGCAAATTTAGAGCTTATGACTTAACATATAAAAATGAAATTGCTGAAACCACTTAGAATTTTCCTGGCATTGCTCTTCCTCACAATGCCAATCTGGGTTGATTTACCAACATACAAAACCACAGATGCTGCCGGTTATTTCCTGGGAACAAGAGAGGTGCCGGGGCCACTCCCACCTCATGTCTGGGGTGCGTGGCCGGCACTTGACGTTCAAAGAAATATTATTTTTGGTTCACCCGGTGGATTTGATTTGCTTCTGGACTATGCAAAGCCTTCAATGTGCAGTGGTCAAAAAGTTCCACTTGTAATCTATGTGCATGGTGGCTGGTGGGTTGGAGGCAGTAAAGGGAACACAATTTATTCAGGATATGCCAAGATGTGTTATCAACTGGGGTTTGCATTTGTTTCAATAAACTACCGACTATCCAGAATGGCAGACCATCCTGAGCCAATAAATGATTGTAAACTGGCTGTCAGATACTTTAGAGGAAATGCGGAACTTTATGGAATTGACCCTGACAAAATTGGCATCTGGGGAGGATCAGCAGGTGGACATCTTGTCTCACTCATGGGTACAGCAGGAGATGATGATGGAATGGAAGGTCCCGGATATGAAGAATATTCGTCCAGACCTCAAGCTGTGGTTGATTACTGTGGAATTGAAGACCTGACTGTTCCGTGGAGCTGGGCAGCCGAATATTTCACCACACTTTTTTTAGGATGCAATCCGGTGACGGAATGCCCGGACAAAGCCCGCGAGGCATCGCCTGTTTATCAGGCATCACCTGACGACCCACCAATAATGATTATGCACGGGAATCTTGACCCAACTGTCGCTTACTCACAGGCAGAAGCATTTTCAAGAGCTTTGCATGCTGTGGATAACAAAGGTGTGTTTATCCAGGTTACAAACGGTAGCCACGGGTTTGGTGGGGTAAACGTCAGTCCTGTACCACTTGCCAGATATTTCATGACGGTTGCCCATCTTGGCAGACACATCGAACCAGAGCTTCTCTGCGATCTGGATATGAACGGAACAATCGACAGTAATGATGTTCAACTTCTCATTTACAGACTGGGTGAGGTTGGAATTCCAGCAGATGCTGTTCCTGCCTCTGATTCTTGGAATCCTCTAGCTGATATTTATCTTGATGGAATTATTGATTACCGTGACCTCCAGGAATTTTGCAGAGAAACCGATCCACTCATCCACATAAAAAAGGAACTGGTTTCAGAAAACGGCAAAAGAAAAGTTTTCAAAATAACAGTTGAAAATACTGGACCACTCACCATTAACAACCTTGTGATAACCGACACTATCCCAAATCAGATGCAGTTTGTTTCATCACAACCCATGGGAACTTTGCTTGGGAAAAAACTGACCATCACAAAAGCAGAACTTCTACCATACTCTTCATTTGAAATTTTGATGACTCTCAAGCTCCCTGAAAATCTTTCAGTCCCATCAAGGGGGCTGACGGTCACAAACCATGTCCAGATGGTCTCCGATAACACATTTATGATTTCAGACACCGCAAGTTTCAAGCTGGCCGGAATCTCCATGACCCACAAATCTGACAAATTCACAGTGTTTGATTCTGATGTTGTGAAGTTTACAGTGAATGTGAAAAATGAAAGTAGAAAGAGTGTTTCAAACTGTATTCTCAGTTATTCTTATCCAAGAGAGCTAGAGTTCATCAAATCAAACCCCCCTGTTTCAAAAGGCTCTGGGTATTTTCAAATTCCACTTGGCACTTTGAATCCCGGAAATATCGTGATGACAGAAATTTATTTCAGAGTGAAGAACATTCCAGTTTCTGGAAATGGAACTGCAATTTCATGCCAGGCAAGAGTGACAACTGCTGAGACAAACCCACTGTCTGACTCTGCTTCTGTGGTTTACCGCATCAAAAGAAACAATCAACCACTTCAAATAAATATCAACTGGTCCGGAATAAATACCAAAACAAATACCGCAAAATCTGGTGAAAAAGTTTCAATTTTTGTTGTGCCAGATGGTGGTTCATCACCATATTTTGTGAAGGTGGATTGGGGTGATGGCGAGAAGGATTACTCCAGCTCAAATTCTGAAGGCATAAAAATATCTCACACCTGGAACTTGCCAGGTGAATATCTTGTGAGGATTGTTGTGACAGACAACTTTGGAAAGATGAAAATGGTTGAACGTAAATTAGTCCTAAAGTAACCAACTATAATCCCCCGCCAGTCACACAAAAATTGATAACTGGTCAGGGGATTATGGGTTGTCAGCGGATATCTTTATTCTTTACAATGTATAGCCCATAAACAACAAGGATAATACCCACTAGACCGAATATTTCGTAAAGTTTTGTGACCCACATAAATGTTTTTGGCATAACTCCTTTTACAATCAATGTTTGCGTAATCAGTACGATAAAAATTGTAAATGCAACCAGGAAAAATCCAGGAACAAACACCTTGAAAACACCTTCAAGCTTAGTGTTTTTATATTTTTTCCTAAGCATGAAAGAGAGTATCATCATGGCAACAGCAAGGATGAACATCAGTAATGGAACAAGAATTGTTTTACCACCAGTCATTTAAATGCCTCCCCTCTTTTTTCCAAAAGCGTACATGGTGACCATCCCCAGCAGAAAAAAGATGAGACCAACCCCTGAGATAATCAGCTGCCAGATACCAACACCAGCAGACTCAGGAGTACCGTTGATCGTCCAATAGGCACCAAGTCCTTTTCCAATTATTATTGTAAAGAATCCAAGTAAAAGGTAAATAGCAGTTACCCCAAACACGGACTTCACCATTCGACCTGCAATCTGGTAAGCAAAAGTGAGACCAACAATGCAAGCAATAACAATCAGAATGCGAATAACAACATTTATTATATCTAATGTCTCCATAGACAAATGATAACACAATGTTTACAATTTGTCAAATATTTATTTTCTCCATTCATATTCAAAAACAGTTCTGCTGTGAGTGTTCATGCTCTCTGTCATCTCTACTCTTGTTATCATTTTGTTGTAAAATCTGATGAAACCTTCGCCCACCCCAAGATGAAAACCTTCATCCAGCGGGCTTGTCGAGACAACCTTTATAAATCCATCTTCAAGCCTGTCAATAACATATTTGCCAGAAACTGTTCCCTTGTTATTTTCTTTGTAAATTTCAGGAATTATCTTGAACGCCTCAATAACATCAGCTGCTTTGGTCAACGAACCAAACAATTTGTCCAGTGTTTTTGCAATCTGTTTTCCCACAAGCCTTGGCCCTATGAAACCAACCTTTTGCCTCAACGCCTGCATGTAGTTGTTGAACTCTCTGTGTTCCACCCAATTCCCTTCAAGAGTCAAAAAGTCTAAACCTGTATTGCTTCTGCAGAACTCTCTATTTCTTTCTGCAACCAGTGCATCTGCCATCAACATCAGTTCACCTCTTATATACGAGTCCATTATACATAAACCTCCTTTACTATATCTTAGATTATATCTAACTTTCAAAAGATTGCAAACAGCAGATGAATCCAAATAGTGTATTTTTGGTAAATTTAAGATAATATATTCTAACGGTATCTGTTGCCTTAAAATCAACCATTTTCTTAAACAAAGAAGGTAATAATAATGTTGCCTCTTGAAATTCTGATTATATCATACAGATATTCATCCATATTTCAAGGTTTCAATCATTATTTTATGCCACTAGATTTAGAACAGCTCGTTGAAATAAAAAATTGAGGTATCAGAGTTTCTCTTATTTTCGATCATCTATTTCCATTCATACTCAAAAACTGTTTTATCATGTGTTGCCATGCTTTCTATCATCTTTGCTCTTGTTACCATCTTGTTATAAAATCTGATGAAACCCTCGCCTACTCCAAGATGAAAACCTTCATCAAGTGGGCTTGTGGTGATTACAGAAACACTGGTTGCTGTTAGATTTTCAATATGAAGCTCTCCAGAATTAGAGCCTTTGTTGTTATCAGAATAAATCTTAGTCCATCCATTCAAAATATTTTCTACAGTCCCTGCTTGTGTGAGTGAACCAAACAGTCCATCAACTGTTTTTCCAATTTGTAACCCTACGATTTTGGGGCCGATGAAACCTACTTTTTTCCTGAGAGCCTGCATGTAGTTGTTGAACTCTCTGTGCTGCACCCAATTTCCCTCAAGAGCCAAAAAATCTAGACCAGTATTGCCTCTACAAAACTCTCTATTTCTTTCTGCAACCAAAGCATCTGCCATTAACATATGCTCACCTCTTATGTATGATTCCATTGCTCTCTCCTTTACGATATTTTGCATTATATCTAACTTTCCAATGATTGCAAACAGAAGATGAGTCCAAACAATATATTTCTGATAAACTTAGTACGCTACAGTTTAATGCTATGTACTATCTTGAAACAGCATTGTGTATCGACAAACACAAAACTCCCCACCCCTAGAATACTGATTTGTCCCCTTCCACCTTTGTAAGGTGGGGATGTGGGTTTTTATCAACACTGTTTGTTAAGTACATAATACCCCATAAAAAATGAAAACATCAGCGGGGGAAGCAGATCAACAAATTCGAGGAAGGAGCTCTCCGGCTGGTGGCTCAAGAATCCTTGCCCCACCAATTCCAGTTATCAGATGTGTCATGGTTTTATGCTCGGGAACTGCACTCCCGATAACACATGCAAGCTCTCCAAGTTCGGTATTTTTTAATATTTCCAATGCCCTGTCAGTTTGGCTGGGGTCAACTGCAATCAACGCCCTTCCCTCGCAGGCGAGTGTCAGAGGGTCAATTCCAAGTGCTGCACAGATTCCGGTCACATCGGTGTCAACTGGAATCTCTTCCTCAGAAACCTCAATCCCGACATTTGAAGAATGTGCAAATTCTGAAAGAATCGCAGATAATCCACCACGGGTGACATCTCGACAAACCTTCACGCCTTCACCAATACTCTCAAACATGGGTAGCAACATTTCACCCAGGTATGCAACATCTGATTCCAGGGTTGAAGAAAATCCCAGCTCTTCACGTTTTGCCATGATTGCGGCACCATGTCTTCCGATGCTTCCCGTTATAATCAAGGAATCACCAGCTTTTATTCGACTTGCTGAAGGTTTTGCATCTGGAAGCTGGACACCAATTCCGGTTGTTGTGATGAAGATTCCATCTGCACTTCCGTGTTCAACAACCTTGGTGTCACCAGTCACAATCGGCGTTTCGCCCGCTGTTTGTTTGATGGAGTTCAGAATTTTTGAAAGGTCATCTCTGCTGAATCCCTCTTCGATTATCAGAGAAAGTGAGAGTGCATGGGGTTTTGCTCCCATCACAGCAAGATCATTCAATGTTCCACAAACCGCCAGCTTGCCAATATCCCCGCCTGGAAAAAATATTGGTTTGACCACAAATCCATCGGTTGTAAACGCAATCTTTTCACCGGAAATATTTAAAATTGCAGAGTCTTCTAGTGATTCAAGTGTTGGATTTTTCAAGATTTCAACGATTGAATCAATCAGATTTCTGGAGTCTATTCCACCTCCACCATGCGACAGCGTTATCTTTTCCATGGTTACTTATTTGCCAAAAATCTGGATAAATTTATTTTTGAATGCATTATCATCATTTTTCAAAGCGTGAAGGTCATCAAGGATGTTTAATTCAGCTCCGCGATAAAGAAGTGCATTTATTGCGATCTGGGTTTCAACACCAGTTGGTGCGATTATGTAGCTGTCATAAACTTCATCGATGGCTTCTGGTGTCAAAGCTGGAAATGGATTTTGACCCCATGAAACACGTTCTGATTCAATCGTTTTCCAAAGATTCATTATCCCGGAGTTTGATGAAAGAGATTCTGTTGGGGGCATTACCTTCTCAATTTTCAAAAAGTTTTCATACGAAGCCCAAAGCAAGGGCTGGTCTTTTGCTTCTTCAAGCTCACGTTTCTGCTGATTATTTGTGTCTGTAGTTTTTTGAGTTGTGGTTGTATTTTTGTCACTTGTATTGATATTAGTCGTCTTGGGATTATTGTTTCCGCCACATGAAACAACAAGTCCAACCACCATCATCAAACAAAGCATGATTGCAATTCTCTTCATAAGTCTACCTCCAAGGATTATTACACCGTGGATTGTATATTGTTTCAGCAAGTTTTCAAGTTTCAAAAATCTGTTCAAGTGAAAATGTTATCATATTGTAACCAATTTTAGCGTTGGTGGCTATTGCATTAAAAATAATATTCTGGTATCATGCACCCATGCCACTTAGAATTAATCACACGGAGTCAAGCGGAAGGCTTATCCGAGCGAGCAAAAAAATCGAAGCCGGGCATCTTGGATCAGCTCTCAAGGATATTTCGATTGCCTTTTATACAGCCCTTGGAAACTATGGAATTCACATCAAAAATAATCCGTCAAATATTTCAGGAAGTGAACTTCTTCGCTTCTGGATTCGAAAATTCAACATCGATTCAAAAAGATTTTCTCGGTTTGAGTTGACTGCACCAAGCGTTCTTTTCAACTTTGAGCTTCAGCGTTTTGAACCAACAAGAGAACAGAAAACATATATGCTCTCAAAAAATGAAGTCCAGTTCTGCTTTGATTTCACACTTCAATCAGTCATCCAAATTGAAACTGAGTATGAAAAAATAATGCGAAAATAATCTTGTCCTCTATATTCAAACAATTATTTTTGTAAGAATTTCTAACTAACTAATCAGCATGCAAGCAATCATCATCCCGTCTACCCTCCCGTCATTCCACACAACCCTCGTCATTCCGCACTTGATGCGGAATCCAGGGTGTCAAAATTCAAGCAAATATTTTCAAGAAGCAGAGATAGATTGAATCTGAGCATGCAAGTAGATAATTTTTAACAATTTTTTGAACCAAATCCCCTTCTTATCCGTTCTAACAAATGTAGGCTATTTACATGGAGGTTAGAAAATGAAAGAAAAAAGATTCAGAAGTATCGGAAGAATAATAACTGCAATTATTTTAATGATTGTACTTATTGCAGGCATCAGCCCTGCATTTACAACCGTAACAACCGCACCAGACAACATCAAGTGGATCACAAAAACTGTGAATGTGAATGGCAAAAATTATAGCCTCAGCTATGTTGAGATTGATGCAACAAAAGGTGCTGTGGAACTGGGTTTGGCACTTGCATACCAGCAGATGTGGTACCGTGATGACCCGGACAGAATTGCAAGATTTGTTGGGGTAACCGCTGCAATCAACGGACCTTTTCACAATGAATCAGGCGGATGGTCGCAGTATCTCTTTGATTCAACAATTGTTGAAAACGGAAAAGCAATGCACATCTTCAATTCCGGTTCTCAGTTTTGTGCTACAAAATCTGGCAACTGGTACTTTGGAAAACTGAGATTCAAGATGATGGGTGCAGTCTCTGACGGGCTTCTTCCACCGTCTCTCAAAACAATTTATATAAGTGGCTTAAACCAGCCAACTTCCAAAAATTCAACCGTCCTCTACACCGATGACTGGCGTTCAAAAACTCCGGCAAATTCTGTAAATGTCATCATCCAGGGGGGAGTTGTAACGAGTGTAAAGAGTGGCTCAATCACGATTCCCTGGGGTGCGTATGTTCTTTGCTACACCGGGAAAAATCGCGAGCGAACATACCAGTGGAGATGGCCAAAGGGCTACATTAGAAAGGGTCATCACATCGCAATTTATTGGGCTCCAGAAAAAGGGAACGAAGTTCCTCTTGGTGCCTGGAGAAACTGTGAAATTATTTTTGGTGGGTCACCAACCGTTGTAAAATATGGCAAACCCTACTGGAATCTGGCCTCCGACAACCACCAGAACTGGAGTGCCCTCTCATACACCGCAAGAAGAACAGCGTTTGGAATCGATGGAAAAGGGAAGGCATTTTTTGTGAATTTCCTCGACTCTATCAAAATTGAGGAGATGGGCGCGGTGCTTGTGAAGATTGGTGTGAACTATGCTTTCAACCTTGATGGTGGATGCTCAACATATCTCTATTTTGATGGGCAGGAAAGAATTAAAAACTGTCGACCGCTTCCCGGTATAATTTATGTGAAACCACGGGAGAGCAAATAATTCCTGAATAAGCCTCTGGATTCCTGTCCGCCTATAAAAAGCTGTAACCTGAGCATCGGTAGAGGGAAACATGAGAGTGGCATAAAAGGTGTATGATGACGTAGGGAACGCAGATATGTGTTCCCTACAGTTTTGATATGAGAAAAAAATACAACACTGTTGATTCAGAAGTAAAGAGTTTTTTCAAAAATAATCAAATCCCAAGCCATGCCCTTGCTTCATCAACATCTTTAAACATTTTCCCTTTGCTTGATTTGTATTTTTTTGATTTAGTCCTCAGAAACTGTAATTTCAACACAGCAGAAGAGAGTACTGTTGCGGCTTTTGTAATATCAAATCTACCCCCAACATAGGTTCGTATCTTTTCCATAATTTCGGCACTAGCCCCTCCAAGTATTTTCATCTTGCTTATATCTATGAAAATGGATATTGGCTCTCCGTTATTTTTTGAGAGTTCCCTCTTGCAGGATGCAAGTATCTCCTCTCCTATTTCAACATCAGGTCTACCAACAACTGAAAAAGTTAAGAGGCTCGTGCTTCTATCGTAGTCAACTTCATAGGTGCATTTTTTCATATATCACCTCCTATTTTTAGTGTGATTATAATATCTTGTATGATTTTGTCAAACTTGATGGAGCGAATCTATCCTTGATACTCAAAATCAACCTCTTGGTTGAAAGAAGCTACCAATAACAGATAATCCATATATATGGACAGTGATTTTGAGAGAAAAGCATTTCTTGGGATTCTCCCTGGCAACATGAGGGACTCTCTTGTTGAGTTTGATGGGATGGAAAATCTCTATGAAGTTGTGCTGGATATTGGAAGAAAACCTGAAGCCAGGTACAAAAATAAAGCGGTTTTTCTTTCTGACGAGCCTGTTTCGTTTTTTGATCTTGAATCTGTGATCTCTCGAATTGGAGATTTTGACCGGGATAACCGAGCCGGAATCGAGAGAACCCTTCACCGAATCTCTGGAATAATGAACCGAACAGGAAGACCGGTTGGTCTGACTTGCAGATATGGACGTGCAATCGAGGGTGTGATTGATCCCGTAAAGGATGTTTTCAGCAAGGGCGAATCAGTTCTCCTGCTTGGAAAGCCGGGTGTTGGAAAAACCACACTTCTTCGAGAGGTTGCAAGGATTCTTGCAAACGACCACGGGAAACGTGTTATCGTGGTTGACACCTCAAACGAGATTGCGGGAGACGGTGATATTCCCCACCATGGAATCGGACTTGCCAGAAGAATGCAGGTTCCAATCGGTGTCGCCCAGCACACAATCATGATTCAGGCGGTTGAAAACCACATGCCTGAGGTAATCATCATCGATGAGATAGGAACCGAGGAAGAAGCCTCTGCTTGTCGAACAATTGCTGAGCGTGGGGTACAACTCATCGGAACAGCACACGGACACAGCCTCCCAAATCTTCTCATGAATCCAACACTTTCGGATCTCCTTGGTGGCGTAAATTCTGTAATTCTTTCAGATGATGAAGCATATCGCCGGGGTACCCAAAAAACTGTTCTTGAGAGAACCGCACCTCCAACATTTGACACCCTGGTTGAGATTGCAGACCGTGGAAAGTTTGTGATTTATGAGAATATCGACAACACGGTTGATGAGTATCTGCGGTATGACCGACTGAACCCTGAAACCCGTGTAAAACACAAAGATGGTCGAGTTGAAAAACTCTTTAACCCTCCTTCTGAGCCAGAATACAAAGAAAAAAAAACCAAAAAAACTAGTAGCTCAGATAAAGATAATGAAGAAAAAACCTCAGAACCCAGCATCAAAATAAAACCTGTCAACATCTATACCTTTGGGGTTTCCAGAGATTACATAAGAAGAGCAATTCACCACTTCCAGATAAATGCTGAAGTGGTTTCAATCCTTGCTGAATCTGACATGGTTTTGACCACCAGCAACTACGAACAAAAAAAGCCCAGGTCGATAAAACAAGCCAAAGCACTCGAAATCCCGGTTTACACAATCGCAAAAAATACCCTTGCCCACGTGAAAAGAATCATCAAGGGGATAAAAAGAAATCGCACCCAGCAGGAAGTCGACCAGTCGGCACTCGATGATGCAATCGAAGAAGTTTTGAAAGAAAACAAATCTGTCAGACTTCCACCGGCACCAGCCCAAGTCAGGCGATTCCAGCATAAATTTGCAGAGAGATTTGGACTGCTCACATCCTCAATAGGGCGTGAGCCAGACCGCTCAGTTGTTTTCCACCCACCAGAATTTACCGAATTTACAGAATTTGAAACGGAGTTTGAATAAAATGAGAAGATCGAAATATTTTTCACCAACACTACGTGAAGTACCAGTCGATGCTGAGGCAATCAGCCACAAACTGATGCTCAGGGCTGGACTCATCAGAAGACTTTCAGCAGGTATCTACACACTCCTCCCGCTTGGAAAAAGAATTTTAGAGAATGTTACAAAAATTGTTCGTGATGAGATGGATGAAATTGGATGCCAGGAAATGCTCATGCCCGCACTCCTCCCCTCTGAACCATGGGAAGAATCAGGAAGATGGGATCTCTATGGTGGAGAGATGTTTAGAGTAAAAGATCGCAAAGGAAGAGAATTCTGCCTTGGTCCAACCCATGAAGAAATCGTCACACTCCATGTCAGAAATGATATAAAATCATACCGCCAACTCCCCCTGATGCTCTACCAGATTCAAACAAAATACAGAGACGAGAGACGACCAAGATATGGCGTAATCCGTGCTCGTGAATTTCTGATGAAAGACATGTATTCTTTTGATGTTGATGAAGAAACCCATGAGAAGAGTTACAAAATTGCATACGATTCCTATTGTAATATTTTTGAAAAATGCGG
Organism: uncultured bacterium; assembly: GCA_965370295.1. Taxonomy (GTDB): domain Bacteria; phylum Caldisericota; class Caldisericia; order JAAYUI01; family JAAYUI01; genus JAXGMQ01. Next base: position 45,832 of record CBDUSO010000008.1, read on the forward strand.
AGTAACATACATTCCTGTCGAAGCAGACACAGGGGCAATCGGTGGCTCTGCCTCCCACGAATTTGTGGTTGAAGCAGAAAATGGTGAGTGCAGATTCACCCACTGCAAAGAGTGTGGATACTCTGCAAATATTGAGATTGCAAGGTTTGGAAAACGTGCAGACATCAACAAAGAGGTTGATGAAGAGCTAAAACTCATCGATACTCCAAACGAAAAAACAATCGACCAGGTTGTAAAATTCTTAGATAAAAATCCAAACAAACTCATCAAAGCAATCATCTACAAAGTGGACGAAAAGTTTGTGATGGCACTTGTCCGTGGAGATGACGAAATCTCTGAAACCAAACTGAAAAAAATTCTTGGTGCAACTGCAATCGAGATTGCCAGTGAGGAAGAAACCGTAAAGGTTACAAACACTCCACTTGGATTTGCCGGTCCGATTGGTTTTGACGGATTCATTGTTGCTGATGACGAACTGATTGATTCTGCAGGAATGATATGCGGAGGACTCGCAAAAGACAAACATTACATCGGTGTAACACACGGAAGAGATTGGAAACAAAAAGTTTACGCCGACATCCGTGAAATTAAAAATGGCGATACCTGTCCAAATTGTGGCAAAGTCATGGAGATTTCAACCGGACTTGAGGTCGGGCAGACCTTCACCCTTGGCACAAAATATTCCTCAGTTATGAACTGCAACTTCCTCGACCAAAACGGAAAATCAAAACCCATGATCATGGGTTGTTACGGAATTGGAGTTTCCAGGACTGTTGCTGGTATTATTGAGCAAAACCATGATGATAAGGGAATAATCTGGCCAGTCAGAATCGCTCCATTCAAAGTAGTTATTATCCCCACAAACATCAAAGATGAATCGATTGTAAATGCTGCTGAGAAGTTTTATGAAGATTTGAAGACAGCCGGAATTGAGACAATGATTGATGACCGCAAGGATAGACCAGGTGTAAAATTCAATGATGCCGAGTTAATTGGATTCCCGCTGAGAATTGTTATTGGGAAAAAGCTCGCAGAAAATCTTGTTGAAGTAACCATTCGCAGGTCTTGTGAAACTAAACTTATGGAACCTGAAAAAGTTTTACCGTTTGTCCAGGAATTCATAGAGGAGAGTTTAAAAGCTAATAGATGAGTGTTGCAGTAATTATTCCTGCATATAACGAGGAGATAGGAATTGCCGGTGTTTTAGAGGTGGTCACTTCTGCCAGGCTTCCCGATGAGGTAATTGTTGTGTCGGATGGGTCAACCGATAAAACGGTTGAAATTGCAAGGAGTTTTGAGGGGGTGAAGGTTTTTCAGCAAACCCCGAACCAGGGAAAAGCCTCTGCTATGCAGAGAGGGGTTGCAGAAACCTCAGCTGATGTCATCGTTTTTCTTGACGCTGACCTTGTTGGCTTAAAACCTGAGTTCATCGACGCACTCATCAAACCAATATTGAGCGACAGCACTGATATAACCATGGGACTTTTCAGTGAAGGAAAATTTTCAACCGACTGGATTCAGAAAGTTTTCCCATTCCTAACCGGGCAACGCGGGATGAAACGCTCTATCTGGGAGGGTGCAAAGATTGACGAAAATCTTGGTTACGGTGTCGAGATGATGCTGACCAAATATATTGCCGCCCACAATCTCAGGGTTGAAAATGTTCTCCTGAAGGGTTGCAGTCAATTCTTTAAGGAAGAAAAAACCAAGGGCAAAGCGGTGGATGGTTTTGGAAGAAGAATGAAGATGGCATGGGAAGTTATCAAACTCATGCTCACACCCTCTCCTCCCGAATATCGCGAAGCCAAGAAAAATAATAAAAAGAAAAAGAACTAATCTTTTCTAATCTTAGATGCAATCCCTGTGGGCATGAAACGGGGTTGATTTGAAACCTGTCCATAATGATGAACACCATGATTCTTTCCTTAAGTTTTGTCATTCCGTGCTTGACACGGAATCCAGGGTGCTGTCAAAGTGTGTGAAACAATAATCTTAACTGACTGGATAATTCTTGTTTTTGTTTTGAACACGATTTTATAACCCCCTGGATTCTTAAGTCAAGTTCAGAATGACAAGTACCGTAGGGAACGCAGATCTGCGTTCCCTACAACAAACGTTTAAAATATTTGTCCCTACGTCATCGAGTTTTTTGTAGGGGACAGGTTTGAAACCTGTCCCCTACCTGTCAGTGGTAAGCTTCCGACTCTCTGGCATTACCTCAAAAATCGACCAAAAAGTTTTTTACTACCAACCTTGACCTGACAATTCCAAGACATAAAATCTTCTCTGTGAGTTATCTGAAAAAAGGAAGTTTAGCGTTATGATTAGACAGCTGATCATCAATCCTGGTTCAACAACCACGAAGGTTTCGGTCTTCGATGATGATGTTGAGGTGGTCACCACAACTATTGAGCACGACCCAAAAAAACTCTCATCTTTTGAAAAAACCTCAGATCAGGCTCCCTACAGGCTTATTGCAATCAGAGAATTCCTGGCAAAAAACAATATCACAGAAGAATTTTTGACTGGGATTGTTGCCCGTGGCGGCATCACAAAATCAATCCCTGCCGGAACTTACAAAATAAATCCTGAGATGCTAACCGATCTGATTGAAGCAAAACGTGCCGACCACCCAAGCAATCTTGGTGCAATCATTGCAGACATCATTGTAAAAAAATATGACATTCCATATTTCATTGTTGACCCGGTTTCTGTTGATGAAATTACAGATGTTGCAAGAGTTGCCGGAATGCCAGAGTGCCAGAGACAATCCATGTCTCATGCCCTAAATATCCGAGCAACCAGCAGAAAAGCTGCAGAGATGATTGGCAAGCCATTCGAGGAAGCCAATTTTGTAACCGCACATATGGGTGGTGGAATCTCGATTTGTCCAGTTTCCGGCGGAAGACTTCTTGACGCAAACAATGCAAACGAGGGCGGACCATTTTCACCGGAACGTTCTGGCTCACTCCCTCTTGTCAGCCTTGTTGAGCTCTGCTACACAGGTGACTACACAGAAAAAGACATCAAGATTCTCACCACAAAAAAAGGTGGACTTTCAGCATACTTAAAAACAAATGATGTTCGTGAAGTTCTCGCACGAATCGAAGATGGTGACGAAAAAGCAAAAACCATTCTTGATGCAATGCTCATCCAGATTGCATGTGAGATTGGTGCGATGGCAACAGTTATCAAGGGGAAAGTTGATGGAATCGTGCTAACTGGTTCTGTCGCATACGCCCCCTACGCAAGAGAAATTATAGGAAAACACACCGCCTACATCGCCCCCATAATCAATATGGCGGGGCAGATGGAAATGGAAGCCCTAGCCCTGGGAGGGTTACGAGTTCTCCGAGGCGAAGAAAAGGCAAAGGAGTACTGATACATGATAAACCTCCAGAGCTTCGAGATGGTCCCGACAAAAGAGCTTACAGCAAGATTTCTGGAGGAAGCAACAAACCTGGAAGAAAGAGACCAGGTCAGACTCCACCGAAGACTATTCTCTGATTCTCTTGTTGAGCTTTGGGATGAAATGTCCCACGGAATGACCGGATTCAACGGCTACAAAATGCTCAGACTATCCCTCCTCTTTGACCCCCAGGACAATCTGCCTGACATAAAACAAGCTCTCACCACACTTACCGCATTCAAAGCATGGGACAGGATTGAAAAAGCACTTCACGAAGCAAGAAAATATTTGATTGGCCCATTTGTAAAATGGGCATTGCTCATTGCTGACCGCACAAGACCAGAGGTGATGGAAAAATTCAAGGGAACAGTTGGTTTTGGAAACATTCCCCCATTTCTTCTCCTTGGCATCTGGCCCACAAAACTTTCACTTGTTCACCTGACAGCAAACGCTTCCCGTGAGTATCATCATGTGATGAGGTCTTCCATCTACCCAATCCAGGCTCTAAGATATCCCTTAGCAAACTCGCTTGTTGCCGAGGGTCTTGCCGAAACCTACATCGAAGAAGTTTTTGGTGCAAACTATATTCAAGAAACTGCAAGATCACTTGAAATGTCTGACGTGAAAAAAATCTGGTCAAAGTACAACAAAAACCTGAAACTAAACGGAATAGATTTACACAGACCATTCATGTACGGTGGCTACCGAACAGGACTCCCATATGGTGCCGGGTTTGCTGTTGGCTACCATGTTGTAAAATCTTTCATGAAAAACACTGGAATTAAGGCAAATGAAGCCATAATGCTTTCTGCCAAAAAAATATTGGCTGATTCTGATTTTAAGGTAAAGGAGTAATAACATGATAAGTAATTTTGAGGAACTGATAAAAAAAGCACAGTCTAAAGAGACAAAAAAGCTGGTGGTTGCAGCTGCCGAGGGCAAAGTTGTAATTGAAGCCGTAAAAATGGCAGCCGATCTTAACCTTGTCGAGCCAGTTCTAGTTGGTGACGAAGCCAAAATCAAAGAGATCGCAAAAGAACTTGGTTTTGAAATCAAATGGAAGATCATCAATGAACCCAACAAAGCAAAAGCCTCCGCAAGAGCTGTAGCAGAGATAACAGCTGGTCGTGGGGAAATCATCATGAAGGGTTCAGTGGGAACTCCAATTCTTCTGAGAGCCGTTTTAAACAAAGAAGCTGGTCTCAGAAAAAGCAAAGTCCTCTCTCATGTCGGAATCATAGGAACCACAACCTATCCAAAATTAATTATTATGACAGATGGTGGAATGGTTCCCGCCCCAAACCTCATGGAAAAAGCTGAAATTCTAAAAAATGCAATTCGTGTTGCAAGAGGATTTGGAATAAACCCTGTTCGTGCCGCAATCATCTCTTCACTTGAAACCGTTTCAGACAAAGTAACATCCACAGTTGATGCCGCAGCATTAGCCAAAATGGGAGACCGCAATCAATTTGGAAAAGATGTAATTGTGGACGGTCCACTCGCTCTTGACAACGCCGTCTCAGAAAAAGCTGCCAAACACAAAGGAATCGTTTCAGAGGTTGCAGGTCGTGCCGACATCCTCATCATGCCGTCTGTTGAAGCTGGAAATATTTTCTATAAAACATTGGTTTACCTCGGAAATTGTGAGGCTGAAACCGCTGGAGTCGTGCTTGGAGCAAAGGTTCCCGTGATTGTTCCATCACGAGCAGATACCGCAGAATCAAAGATGAATGCAATCGCCGCATCAGTTCTGATTGCTGAAATCACAGATTGATCGCTGAAACCAAACAAACGTGGGGAGCGATCAAAAATATAACCCCACTAAAAACCAATTAGAAGGAGTATGAAAATATGTCAAAATTTGTTGAAGACATTATGGCAATTGTCAAGCGTCGCGATCCTGCTGGTGTTGAATTTCATCAGGCAGCCCAAGAGGTTATCGAGTCAATTGAGGTATTAGTTGAAAGAGAACCAAAGTACAAAAAACACAATATCGTTGAGAGAATCATCGAGCCCGAACGTGTAATTTTATTCCGTGTTCCATGGACAAGAGATAACGGTAACGTTGAAGTTAACCGTGGTTTCAGAGTTGAATTCAACTCAGCAATCGGACCGTACAAAGGTGGACTCAGATTCCATCCAAGCGTAAACCTTGGAATCCTCAAGTTTCTAGGCTTTGAGCAGGTTTTCAAAAACGCTCTCACCACACTCCCAATGGGTGGCGGTAAGGGTGGTTCAGACTTTGATCCAAAAGGAAAATCAGACCTTGAAGTAATGAGATTCTGTCAGTCCTTCATGGGTGAACTCTTCCGTCATATTGGTCCAGACACCGATGTACCAGCAGGAGACATTGGAGTTGGCGGACGTGAGATAGGCTACATGTTTGGAATGTACAAAAAACTCACAAATGAATTCACAGGAACACTCACCGGCAAAGGTCGCAACTGGGGCGGATCACTCATCAGACCAGAAGCAACCGGATACGGTGCAACCTATTTCCTTATGGAAATGCTCGACAGCAAAGGTTGCGACCTCCAGGGAAAAACAGTCGCAATCAGTGGATCTGGAAATGTTGCCCAGTATGCAACTGAAAAGGTCAATGAGTTTGGTGGAAAAGTTGTAACACTCTCAGACTCCAGCGGTTATATTGTTGACAAAGATGGCGTTAATGCTGAAAAACTCGCATTTGTCATGGAACTCAAAAATGTCAAACGTGGAAGAATTAAAGAGTACGCAGACAAATTCAAATGTGAATATCACGAAGGCAAAAAAGGTTTCTGGACTGGTCGCAAGTATGATGTCGCCATGCCATGTGCCACCCAGAATGAACTCGATGAAAATGATGCAAAAGAACTCGTCAAAAATGGTGTTCAGGCAATTTCAGAGGGTGCAAACATGCCATCTACCCCAGGAGCAGTCAATGTATTCTTGAAGGGTGGAGTTCTCTATGGTCTTGGAAAAGCCGCAAACGCTGGTGGCGTTGCTGTTTCTGGTCTTGAAATGTCACAGAACTCACTCCACATGGGCTGGACACGTGAAGAAGTTGATACTCACCTCAAGAGGATCATGAAAGACATTCATACCCAGGCATTTGAAACCTCCAAAGAATTTGGTAAGAAATGGGACTATGTCCTCGGTGCAAACATTGCCGGATTTAGAAAAGTTGCTGATTCAATGATCGACCAGGGTGTTGTCTAAAATTATTTTTGGACAAAATCTGAAAAAATAATTTATATTTTCAAAGCCCCCTTGGTGTTTTGCTGAGGGGGCTTTGTGTATAAGGAGGGGGGATTTATGAGCGGAATCATAAATTATTTCAAATCTTTAGACGAGGTAGGGGTGAGATTTATTATTGCCCTTGCAATAATAGTTTTTCTTTTGGTGAGATACGTAATTGCAAAAATAAAACAGCGAGATAACCATGGCGAATAAAAAAACAAACAGATTTATTGAGTATTGAATTTATTGTAGTAGAATAATAAAAACTTGTGATCCCAATTTGTTTGGGATGAATTGGAGGAAAATATGTATGATATTGGTTATGGCTTACTAATGTTGTTCCAAGCTCTTTTTGTAATTGGGATGATAGTACTTCTAATAGCATTTTATGTCACTCATTTTCAAAATGTGAAAAGAGTGAAGCACATTGAAAGAATTCTTATGAAACAGTTTGGGAAAGTTGAACCTGAAAATAACGATAACGTCTACATCTACAATTCTCTCAGATCGGACAAAAAAGAATAATGGAAAATCCAAGTTTGCTGACAATTGATATCCGCACTATATTATCTCTGTTGTTCAACTTAGCTTTCATCATATTTATTATTTGGTTGATAGTATTTCTGATTAGGAGAGCAAGGAATAATGAAAGGAGGCTAAGACGTATCGAAGAAATGCAGATCGAGTTGATGAAAAGGAATAAAAACAACACGTAAGCGTTGTGTTCCTTTTCGTTCCTGCTTTCCTCATCGTCATTCTGCACAACCCTCCGTCATTCTGAACTTGATTCAGAATCCAGGGGATCATAAAATCGCACTCAAAACCAAAAACAACAATTATCTAACCAATCAAAATCATTGGTTTGTACAGATATTCACACGCTTTGACAGCACCCTGGATGGGTCCAGGAATGACAAAATAAATATCTCTTGTTGGAAATAAGCTTGCACACCCAAACAATTCAGCTACAATAATACACAAGGATAAAGGAGGAAACATGGAAGCTATAGGTGTTATACTTTCAGTGGGATGGATCGTACTTGTGATTGCAGTAATAGTCACAGTATTCAAAATTGCAAAAGAAGTAGCGTATGTCAGAGATGTTGTGGAATATATCGCCGAAAAAATTGGTCTAGAGGAGTTTCAGGAAACCGAAGAAAACAAACTCAATTCACAAGAATAAGAACTTCATTTTATTTGCTGAATTGTTTACTTTGCTTCCCGTATCAACAAGCTTAAATAAGTCCTATTTTTCGTGGGGAGCTACACAACTTTGCCAAGAGCCATTCCGGAAAAAAGGGCAACAAATCCAACTCCATTTTGAAGCAGAAGATTCAAAAAAACTTTCATCCATTGGGCAGACTGAGCCATTTTTCCAGTCTCAAGAATCAGCGATGAAAACGTGGTGAATGCACCCATGAATCCAACAAATATCAATACCTGAGTTTCCTTTGGAATCGTTATTTTATTTTCAAACAAAACCCATAAAAATCCAGCAAGAAAACAACCGACAAGGTTCACGGCAATCGTTCCCCACGGCAAAGAATTACCAGCAATCTTGCCAAATAGCTCGGATAATCCAAACCTGCTGAGAGTGCCAACAGCACCAGCAAGTGCCAGAAAACCAATTTTTTGAATCATATATAAATGGATTCTCCTTTTTGATACATTTTGTAACTTTGCAAAGTTACAAAAGAAATCCCGAAAAATCAAGAATATTTTTGCACAGCCATCCATGATGAAAAATAATCAGATATGGAATGTTGCAAACACGCATACCAACAATATAATGAAAAATAAAGAGGTGGTAAAAATGGAATTATATGAAAAAGGACTCGACAAATATCCAATTTCTTCAGTGGTTATTTCAAACCTGTTGATGCTTATCTGGATAGAAGTGGGAGCATTTGCAATTTATATGTTCCATCCAGTTGGCGGAATCGTGTACACATTTTTGGCTGTCTTTATGGTTTATATCTTTTTAAGATGGGCTGTCTGCAGGCATTGCTGGTACTACGGGAAAAGATGCGGAACTGGTTGGGGATTAATTTCATCCGCACTTTTTTCAAAGGGTGATGAGTCAAAATTTACTGCAAAAATAACCCAAACAAGCATTGCTGTTACTTACTTGTTGATACTGATTCCACCAATAATTATTCTCATAATCCTGATGGTAGAATTATTTGTAATGATTTATGTGTACACTCTTGTTGCGTTTTTGGTGGTCGGCTTTCTCAGTAGCTTTGTTTTCAGAGCAAAGAGCTGTGCAAAGTGCAAGCTGAGAATTTCTTGTCCGGGATGTGCCACACCACTTAAGTAGGACTGGTAAATCCATCTGCTCAAGGTATTTTTGATGATTGCATCGTAATGGAAGATGGTGCGGGTTGGTGAAAGTGATGAGTTCAAGGATTATTCTAAAAAAATAAAAATCGAGGGGCAACCCCGGTTACTCACCCCCATGTAATCACGCACAATCAAGATGGATATAGATGATCTCAGTCTCTTTGCCTGGTGTTTCATCTGTCCACAATATGTGGGGTCTGTAGTATTCATCAAGTGCAATTGAGGGGTTGGATGAATGACCCTTGTTGTTGCTGATATTAATATTCACAAAATATGTACACGAACTGCTGTAGTATATATCGCCCTCACGCTCATAAACAATATGGGTTGCGAACTCGCAACATTCACCTTTAATGAGACTTTGGCAAGTAACTATGCAGGGATTACTACATTTACCTGATGAGTCAATCTTAAATCCATGATTCATTAATATATTTCCATCCTTCTCATATACTGTTTCGATAGTATACAACCAACCATAAATAGCAACAGACACATTTTTCCCATCCCCATATCCATACCACATGCTTACGAGAGAGTCCCAAGTTTCTTTTGTGAATTTCCTACCTCTTAGCATAATATCATCTCCTCGCTCATTGTGAAAACCAATAATGACTGACTCGCCACGTAGTAAATAGGAATAATTGACAACACCGATAACAATCGAGGGTGAAAAATAGCTTTCCTGTTTATTGGATGCTATCACGGCAAGATTGCCAAGGTCGCTTGTGAATTTGTAAGGCACAACTTCAACCCCGTCTACAGTTTTCCATCCATTCTCCCAGAAAACCCAGAATATACATTCATTGTAGCCAATCCTCCATTTAGTTCTGTAAAACCTTATTGTGTTCTGCCAAGTGATGTGTGGTCTTCCATATGAGTCTACTGCAACAACAGGTTTCCAAGAGTCAAGTTCACCGTTTTGGCTCATATTTGCAATGTGTGTTTCTACTGATTTTTTATTGTTTGGTGGTTTATAGTTGACCAGCTTTTCAGTACCGTCAACAGGCAAAACAAACCAGCAACCTTCTTTTCCAACCAGCCCCTTCACACAGAAAACGTGGTGGTCATCATCCTCATCTGTGATGAGTGGCATACCTCCTTTATTATTTATTTCCACATTCCAGACGATGAAAACTGACTCTTCGTTTGCAGAAACTGCAACGCTCTTTGCTTGGATTTGCTGATTTGTAAACTGGGAAACATTCATTGGTTTTGACCAAGCGAGGCTTCTACCTGGTGCAATGTCTACATAAGAATAAAAAACATTTCGATGTTTTTCAAGAATAGTTTCAATCCAAACAGCATGTATACGGTTTCCTCCGATTGCAATATTTCTCTGAGAGGAGGATGTACTGGAAATTTCTCTGTCTGAGACACTGATATTGATGTCATGGTCGGGATAACCGCCTGGATAGTTTGTTCCACTGTGTCCGACCCAGCTTGAGTCATCTTCACAAACTGAGCATTCGTCACAATATAGAGGATACTCTCGATAGTTTATTTTCACGACTTCGGGTGGACATTCGGGTATTAGATTATCATATGCATCAACCTGTGTTACTGTGAATGCGTTGTCGGGAATCCGCGATCTATTTTTGATAATGGGTAATGCAATTTCAACTGAAAAAGGACCCGCAACAGAGCCTCCTTTAATGCCGATTGGTTGTGTGACTTTGTATCCACCGGCATCTGTGATGGAAAATATTTTGTACTCACTCTCGATTTTGATGAGAGTTTTTTTGTTATGATTGTTTGCAATACTGAAATTCACCAGCTCAATCTTGTCCTGCTGAGAAACAATAATTGTGGCAGTATCCTCACCAAACTGAAAAATACTCTCACCCAGCTTTGCGTTTATTCTCTTTCCATTTATTCTCTGGTCTGCTGTGCCGATGAGTTGAAGTCCAGTACAATGAGGTATATTGTATTCGATGTCGCTATTTTGACTTGAAATACTAAAATTCACTGGTACAACAGGAAACAGACAATCATCGTGGCAACAACCAGTCTCAATTCAATTCTCATAATTCAACCTCCACAAACATTATACTGGCATCCACCCGCTAATCCAATCTGACTGGGATAATATTTGGTTATGAATACGTAAAGTAAACTTGGAAATATGTTAATGGGGTCAGCCATAGCTGACCCCTACGGAATATCTGACTGTTTAGAAAACTAAAAAAGCAGATTATTTTGAGAGTTTTTTCCTGATCATCTCATAAATAGCTTCTGCCTCAGGAACGGCTGTCTCAATAATTTTGTTTGAAATTGTTTTCAATTCGGAAGCTTTTGCCTTGTCCTCAATCCCGCCAACATTTATCAAGATATTCAAATGGGCACCCTTCAAAGCTGTCACCACAGAGAGTGCGGCAACTCCAGCATCAGAGAGGGAATTCTGATTTCCACGCTCTGCAACCGCTTTTATGAGAGGAAGTGCAGATGCGGTTGCCTGCATGGTTTTAAGTGGGACTTCGGTTGCATAGATGGTTGCATCCTGCATACTTTTTTCTTTGAAAGCCTTTGTTTTTTCATCACCGTCTGGGAGTTTCATTGCGACCATGAAACCGTTGAAGGCATCGGTGTCTTCTTCAACAAGCAGAACCAATTCGTCAGCAATCGCATCGCCCTTCTTGGCAATCCCTGCCATCTCTTCCTTCACGCTGGCAAATCTTTTTGACTGGGACAACTTGGCAACCATTGAAGCAAGAGCGGATGCCAATGCACCGATTCCGGCGGAAACTGATCCTCCACCGGGAGCTGCAACCTTCTTTGAAACCTGTTTCACAAATGAGGTTGGCAACCAGGAATCATCCCCGCCAGCAGAAACCCGAAGGTCGAGAATTTGTTTCTTGTCAAAATCCCAGAGATTCAGATGACCCTTAGCAACATTCAAGATTGCATCGAGCGGTAAGAGTCCGACAATTTCTGCACCAATTGGTAATGCTCCCAAACGCAGTGCTTCACTCTTTATCATCTCAAAAACCTTGCGAATTGAGGTGCGCTTATAGTTGGTCAGGTTCATGGAAACTTGGGTGTATCCGCGTTCTTCAATCGTGAAGCCCATTGCCTTGCAGTAAGTGAATCCACCAGAGCGACTTCGAATCATACCGGCAATTTTTTTGGCAATTGAAACATCTTTTGTGTTCAGGTTTACGTTGAACGCAACCAGTGGCATTCGGCAACCGATGACCACACAGCCAGCGGTTGGATGCATCTTTGGTTCACCAACGCAGGGATCACGCTCAGGGATTACACCCATCTCAGCTTTTATTTTTTCGTATTCACCACGGCGGATTATGGCAAGGTCAACACGTTCTGGAGTTCTGGCGGTTTCCTCATAAAGATAGCTTGGAATCTTCAGCTCATCCCAAATTCTGTTGGCGAGTTTCTCGGAGAGTTTGTTGCACTCTTCAACATTGATTTCAGAAACTGGAACAAACGGAATTACATCGGTTGCTCCAAGCCTGGGGTGTTCACCAGAATGTTTGTTCATGTCAATGAGGTTTGCAGCCTCTTTGCACATCAAAAATGCTGCCTGGGCTGCTGCATCTGGCTCTCCTGCAAATGTGATGACAGAGCGGTTGTGGTCTGCATCCATCTGGACATCGAGCAGTGTTACACCCTTGGTTTCTTTTGCATGTCTTGCAATTTTGTCAACAATGCTCTTGTCTTTGCCCTCTGAAAAGTTCGGTACGCATTCTACGATCTGTCCCATATTTGTTTCTCCTTGCCTTTTATAAACACGTGTGAAACGTGATTTTGTGTCAATTCGTATGGTATTATCCTATATGAGGGTGCATCCAGAACAATAAAATCTGCCTGTTTTCCTACCTCGATTGATCCAACTCTGTCGTGGATTCTGAGTGAATATGCCGCATTTATGGTGCTTGCAACAATCGCCTCTTTTGGTGTAAGTTTCAAAAATTTGCAGGCAAGCCCAATCACAAACTGCATGGACTCAACCGTGCATGAACCGGGATTTCTGTCGGTTGCAAGTGCCACGATACACCCAAGCTCGACTGCCTTCCTGGCTCTTGCAAAAGGTTTTCCCAGAAAAAATGATGTTCCTGGGAGAAATGTTGCCACCGTTCCAGCATCAGCCAATGCCTGAAGCCCTTCATCATTTGCTTGAATCAGGTGGTCAGCAGAGAGTGCTTTCAATTTTCCAGCAAGCTTTGCACCACCCGTGTCTGCCAGTTCATCCACGTGAAGTCTAACGGGAAGTCCTGAGGATTTCACAATCTCTTCAGTTTCTTCATTTGTGAAAACCCCTTTGTCGCAGAAAACATCGATGAAATCTGCGTGTGGTTTGCAGGCTATCAGCATCTCACCTTTTACTAAGTCGATGTATTCTTTTCGGTCATAGCCTGCTGGAACTGAGTGTGCTCCAAGGAAAGTTCGTTTGTATGTGATGCCAAGCTCATCTGCAACCTTGCCTGCAACCTTCAACATTCTCAGTTCAGTTTCAGTATCGAGTCCGTATCCAGATTTTATTTCAACAGAAGTTGTCCCGTGGGAGATCATATTTTTGAGACGTTTTTTTGCAGAGTTTTCAAGTTCAGAATCGGTGGCATTTCTAGTCATTTTTACGCTGGAAAGAATCCCTCCACCATCTGCCATGATTTTTTCGTAGCTCATACCTTCAAGTCTCTGCTCAAATTCTTTTGACCGCTCTCCTCCATAAACAGCATGGGTGTGCGGGTCTACAAATCCCGGTAAAGTCGCCATTCCACCTGCTGAAAAAATGTTGTCTGATTCAAAATTCTCAAATATTTCATCGGAGGTTCCAACACCAATAAACATTCCACCTGCAACTGCGAATGCACCATTTTTTATCAGACCAATATTTTGAAGCTCTGCCCCAATTTTTGGAACAATTCCTGCGATTGTCAGGAGCTCACTGATGCCACGAACAATCAGGTCAACCTTTGTTTTTTTGCTCATGGTATTTTAATTGAGAGGAACAAACTCTCTACGTCCTCTTTTGAAGTCTCATCAAAAATTCCGTTAAAGATTATGGTTATGTCGCTGTTTTTTATGATTCCAACCGGGTGTCCATTTGGTTGAAGCAGATAATAACCGTATTCAACTCCAGGAATTTTTGTCCCGATATTTTCGAGTTCTTCCAGGAAGAATTCTTCAGGATCATTGATGCCACCAATTCCGCCGATGTATCTTTTGATGTCCTGTTCAGTTTTTTCCTTTGTGAAGATGCAAGCTGTGATCACGGTGTATGTTTCATCGATATTGCTTGGGTCGTTTGTTATGTTCATTTTTTTGGCAATATCTTCTTTTAATTTGTCGTCAATTGGGGTTGCCTTGTTGCCCCTGTTTTTTTCAAGTGCCTCTAAGATTTCAGGGCTGATTTCAAGGGTGGTCTCACTGAATTCCTCTGATTTTATCTCAAAAGATTTTGGAGCAAACAGATGTGGGTGCGAGGATTCACCCAGAGAGCTGTCAAAAGTAAGGGTTGCATCAAGGTCATGGGAAACCCAATCTTCCGGGAGCTCACAGGTGAATGCATCAAACCTGCTCACAAATGTATCATCAACTGGTTTGTTTGAAAAATACCAAAAAAGTGAGAGAGCGACAAGAATCAAGATAACAGCGAGTGATGAAATCCAGCTATTTCTGCGACTTCTTTTTTCACGCTTTTTCTGCTCAACCAACTTCGGAACACGCTTTTCTCCGACTAATTTTTTCTTTCCCTTTTTTGCCATTTTTTTCTTGCCACCTCAACTATATGAATTAGTATCATTCACCATTCTAGTTGTATTATCTTGTTGGTCAAATCATTTTTATGCAGACAATGATTTGGAGTGTTGCCGATGTTGATATTCTATGCTATGTTATTTTCTGTGAGAAATTGAGGAGTGTAAAAAAGATGAAAAGAACAATTACAAAACTACTATCGTTGTCGCTGGTGCTGTTTATGCTGATGACCACAGCACCTGTTATGAACACTGCAA